>NZ_JABFNS010000223.1 GCF_013116825.1 Myxococcus xanthus
GATTCGGATTGGGGGGGCGGGGAGGTCATGCCCCCGAAAAGGGGCGTCCTTCCTCGGAGACGACTGCTGCGGATAGGCGGGAGCAGACCGGAGCGCCAGTGGCCGGTGGCGTACGCGATTCACGCCACCGGCGGAACTCGGCCCGCCTGAACGAATTCAAGCGCGAATGAGCCCCCTACCCGCCACTACAATCGGCCGTCGACGCCGTCACGAGGTACCGCTGAACATTGGAGCCTATACTGAGCGTCGCAGCCCTCGTTTCCTTCAGGAATAGTTCCCCGGCTGCCTTGGCTGAGTCCGCCTCGACCAACAGAGTTGTATTCGGCAATTCTAGAGTCGTGCCGTCTGGAAGTCTTATCGCCTCATAGAAACCCTTCTTCAGCAGATGTTGCTTCACCGCGGTGTGCGAATGCTGCAAGTCGTACGTTATGAGGTAAGTCCTCATGGGCCCCCTCCTTGTGGGTGGTCAGTCGGTGCGTGATGACGCATCGACCAGCCACAAGCTATTGGCCTCTGATTTATCTGCCAATTTGAGCTGTTTTTCTCCGTGAGTCGTACAGCCATGTACCGATGAGCGATCACGGAGCATCCGCGCCGAAGTAGTCCTCGCACTGGCGCGGGGCCACACAGGACGGGTCTTCGCACCACGGGCAGAGAGCGAAGGAGTTGGAACTGCCGGCGCTCGGCGATGCCTCCTGAACACGCGGGCCCGGCGGTGTCGGCAACGAGGGGAAGGCGGCCCGGAGCACGGCCACCGCCGCCCCATCCGCTGGCGTCACGACCTCGAAGCGGCGCCACAGGACGCGGAGCGCGTGCTCCACGTTGGCCCTGAAGTCCTGCCTCTCCGACAGGGCCGCGCTCAACTCCGCATCCAGTTCGCCGTACCGGCGGCGCCAGTGAGCGCGCCAGAAGTCGGCATCCTGGAGCTGGCGGTAGACGACGAGGAGGGCCACTGCGAGGGCAAGGGCGACGACGGAGAGAAAGACGGTCATGCCCGCGAAAAGGGGCGTGCTCGCCGCCGATACCCTGCGCCCTACGAGTCCGAGCCCGCCGGGCGTTCGCGGTCCACGGGACCAGGCGCCGCACGCAGGGCAGCCTCGGCACGCACGCCCCAAGCAGCCAACTGCGTGAAAGCGGGCTTCATGCGAGTCCACTCCCGCTCGCGGACCTCCGCCAGCCTCGTGCCGGTCTCCATGAAGGCCACCTGGAGCCGCTGAAAGACGTCGGTCGTGTCGCTCATGCGGAGACCGTAGCACCGCGCCCGATGCCGCCGCCCCGGTCGCCAGGGGAGCACCGACCCGCACACTGTAGGATATGCCTGAAAATACAGTGTGACTGAACGCACCTACGGGCACCCCCGGGGTGGGAAACCGGGGAGGTGGGCCCAAAACGTGATTGCTCGGCGCGGTACAATCCGGCGCTGCGGAATTTCTCGCGATTTTTCCGAGGGAGAACTGAGGGCAGACCCCCCATTTTTCTGGGCCCCTCGAGTTCCTGGCGGGCCGCTGGCGCACGCTTCAACTCTGCACCTGAGGCCCGGCGCTCCTCGCGCTCGCGTGGCGTGGCGGGCCACTGGCGCCCCTTCTACGGGGGCATGACCAACACCACCTCCGCGTCGCAGTACGCATCCCCCTCCTCGTCGGCCGAGGGCCACGCCACGCTTCGGACCACCGCGCACCTGCTGAGAGGCCACAGCGACTTCCGGTCCCAGGCCGAGGGCAGTGGCATCGCACTCTTCGCCACCGGTTCGCCGCGCACCGCGGGCGCGCTCACCACCCTAGGCATGGCTGGAACACGGGTGCCTGGTGAGCACCAGGAGAAAGCCGCCGGGTGCCTGGTGGCCCTCGTCGAGCGCGCGAAGCAGCTCGCCTGCGGCGCCGAGTAGCCGCCCCTTCTAAGGGGCATGTCTCACGCGCGCGGCTACGACCCAGACAAGCCCCTCGGCAAGCCGCCGAAGCGCAAGCGTGGCCGGCCCGCGAAGTTCTCCGGGCCGGCCACCTCGCTGACGTATGCCATCCAGACGGAGGTGGTAGCCCAGATTCGCAAGGGCGCCACCCGCCGCATCGCGGCCTCCATCGCGGGCACCAGTGCGAAGCACCTGGAGAACTGGCTGCGCCGCGGGCGTGACGCCATCGAGGCCGGCAAGCGCAGCCGCTACACGGAGTTGGTGCAGGACGTGGAGAAGGCGGAGGCCGAGTACCAGATGGACCTCGTCCGTGCGGTGGAGGAGGCCATCCGCGACAAGTCGATGAACGACAAGGTGCTGCGCTGGCGCCTGGGCGTCGCCGACCGCGAGTTCCGCACCGAGCGCGAGCGCACGACGGCGGTGGGTGACGCGCAGGGCCCCTTCGAGTTGGTGAAGCCGGAGGACGCCCAGCGCGCCCTCGTCGAGAAGCTGGAGCGCTTCCTCGCGGAGGCCTCGCGCGCGGAGTCCCCTGACGCCGACGCGGCCACCGCGGGGCAGGATGAGGAAGAGGACGATGAAGAGTGAGGCCGTCACCGAGAGCGGGGACCTGCTCGAAGGGCTCCCCATTCTCCGCCCCGAGACGCACGGCCGGTACTCGAAGCTGGACCGGCTGGCCCTCAAGCTGCGCGAGCGCTTCGGCACCGTCGAGGGCTTTGCCGAACGCCTCCAGCTGACGCCCCAGGAGCTGCTCACTCTCCACTACGAGCCAGACTTCTCGCTGCGGCCGGTACAGCAGACCCCGGACCTAGTGGACGAATCCCTGGCCCGCTGGCGCGTCTGGCTGTTTCTTGGAGGGCGCGGCACGGGGAAGACGCACGGCGGCGCGGCCTCCGTCATCCGCGAGGCCCGGCAGGACCCGGGCGCCCGAATCCTCATCGTCGGGCCGACCTACACCGAGATTCAGAAGAACCAGCTTGAGGGCCCGTCCGGCATCCTCACGCTGTCGCAACCCTGGTTCCGGCCGGAACACTTCAAGTCGAAGAAGCAGTTGGTCTGGCCAAACGGGGTGGTCGCCGACTACCTCCCTGCCGCGAAGGCCAACAAGTTTAGGGGCTACGGCTACACCTTCGAGTGGCTGGACGAAATCGTGGCCTGGGAGAAGGACCCGGAGGGCGTCTTCGAGGAGTGCTGCCGCGTCGGTCGCGGCACCTCCCAGCGGATGCGCCAGCTGGGCCTCTCCAGCCGCAAGGTGATTACGACGACGCCGGCACCCACGCAGCTCTTCCGCACCATCCTCAAGGACAGGGAGGGCCTGGTGCTGTCGCGCTCCTCCACCTTCGACAACGCTGCCAACTTGGACGCGGCCTACATCCGCCAGGCGCGACGGGCCGCCAGCTCGACCGTGGGCCGGCGCGAGTTTCTGGGCGAGCTCGCCTTTGACTTGGACCCGGCCCTCTTCCGGAAGGTGGACTGGGAGACTCCGCGCATCGACCCGAAGAAGCGCCCGAAGGAGTTCGACTTCATCGTCATCAGCGTGGACCCGGCCACCGGGGAGAAGAAGAACGCGGACATGCACGGCATCGTCGCCGTGGGCGTGCGCCAGGAGAGCGACGGCCTGGACCACGTCTACGTGCTGGCCGACCTCTCCTGCCGAAGTCCCGAGCCCAGCAAGTGGGCGAAGACGGCAGTGGAAGCCCTGCGCGCGTGGGAGCCCTTCGCCAAGAAGGACAGCCGCGGGCGGGCGCGCGCGTGGATTTTCGCCGAGACAAACACGGGCGGCAGCATGGTGAAGCACACCATCCGGGGCGTCGCGAAGGTGACAGTGAAGACGGAGCGGGCCCGGCAGTCGAAGGCCGAGCGGGCCGCCCCCGTGTCCATGCTTGCGGAGGCAGGCCTCGTCCACATGGTGGGGCGCCACAAGCAGCTCGAGGAGCAACTGGCGAAGTTCACCGGCCAGGAGGGCGGCCACGCGCGCGATGACCGGGTGGATGCCCTCTGCTGGCCCATCTTCAAGTACGTCGTCAAGCGCAGGAAGAACGAGGGCGCGGCCGAGCGGGCTGGCGCAGCAAATGCAAGTTCCGAAGACAGCGACGACTAAACCCTAGATCCACATAGGCCAGACCGAGCCAACCACACGTCTTGACGCCGCTGAACACACCTGAGCAAACTAGCAACATGCCGACCACCCACATCAATCAATCACTGATGCGCATAGCCAAGCGAGCGGAGACACAGTCGCCCGAGGTGCTCGTCAAAACATTCGTCGACATCGGCCCCCTGTTCTCGATCCTCTCGTCGCGTGACAACCAAGTCCTCTATGGGCGACGAGGAACAGGAAAAACACATGCACTAAAGTATCTCGCAGAAAATCTAAAATCAAATGGCGACATCGCAATATTTGTCGACCTTCGAACAATTGGCTCAAGCGGCGGCATCTACGGTGACTCAGCCACTCCATTGCCAGAAAGAGGAACCCGACTCCTCATCGACACACTCAGCGCAGTTCAAGACAAGCTAGTCGATTTTGGTCTCGAACGAGGCTCACCCGACCTCCTGCCCACGCTGGATCTACTGGCCGATGAGCTTACGTCCGTGCGCGTCGTCGGAGGCTCCATCGAACTCGAAAGCTCTACAAAAGGGACGGTCGGTGCGACTGCCCGGTCAACAGGAACTCTTGGCTTCAACAAGGGCCCGAAGGTTGAAGCGAGCATCGAGTCATCCGTACAGGCCTCTCAGGAAGAACAAATACGCATCAAGGAGGCCGGCACACCAAGACACAGAGTCCACTTCGGAGCTGTTGCACGGCTCATGGAGAGAGTCGTCGCGAATCTTCCCAAGAAGCGACTTTGGCTCATCTTGGATGAGTGGAGCACCATTCCGCTAGAGCTACAACCACTTCTCGCAGACCTAATCAGGCGCGCCCTCTTCCCTGTTCCTGGGATAATTGTAAAGATCGGAGCAATTGAATACAGGTCTAGGTTTCAAGAGCAAACCAACACAGGCGACTACATAGGAATCGAACTCGGCGCAGATGCATCAGCCGATCTCGACCTTGACGACTACATGGTGTTTGGCAACGACAACACCAAGGCCGAATCTTTTTTTCAGGAGATGTTTTACAAACACCTCATAACAACTGCACAAGAAGACGGAATACCCACACAGAGCATTGCATCATCGGCAGATTTCATTGCAAGCGCATTCACCCAGCGCAAGGCCTTTTTCGAGCTAGTGCGGGCCGCAGAGGGCGTTCCACGCGACGCAATTAACGTCGCATCCGTCGCCGCTCAAAAGGCCAACGATGCCTCCATATCCATGGAAGACATCACAAAAGCCTCCCGGGCATGGTATCTTCGCGACAAAGAGTCAGCTATTGCCACAGAAGCAAAGGCGCTGCTCCACTGGATCGTCGACGACGTCATCAAGACGCGACAAGCCCGAGCATTCTTGCTTGAACAAGGGAAAGATATCGGAAGCAAGCTGGTGGGGGCACTCTTCGATGCGCGAGTACTTCACGTAATCAAGAGAGGCGTCTCTGGGGCAGAACATCCAGGGGTGCGATTCAACACCTATGCAATCGACTACGGCTGCTATGTCGACCTGCGGAACACATCCAAAGCCCCCAGAGGGCTTTTTGATATAGCAGAATCGAAACACGAAACAGACTTCGTGGAAGTCCCGCTCGACGACTATCGCTCCATCAGGCGAGCAGTCTTGGACTTGACTAGGTTCGAGAGGGCGAACAGGCGCTAGATTACTGAGCACCTATTCGCCGTCACAGGCAGCGCGTGACGTGCAAGTTAAGACGCATCCGCCCCTTCTTCAGGGCATGACGTCTCTACTCCGCCGCGCGATGAAAGCCCTGGGCATGCTGCCCACCACCCGGGGCCCCATTATCCACGCCATCCCCATCTTCAGCTTTGGCCCGCGCCGGGGCAGCCGAGAGGTGCTCATCGCCTACCGAGAAAACGGGTGGCTGCGCGCCATCGTAGACACTGTGGCGGACGCGGTCGCGACGCCCACGTGGAAAGCCTACAAGCGCGTGGGCTTCGGGGGCGTGAAGCGGTACGACGTGCGGTGGAAGTCCTCCGCGAGACACGAGCGACGCAAGGCGCTGGAGGAGGCCACCCAGGCCGGTGAACTGGTGGAACTCCCCGAGCACGAAGTTCTGCGCCTGCTGGAGTCACCCCACCCCGAGTACCCCGGCCGCGAGCTGCGCAAGCTGCTTCAGGTTCACCTGGACCTGGTGGGCGAGACGTTCCTCTGGCTGCGCCTGGGCCAGGACGGGCGGCCCGTGGGCTGGGAGCCGGTGCCTCCGCACTGCGTCCACATGACGCCCCAGCCCGGCCGCCCCTACTTCGCCCTCTCCTACGGACAATTCTCCGGGTACGTGCCCGCCGAGCACATGCTGTGGCCCAAGCACCTCGACCCGGAGAACCCCCTCGGCCGCGGTGTCGGGCGCGGCACCGCGCTCGGCGACCAACTCGACACCATGGAGGCCATCGACAAGGCCACCAAGGGCACCTTCGAGCGCGGGGGCCTGCCGCACGCCGTGGTGGGGCTCGACTCGAAGCACGAGGACTTCGAGCGGCAGGAGGCCGCTGACGACCTGGAGAAGCGCTTCAAGGAGGAGTTCCGCGGGCCGGAGAACGCGGGCAAGGTGTGGTTCACCCCCGGCGGGGTGACGCTGGCCCAGGTGGCCATCAACTACCGCGAGCTGCAGGCCGACGAGTTGGCGAAGTCCCTGCGCTCCTACGTGCGCCACGTCTACAACGTCCCGCCCGAGCTGCTCGGCGATACCACCAGCAGCAACCGCAGCACGTCCGAAGCGGCCAAGTACCACCTGGCCGAGTACGCGGTGGCGCCCCGGCTGGAGTTCCTGCTTGCCTGGTTCCAACACCGCCTGGTGCCGCTCATCGATGCGGACGTGATTCTCGACTACGAGGACCCGCGGCCCCAGGAGTTCGAGCGGGTATTCAGGGCCATGACAACGCCCATCACCGAGGCCTTCGAGTTCAACGAGGCGCGGGCCTTCGCGGGCTACGAGCCCCTACCCGAGCTGGAGGGCAAGCGTCCCGCGCCGCTTCCGGGCCAGGGCGGGGGCGGCAACAACACCTCGAGCGCCGCCGCCAACGCCACGCCGGAGCCGCCCAGGGACAGAACGGGCGAGGAGGGACGCTTGTAGCCGCCCCTTCTCCAGGGCATGAAAAGCTTCCGCAAGCTGCTGGAGTCGAAGCCCACCGAAGGCACCACGGGCCCGGTGTTCCGAATCACGTCCACCAACCTGGACCGCCACAAGGACAGGGTGCTCGCCATCAAGGCGAAGGGCGAGGAGTTCCGCGTCCCGCTGCTGTGGAACCACGACTCGTGGAGCCCGGCCATCGGCTTCGCGCGATGCTTCCGCGAGGCGGGCGAGTGGGTGATGGGGCCCGTCTTCGACGAGGCCTGCGACACCTCGAAAATGGTGGCCGCGAAGGTGAAGGCGGGCACCCTGGACCAGTGTTCCATCCGCTTCGTGCCCTGTGAGACGGAGCCGGTGCCGAACAAGGACGGCGGCTACGACTTCCCGCTGGTGGAGGTGCTGGAGGTCAGCATCGTGAACATCGCCGGGAACCAGGACGCGGTGCGCCTGCGCTCCGCCGAGGCGGTGGACGAGGACGAGGAGAAGCAGTACCGGACCGCAGGCCTTGCCTTCCGCGCGAAGGTGGAGGGCGCCCTCGAGGAGCTGAGGGCCGAGGTGAAAAAGCTGCACAAGCTGCTGCCCGACGAGGAAGAGGAAAGCCTCGAGGAGGAAGAGCAGGAGCAGCCCGAGGAAGAGCGCGAGGCTCCAGAGGAAGAGGAGCGCGACGGCGCCGAGGCATCCCCCGAAGAGGAGGAGCGCGACGGCGGCGAGGAGGATGAGCAGGCCCTCTCCGAGAACACCCCGGAGGAGGAGCCGAAGTCCGACGAGGAGCCCCCGGCCGAGGACGAGCAGGAGGACGGGGAGGAGCCCCCGGCCGAGGACGAGCAGGAGGACGGGGAGGAGCCCCCGGCCGAGGACGAGCAGGAGGACGAGGAGGAGCTTCCCGAAGAGGAGGCGAAGTCCCTGCGCGCCCAGGTGGTGAAGCACCTCGGCTTCACCCCGGCCCAGGCCAAGGCCCTCTCCCCCGCCGACCTGCGCGGCTACGTGGCGCTCCTGCCCGGCTGAGCGCCGCCCCTTCTGACCCGCTGAGCCCCCTTCCGCAGCACCCCACCCTTTTCGTTGGAGTCACCATGAAGACCAAGCCCACCCCGAAGTCC
>NZ_JABFNS010000224.1 GCF_013116825.1 Myxococcus xanthus
ACCCGCGCCCGCCCGGACTCCCCGTCCGGCGGCGGGAGCTGTCCGACGGGCCAGTGCGACCCCGACCCGAACGGCCTGGGCATCTACGTCGCCGAGGGGCACAGCTACTGCTTCCTCCACGAGAAGACGCCGGTGGCGTGCCTGGAGGGCTTCGTCAACACGCCCGAGGGCGTGGCGCTGCACGTGCGCTCCATGTACCAGAGGGACCAGACGCTTCAGCTCCCCCTGCACCTCCGGAATCCGGGCACGCCCGTTCATGGGGAGCCCCCGACGCTGGAGTCCATTCACGGCAACGTCGGCGACTTCTTCGTCGCCGTGCGCAGTGGGGACGTCTCCCGGAAGCTGCGAGGCGAGCCGGTGTCGCGGTTGGTGTTCGGGTTCAAGCTCCCGGTGGACCTGGACGGCACCGGTACCCTGGAGGGCCTCCTCTACGAGTTGGCGCTCGAACCCGTGTCCGGCAACCGCCTCGTCGTGCGCTATCGGCCCACGCCCAGCACGGCCTGGTTGCGACAGTGCCAGGCGCCAGAGAACCCAAACGTCGCGTCCGTCCTCCTTCCGCAGCGACAGGTCGACGGCCTGACCGCGGCGGTGCGGCCCCACGACGCAACCCTCACCGTGGCCTGCGAGTCAGGCGCGATTGGCGCGTGCATGAACTGGGGCTATCAGCCGTGGACTCCCGAGAAGCTCCAGGCCGACCCGGACCGGGAGTTCGTCCATGGCGCGTGCCTCCAGGCCAAGCGCGCCGCCTATTTCGTGGGCCAGGGCGACCCGGGCAGCTACACCGTGAGCGGCACGGAGATTCTCCGGCGCGACGCCCACGGGTTCGGGCGCAACAGCAACAATGACCTCCAGGAGCTCGAATACCTGGAGGCCTTGTGGAGCCCCCGGGGCGCGGAGTGCCTCAACCTGGCGAACCGGCGCAGCAAGGTGCCCATCCCGAATGGCCTCACGTTGCCGGCCTGTGGGCCATTGCCCAAGTGGAGTTCCCAGGCGCGGTTCGCGACGGGTGTGGAGCGGCCCTCAATGCCCTGAGTCCGGAGCCCTGGCGGCGCGAAGCACGGCTTGCTCCGCGCCGTCCAGGGGCCCCACGTAGCGGCTCAACCAGGGCACCTGGGCCGTGGCGCGACGCCACGCCGCGTCGGCTTCACGGAGGGACGCTTCCCACCCTTCCGCCGGCCGCTGGCGCCGGGCACGCAAGAGCAGCAGCGCGCCTCGCACGGCGTGGGCCTCCGGCAGCCCGGGGTCCAGCTTCAGCGCGAGCGCCACCTGCGCCAACCCCTCCTCCACGAGGGCGGACGGAGCGCCTGTGTCCCGCGCCAGCCGCCAGGCCGCCCGGGCCACGGTGAGGTGGCTGTCGTAGTAGGGATAGAGCGACACGGCCCGCCGGGCCTCGGTGAGGGCCTGGCGCAGCAAGGCCGCACTGGAGCGCCCCTTGCGCCGCGCCTGCTCCGCCGCCGCCAGCGACAGCTCCGCCCCGAGGCTCCGGCAGTCCGCGCAGGTGGGGCTCAGCCGGTACGCTTCCTCCAGCGCGCGCTGCCCGCTGGCGAGCGCCGCGCTCGCGTCGCCCGCCGCGCGCAGAGCCTGGAGCGCTTCGAGCAGGTGCGCGCCGGCCGCATGGAGCCAGGCGCGGTCAGACCGGGCGTTGACGCCACGGGAGCGCTCCGTCGCCTGGAGCGCCCGCGCCAGGGCCGGACGCGGGTCGCCGCCGGTCTCCAACAGATAGCGCGCGCGCGTCAGCTCCGCGGCGGCGGCATGGTCGTGGGCGGAGTGGAAGCGCTCGTCGAGGGCCAGCGCCTGCGTGCTGGCCTCCAGCGCCGCGTGCACGTCGGCCTCCGGGTCGCGCCCACGGGAGAACAGGAGGGATGCCCGAGCGGCGTACAGCTCGGCGAGGTTGGAGTGGGCGAACAGGTACTTCGGGTCCCCTTCGACAGCCCGCTGGAAGGCGCGCTCCGCTTCGGCATAGGCCGGGAGCGGGTCCTGCCCGTGCTCCCGCTGGTAGTTGCCCCGCCAGCGGTGCACGAGCCCCAGGTCGTTGAGCGCCCAGGGATAGTGCGGCTCCAGCTCAATCGCCCGCTCCAACCATTGAATGGCCTGTGCCCAGGACGCCTCGGGCGCCTCGCCCGCGCGCGCCTGACGCAGGCCGCGCATGAAGTAGCTGTACCCCAGCGAGTCGTGCGCGAGCACGTCGCGTGGCTCCAACGTCACGGCCCGCGATGCCGCGTCTGTCCAGGCATCAAGCAGGGCCTCCGCGCCGCGCGCGTCCGGCGCGCCCTGGAAGGTCACCGCGCGGTACTGGTTCATCAGCACCTGGGCCTTCTTCGTGTGGCCGGAGGCCCGGTCCGGGTCCGCCACGAGGCTCCGGTCCGCCGCGGCCTCCGCCTGGTCCAACGCGGCCTTGCGTGAGCGCCCCTCCCGCTTGTCCAGCTCCGACAGTTGCAGCCATACCTCCGCGAGCGCCTCGTGGGCCCAGGCGTCGCTGCGCGCCAGCTCCACGGTCTGCTCGTAGCGGGACGCCGCCTCCATGAGCCCGGCCCGCGCGCCCGCGTAGTCCCCCTGCTCCAGCAAGGCCATTGCCCGCGCGAGCGCCACATCCCCGGCGAGCTTCCGCACCTCCGGCATCCACGACGCCTGCGCCACGGCCTCGCTCACGGCCCGCTCCGCGCCCTCGTAGTCCTTGCGGTACAGCGCGATGAGTCCTTCGAGGTAACGCGGCGACTCCAGCTCCACGCCGCCGCTGCGCTGCAGGGATTCGAGCGCGGGCGTCAGGTAGCGCGCCTCCCATTTCCGCTGCCGAGCGGCCACCCACGCCGCGCCGCCGCTGCGCCGCGCGTCCTCCATGGCCAGGCGGTACTGCTCCCCCAGGACCCGCCCCAAGGCGTAGTGGAGCCCCGGCGAGTCGACGCCCAGCTCGCGCGCCCGCGTCAGCTCCCGGTGCGCCTGCTCGAACTCGCGCATCGCCAGGTGGCCCCGCCCCAACGCCTGCCGCACCAGCCCCTCCCCCAGGTCTCCCAGGCCATGTCGCAAGGCGCCCATGCGAGCCATGCGCGCCCGGACACGCTGCTGCTCGGGCCGCGTGTCGTGCAGGGGCAGGGCCTGGAAGGCACGCACGAAGGACTCGACTTCCTGCACCTGCTGGCCCAACTGCTCGGCCAGCCGGACGCGGGAGGCCGTGCGCGCCTGGAGGTCCCGCTCCGCCAGCAGGGCCCGGGCCCCGAAGCCCCCGAGCAGCAGCATCCCCACCAGCGAGACGCCGGAGACGAACACCACCCCGCGATGCCTGCGCGCGGCGCGCCGCAGCCGGTGCGTCAGGCGGGGCCGTTGTCCGAGGATGGGCGCGCCGTCCAGGTAGCGCCCCAGGTCCTCCGCCAGCGCCCGGGCGGAGGCGTAGCGCAGCGCTGGCTCCTTGCTCAGGCACTTGAGGCACACCGTCTCCAGGTCTGCGTCCAGGTCCGGCACGCGCTCGCGTGGTGGCACCGGGTCGTCGTGGAGCACCCGGTTCAACGTCTCCAGCGGCGTGGCCCCCGTGAAGGGCGGCTCGCCGACGAGCAACTCGTAGAACGTGGCGCCCAGGCCGTAGACGTCCGTGCGCGCGCCGATGGCCTCCAGCTCACCCCGGGCCTGCTCGGGTGCCATGTACGCGGGCGTGCCCATCACCGCGCCGGTGGACGTGAGGCCGTGCCCCTCCCCCGCCTCGTAGGCGAGGCCGAAGTCCATGATGACGGGCTCGCGGCGCGCGCCCTCGCCCGGCAGCACCATGATGTTGGAGGGTTTGAGGTCCCGGTGGATGACGCCCAGCGCGTGGGCGGCCTCCACCGCCTCCGCCGCGGCCTTCAACCACCGCGCCTTCTCCACGGGCGCCAGGCCCCTCGCGGCGGCGTCCATCCGCTCGCCTTCCACGAGCTGCATGGCGATGAAGGCCTGGCCGCCCATCTCCCCCGCGTCGAACACCTTGCAGACATTCGGATGATCGATGCGAGCCTGGGCGCGGGCTTCCCGAAGGAAGCGCATGGCACGCTCCGGGTCCGCCCCCCGCAGGAACTTGAGCGCCACCGGCCGCCCGAGCGTCCTGTCCCGCGCGCGGTACACGTCCCCCATGCCACCCCGGCCCAGCAGCCCGAGCAGTTCGTAACGGGCCCCTGGCGCGGCAGGCACGGTGCCCGGTGCCGCGGGCGGAAGGCCCGCCACCGTGGCCCCCTCCTCGTCCGGCCGCGCGGCCGTCTCCGACGGAAGGGTTGGCACGAGGCGAGACATGGGCAAAGCCTATCAAACGCATACAGCCGAGGCACGGTGGCACACCGTGGCCTGTGTCACCGTGCCGCGCGAGGGTGTGCCACCGCACGTGTCTCGAGCGCGCGCCCAGAGGGAGCCTTGGAGTCCCTCGCCACGGCATACGCCTTGCTCAAGCAGCGACACGGCGAGGACGCGTGAAGGGCTCAGGGCCGCATGCGCCGCGCCGTCTCAACACTTCACACCACAGGAAACCCAACCCATGTCGAAGCTGCGTCACGCATTGATTGCCCTGTCCATGCCCGCCGTCCTGTGGGGCTGCGGTCCCGAGGACCTGATGGACGTCTCCACCGAGCCCCCCGCCGCGCAGGACCTGATGACCCAGGGCCAGGAGCTCGTCACGGCCAACACGTACACGTGGTCGCAGGGCAACATCGCCACGCCCATGGGCACGACGGTGAACCGGACCTGCTACCTGATGCGCGTGGGTGGAGACTTCGAAGGTGGCGGCGAGCGCGTCGACATCACCCAGACGGGCGGCTCGTGGTACCTGAGCGGCGCCTCGGGGCAGACGGGCATCAACGGCGGCGCGGGCTGCATCAACGTGGCGGACACGGGCACGGAGTACACGTGGACCCAGTCCTCGAGCTACCCCACGTACCTGGGCTCCTCCACCAACCGCGTGTGCTACCTGACCGGCGTCGCGGGCAAGTTCCATGGCAGCGGCGAGTGGGTCCACGTCTATGAGACCGCCGGGAGCTGGTACATGACGGGCAACTCCAGCCAGAGCGGTGTGCGGGCGCGCGCGCGCTGCATCAACCTGGGTGCTGGCAACACGTTCAGCCCGGAGTACACCTGGAACCAGGGCAACTCGGCCACGGCGCTGGGCGGCGCCACGGGCCGCTCCTGCGCCCTGACGTTCGTCCGGGGCAAGTTCGAGGGTGGCGGGGAGTACGTCCGCACCTACCAGGCGGGCGGCTCGTGGTACCTGGGCGGCGCCTCCGGCCAGGTCAACGTGGGCGCGCGGGCGCGCTGCTTCTAACGCCACCCGCGCACGGGGCGCCGGGGCTCAGGGCACGCCGACGATGGTGATGCCCTTGGACTCGGCGCCCGCGAAGAGGGCCGGGGCGTCCAGTATCACCGTGCGCCCCACCTCGAGCGCCAGCACGCGCGCGCCGACCTCCTGCATGACTTCCAGCGTGTGAGGGCCCACGGCCGGCAGGTCGAAGCGGAGGTCCTGCTGCGGCTTGCAGCGCTTCACCACCACGGCGCCTGAATTGCCACCCAGCCTGCCGCCCCGGAGGATGGCCTCGTCCGTGCCCTCCACCGCCTCCAGCGCCAGGACGTGGCCGTTGTGCACCACCACCGTCTGCCCCACGTCCGCCTGCCCCAGCAGGATGGCGACCTCGCGGCCCAGGGCCACGTCCTTCTCCTGCGCCGGGTGCAGCCGAGGCCCGGCGAGGTGGCCCTCCGGACACAGCACCTCCCCCAGGAAGTCCGTGGGGGCGATGATGGTGACGCCACGCGACTCGAAGTCCGAGGCCACCGCGCGCAGCAGCGCATCATCCCGGAAGCTCCGCAGCCGGGAGATGATGCGCACCGCGCCCAGGTCCGGCCGGGCCTCCGCCAGCGCCCGCACGCGGCCGATGCCGCCCGCCATGGCCGCCTGCTTCACGCCCGCTTCCCGGAGGGCCTTCTGGATGCGGTCCACCTGCCCGACGCGCACCCACGTCAGCCGATCCACCTCCGCGGCCAACGCCGGGTCCGTCTCTCCCCGGTGCGCCACGGCCACGACTTCCAGGCCCTTCTTCCGCGCGGCGCGCGCGAAGAGAAAGGGCAGCCGGCCGTTGCCCGCGATGAGGCCAATCCGATCCACCGCCGATGCTCCTCCGTCGCTCACGGCGTCAGCGCGTGAGGCCGCGCTTGCTCTGCTGGATGAACTGGATGAGGTGGTCCACCTCGGAGTGGCCCGCCAGCTCCGCGCGCAGCCGCACCATGGCCTCCTGGAGCGTCAGCTTCGAGCGGAACAGGATGCGGTGGGCTTCCTTCACCCGTTCGATCTGCTCCTTGGAGAAGCCGCTGCGCTCCAGGCCCACCGTGTTGAGGCCCACCAGCTCCGCCCGGTCTCCCTGGGCGGTGGCATACGGCGGGATGTCCATGGTCACCATGGCGCCGCCGGAGATGAAGGCGTGCTTGCCCAGGCGGGTGAACTGATGCACCGCCGCAAGGCCGCTGATGATGACGTGGTCCTCCATCGTCACGTGGCCCGCGAGCGCGGAGCCATTGCCGATGCGGCAGCCATTGCCCACCACGCAGTCATGCGCGACGTGACAGTTGGCCATGAAGAGGTTGCCACTGCCAACGCGGGTCGCGCCGCCACCACCGGCGGTGCCCTTGTGCAGCGACACGAACTCGCGAATCTGGTTGTCGTCGCCGAGCACCAGCTCCGTGTCCTCGCCCGCGTACTTGAGGTCCTGCGGGTCGGCGCCAACGGAGGCGAACTGGAAGATGCGATTGCGCTCGCCCAGCGTCGTGCGGCCTTCGATGACGACGTGGGGCCCCACGCGGGAGCCCGCACCGATCGTCACCTGGGGACCGATGATGGAATAGGGGCCGACCTCAACGGTTTCGTGAAGGCGGGCGTCGGGATGAACCACCGCGGTGGGATGAACCTGAGCCATGAAGTCTCCTCGTGCTCGCGGGGCGCGAATCAGGATGCCGCGCTCTCAGCCGCGTCGGCGTCCTTGTCCACGACGGTTGCCAGGAACTCGCCTTCGGCGACACGCGCGCCGTCGACCAGCGCCAGGCCCTTCGTCTTCCAGACAGCGCCCTTGTGACGCACCACCTCGATCTCCAACTGGAGGCGATCCCCCGGCAATACCGGCTTGCGGAAGCGCGCGCCGTCCACGCCCATCAGGTACGTGAGCTTGCGCGACGGGTCCATGTTCTCGCTCTTGTAGGCGAGGATGGCCGTCGCCTGCGCCAGCGCCTCCAGGATGAGCACACCCGGCATCACCGGGTGACCGGGGAAGTGCCCGTTGAAGAAAGGCTCGTTGATGGTGACGTTCTTGTAAGCCGTCAGCTTCTGGCCCGGGACGATCTCCACCACCCGGTCCACCAGCAGGAACGGATACCGATGCGGCAGCAGATTGAGAATCTCTCCGATGTCCATCACGGCCCCTTTTCCTTCTCCAGCGTCTCCACCCGGCGCCGCAGGGCGCGCACTTCCTTGAGCAGGTCCGCCATCTGGCCCGCAGCGGCGCTGGCCCGCAGCCACTCTCTGTGGGGGACGGCGGGGCTACCGCTCACCACCTGGCCGTCCGGCACGTCGTGCGCGACGCCGGACTGCGCGCCCACCTTGGCCAGGTCACCGACGCGGATGTGCCCCACCACGCCAACCTGCCCCGCGAGCACCACGCCCGTCCCAACCTCCGCCGAGCCGGACACACCAGCCTGAGCGCAGATGAGGGACAGCGGGCCCACTCGCACGTTGTGGGCAATCTGCACCAGGTTGTCGAGCTTCGCGCCGCGCCCCACCACTGTCTCGCCCACCGTCGCGCGGTCGATGCAGGTGCACGCCCCCACCTCGACGTCGTCCTCGATGCGGACGATGCCGACCTGGGGAATCTTGAAGTGCTCCGGCCCCGCCTCGCCTTCCGGGTTGAAGGCGAAGCCGAAGCCGTCCGCGCCCACCACGCTGGAGGCGTGGAGGATGACGCGCGCGCCCACGATGCAGCGCTCACGCACCGTGACGTTGGGGTACAGGACGCAGTCCTCCCCCACCTCGGCCTGTTCACCCACGTAGGCGCCCGGGTACAGCACCGTGCGCGCGTCATC
>NZ_JABFNS010000225.1 GCF_013116825.1 Myxococcus xanthus
GCGCTCCCAGCGAGGCCCCGCTTCGGCGCGGGGTGGCGGGCATGGAGCGCGTCGCGGGAGGTGACGCGTGAGCTTCGGCTTCCCGTGGGGGCTGTTGGCCCTGGGCGCGCTCGTGCCGCTGGTGGCGGCGTACTTCCTGCGGCGCCGGCAGAAGCCGGTGGTGGTGAGCGCGCTCTTCCTGTGGCGCAGACCCAGTCCCCGCGCCGAAGCGGGGCCTCGCTGGGAGCGCTTCACGCGGGAGGCGTCGCTGCTGCTGGAGGTGCTGGCGGTGGTGGCCGCCGCGCTCTTCCTGGCGGACGTGCGGTGGGGAGATTCGGCGCGGGTCCGGCACCTGGTGCTGGTGGTGGATGGGAGTCTGTCCATGTCCGCGCGCGGGCCGGACGGTGTGACGGTGTTGGAGCAGGTGCGGCGCGAGGCGGCGGCGCGCGTGGAGTCGGAGGAGGCGACGCAGGTGACGCTGCTGGCCAGTGGCGGCACGCCGCGCATGCTCGCGGGGCCGGAGGCGGAGCCTTCTCGGGCGTTGGCCGCGCTGGAGTCCTTCCAGGCGCAGGGCGCGGACCATGACCCGATGCCCACGCTCATCTGGGCGCAGGAGTTGGCGGGGGCGGGACGGCGCGTGGCCTTCTTCACGGACGTTCCTCCGGTGAACGCGGCCCTGGTGCCCGCGTCCGTGCGGTGGACGGCGCTGGGGACCGCGCGAGGCAACGTGGCGCTGGTCTCCGCGCAGCGGCGCGATGAGGGGCCCACGGCCACGGTGACGTTGAGGGTGGCGCGTTTCGGGGAGGCGCCGGAGGAGGTGGACGTTCGGGTCCGCGCGTTGCCAGGGGCCGGTGCGAAGGCCGGCACGGAGCGGGTGGAACGCGTGCAGCTTCCGGAGGAGGGCACCGCGACGGTCCGGTTGACGTTCCAGGAAGCGGGCGACGTGGAGGTGTCGCTTCCAGACGACGCGTTGCCCGAGGACGGCCAGGTGCGGCTGCCGCCCGCGCCCCTGCGGCCCATCGCGGTGGCGTTGGCGCAGGGACTGGGCGCTCCCGAGCAGACCGCGCTGGAGCGGTTCCTCGCGGTATCGCCGGAGGTGGCGCGCGGAGCGGAGGGCTCGGCGACGGACGTGGTGTTGGTGCTGGGCCCGCCGGGGACGGATGCGCGGGTGACGGTGGGGGCGGGCGGCGCGCCGCGCACCTTCGTGGGGCCGTTCTTCTCCGAGAAGGGGCACCCGCTGCTGGATGACGTGCAGCTTTCGGGCGTGCGGTGGACGGCAGGGGACAATCCGCCTGGAAAGCCACTGGTGAGCGCCGGGGACGCGGTGCTGGTGTCCGAGGAGGCGGACGGCCGGGTTCACGTCAACGTGGACCTGTCGCGCTCGAACGTGCAGCGCGTGCCCGCGTGGCCGGTGTTGCTGAGCAATCTGGTGCGAGAGGCCCGCCGCACGCGGGAGGGTTTCCCTCGGCGGCAGCTGATGCTGGGCGAGCCGCTGCCAGTGGTGACGCTCGCGGGTGCGCGTTACACGCTCGTGGGGCCGGGGGGCAGCCGGCCGGTGTTTGGCGCGGGTGAGGTGACGCTGCCTCCCCCCACCGGGCCTGGGGCCTATTCGCTGGAGCGTGGCGGCGACGTGGTGGACACGGCCCAGGTGCTGGCATTGGACGCCCGGGAGTCGGACCTGAGTGCGCGCGGACGCGCGGAGGTGCCGGCACGTGAGGCCGGCGACGACGACGCGGGAGGCAGCGCGCCGGGCCGGGCCCGATGGCCTCTGGTTCTTCTGCTCGCCGCGCTGGTGGCGGACTTCTACCTCACGCGGCGAGAGCCGCCGGGCGCATCAGGGGCGAGTGCGCCAGGTACCGGGGGCGTGTCATGAGCGCGTCGGAATCGCAAAGCACGGGCCGCGTTACCAGCAGGACGGCAGGTGCCGTGAAGCTCCGGGCGTTCAGCCGCTCCCACTTCAAGGCTTCATGGCTGCTCATCGGTGGTGCCTGGGTTGCCGCATGCTCCAGTCCGAACCCGAACGTGAGGGCCCGTCGGTGGCCCTCTGGCGGCATCGCGGTGAAGGGGCCCCTGGCAGGGCCTTTCGAAACCGAGCAGGAGCTTGCGCAGAACGCATGTTTCCTCATGACCCGTCAGCCCGGCGCATCCGCGGGGATGTACGGTACGGAGTACTGCGCTCTCGGGTACTACTCAGGCGAGGGAAAGGGATACTTCCTGAGCTACTTGTCCGAATTGAGGTCACGCTTGGACAGTGGAAGGAAGAGCTGCCTGATTCCGTCGGCGCTCGACGATGAAGCGCATGGTGATGCGGTGGTCTTCTGGGCGCCGCACACGCATCCGCACAATCGCGAGTTCTCGCGAGTCGACCTCAAGACGCATCTGCGCTGGCTGCCGACGCGCGTGGCGGAGAAAGGCACGGGTAGGGTCTTTCCCAAGTCCATCCTGCTCCTCTACCGGGAGAAGACAGGCGAGTGCCGGGTGTATCGGTATGAGCTTCCGTCAAAAGGTGTCTTCTCGCTCCGCGACGGAGCGTGGGTACCGATTGGCCGAGTCTACGATGACGAAGGAAACGTCGAGATGCTCGACGGGATGGGGTGGCTGCCATGAGATGCTGTCACGATGGGGGAGCCTCTCTGCGACGGGCGCTGGCCTGGGTCCCACTCCTGGGTCTCTGCGGATGTTCCGCGCTGGGCATCTACCGATTCGACAAGCCGGAGAGAGCCCCTGCGAACGAGTCGGTGACGATTCCGAGCCAGATTGAGGGGGGCGTGGCGCTGACCGGACCCATGATGGCGGCCCTCAAGGTCGCCATGGATGATTTTCGTCCACCCTGGGTTACGGCGAAGAAGCAGGAGCACCTGGAGGAGAAGTGCCTCGCGGATTGGCGGTACATCGACGCTCGTGTGGTCCAGGCGAATGACGACCTGTTCTATGTGACGTTCTCCCCCAACTTGAGCGCGTGTGGCCCTGGCCTCGTTCTTCTCGACGGTGGCGTCGTCTACGCTATCGATGGGAAGGGCCGCATCCTCGCGGAAGGAGAGTGACGGTCGCATGACCTTCTCCCTCCCGCATGCGTGGGTGTTGCTGCTGCCGCTGGGCCTCTTCCTCTGGAAGTACGGCCGCCGGCCGGGCCCGCCCATGTGGCTGCGCGCCGCGCTGCTGGTGCTCGTCGTCGGCGCGCTTTCGGGCCCCGAGCTGCGATGGGCCGATGCCGGCAGTGACGTCGTCGTGGTGGTGGACCGCTCCGCGTCCATGCCTCGCGACGTGGACCGCACGGCCCAGGAGCTCATCACCCTCCTGGAGTCGCAGCGCCGTCCCGGGGACCGCGTGGGGGTTATCACCTTCGGCCGGGAAGCGCGCGTCGAGCAGCCCCTCTCCACGCTCGGAGGCTTTGGCGGTTTCACGCGCCCCGTGGACGCGGAGGCTTCCGACCTGTCCGCCGCGTTGGAGGCCGCGAGCGCCCTCATCCCCGACGAACGCACCGGCCGCGTGCTGGTGCTGTCCGATGGCCGCGCCACGGGCGTGGATGCGCGCGGCGCCGCGCGGCGACTAGCGGCCCGGGGCCTCGCCGTGGACTGGCGCCACATCGCTCGCCCCGAACCGCCGCTCGACGTGGCCGTCGTCTCCGTGGACGTCCCCGCCGCCGTTTCCGAGCGCGAGCCCTTCCAGTTCTCCGCCGTGGTGCATGCCTCCGCCGCCGCCACCGGCACCGTCCGGCTGGAGCGCAATGGCCGCGTGCTCCTCCAGGGGCCCTTCGACTTCCAGCCGGGCCCCAACGTGCTGCCGCTGCGCGACCTGGTCGAGGAGCCCGGCCTGGTCCGTTACCGGCTCTCCGTGGCCGCTCCCGGCGACGGCGTCGTGGAGAACGACCAGGGCGTCGCCGTGCTGCGCGTGGAGGGCCCGCCCCGGGTGTTGCTCCTCACGAACCAGTCCCGGGGCACGCTCGCGCAGTCGCTCGCCGCTTCGGGGTTGCAGCTCGACGTGCGCACGCCGTTCCGCCTCACGTTGGATGACCTGGACGGCGTGGGCGCCGTGGTGCTGGAGAACGTGGACGCCAATGCGCTCGGCGAGCCGGGGCTCAACGCGCTGGCGGCCTACGTCGAGCAGGCCGGAGGCGGGCTGGTGATGACCGGCGGACGCAACAGCTTCGGCGAGGGCGGCTTCCGTCGCTCCCCCGTGGAGCCGCTGCTCCCGGTGTCCCTGGAGATGCGCGAGGAGCAGCGCCGCGCGTCCCTGGCGCTGAGCGTGTTGATGGATGCCTCCTGCTCCATGGGGATGACCGTCCCGGATGGGCGGACGAAGATGGAGCTGGCCGCGGAGGGCGTCGTGGCCGCCCTGACGCTGCTCAACCCCAAGGACGAGGTCTCCGTGCACATGGTGGACACGGCGGCCCATGAAATCTTCCCGCTCAGCCCGGTGGAGGCGGGGTTGCCCCTGGATGCCGTCGCGCGCGGATTCAGCGGTGGGGGTGGCATCTACGTGGGCGAGGCGCTCCGCGCCGGCCGCACGGAAATCCTCCGCAGCGAGAAGCCCACGCGCCACGTCCTCCTGTTCTCCGACGCAGCGGACTCCGAGGAGCCCGACGACTACCAGCGCACGCTGGCCCACTTGCGCGAGCAGGAGGTGACGGTGTCCGTCATCGGGCTGGGCGTTCCCTCGGACCCGGACGCGGACCTGCTCCGGGAAGTGGCCCACCGGGGCGGTGGGCGCGTCTACTTCGCCGAGGACGCGATGAGCCTGCCGCGCATCTTCAGCCAGGAGACGCTCACGGTGGCGCGCGCCACCTTCGTGGATGAGCCCGCGTCGCTGGAAGGAGCGCCGGACCTGCCGCTGCTCGGCCGGCTGTCCGCGGACGGGCTGCCCCAGGTGGGCGGCTACAACCTCACCTACCTCAAGCCCCGCGCCAACGTGGCGCTGCGCACCCTGGACACGAATGGCGCGCCCATCCTGGCGATGTGGCCGCGAGGCGCGGGACGCACGGTGGCCTTCACCGCGGAGGTGGACGGGCCGTACACCGGCGAGCTGCGAACGTGGTCCTCGCTGCGCGCGGCCCTGGAGGGGATGGTGCGCTGGACGTTGGCGGGCGCGGCGCCCGTCGGGGACGCGGTGGTGCGGACCGAGCGGAGGGGGCACCTGCTGCGCGTGACGCTGGACCTGCCTCCGGGCGAGGCGCTGCCCGGCGCGGCACCGACGATGGTGCTCCTGCCCGGCGACGGCCGCGCCGCGCCGGTGGAGCGTCCGATGCGGTGGGAGGAGGAAGACCGGCTCGTCGCCGAGTACCCCCTGGAGGGCAGTGGAACGTGGCACCCGGTGGTACGGCTGGGCGCGAAGGTGCTCCGCGCGCCGCCCGTCACGCTGCCCTATGCGCCGGAGTTCGAGCCCGGCTCCACGAAGGCGGGACTGGAGCTGCTGCGCGCCATCGCGGCGGTAGGCGGCGGCGTGGAGCGCTTGTCCATGACGGGCCTCTTCATGGAGGCCCCGGAGTCGCTGGGCCGCGTGGCCCTGGCGCCGTGGCTGGTGGCCCTGGCGCTGGCCCTGCTGCTGGCGGAGGTGGCCGTGCGCCGCTTCTTCTCCGCGCCACGGCTGCGTGCGCCGCGGCCCCGCGAGCGCTCCGTGTCCGTCCCCGCGGCACCCACCGCGCCGTCGTCCGCTCCGGCAACACGGACAACCCCGACGTCAGCTCCGCCGGCCCGCGAGGGCGACGCGGCGCCGGCGCCAGCGAAGCCGGCCGAGGGCAGCGTGGACTCCGCGCTGGATGCCGCGCGAGCCCGGGCCCGCCGACGGCTGGACCGTTGAGACGAAGGCGTTGGTAGAGGTGCGGGCCGCCCCGGACAGGAAGGGGCTGGCACGGAGGAGGGCGACTGTCCGCGGTGGGTACGAGTCGCCCCGAACGAGATGGGGGGATCGGAGATGTGGGGCGACCCGCGCCCTGCGAAACTCACAGGGTGAATGAGTGGATACACGAACAGTGTGTGATTTGCAACACTGGTCTAAAATTATCCATGCGCGGAATGTGGTGCGGTAGCGCACGTCCTGGCCGTCCCGGGGTGTTGGGCACCCGACAGAGCAGAAGGTGCTCGACCTGCCGCCATTGGCTACAGCAACCCCACCCAGGCCCGCGCGCGACCGTTTGTCCCGCGCGCACGCTGGGGACGCGCAGCCGTCCCGCCACAGGCAGGCTCTTCGCGCCGCGGCCCTCACCGAAGCACCAGACCTCGTCGGCGCCGGGCGCGGCGAGCACGACGCAGGCAGGACCTTGCAGCTCCGCCGAGGTCCGGGGTGCCCCGTGCCTCGCGAGACAGTCGGGGCTGGCGTAGTCGCCGGTGCGAAGGCGCCCGAGCCTTCGGGCCACCATGGCGGAGTCCGCGAGCGGGCCGGTCCGCGGCGCCACGTCGTACGTCTCGGAGCTGAGGTCCACACGCGCTTCGGCGAGTGAGGCTTCCACGCGGAGCAGGGGATTGCGCAACAGCAGCTCGGCGATGCGCGGTGTCAGCAGCTCGCCCAGCAGTGAGAGCGTGGCGATGCGCAAGGTGCCCTGCGGCGTGACGCGCGATTCACCTCGCGAGCCTCCGCCATCCGCCGCGCGCTGACTGTGTAGTCGGGGTGACGGATTCAGCAGGATATTAATAATCCGTCAGATATTGAATATAAGAAATTCTTGAATAATGTTTCACGCGGCTGGAGCCTCGGACTCCCCAGGCCGTGTCCGGTGGACGGTGAGCACCGCTCTCCGGGTTCGCGGCCCATCCCCCCGAGGACGTGATGAAGACGCGATTGTGGTTGCTCCTGGTGCCCGCGTTGGTGGCGGCCGGCTGTGGTCCCATCGACGCGGCAGATGAGCCCGTCATCGATGAGTTGACCGGCCAGGTGCTGCTGGAGGCCACCACGAAGTACGACATGCACCGGTTGCTGGAGGACACCGACATCACCGGTGGTCAGTGGATTACCACCGCGCAGGTGCAGGCCTTCCTCCAGCAGAACAACTCGTTCCTGGCGAACTACCAGGACCCGGCCTTCAGCAACAAGACGGCCGCCGCGCTCATCGTCGAGCGCTCCAAGGCCTTTGGCATCAGCCCGCTGTACATGCTGGCCCGCATCCAGGTGGAGTCCAGCCTCATCCAGAGCGGCAACTCCAACAACCTGGCCAAGGCCACCGGCTGTGGCTGTCCGGACACCAGCGGCTGTGACGCGCAATACGTGGGCTTCGGCAAGCAGATTGACTGCTCCGCCAAGAAGCTGCGCGGCTACCTGACGGACCTGGACGCGGGCCGTGCCACCATCTCCGGCTGGCGCGTGGGCGTGACGAAGTCCACGTCGGACCCGTGCTCGGTGCGTCCCGCGAACAAGGCGACGGCGGCGCTGTACACGTACACGCCCTGGGTGGGCGCGTACGCCCTCCAGTGCGGCCGCACCAACGTGGGCGGCTCGTCGCTGGTGTCCGTCGTCTACCACCGCTTCGAGTCGGCCTATGCATGGGGTTCCGCCGCCGGCTGCTACTCCGAGACGGCCGACACCACCGTGCCGGAGCTCGGCTGCGTGCAGAGCTCGTCGGATGCCATGTGGCGGCAGTGCCAGTCGGGCGCCTTCACCGCGGGCAGCACCACCAAGCCCACGAACTGCACCGCGTCCTATGGCTGGTGCTCCTCCGCCACGCTGGGCCGCTCCGTGCCGCCGCGCACCTGCGTGCAGTCCTCGGGCGACCAGCAGTGGCACCAGTGCGGCGCCAACAGCGCGTGGCTGAGCGCGCCGAGCGCGCCCATTTCCGGCGCGGGCCCCGCGGGCTCGTGCTTCGCGATGTACGGCCTCTAGTCGTCGAAGCGGCGGCTCCCGCCCGGAAGGACGGGAGCCCGCCGTGTCCCAGCGAGCCTCATAGCGCAGTTCATCTGGGCTGAGCGACGGAGTAACCGCAGTAGGCGAACCAGCCTGCTGCGTCGCTTGGGGAGATGGCCGCCAGAGCGAGCTTTATGCCCTGGTGCAAGGCGGAGCGGGTCCGCAG
>NZ_JABFNS010000226.1 GCF_013116825.1 Myxococcus xanthus
GCGCCCCCCTGCCCTTCCCCCCGAGCGCGAGCACGCCAGCGCCCTGTCCTTGCTGGGCATGCTCCAGCGAGAGGGCCGCTTCGTGGACTTCCTCCAGGAGAACGTCTCCGCCTTCTCCGACGCGGAAGTGGGCGCGGCGGCGCGCATCGTCCATGAGGGCTGCCGCAAGGTGGCCCAGACCTACCTGACGCTGGAGCGGGTGCTGCCCCAGTCGGAAGGGGACTCGGTGCCGGTGCCCGTCGGGTTCGACGCCCAGCGCATCCGCCTCACCGGCAACGTGGCGGGCCAGCCGCCCTACAACGGAATCCTGCGTCACCACGGCTGGCTGACGACGGCGGTGAAGCTGCCCACCGTCAGCCCGGCCATCGACCCGCGCGTGCTTGCTCCCGCGGAGGTCGAGCTTTCCTGAGCCGGCCACCACGGCCTCACCGCGCGAACAAACCCGCGTCTTCCAGGAGTTCTCGTCCGATATGGCCCGCTATTCCATTGGCATCGACCTGGGCACTACGCACTCCGCGGCGTCCTACTTCAATCTGGAGGAGGGCAAGCCCCGCGGCGGCGCGCAGTCCATGCTGCCCGTCCCCCAGCTGACCGCGCCCGGTACCGTCGAGGCCCGCCCGCTGCTCCCCTCCTTCCTCTATCTCCCCTCCGCGCAGGAGTTCCCCGCCGGAAGCCTGGCGCTGCCGTGGAAGCCGGAGGCCAGCACCCTGATGGGTGAGTTCGCCCGCACGCACGGCGCCAAGGTGCCCACCCGGCTGGTGTCCTCCGCCAAGAGCTGGCTGTCCCACCCCGGCGTGGACCGGCGCGCGGCGCTGCTGCCGTGGCAGGCCCCCGAGGAGGTGGAACGGGTGTCGCCGCTGGACGCCTCCGCGCGCTACCTCCGCCACCTCAAGGACGCGTGGGACCACACCTTCGCCCGCGAGCGCGAGGAGTCGGGCAACGCCCTGGCCGAACAGGACGTCATCGTCACCGTCCCCGCCTCCTTCGACGCGGCGGCGCGCGACCTGACGCTGGAGGCCGCCAAGGCCGCGGGCATCCCCAACATCACCCTGTTGGAGGAACCCCAGGCCGCGCTCTACGCGTGGCTGGAGGCCATGGGGGAGAACTTCCGCAAGCAGGTGCAGCCCGGCGAGGTCATCCTCGTGGTGGACGTGGGTGGCGGCACCTCCGACTTCTCCGTCATCACCGTGCGCGACAACGCCGGTGACCTGGAGCTGCTGCGCGTGGCCGTGGGCGACCACATCCTGCTGGGCGGCGACAACATGGACCTGGCGCTGGCGCACACGCTGAACCAGCGGATGACGGCCGAGGGCAAGAAGCTGGACGCCTGGCAGTTCAACGCCCTCACCCATGGCTGCCGCCAGGCGAAGGAGGCGCTCTACGCCGACCCGTCCCTGGAGCGCGCGCCCATCGCCATCCCCGGCCGGGGTTCGTCGCTCATCGGCGGCACGCTGCGCACGGAGCTGACGCGCGAGGAGCTGGACCGCGTCCTCACCGACGGCTTCTTCCCCGTGACGCCCGTCACCGAGCTGCCGCGCACCGCGCGCCGCACCGGCCTGGCGCAGATGGCGCTGCCCTACGCCCAGGACGCCGGAGTGTCCCGTCACCTGGCCGCCTTCCTCACCCGGCAGGCGCAGGCGCTCGCGTCCAGCCCGGACGCGCCGGTGGACGTCAGCGGCAAGGCCTTCCTCCACCCCACGGCGGTGCTCTTCAACGGCGGCGTCTTCAAGGCCGGCCCGCTGAAGGCGCGCGTCATGGAGGTGCTCAACGGCTGGCTCACGGCGGATGGCGGAGCGCCCGCCAAGGCGCTGGAGGGCGCGGACCTGGACCTCGCGGTGGCGCGCGGCGCCGCCTATTACGGTTGGGTGCGCCAGGGCCACGGCCTGCGCATCCGGGGCGGCACGGCCCGCGCCTACTACGTGGGCGTGGAGACGGCGATGCCCGCGGTGCCCGGCATGGAGCCGCCCGTGAAGGCGCTCTGCGTGGCCCCCTTCGGCATGGAGGAAGGCACGCAGGCGGACGTCCCGCCCCTGGAGTTCGGGCTCGTCACCGGTGAGCCCACCCGCTTCCGCTTCTTCTCCTCTTCCCTGCGGCGCGACGACAAGGTGGGCGTCATGCTGGAGGACGTCGACACCGAGCTGGCCAGCGGCGGGCTGGAGGAGCTGGCCCCCATCGAGACGACCATGCCTGGCCAGCCCTCCGTCTTCAGCGACCTGACGCCCGTCAACCTCCAGGCGGCGGTGACGGAGGTGGGGACGCTGGAGCTCCGGTGCCTGGAGAAGGATGGCCCCGGGCGCTGGAAGCTGGAACTCAACGTCCGCATGAAGGAGTAGAAAGCCATCCGTCAATCGGAGGCGTATGCGAATCGTTGGCATCGACCTGGGCACCACCCATTGCGCCGTGGCATCCGTGGACCCCTCGCGGGGCGCGGGTGCCCCCGTGGAGGACTTCGCCCTTCCGCAGCTCGTCCGTCAGGGCGAGGTGGCCCCGCGGGCCCTGTTGCCCTCCACCGTGTACGTGCCCGCCGGCCACGAGCTGGCGGAGGGCTCGCTCACGCTGCCCTGGGGGGATGACGGCGGCCCATGGGTGGTGGGTGAGCTGGCGCGCTGGCAGGGCGCGCGCGTGCCGGGGCGGCTGGTGGCCAGCGCCAAGAGCTGGCTGTGCCACCCGGGCGTGGACCGCTCCGCGCCCATCCTCCCCTGGGGTGCGCCCGCGGACGTCCAGAAGCTGTCCCCGGTGGACGCCAGCGCCCTGCTGCTGACGCACATGGCCCGCGCGTGGGATGACGCGCACCCGGACGCGCCCCTGTCGAAGCAGGAGGTGGTGATTACCGTCCCCGCCTCCTTCGACGAAGCGGCCCGCGCCCTCACGGTGAGCGCGGCGCGCAAGGCCGGCCTGGAGAAGTTCACCCTGCTGGAGGAGCCCCAGGCGGCCTTCTACGACTACACCGCGCGCCACCGGGCGGACCTGGAGCAGACGCTCTCCAACGTCCGGCTGGTGCTGGTGGTGGACGTGGGCGGCGGCACCACGGACTTCACGCTGGTGCACGCGGGCCTGTCGCCCGAAGGCCCCATGCTGCGGCGACTGGCGGTGGGCGACCACCTGATGCTGGGCGGCGACAACATGGACGCCGCGCTGGCGCGCCGGGTGGAGGAGAAGCTCTTCACGGACGGCCGCCGCCTGTCCGCCACGCAGTGGACACAGGCCATCCAGGCCGCGCGCACCGCGAAGGAGGCGCTGCTCGGCCTCGCCCCGCCGGAGAAGCACGGCGTGTCGCTGGTGAGCGGCGGCAGCAAGCTGCTGGGCGGCACGTTGTCCACGGAGCTGACGCGCGACGAGGCGCAGGCGCTGGTGCTGGACGGCTTCTTCCCCCTCACCACACCCGCTGACAGGCCACGCCGCGCCGCGCGAATGGCGCTTCAGGAGCTGGGCCTGCCCTACGTGCAGGACGCGGCGGTGACGCGGCACATGGCGGCCTTCCTCGCGCAGCACGCGGCGGCGGGCTTCGCCGCGCTGGGCGAGACGGCGCCGGCGGAGGGCGCCCTGCCCCGGCCGGACGCCATCCTGCTCAACGGCGGCGTGTTCAACTCGCCCCAGATTTCCGAGCGGCTGGTGGAGGCCCTCTCCGCCTGGTGGCCGAACGCGCCGCGCATTCCCCTGCTGCGGCACGAGTCGCTGGAGCTCGCGGTGGCCCGGGGCGCCGCGTACTACGGCCTGGTGCGGCGCGGCCACGGCCTGCGCATCGGTGGCGGCGCGGCGCGTGCCTACTACGTGGGCCTGCAGCGCGCGGCGGACAGCGCCGAGCAACCCGCGCTGTGCCTCATCCCCCGCGGCTTCGAGGAAGGCCAGAAGGTGGACCTGGGCGAGCGCCCCTTTTCGCTCACCCTGGGCCGGCCGGTGCAGTTCCAGCTCTACTCCACCACCAGCGACCGCATCGACAAGCCCGGGGACCTGGTGCCGCTGGCGGAGGACCTCAAGCCGCTGCCGCCCATCCACACGCTGCTCAAGGGCGCCTCCAACAAGGTGGCCGAAGTGCCCGTGCACCTCCAGGCGGCGCTGACGGAGATTGGCACGCTGGAGCTGTACTGCGTGTCCAACGTCGCGGACGAGCGGTGGCGCCTGGAGTTCGAGCTGCGCGGCACCGGCGGCTCGCACGAGCTGACCGTCACCGAGTCCATGCCCGCGCGCTTCGTCGAGGCGAAGGACAACATCGAGCGCGTCTACGGCAACAAGCCGCTGCCCATTGGCCCCAAGGACGTGAAGCAGCTCGGGCGCACGCTGGAGAAGGCCCTGGGCTCGCGTGAGACGTGGCGCGTGCCGGTGCTGCGGGAGATGTGGAGCACCCTCTTCGCGGGCGCGAGCAAGCGCCGGCGCTCGGAGGACCACGAGCGCGTCTTCTACAGCCTCACCGGCTTCAGCCTCCGGCCGGGCTTCGGCTACCCGCTGGACGGCTGGCGCGCGGAGCAGACCTTCGGCCTGTTCGACGCGCTGGTGCAGCACCACACGGACAAGGCGGTGTGGACGGAGTTCTGGGTGATGTGGCGCCGCATCGCGGGTGGACTGGACGAGGCGCGGCAGCAGAAGCTGTACGCGTACCTCCAGCCCCACCTGGCGCGGAAGGTGCCGCCGGACGCGCCCCCGCCGGGGAAGCTCAAGGGCATCCAGCCCGAGGGCTTGGAGGAGATGGTCCGCACCGCGGCCTCGCTGGAGCACCTGCAACCGGGTGACAAGGCGGAGCTGGGCCGGTGGATTGCCGCGCGGCTCAAGGCCGAGGCGAAGTCCGGCGGCCCGTGGGCCTGGTCCCTGGGGCGGCTGGGCGCGCGCGTGCCCCTGTACGGCAGCAGCCACAAGGTGGTGGACGTGGACACGGCCGAGGCCTGGCTCACGCTGCTGCTGGAGTTGGACCTGCGGAAGATTGACGGCGCGTCCTTCGCGGCGGCGCAGCTCGCCCGGCTCACGGGCGATCGCACGCGAGATCTGGACCCGGACCTGCGCGAGCGCACGGCCCAGGCCCTGCTGGCGGCGAAGGCCTCCGAGACCTGGGTGCGGATGGTGCGCGAGGTCGTGGCGCTGGAAGCCGCGGACGAAGCTCGCGCGCTCGGGGACACGCTCCCCGCCGGTCTGCGGCTGTCGTAGACCTGGAAGGCATGCTCCCGCGGGCGTTGGACCTGGAAGGTCCAGCCCCCGGGAGCTGGGACAGCGGCGGAGGCTCAGCCCTGCGCCGCGGCGACAGGCTCGGCGGGGGCTTCACCCGCTTCGGGGCTCGCGGCGGCCGGCACGACCTGGAGCACCGGGGCCACCTCTTCCACCGGCGCGGCGGCAGCGGCGTCCTTGCCCGCCTTGGGCTTCTTGCTGCCCGCGCCCGAGCGGCACGTGCGGCACCAGGGCTGATTCCGGATGGCGCCATCCGCCATCTTCCGCAGGCCGAACTGCGCCAGCGGCTTCAGCGTCTTGCACTTGATGCACATCAGCGAGATGAGCACCTCTTGACCATCCGCGTCGTAGACGGCGGACTTGCGACGCTTGCGCGGCTGGCCCTGCCCCGGTTCACGCTGCTTCGCCTTCTCAGGCGCAGGCGGCGCCATCATCGGGGTCACTTTGTAGAGCATGTCGGTTCCTCCAGCTCACGGGAGTCCACCCACGCAGGCCCTGGGCCACCTCGGAGTGGACACTCGCAGGGACTAGAGTAGGACCTCCGCTTCCCGTTGGAAACTGATCCCAGGCCGAAAAATCGGCCCCCGGCGCGATTTCTGTGCCCTCCCCCCGGGGTGAGTCCTCTCGTTCACCCCCAGCGGATCAGCCGTCGTCCGAATTTTCAGCCGGGACGCGCTCAGCGCGCCTCCTGCTGACACTCTGCTACACCCGTGTAGCGGACACGCCCCAAGTCGGGGGCCTCCAGCGTGCCGCCCCGGGCTTTCCCGTAGGCGACGAGCGCTTCGCGCAAGTCGAGCCCGTCGACGGGGGTCATCTCGATGCGCTCCGGTGGCACGGTGCTCAAGAGGGGCTCCAACCCGTCACCGCCTCGCGCCAGAAAGTCCGGGAGGGCCACCCGGTACATCTTGCGGGGGTCGAGCATGAGCGGCTGACCGCCGGTGAGGGCCACTCCCGAAAACCGCCCAGGCCCCGGGCAGCGCGCCAGCGTCACCTCGAGGCCGGAGACGGCGAAGACGGAGCCCATGTCGTTGCCATAGGCCAGGTGCAGCAACCGGGACAGCTCGGGGCCCGTCAGGGTGGCCACGGCCACCGTGTTGTCGAAGGGCAGCGCCTCGAACACCTGACCGAAGGTGAGCGGCCCCGCGGCCAGGTCCGCGCGGACGCCGCCCGGGTTCATCAGCCCCACGTCCGCGTTGGCCGACGCACGCAGCACGTCCGCCACCAGATTGCCCAGCGCGCCCTCCTCCGTGTAGCCGCGGGCCAGGGGCGTGGCCGCCACGAGCCCCAGCTGGCGATTCTGCGCCTCCCGTGCCAGCTCCAGCGCTGGCGCCAGCAGCGGCGCCACCTGCGCGTCGGGGACCACCGGCTCCGCCATGAACGACGCGGGCTCCAGGCGCACCTGGGGCGCGTTGCGCAGGCGGCGGCCGTCACACGTTCCCTGGGTGGCGTCCACCTTCGCACAGAGGGGAATGGCGGCCTGGATGACGGTGCGCTCGGGCAGGATGCGGCGACTGTCCGGGTCCACGAACAGCTCCACCACCCCCAGGGAGCGCGCCAGCCCCGTCGTCTCGATGATGGGCACCTGGGCGAAGAAGTGGCCCATCGTCTGGTGGGTGTGCCCCGCCACGATGGCGTCGAGCGTGCCCGGCGGCAGGAGCTTCAGCATCGACAGAATCTCCGCGTCGCCCTCGTCGCAGCTCGACGTGTCGCGGGGGTTGCTCAAGTCCGCGCACTTTCCTCCCGCATGCGCCACCACCACCACCACCTCCGCGCCGCGCGCGCGCAGGGAACGGGACGCCTCCAGCGCGGCGGGCGCCAGGGGCAGGAAGCGCAGGGACGACACGTTGGCGGGATTGGTGACCTTGGGGGTGGCCTCCGTGGAGAGCCCGATGATGCCCACCTTCACGCCCTTGACCTTCATCAGGTACGTGCCGTCATTGCCCGTCCAGCCGGGGCGCGCGCCGGTGGAGGCCTCGCGGAGGTTCGCCGACAACATGGGGAATCTCGCCTGGCCGATGCGCGCCTTGAGCGCCCCCAGCGCGTCATCCCCGGGCCGCTGCGCCATGGAACCCGGCCCCACGGGGCCATAGTCGAACTCGTGGTTGCCGATGGCGGCCGCATCCACCCCCAAGTGGTTGTACACGTCGATGACGACGGCCCCTTCCGTGAGGTTGGAAGGCAACGTGCCCTGGAACATGTCGCCCGCGTCCAGCAGCACCACGCCGCCCGGGTTGGCCGCGCGCAATCGCGCCACATAGGCCGCGAGCGTGGCGGCGCCGCCCTCCTCCACCACCTGGCCGTCCTTCAGTGGCGTGCGATGGGGCTCCACCTGTCCGTGGAAGTCGTTGATGCCCACCAGGGTGATGCGGATGGGCTCCGGCGGCGCGCCGCGTGTCCAGAGGCCGGAGCACGCGGTGGTGGCCCCGCACGCCAACGCGAGGGCGATGAGTCGAGAGAAACGCATGAGGGCGCGCACTTCAGCGCGGCGCGCGCCCGCTGGCAACGCGCTTCAGTCGCGACGGCGACGCCCCACCCGCACCAGGGCGAGCAACGCGAACGCAGCGGTGGCCGGCACGGAGGCCGAAGCACACGAACAGCCCGACTCGTCGGGACGATTGCCCGGGCCTGGCGTGGGCCCCGGACCACCGGTGCCCCCTCCGTCCCCCGGGCCACCGT
>NZ_JABFNS010000227.1 GCF_013116825.1 Myxococcus xanthus
GGGGCGGACAGGGTGTCGTTCATGTCGTTTCGGGAGGGCTGGGCCGGGCGGCGCCGGCGGAATGAAGGCGTTGTCGCAGCCGCGCCGCGCGCTCTGCGAGCTGCTGGAGGTCCGTGTCGCGCGTCACCGCGCGGCTGTCCGTGGTGAGCGCCTCGAGCCCCTGGGCCAGGTCCGCGCGGCCACGCTCGCGCAGGCCGTGGGCCACAGCGTCCGCGGACGCATGCGCGGGCAGGCCCGCGTGCAGGGCCAGGTCCTGGGTGAGGCCCCGAAGGATGAGCTGGGCGGAGAATCCGTGGTGCCGGCCCTCGCGATAGAGCCGGCCCATGGCGAAGAGCGCGTCGGTGGCGCCCACGCGCGAGGACTCGGGCGGAGGCCGCGGCCGGCCGAAGCGCTTGAGCGACACCGACCACAGCGCCACGCCGAGCAGCAATTGCAACACGGCGAAGTGCAGGCCGTAGCGGCGCGCGAAGTCCACCACCGAGCGCTCGTTGGTGAAGCCGTGGTGGAACTCATCGAATTCGATGGGACCGGGGCCGATTGACGCCAGGGCGCTGAGCCAGAACTGCGCGTTGTCCGCGCGCGCCAGGGCCTGGTTCATCGCCAGCTCCGGGGCGCCCACCACCAGCACGCGGCCCTGCCCGTACGGCACCACCGCCGCCACGAACATGCCCAGCCGTTCGTCCTCCAGGACGGGGACGGCCGTCTGGGGCAGCTCCAGGTAGGCCTGGACCTTCGCCTCCACGCGCTCCACGCCCAGCGTGTACGGCGTGGGCTGGGGCGGCACCAGCGTGCGCATGGGGAGGGTGGTGTCCGCCTTGAAGAGCTTCACGTCCAGGGCTTGCAGCACCGGGTTCTCCCGCGAGCCCCACGGCACGTAGACGGCGCTGCCTCCCTCGCGCACGTGCTTCAGCAGTTGCTCGGTTTCATCGTCGTCCAGCTCGGCCGCGCGAAAGGCGTTGAAGCCGGTGCGGGGGACGTGTTCGTCGGCCAGGCCCGCGTCGGGCTCGGCGGCCAGCGCCGTCTGGTCCGGGTCGTGCTCGGAGGCGCCGGAAACCTCCACCGCCAGCAGCACCGGCGTGCCCAGTCCGGACACGATGCGCAGGTCCGCCATGCGGCGCGTCACCGGCAAGCCGCTCTCCTGGGCCAGCAGGAACAGGGCCCGCGCGCCGTCCTCCTGCGCGCGGTACGTGGACAGCGTGTCCGCGAACGTGTTGCGCCGGGCGCCTCGGACCAGGAAGGTGGTCAGCACCGCGGTGAGCAGCAGGCCCCCCACCACCAGCAGCGGGAAACGGTCACGCACGGGCCACCTCCGGGCGTGACGGCGCGGCCAGCAGGGGCTCGGTGAGCGCGCGGAACTCGCGGTAGCCGTCCACGCCCACCGGCAGGTTGCCGTACCAGGCGAAGTCGAAGCGCCGCGTCAGCTCTCGGAAGGGGGCCTTCCATTCCGCGCGGCCCCGGAACTGAGACAGGTAGTCCCAGTTGCTCAGCGTCTCGTCATAGAGGATGGCGCCGTCGCGGTGGAGCCGGGATAGCAGCGCCAGGTAGAGGCTGCGCACCGCTTCGCGGTAGGCCCCCCGCGCCGCCAGCTCGTCCGCCAGGTGGGCCCAGCCCTCGGGAGGGCGTGACAGCGCGTGGTGGGCGTCCCCCGCCAGCGTGGACGCGTCCACCGTGGACACCTGCACACCTTCGGCGCCCGCGCGGCGCTTGTCGCGGTTCAGCGCCCGCAGCAGCACCACGCCCAGCACCGCGAGGGTGAGCGTCACCAGCACGACCACCAGCACGTTGGCCACGCTGGCGCCGGTGAGGAATGGCTGTGCCGTCTCCTGCCGCGGTTGCGCCGGCTCCCGCTCGAACAGCTTCTTCAGCTGCGCCCCCAGCCAGTCGATGAAGCGCTGCCACCAGTCTGGCGTCTCGGGGGGGGCTGTGGGCTCGGGGGCGTCCTTCTCCGCCTTGGGCGCGGCCTCCGCGAACTCGGGCCGGGCCAGGATGTCCTTCGCCCGCGCGGCGGCGGCACGCGCATCCGCCCGGGCCTGGGCGTCCACGGTGGCGCCCATCGTGGTGAGCCCCTGCGTCAGCGTGGCGCGGGCCTTGTCGCAGTCCTCCTCGTCGAAGGCCTGCCGCTCCACGCGGCGGACGAAGCGTTCCAGCTTCACGGCTTCGGCGGGCCCCAGGGACTCCAGGGGCGCGTACAGGCCCGCGGTGTCCTCATCCGCCGAGGCCTCACACGCCTCCGTGACCTCGCCCAGCCGCCGCAGCGCCTCGGCGGGGGCCAGGGGCTTCGCGTCCTCGGCGTCCTGGGCATGGGCCGGCGCCGCCGTCAGCAGGCCCAGGCCCAGCACCACCGCCAGCATCGCCGCGCCACGCGTCGCGCCCGGCGGAGGAAGAGGACGCCCCAAATCCCGGGACGGGAGCTGCTGGACGCTGGCCAGCAGGTCGAGCCCTTCCTGACGCACGCGCCCGTCCACCAGCAGCAGCGTGGCCGTCGCGGCGCGCACCGGCTCGAAGAGGGCGAACGTCGTCACCGCGAGGAAGATCAGCCACTGGCCGTTGTCCAGCGAGGCGAAGCGCTCCGCGAACGTCAGGTCCACGCCCACCAGCTTGCGGCCCAGGAACAGCAGGAAGTTGAAGGCGATGTGCAGGTTGAAGAAGGCCAGCACCTGCACGGACATGAGGACGCGGACCCACAGCGCGGTGCCTCGCGCCGGTCCCAGCAGCCGTGAGCACGTGCCGTAGAGCTTCAGCGGGCTGCCACGCCCCTGCATCACCGCCGCGTAGCCCACCCCGTGGGACTGCAGCAGGATGTAGCCGAAGCCTCCCGTCAACATCACCACCAGGGTGTTGAGGCCCAGCAGGTACGCCACGGCGATGAAGAGCGCGGGCATCCGACCCAGCGCGGCCTTGAGCGAGGCCCACGCGGAGGGCTCGCCCTGAGTGCCCAGCAGCAGCTCCTGCACGTAATGGCACGTCGCGCCCTGGCCCAGCCCCCGGAGGAACCACGCCAGCGTCAGCAGCAGCGACGGCACCACGAGCGGCCAGCCCATGCGCACCGACTCCGCCAGGTACAGCATGGCGGCCACCACGGCCGCGCCGCCGGGCAGGGTGAGGGCCCAGACGCCCGCGTTGCGGGTGCACAGGCGCAGCGCGGCGTCCATCAAGGCCACCGCGTTGCGCGGGCGGAGTTCGAGCGCGGAGACGGCCATGGGCTAGCTCGCCGCCACTTGGGCCAGCAGGAGGATGCCGCCGAAGACGAGCGCCAGGCTCATCAGCGCCAGCACCACGTTGCCCGCCGACCACTCGCGGCGCTCACCCGGGCCCTCCAGCGCCTTGAGGCGCTGGTCCAGGCAGCTGGCGCAGCGGTTGATGCCCTCGAACTGCGTGGTGCATTCCCGGCAGATGACACGCCGGCACTCCACGCAGACGCCGAGGCCGGCGCGCTCCGGGTGGTAGTGGCAGCGGCCCGAGCCTTGAATCATGCCGCCACCTTAACGCACACCCGGGCCCGCCGTACCATTCCCGAAGCGGGGGACTACAGCTCGTCCAGGAACTCGTCGTTGTACGTGTACCGGGACAGCCGCTTCACGAGCGCCTCCATGGCCTCCACCGGCTTCACGGAGAAGAGCATCTGCCGCAGCTTCTTCACCTTCTCGTACTCGCGCAGGGTGAAGAGCTTCTCCTCCTTGCGCGTGCCGGACTGGGCGATGTTGACGGCCGGGAAGACGCGCTTCTCCGCCAGGAGCCGGTCCAGGGTGACTTCGGAGTTACCCGTTCCCTTGAACTCCTCGAAGATGACCTCGTCCATGCGGCTGCCGGTGTCGATGAGCGCCGTGCCGATGATGGTCAGCGAGCCCGCCTCCTCCGTCGCGCGGGCGGCGCCGAAGATGCGCTTGGGGCGCTCCAGGGCGCGGCTGTCCACGCCGCCGGACATGGTGCGGCCGGAGTTGTCGACCTCCTTGTTGAAGGCGCGGGCCAGACGCGTAATCGAGTCCAGGAGGATGACCACGTCCTTGCCCGACTCCACCAGCCGGCGCGCGCGCTCCAGGGCCAGCTCCGCCACCTTCAGGTGGTCCGCGGTGGGGCGGTCGGAGCTGGAGGCCAGCACCTCCGCCTTGATGCTCCGCCGCATGTCCGTCACTTCTTCCGGACGCTCGTCGATGAGCACCACCATGACGTGGCACTCCGGGTGGTTGGAGAGGATGGCCTGGGCGATGCGCTGGAGCATGATCGTCTTGCCCGTCTTGGGCGGGGCGACGATGAGCGCGCGCTGTCCCTTGCCAATGGGTGAGATGAGGTCCAGCACCCGGGTCACCATCTCCTTGTGACCGTTCTCCAGCTTGAGCCGCTCGGTGGGGTCCACCGACGTCAGGTCCGCGAAGTGCGGCAGCCGCGGCGCGCCCTCGAGCGGCCGGCCGTCCACCGTGTCCACCTTCTGGATGACGCCCTTGTGGCCCCGCATCTGCGCGAAGGCGGTGATGTACTGGCCCTGCCGCAGCCGCAGCTTCTGGACCAGATTCTTGGGCAGCTCCGGGTCATCCGGCGCCGCCAGCAGGTTGCGCTTGAGCTGGCGCAGGAAGGCGTTGGGGCCCTTGGCCTCCGTGTCCAGCACGCCCTCCACCGGCGACAGGTTCGCCTGCTGCGAGGCCTGCTGGCCGCCGCCCCCGTGCTGCGCGTGGCGGGCGTGCTGCTGGCCCCCGCCGCCGTGCGCCGGCTGCGGTGGCTGCTGCTGTTGCTGTTGCTGTTGTTGCTGCGCCTGCCGCTGGCGGTACTGCTCCAGCTCCTGCGGCGTGAGGAACACCTGGACCTGCTGGCCGTCCGGCCCCGGCTGCATCCGGTAGGCCTGGCCGTCCGGGGTGAAGAGGACCTGCGCGCCACGGCGACGGCGGCGACGGCGGCGGCGGCGGCCGGTGGCCTGGCCGGGCTGCCCGGGGGCGCCACCCTGTGCGCCCCCGCCGGAATCACCGTCGTCGGGCCCCTCGTCGTCGCCCTCGTCGCCACCGTCATCGTCCGGCTCGGGCGGCGCCACGGCGCGGGCGGCGGGAACAGGGGGGGCATCACGTGGGTCGCGGTTATCGGGGTTTTCGCTCATGAACGTTCCAGACTGTGTGCGCCCCGGGCGGCCGCTCCACGAGGAGGGCGGGGACGCAAGGTGACTCAGGCCGTGGGACAGGAAGCGGACGCGGGGCCCTGGTGACGAGCAGGCCGAACCGCCGTTTCCTGGAGCACCCTGGCGGCCCAAAGCCGTCCGGAGTGCAGGGGTAACTGTAACAGAGGCCGGGGACGGCGCTGCCGCTTTTTTCGCGCGGTGTCGTCCGGCCGCCCCCCCACCTGTTGATTCAGGGCCGCCGCCATGGCCTCAGCGGACGGTTATCTGGAAGGGCAACATCGCCTTCACGCCCGGCTGGAGCAACATCAGGTTCAGGCCCGCCGAGCGGGCCAGCGCCCGCAGGGACTCGGGCAGGGCGGGCTCTTGCGCGGGCAGCAGGGACAGCGCGGCGCGCACCCCGGGCTCACCGCCCAGCGCGGAGAAGAAGCCCCGCGCCTCGCCCATCACCACCAGGTCCAACTCCTCGTCCGGAGGGATTCCGGCCCGCATCCGCGCGGAGTCCACCGCTTCCAGCAGGCCGCCCAGCTTGTCCACCAGTCCGCGGGCGAGCGCGTCCTGGCCGCTCCACACCCGGCCCCGGGCGACCTCGTCCACCTTCGCCTTGTCCATCCTCCGCCGCAGCGCCACCTCGGTGATGAAGCTGTCGTAGGAGGCGTCCGCCCACGCCTGGGCCGCCTCCTGCTCCTCCGGCGTCCAGGGACGCCACACGTCCAGGATGTCCGCTAGCGGCGCGCGGGTGAGGCTCGCCTGGTGCACGCCCAACAGCCCGCCCAGCAGGCCCTCGACGGCGGGCTTGATGTAGAAGACGCCGATGCTGCCCGTCAGCGTGGTGGGCAGGGCGAACACCTCGTGCGCGCCAATGGCGGCGTAGTAGCCACCGGACGCGGCCATGTCCCCCATGGAGGCGACGACGGGCTTGTGTCTGGCCGCCTCCATCACGGCTTCGTACATCAGGTGGGACGCCAGCACCTCGCCGCCGCCCGAGTCCACGCGCACGACGATGGCCGCCACGCTCGGGTCCGACTGCGCCTGCTCCAGCGCGCGAATGACCGTCTCCGCGCCCGCGAGGCGGCTGAAGCCCAGCGGGTCCTCGCGGCTGCGGCCGCCGATGATGTCACCCAGCACCGGCACCACGGCGATGCGGCGCCGGCGGGCCCAGCGGCCATCGCGCTCGTCGCGCGGCGCGTACGTGGTGCTGAAGCGTCCGCCCGGCACGAGCTCCGCCACCTTCTTGTCCAGCTCCGTCGAGGAGATGACGCCGTCCATCAACCCCAGCTCCACCGCGCGCTTCGGGTGGGGCAGTCCCAGTGCCCACAGCGCGTGCAGCCGCTCCACGGGCACCTTGCGGCCCTCCTGCACGGCCTTCTCGTAGACGGCCACCTCCGTGTCCAGGTAGGCGTTCGTGGACTCCAAGGACGCGTCGCTGGGCTCGGTGCGGGTGAGCTGCTCCGGGGCCGTCTTGAAGCGGCCCACCCGCGCCACGTCCCAGTGCACGCCCAGCTTCTCCATCGTCCCGCCGTACGTCTGGAGGTGCACGGCGAGACCGTTGATGTAGAGAATCGACTCCTGCAGCGCGTAGATGCGGTCCGCCGCCGAGGCGACGAAGTAGCCCAGGTCGTCCGTGGACAGCACCACCGCCATCACCCGCTTGCCGGACGCGCGCAGCCGCAGCAGCGCCTGACGCAGCTCCTCCGCCTTGCCCCAGCTCACCCCGGGCAGGCTCTCCATCTTCACCACCACGCCGGCCAGCCGGTCGTCCTGGGTGGCCAGGTCCAGCCACCGCGTCAGCCGCAGGTACGGGTCCGCCTCACTGACGCCCAGCCACGAGAGGACGGGGCTGGTGCCGCCGCTCAATGCGTCATTCAAGTCCAGCAGCGTCACCACGCCGCCGCGCGGCGCGATGGAGCGGTAGGTCTCCGACGACAGGCGCACCGCCACCAGGTGGTCCAGCCCCGCGTTCGTCCCGCCCGCCGCGTAGGTGAGGCCCAGGTGCGAGGTGTCCACCGTGGCCGCCACCTGGAGCGCGATGGGCACCCCGGAGGTGAAGCCATGCGACATGCCCGCGCCCAGGCGGAGGCCCGGAATCACCTCCGCGTTGACGGTGTACGTCGCTTGGCCCTGGCGGAAGGCGCCTTCGGAGAAGCGCCAGTCCACGCCCAGCGTGTAGCGCTCATCCAACGGGCGCACGCCCACACCCAGGTTGTACTGCCGCTTCAGCGCCAGCGTGCCCTCGGCGGGGGCGTTGATGTCGCGCACCACCGCGCCCAACGACAGCGCCCGCAGGGGGCGCGCCGTGAGGCCCACGTCGAAGGTGTCCAGCGCGTCGATGTCCCGGTTGGATGAACCGTAGGCGTGCCACGAACCGCCGAGCTGCAACGTGCTCGTGCCCAGGGAGAGACCCAGGGACGTGCGGCGGTAGTCCGGCTCCGCCCGTCCGCGAATCCACTCCATGGCGCCGCCCACGCCCAGGCCGAGCAGGCGCGTGGCCAGGAAGACGCCGTCTCCCAGGCCGTCATGAACGAGGTTGCGCTCGTGCAGGTAGAAGAGCTGACTGCCGTTGACGAAGCCCAGGCCCGCGGGGTTGAGCGACAGGGCGGTGGCTTCATCCACCAGCGCGGCGCCCGTGGGCGGCAGCGTCAGCCCCCGGGAGGGCCTGTC
>NZ_JABFNS010000228.1 GCF_013116825.1 Myxococcus xanthus
GCTGGGGTCCGCTTGCCGCCCCTGGCCCCTAGCGCGCGCCCCCGATTCAGCCCCGCGCACCAACGCCTCCTCTGCGTGGCGCCCCGTTCGTGCGCGCGTGTCCTCCAGCGCTTCGGGCCGCAGGGCTTTGTGCTCTCCGTGAGGCCCACGACTCCCCGCGACCGCCCTCGAAGCACCGGCCCGCCGTCCCGCGCGCAGCTGGGCGCGCGTGCCGTTACCAGGGCCGAGCCGAATGGCCGAAAACAGGTAAAGGCGGCCATTCGGCCTCACTGCCCCCACGCTGTTTCGCGCGCTTACGAGGCCTCCTGGCAGGCCGAAGCGCCGAGGCCCATGGCCGCTTTCCCCAGGTTGGCGCCACCTGCCGCCCCTGGCGCGCCCCAGCTCCGCCCCAATCACCTTCACCGCCTGCCCCGTCCGGGCGCAACCATTCCTACCCACGACGCCAGCACGCCTACCTCGCCTACCCCTGACGCCAGGGTGGGGGTGGTGCAATTTTTCGTGGGGCCAGCCCCGCCGGGGCGTGTACCTGGGGCTCTTTTCGAGAGAGTCACCTCCCAAAAAGTGAACACCCCGCCCCTGTTCATTTGCACTCGGTAAGTGAACGCCTCGCGCTGTTCACTTTCGCCGGCCGCGCCAGGGGCGGCCCGCGCGGGCCCCGTGCATGGCCGCCCCTCACCGCCTCCGCGCGGCACCCCGGCCCAACCAGGGGCTCTCGCGGGCGCTCAGCGCGGAGGCGGCACGCCCCATCAGCAGGGCAACTCTTGCGTCACGCGCACCAGCTCGTCCTCCGAGGGGTGCGTGTAGATGACGGTGGAGTCGATGCTCCGTTGGCGGGCGAAGCGCTGAGTGAGGCGGATGTCCTTCGTCCTCCGGTACACCCCGGTGCACGCGGTGTGGCGCACGGCGTGGAAGTTCAGGTGCCGCTCCAGGCCCGCGCGCTCTTGCCACACCGCGAAGCCGTGGCGCACCTGCCTCGTGGACAGGCGCAGGCCCTTGCGGCTCAGGAAGAGCGGCGCATGGGGACCCACGTCGTGCCCCTGCGCGCGCTTCAAGCGCAGCAGCTTCTCCAGCTTCGCGCGCACCGTGTCCGAGAGGATGACCTCCTGGGGGGCCGGGTGCCGGCGGCAACCCTTGAAGACAGTCAGCGTCACGTGCCGGCGTGCGCGCCCATGCTCGTTGAAGATGTCGCCGATGTTGAGGGCGACCAGCTCGTGCTCGCGCAGACCCGAGGCCAGCGCGAGGCTGTACAGGCAGTGGTCCCTGAACCCCTCCTTGTGCAACCCCGTGGTGCGCAAGAGCAGCGCCACCTCCTTCTCGGTGAGGGTGCGGGGTGCGCGGACGACAGCAGCATAGGCAGACATAGCGGCTCCTTTGTGAAGAGGACGCGGCCATACGCACTCTGTCGCCCCAACAAGACAAGTCATCATCGCCTGCTACGCATTGAGGGCGCTCCACCCAAACTGGAAGAATCCTGCCCCATCAGCAACACCCGCGCCTACGACAGCCTGACGCACACGGACAACCCAGACGCAATGAGCAGTCCATGCTGCTCTGCGGCAAGCCTGGGCTCTCCACAACGCCTCTTGAGCTCCTTGACACCCGTGGAGCCTCTCGGGCATGTAAGCCCATCAGCGATATTCAGGCATTCCAGGATAAGGCTAATTTTATACCCGTTATCCCGCTTGATTCCGAGAACCCCAACATGAACAAGAGATATTTGCCAAGCCTCCTGATCTTGGCAATCATAAGCACCTGCATCGAAATAGACATGTCCGTGCCGAGCTTCCCTGACATGGCCCGGGACTTTGGTGTACCAGAAGGACTCATCCAACGGACCATTACCTACAACTTTCTCGGATTCTGCGTGGGCGCCCTGGTCTATGGCCCCCTCTCGGAGTGCTTCGGCCGCCGCAAGCTGATGTTGATTGGAAACAGCATCATGCTGATCGGCGCCGTCGGCTGTGTCTATGCCCGCACCATCGACTGGTTGCTGCTGTCGCGCTTCATCCAAGGCATTGGCGCTAGCACCTCGGTCGTGCTCGTCTTCGCGATCATCGCGGACTGCTATCAGGGCAACGAGGCCTTCAAGCTCCTCGGCTTGACCAATGCCATGATGTCCACGTTCATGGCGCTGGCCCCCTCCGCTGGAGGCTACGTCAACATGGCGTTTGGTTGGCGCGGCAACTATGCCGTCGTGGCCGGCATCACGGCGCTGGCCCTGGTCATGATGTTCTTCTTCCTCCCCGAGACCAAGACGACGCTCGAGAAGCTGGATGCCGGGAAGATTGTGCGAGACTACGCCAGGCTCGCCCGCAATGGCAGCTTCATCAGCGCCGCCTTGGTCCCCAGTCTGTTGTTCGCCGCCTACATGGTGTTCATCGCGTCCAGCGGCTTCATCTATCTCCAGACTTTCGCCCTCCCCATCAAGTTCTTCGTCCCTCATCTTTCGATCATCGTCATCTCCTTCGCGGTGCCCAGCATGTTCGCCGGCAAGCTCATCCCCTACCTGGGCGGGCCGGACAACACCGTGAAGGTGGGCATGGGTGTCGCCGCAGGCAGCATCGCCCTGCTGCTCCTCGTCGCCGAGAACGCCTATGCCCTCACGGCGCTCATCAGCCTGTACTGCGTTGGTTTCGCGCTCTGCTACCCGGTGATCTTCGGACGCTCGATGGAAATCTTCCCAGAGCTCCGCGGCACGGCCTCCTCGGTCATCATGAGCGTCAGGTCCCTGCTCGTCTCATTGCTCACGGCCGCCGCCAGCTACTTCTTCAATGGCAAGGTCGTCACGGTCGCCGCCGTCATGCTCGTCAGCGTGGTCGCGGCCACCTTCCTGGCCCTGAGACCCGCTCGCGTGGCCAACAGCGCGAACACCGCCAACTGACGCCCCCAGCCGCCGTGAGTGCTCACACCGTGGACGGTGCCGTCACTGACGAACGCTCGCGGCGGAGGCAGCTACTGCATTGCCAAGCCCTGTCACCTCGCGTCTCGCCCCCAGGAGCACACCATGAAGGAACCCGCATGTACCGTGGAGCAGACCACGGCACCGCTGGAGACGACTCCTCGCCAGGCCAGCATCAGTCGAAGCCTCGAATATCGCGACCGATGGGAAGCCAGGGGCTCCATTCGGACCCGGCCCAGGAAGCCCATCGACTTCGCGAAAGAGGGGCACTTCTTCCCCACGGAAAAACAGCCACTCCTGCTCAATGAGGTAGCCAGCAGTCTTGGGCAGGACAGCAGGAACACCCTGCTGCTCCACTCCTTCTTCAAGTACCTCAATGACATCATCAACCTGGAGGTGAAGTTCATCGTCTCCGCATGCGAGAAGCTCATCGACGGGAGGTTGCCGCTCAACTACCCCGACAATCTCAAGCTCAATGCCTATACTGTCATCATCGACGAATATTATCACGTCTACGTCGCCAAGGACATGATCCTCCAGCTCAGGAATCAGCACCCTGAGTTCAAGGAACTCGACTATCCGCTCTCCGACTCCTACCGCTCGGTCATCGAAACCAAGGCCCTGCTCGACGAGAAGTACCATGACGTCTTCGAGATCCTGGCCGTTTGCATCTTCGAGACCACCCTGGTGCGCGAGCTGGTGGAGTTCTTCAACAGCGACAACATCCATCCGTCGATCAAGTACTACATCAATGATCACATGAACGACGAGTCGCGACACTACGGCTTCTTCTTGGATCTGATGAAGTACACCTGGGAGAACCTGCCGGAGGAATACAGGGCGGCCATCGGCACGCACATCGCCTTCTTCGTCAAGCGCTACCTCAACATCGAATCCGACAAGGCCTACAACGCACAGCTCCTGGGGCACCTCACCGGGACGAGCCAGGCCACCGAGCAGGTCGCGGTCCTCTACAAGGGATTCGACATCACACCGGACATTCCCATCGTCAAGAATGTCCTGACCGCGCTCAAGAACTCGGGCGTGGCGAATCACGCATCCGTTCGCACCAGCTTCAACGCCATCGGTTGGCAGGTTTGACTCAAACGCGGCACCAGGGGGACCCTTCGATGACCCAGATCCTTTCGCATCAGACCTCCCAGTTCAACGACCCTGTCACTACCAGCGCCCTCGTCCAGAAAATCGAGGAGCGTCTGAAGAAGACCGAACGACTGATGTTGCCGCTCGACCGCACGCTCGAACTGCTCCATCAGCTGAAGGAGTTCGAACTCGGCCGGTTCCTCCTCCACAACCGGGGGCTGAATGGATACTGGACCTCGTACATCTTTCAGCATGGATTCGGGAAGTCGCCAGAAACGGCCCTTGAGTCCTGGCTGCTCGGCAAGTCCCTGCTCGTACAGGCCCGGGAACGATTTCATCGCTTCAAGCAGGAGCTCGGGCAGCACGTCCGGGAAGGCGTCCACCTTGCTTCGATACCCAGCGGGCTGATGGATGACCTGTTACAGCTCGACTATCGCGGCCTCCAGCACTTCCAGCTGACGGGGATCGACGTTGATGCCCAGTCCCTGGACTTCGCACGGCGCAACGCCCAGGAGCGACGGCTGGAAGCGCATTGCCAGTTCCTGCAACGAGATGCGTGGCACCTCGACATCCAGGATACGTTTGACGCGATCAGCAGCAACGGGCTGAACATGTACGAGCCCGATCCGCGGCGCCTGGTGTCGCTCTACCGGAACTTCCATGACGCCTTGAAAAGGGGCGGCTACCTGCTCATGAGCTTCCTGCCTCCCCCTCCTGCGGGAGACCCCGCCTCTGGCGCGTGGGAGGCCTATGAAACGGCGCCCGAAGATCTGCTCATCGAGCGCGCCCTGTTCGGGGACATCATCCAGGCGAACTATCTCAACTTCGCCACGGAGCAGGACACCCGGGCGCAGTTGGAAGAGGCGGGCCTCACCGTCGAGCGGATCAACTACAGCCGCAAGGGCGTGCTGCCCATCGTTGTTGCTCGCAAGTAACTGCTTCTTCCGCCCAGCACCTCCAGTGAGGCGTTTTCCGCGTCAGCCAGGGCTGCTGTCCGGCTGACGCACGCCCCAGCCGTGCCTGTCCCCACGTCGAGGAATCCATGAGAGTGCTCAATGTATTGGTGAATACCGACTTCCACGCGTTGGCGCTTGAAATCATCGACTACCTGATCGACGCCGGCCATTGCGCCTACGTGTTGCGTCCCCCTGCGGAGTTGAGCAAGGAGTGGAGTGAACGGTTCACGTTCAACTTCACGCTCGTGGACGCGGAGGAGGTGTCTCACCACCCAATCGACCTGGAGTTCAACACGACAGCGCCCAGGAGCCCGTTCGGCCTCGACACGCTGTCGCTCCAGCTCACGCACGGGGATGTCGGCTCATTCAGCGCATGGCTCGGCAGGGGTGATGGACATGCCCTGCTCTGCCAGCGCCCGCTCCCCGGAACCGCGACCCCGAGCGTGAGCACCCTGATCGAGGCCGCGAAGAACGTCTGCATCGACAGCCTCATCCTCCTGGCGCGGGGAGACGAGCCTGAAGGACTCTCGCCGCTCGCGCCCGGGAACAATCACCTGGCGGAGCTCGCCGAGCTGAGTCGAGCACTCCAGCACCTCTCGGAGGAAGCCCGCCAGCGGGCACAACGCGAGGACTGCTTCTCCCTGTTGGACGCACTCGGGCCAGCCACGTCGCCCGAGCGCCCTCTCTTCGAGCGTACGCTGGACCGAAACCTCTCCTCGATTGAGTTCGAGTTGCTGGGGCTCGGCCTCCAGGTGTTGCTCAACGCCCGCCAGGATGGTTGCTATGAGTATGAGTCGAGGGTCGGCCACGCCAGGATGCGCAAGGCCATCGAGGTCCGCGGGCGAAGCGACTTCCCCTCCCTCCGCGATCTGCTTGACCGTCCCATCTACGGCATCCAGGACAACACGTTCTTCGATTACGACACCGCATTTGACGGCCCGCCCCCTGGACTCTGTCTTTGTTACGACTCACCAGGACTCCACTCGGCCGCGCCGCTCACCCTGAGCTACCACAGCGCCAGTCAGCACCTGAAGGTCAGCGCGGTTGACCATCCCTTCTTCGCGCACCTCTGGGAGCACATTGAATTCTTCATCTTCAGACTGGACGATTTCGTCCGGGGAGCCATCTGCTTCCGCCAGCTGCTCGCGCTCCCCGACGCGCTCATCCAGCGCTATGTCATCGAGGAGAACCAGACGGAGAGAAGCTTCCCCTCCGACCAGACCATCCACGGGCTGTTCGAGGAGCAGGCCCGGCTCAGGCCCGACGAGGTCGCGGTCATTCACCGAGACGTCAAGCTGACGTATCGGGAGTTGAACCAACGCGCCAATCAACTGGCCAGATATCTCCAGGAGGCCCACGCAGTCCTCCCTGGCTCGCTCATCGGACTCTACCACTCTCGAAGCGAGCAGCTGCTCGTCGCCATCCTCGGCATCTTGAAGCTGGGCTGCGCCTATGTGCCGCTCGACCTCGCCTCCCCTGTCAGCCGCACGCTCAGCATCCTGGACGACAGCCGCGTGAGATTGCTCCTCACGGATGCAGCGTGCATCCAGAAGCTCGAAGCGGGGCTGCACCGCCCAACCGCCCAGTCACCTATCGTTCTCGACTCGGAGGAGGTCCAACACGCGCTCCAGGCCATGGGCTCCGAGGACCTGGGAGCGAACCCGACGAGCCGAGCGCTGGCGTATGTCATCTATACCTCCGGCACCACCGGCAAGCCCAAGGGCGTCGCGGTGGAGCACCAGAGCTTCGTCAACATCGCGACCGATATCAGCGCCCGCCTGTCCTTCACCCCGGGAGATCGAATCCTCGCGGTCACCACCGTCGCCTTCGACATCTCCACCCTGGAACTCCTCATGCCGCTGATGCGCGGCGGCAGCCTCGTTGTCGCAGAACAAGCGGATCTACTCGACCCGAGCAAGCTGCTGTTCCTCATCGAAGAGGTAGGGGTCAGTGTCGTCCAGGCCACGCCCTCGCTGTGGCAGACGATTGTCCCGCATCTGAAGGGCCGGAAGCTGGCCATCCGCGCACTGTGTGGAGGCGAGGCCCTGCCACCGTCCCTGGCCGGTCAGCTCGTGGCCTCGGTCATCGAGTGCTGGAACGTCTACGGCCCCACCGAGACCACAGTTTGGTCCACCACGTTCCTCCTCGACGAGCACGAGAGCCGGGTCTTGATTGGAAGACCGCTGGCCAATACCCAGTGCTACGTCCTCGACGCGGAGCAGCAACCGCTGCCGCCGGGCGTCCCGGGAGAGTTGTACATCGGCGGCCAGGGGCTGGCCCGCAGCTACCTCAACGCCCCGGAGCTCACCGCCACCCGTTTCGTCCCCAACCCGCTGCCGGGTACGCCCGGTGGGCGGCTCTATCGAACCGGCGACCTGGTCAGATACCTGCCTTGCGGCAACCTGGAGTTCTTCGGCCGCAATGACTTCCAGGTCAAGCTGAGAGGTCACCGCATCGAGCTGGGCGAAATCGAAAGTGCCCTCAAGCAGCACCCCACCGTCGAGCACAGCCTGGTGGTGGTCATGCGGCATGGGGCCCATGGCTCCAGTGAGAACCAGTTCCTGGTGGGCTACTACGTGGCGCCGGAACCCATCGAAGACGCCCGACTCAGGGCTCACCTGGAAGCCTGCCTGCCGGACTACATGGTCCCGGCCGCCCTCATGCACCTGCGGCGCCTGCCTCTGAATCAAAACGGCAAGGTCGACCGCGCCGCACTGCCCCCACCCTCCCTCGCGA
>NZ_JABFNS010000229.1 GCF_013116825.1 Myxococcus xanthus
CCGCGATGCAGCCCCCCACCGACGGCCGCCCCTCCATCTTCCGCAAGGAAGCCCTGGCGCACTACCAGCGCGTCGTGCAGGACGAAGGTGACCTGCTGCGCATCGGTGGACAATGGACGCGGTGGACGTTCGCGCTCCTGTTCGTCTTCGGCCTCGCGCTGGCGATGGGTGTCCTGGCGTGGCCGGCGCTCATTGCCTCGAAAGGAAACGTGCCGCCATGACGGCCGAGGCGCCGCGGAAGCCCCAGCACCGGTGGAGGCTCGGCCTGCGCAAGCGCGTGCCCGAAGTGCGGCAGATGACGATGACGGACTGTGGCGCCGCCTGTCTGGCCATGGTGCTGGCCTACCACGGCCGCTACATGGGCCTGGACGCGGTGCGCGAGGTGACAGGCCCCGGACGTGACGGCGCCAGCGCGAAGGCGCTGAAGGCCGCCGCTCAGAAGCTGGGCCTGCGCGTGCGCGCCGTCTCCGTGGACCTGGACCGGCTGCCCTTCCTGCCTCCGGCCACCATCCTCCACTGGCGCTTCACGCACTACGTCGTCTTCGAGCGCCTGGGCCGCGGCTGGGTCGAGGTGGTGGACCCCGACCAGGGCCGCCGCCGCGTCTCCATGGAGCAGTTCAGCCAGTGCTTCACCGGCGTGGCGCTGCTGCTGGAGCCATCCGAGAACTTCCAGCCGGGCCACACGCGGCGCGGGCCCTACCGCTACTTGGTGCCCCTGGTGAAGCGGCAGGCCGGCACGCTGGTGAAGGTGCTCGCGCTGTCCGCCGTGCTCCAGGTGCTGACGCTGGCGGTGCCGCTGCTCACCGGCATGGTGGTGGATCGCGTGGTTCCGCGGCAGGACTACTCGCTGATGGGCGTGCTGTCCGCGGCGCTCGCGGGCGTGTTGCTCTTCGAGCTGCTCACGTCGGTGGTGCGGGGCCAGCTCCTGGTGGAGCTGCGCACGCGCCTGGACTCGCAGATGACGCAGGGGCTGCTGGACCACCTGGTGGGCCTCGCCTACCCGTTCTTCCAGCTCCGGCCCGCGGGCGACCTGCTGACGCGGCTGGGCTCGCAGCAGGCCATCCGCGAACTGCTCTCCACCGGCCTGCTGTCCAGCGCGCTCGACGGTGCGCTGGTGCTCCTCTACCTGGGCCTGCTGCTGGTGGCGGACGCGTCGCTGGGGCTGCTGGTGGTGGGGCTGGGCCTGTTGCAGGTGCTGGTGTTCGCGCTGCCCCGGGCCAGACAACGCAACCACCTGTCGCGCAGCCTGGACATGAGCGTGCGCAGCCAGAGCTACCTGATGGCCATGCTGTCCGGCATGCAGACGCTCAAGGCCTTCGGCGTGGAGGACCGCATGGTGGGCAGTTACGCCAACCTCTACGTGGACCTGCTCAACGTGGAGCTGGAGCGAGGCCGCCTCTCCGCGTGGCTGGACGCGCTGACGGGCACGCTGCGCCGCGTGTCCCCACTGGTATTGCTGTGCGTGGGCGCGTGGCGCGTGCTGGACGGCGCGATGTCCCTGGGACAGATGCTGAGCATCAACGCGCTGGCCACCGCGCTGTTGGTGCCCCTGTCCAACCTGTTGGGCACCGGCGGGCAGCTCCAGTTCCTGAGCACCTACCTGGAGCGCATCAACGACGTGCTGGACACGCCCCCCGAACGCGACGCGGCGCACCGGGGCCGCGCGCCCACGCTGCGCGGCGCCGTCACCCTGGAGGACGTGCGCTTCCGCTACACCCCCCACTCCGCCTGGGTGGTGCAGGGCGTGTCGGTCAACGTGGAGCCGGGGCAGATGGTGGCGCTCGTCGGCCGCTCGGGCGCGGGCAAGAGCACCCTGGCGCACCTGCTGCTGGGGCTCTACCTGCCCACCTCCGGACACGTCCGGTATGACGGCGCGGAGCTGGCCGAGCTGGACCTGCGCGCGGTGCGCAGCCAACTGGGCGTGGTGTTGCAGGATGCTTCGTTCTTCAACGCGTCGCTGCGGGAGAACATCACCCTGAGCGACCCGGACCTGGACATGGACCGTGTCGTGGAGGCCGCGAAGCTGGCCCACATCCACGACGACATCATGGCCATGCCCATGCAGTACGACACCCCGCTGACGGACCGGGGCCTCTCCATGTCCGGTGGCCAGCGGCAGCGACTGGCCCTGGCGCGCGCCCTGGTGCGCAGGCCCGCCATCCTCCTGCTCGATGAAGCCACCAGCGCCCTGGACGCAACCACCGAGGCGCACGTGCAGCAGGCGCTGGCGTCCCTGAAGTGCACCCGCGTCGTCATCGCCCACCGGCTCAGCACGGTGCGCAACGCCGACACCATCCTCGTCATGGAGGCCGGCAAGGTGGTGGAGGTCGGCCGGCACCAGGAGCTGCTGGAACGCCAGGGCACCTACGCGTCGCTGGTGAATGCACAACGGGAGGAGCGCACCCAGGCGACGGGCTGAGGCGCCTGGAGTACGCCCCGGGGCTCATGAACATCCTGCCCCCCCGTCATCGACACGCGCAGGCCAGCCGGCCCGCGTCGCCACCGTGAAACGCGCGGTGGGCCCTCGAAGCGCGAAGGCCCACCGCGAAACAGCCGGCTCAGTCGTAGCGGCTGGTGAGCTTCAGCGTCCACGAGCGCAGCGTGCCGCTGCCCACGCCAGACGGGTTGGCGACGTGCAGCTTCCACTGGCCGTTGATGCTGCCGTCGCGCGGAATGCCCCGCGTCACGACGATGCGCGAGGGCGGCGTTCCCTCATTCGGGCCGTCCCACAGCAGGGCCGTCTCACCACCCGGGTCCTCCAGCGTCAGCACCAGCCGGTGCGGCGCGGTGTGCACGATGTCCAGCTCCACGTTGATGTCCATGGGCACCGTGGCCAGCCCCACCACGACGAGCGGCGCCGTCAGCAGCGGGCTCGTCGACTGGAGCCGCAGGTCCGAGTACTCGGTGAAGGAGGCGCCCATCCACGCCGGGGCGCAGTAGCCCTCCACCCAGCCGGACGCCAGACCGATGCAGATGAGCTCCGCCGACGGGCACGCCACGAAGCGGGAGCACACGTCCCCGTTGCCCGCGAGGGGCGAGGTGTCCACGCAGCGGCCATAGGGGCTGGAACCGTCACCGGGCCGGCCCTCGCAGACGAGCCCGGGCTGACAGATGCCAGGGCCCGTGCACGGGTCACCTTCGGCCGCCTGCTGCGTGTGGGCCTTGAGCTGCCCCATCGTGACGGCGTCCACGTTCGCCAGCCGCGACAGCTGCACCATGTGGAGGATGGGACGCGCCGCGACCAGGCTTTGCACCGCCGCCGCGGGGATGCCGAAGACAGTCTCCAGGTTCGACGCGCTCTCCGTGTTCGCGGCGAGGATGGCGCGGCGCGCCTCCGCCACGTTGAAGGCCACGCCGTGGAAGGTCCCCACGTGCCCGTCGACCGGCAGCTCCACGCGGCCCGTGCCCTTGGCGTACGCCTCCAGCGCCGCGAGCGCCGCGGGGCCCACGTACGGCACCGCGTCCACCTGCTCGATGCTCACGAAGCGGCGGTCATCGCCCGTGTGGAGCACGCCGTCCGGCCCCTCGCGGAAGTCGATCAGCGCCTGCGCCGCCGGGGCGTCCAGCGGCACCTCCAGGTCCAGCACGGTGTAGGAGAGGGAGGAGTCGTTGAGGAAGGACAGCACACCCTCGGCGGCGGGCGTACCGGTGGCCAGCGCCTGGGCCTGCGTTCCGAGCACGACGGCCTCGTGCGCGGTGTCCGTGGACGTCGGGGCTCCACAGCTGATCAGCGCCGGGAGAAACGTGGATAGCGAAAGAAACAAGGGAAGTTTGAGTTTCATGCGCACCATGTAGCGCAAGACTTGCTCGGCGCACAGGACGTCACCCATGCGTGACGCAATCCAACCGAACCCGTGGGGAATACGCCCACCTCCGTGGCAGTCTTGCGCGTCATGCGAATCCCCCACGCGCTGTCCCTGGGCGCCGCCGCCCTCCTGGCGCTGTCGGCACAGGCTGCCGCCCCCAGCCGTCCTTCCCCCACCCTGCCTCCGGGCTACTGGCCAGAGGAGAAGGTGGCCGAAGTCCTCGCCAAGACGCAGGAGGTCCGCCTGTCGCCGGACCTCTCCCGCCTCACGCCCGACGAGCAGGCGGCGGTGAAGGACCTGCTGGAGGTGGGCGCCATCTTCCAGGGGCTCTACGAGTCCTCGCGCCACCACCAGGCGCTCCCGGCTCACGCGAAGCTGGAGGCGCTCGACAAGAAGCTGGGCAGCCCCAAGCGCACGCAGGACCTGCTCACGCTGTATCGCCTGTACCAGGGCCCCATCGCCAGCACCCTGAGCAACGCGCGGGAGGCGTTCCTCCCGGTGGACGCGCAGGTGTCCGCGCGCAACGTGTACCCGGTGGACGTCACGCGGGCGGAGGTGGACGCCTTCCTGGCCGCGAACCCCGGCGAGCGCCAGTCCCTGCTGAGCGAGAAGACGGTGGTTCGCCGCGCCACGGCCGCCAACCTGCGCCAGGACGTGAAGGTCCTCCAGACGCACCCGGTGCTGGACACGCTGCATCCGGGCCTGCGCCAGTCCCTGCAAGCGAAGGCGAAGCGGCCCGACGCCAAGGCGCTCTACGCCGTGCCCTATGCCGTGGCCTATGGACCGGAGCTGGTGAAGGCCTACGGGCTGGTGATGCGCGCGGCGGAGCGGCTGGAGGCCAGCGACGTGGAGCTGGCGCGCTACCTGCGCAACCGCGCGCGCGACCTGCTCACCAACGACTATGAGAGCGGCGACGCGGCCTGGGTGACGGGCCGCTTCCAGAAGCTCAACGTGCAGTTGGGCGCATATGAGACGTATGACGACGCGCTCTTCGGCGTGAAGGCGTTCCACAGCCTGTCGGTGCTGCTGAGCAACGAGGCGGCCACGCAGCAGCTGCGCAAGCGCCTGGGCGGGCTCCAGGCGGTGGAGGACGCGCTGCCCTACGCCGCGAAGAAGCGCGTGCGCGAGGACATCCCCGTGGGCGTCTACGACGTCATCGCAGACTTCGGCCAGTCGCGCGGCACCAACACCGCGAGCATCCTCCCCAACGACGCGCTCGCCGCGCGCCGCTATGGCCGCACCATCCTCCTGCGGGAGAACATCATGCGGAACCCGGACCTCTTCGCGTCCGACGAGCGCATCTGGCGCGCCGCGGTGGCGGACGCCCACGCCCGGGAGCTGGTCTCCGAAGGCAACTTCCAGCGCACCCTCTGGCACGAGGTAGGCCACTACCTGGGGCCGGACCGTGACCAGAAGGGTCGCACGCTGGACGACGCGCTGGAGGACTACGCGGGCGCCGTGGAGGAGATGAAGGCGGACCTGGTGAGCCTCTTCGCGCTGCATGACTTCCACAAGAAGGGCACGCTCGACGCCGCCGGGCTGCGCGCGGTGCAGGCCTCCGGCATCCGACGCACGCTCCAGAACGTGCGCCCGCGCGAGGACCAGCCCTACCAGCGCATGCAGTTGGTGCAGTTCAACTGGTTCCTGGAGCACGGCCTCCTCCAGGCGGACCCGCAGACGGCGCGCCTGAGCATCCAGTACGACAAGTACCCGGCCGTCGTGACGTCGCTGCTGGAGAAGGTGCTCGCGCTCCAGCACGGCGGTGACAAGGCGGCCACCGCGGCCTTCTTCCAGCGGTGGAGCGCCTGGACGCCGGAGCTGCACGAGAAGCTGGCGGCCCGTATCCGGGACGCGCAGGGCGCCCGCTTCCGGCTGGTCCGGTACGACGCGCTGGGGGACTGAGCGTCCTGCGTCTGGTCCCCGCGAAATCCGCGCGGGGACCGTGTCAGGGTTGGCGCGCGCACGCGTCGGAGGTGCCCCCCACACACCGCCACCCTTGATGCGAGGCTTCTGGATGCCAGGCTCCCGACGTCCGTCTCACGCGCGCGCCATCCTCTTCGGCCGGAATCCCACCCAGGACGACCCCTTCGACGTGGAGGCCGACGCGGCCGACGCGCTGGGGGTCGACACCTACCAGGCAGACCTGGGCGCCCTGCTCTCCGGCAATGCCGAACAGGCGCTGTCCACCCTCCCGGAGCGCGGCAGGCTCCGGCTCCTCTACCGCGGCTGGATGTTGACGGAGGAGGAGTACACGGCGCTGGACGAAGCCGTGTCCGCCCTGGGACACCGACTGACGACCACGCCCGAGCAGTACGCGGCGGCGCTCTACCTGCCCAACTGGTACCCCCAGCTCTCCCGCTACACGGCGCGCAGCGTCTGGACGGAGGGCATGGACGCGGCGGAAGCCTGGCACGCGGCCCAGGCGCTCGGCTCGCAGCCCTGGCTGGTGAAGGACCACGTGAAGTCGGCCAAGGAGCGCTGGGACGATGCCTGCTTCATCCCCGCGGGCACGACGCAGGCGCGCTTCGAGCAGATCTGCGCCAACCTCGTCGATGAGCGCGGAGACCGCTTCGAACGAGGGCTCGTCGTCCGCAAGTTCCTCCCCTTCAAGGAATACGGGCGCACGCCAGCGGGCCCGGCCCACCTCGAGTTCAGGCTCTTCTTCGGAAGCGGCCGGCTCCTCGCCGCCGAGCCGTACCACGAGTTCGACGTCGACGTGCCGGACTTCACCGGCTTCGAGCCCCTGGCCCGGCGCATCGACTCGCCCTTCCTCACCCTGGACGTGGCCATGCTCCAAGACGGGGGCTGGGCGGTGGTCGAGGTGAACGACGGCGGCGTCTCCGGACTGCCCCCCGGGCTGGACCCGCGCACGCTCTTCGAGGCCCTGCTCGCCACCCGCTGACACCGACTTCCTCCACGGGGAGCTGTGAGCGGCGACGAGCGCCAGCATCGAACCAGCTGAAGCGCGCCCACTCTCCGCCGCCCAACTCCTGCACTTCGTGCTGTTTCCCGGCCGGTGGCCGCATCATCCCAGCCCACACTGCAATCAAATACGCCCCACCCTGCGTCACCTACGACCCACCCCAATTCAACATCAACCCAGCAAGCCAACATCCAACAAGCAGCGCTTAAGCGGGATAACCCAACAACGTCCAATTCCATCCTCCCACGACCTGCGACCTGCGACCGCTGTGTGTCTTTTGCAAGCAAACAATTGACTCAGTCCAAATGGCCTGGACGTGCCGTCGGACACACACATGACCCACCGTTTACAAGCGCTCACGCCTCCGCTAACTTGAAGCGCAATGCTGCGCGCGCGAGTCTTTGGGGCGTTCGTGCTGGCGGCGGTCCTCGCGTTGCCTGGAATTACCCACGCGCAGATCGTAGTCGGCCTCTATCCGGTTCAGGGAAAAGTCGAGCCCAAGCTCCGCACGGATGCGGAAGGGCTCATCGTGTCTGGGATACGCGCGAGCGACCGGAGGCGCGGCACCTTCATCTTACGTGGTCCGGTGCCGCTGAGAGAGTCGTGTGCGCCCGCACCGACGACCGAGTGTCTCGCCAAGCTCGGACGCGGAGGCGCCATCATCTACGCCGAGGCGGCAATGGACGACGGAGTAGTCTCCGTCACCATGTCGCTCATTACGGGCCACCAGCAACGAACTGAGCCCGTCAACTTCCGCTTCATCCCCGGGTTCTTGGACCTGCGCTCCGTGCACTACGCGGTCGAACAGCTCGAGAAGGCCAGCGCCGACCTGACGGCGCCCTTTCCGGTTGAGACCAGTGAGGCCCGGGGCACGGCCCCCACCGGCCCCCAAGCCAATCGCCCGCCT
>NZ_JABFNS010000022.1 GCF_013116825.1 Myxococcus xanthus
CTCCCCGAGCTTCCCACCGCCCCGGATCTATCCAGCGTGGAGGCGATCACCGACTTCCTGCGCACCGTGGGTGGCGCGCTGCTGGGAGCCGCGGGAGCGCTGCGCCGGGCAAGCCCCGAGGATCCGCTCTCCTACCGCCTCAACCGCATGGGCCTGTGGCTGCACCTGACCCAGCCGCCCGCCGCGGATGGCAGTGGCCGCACCCAGATTCACCCACTGCCGGACCTGCTGCGCACCAAGCTGGAGACCCTGGAGCAGAACCAGCGCTGGGACGAGCTGCTGGACGAGTCCGAGTCGGCCCTGGCCCGCCACCGCTTCACGCTGACGCTCCACCGGTACAGCGCCACCGCCCTGGAGGGACTGGGTGCCGCGTACGCCGGGGCTCGCTCCGCGCTGGTACAGGAACTGGCCACCCAGCTGCGCCGGATGACCGGCGTGGAGATGCTCATCTCCACCCTGGGAACGCCGCTCACGGACGACGCCACCCAGGACTGGCTGCGCGACCACGTCCACCGCGCGAGCGCGCCCCCACCCGCCCCTTCCGCCGCCGTGGCCTCGGTGTCCACGGCCCTGGCGCTGGGGCCCCTGTCGCTGGGCCCGTCTGTCCATGCCGACAGCGCGGCGCTGGAAGCCGAAGCCCGCACGTTGCTGGAGGAAGGCCGCGTTCACGAAGCTGTCACCCGGTTGCAGGCCGCCGTCACCGCCGCCAGCACCGGCCGCGCCCGCTTCATCTCCCGGCTGGAGCTGGCGCGGTTGTGTGCCAATGCGGGCCAGTTGCCGCTCGCGCGCGCCGTCTATGACGCGCTGGACGAAGAGGTCTCCGCCCACGCGCTCGACACCTGGGAGCCAGCGCTCGCCGCCGCGTGTCTGGAGGGGTGGCTGCAAACCCGCACCGACGCCGAAAAGGAGTCTGGACCGGTGGCAGTGAAATTTCGAAACCGGTATCGTCGTCTAGCGTTGCTGGACTCTTCCGCCACGCTGCGCGTCGGCGCTTGAAAGACACCCGTCGTACCGCGGCGAAGCCCTCCCTCATGCGACGCCCGCGTCTTCTACGCAGTTCTCAAGGAGAAAGCCGCAGATGAGCAAAGAGAGTTCCGTCGCCCCTACCGAGCGCGTCAACATCGTCTACAAGCCCGCCACCGGCAATGCGCAGGAGCAGGTGGAGCTGCCGCTGAAGGTGCTGATGCTGGGGGACTTCACGGGTCAGGAAGACGCCCGTCCGCTGGAGCAGCGCGCGCCCATCAACGTGGACAAGGCCAACTTCAACGAGGTCATGGCCCAGCAGAACCTCAAGGTCACCCTGACCGCCGCCGACAAGCTTTCGGCGGACCCGAACGCCACGATGAACGTGTCGCTCCAGTTCAAGAACCTGAATGACTTCTCGCCCGAGAGCGTCGTCAATCAGGTGCCGGAGCTGAAGAAGCTGCTCGAGCTGCGCAGCGCGCTCAACGCCCTCAAGGGCCCCCTGGGCAACCTGCCGGCGTTCCGCAAGAAGCTCCAGGCCCTGCTCGCCGACGAGGACGGACGCAAGGCGCTCATCAAGGAACTGGGTCTGACCGAAGAGACCAAGTAGCCCTTTCCGGGGGAACCGAATCACCATGGCCAACGAGACCCAGACCCAGAAGTCCACGGGCGTCGCCAATGACGCCTCGCTGTCCCTGCTCGACGAAATCCTGTCCGAGGCCAAGCTGAAGCCGAAGGACGAGGGTTACGACGTCGCCAAGCGCGGCGTGCAGGCCTTCATCACCGAGATGCTGGCGCCCAACCGCTCCGAGGAGCGCGTGGACAAGGCGCTCGTCGACGCGATGATCGCCGAAATCGACAAGCGCCTGTCCGCCCAGGTCAACGAAATCCTCCACGCGAAGGAGTTCCAGAAGCTGGAGTCCTCGTGGCGCTCGCTGAAGTTCATGGTGGACCGCACCGACTTCCGCGAGAACACCCGCGTGGAGATGCTGAACGCCTCCAAGGAAGACCTGCAGAAGGACTTCGAGGACGCGCCCGAGGTCACCAAGAGCGGCCTGTACAAGCTCGTGTACTCCAACGAGTACGGCGTCTTCGGTGGCAAGCCCTACGGCATCATCTCCGCCAACTACGACTTCAACGTGGGCCCGCAGGACATGGAGCTGCTCCGCAAGTGCGCCTCCGTGGCCGCCATGGCGCACGCGCCCTTCATCGGCAATGCCGCGCCGGAAGTGTTTGGCGAGGAGAGCTTCCTCAAGCTGCCCGACCTGAAGGACCTCAAGTCGCTCTTCGAGGGTCCTCAGTACGCCCGGTGGCACTCGTTCCGTGAGAGCGAGGACGCGCGCTACGTGGGCCTGGCGCTGCCGCGCTTCCTGCTGCGCCTGCCCTACGGGGAGAAGACGGTGCCGGTGAAGGCCTTCAACTTCACCGAGGACGTCGTGGGCCACCACGAGCGCTACCTGTGGGGTCACGCCTCCGTGGCGCTCACCAGCCGCGTGGCGGACTCGTTCGCCAAGTTCCGCTGGAGCCCGAACATCATCGGTCCCCAGTCCGGCGGCGCGGTGGAGAACCTGCCGCTGCATCAGTACGAGGCCATGGGGGAGATCCAGACCAAGATTCCCACCGAGGTCATGCTCACCGAGCGGCGCGAGTTCGAGCTCTCCGAGGAGGGCTTCATCGGCCTGGTGTTCCGCAAGGACTCCGACAACGCGGCCTTCTTCAGCGCCAACTCCACGCAGAAGCCCCGGTTCTTCGGCAACACCCCGGAGGGCAAGGCGGCGGAGACCAACTACCGCCTGGGCACGCAGCTCCCCTACATGTTCATCATGACCCGCCTGGCGCACTACATCAAAGTGCTCCAGCGCGAGCAGATTGGAAGCTGGAAGGAGAAGTCGGACCTGGAGCGCGAGCTCAATCACTGGCTCAGCCAGTACATCTCCGACATGGACGACCCTGCTCCCGCCGTGCGCTCGCGCCGCCCCCTGCGCGCCGCGCGCGTGGTGGTGGAGGACGTGGACGGTCAGCCGGGCTGGTACCGCTGCAGCCTGCAGGTGCGCCCCCACTTCAAGTACATGGGTGCGTCGTTCACCTTGTCCCTCGTGGGCAAGCTGGACAAGGAGTAGAGCCCGTTTCACCCAGCGTCGGTCATTTCAGCTAGTTTAGGGGCTCCAACAAGCCCAGGCTCAGGGTGAGCCTGGGTCCACCAGCGCGCGGACGCGCGCAAAGCGACGAGGTTGAAGTCATGGCTGAATCAGTACACCTGTACCTGAAGGCGAACGGCAGCGACATCAAGGGCGACAGCACGCAGACCAGCCTGGGCCGCGCGGACTCCATCGAGTGCGTCGCGTACAGCCAGAAGGTCTTCACCGCTCGCGAGGCCGGCTCCGGTCTGGCGACGGGCCGCCGCCAGTACGAGGGCATCGAAATCACCAAGCGCATCGACAAGTCGTCGCCGCTGCTGATGAAGGCCCTCTGTGAGAACCAGGTCATCGACGCGACCTTCAAGTTCTTCCGTCCGAACCCGACGGGCGACGGCACCACCGAGCAGTTCTACACGGTGTCCATCAAGAAGGCCCGCATCAACGCCATCCAGCAGACGGTGCCGAACTCCTTCGTGCCGGCGAGCACCAACCTGCCCCCGATGGAGACCGTCCAGCTGGTGTTCCACACCATCAACTGGACCATCACCCAGGGCGGTGTCACGCACGAGGACACCTGGGACACCCAGCGTTGATGTCCGTCCCTCCACCGGCCGTCCGTGCAAGTGGGCTCCGCGGGCGGCCGGGGGTTGGGGTACTCCGTTGTTGAAGGAAATCCATGGGCTCCCGAGGCTTGTTGTCGCGCATCGCTGAAGGCAACGGCACGCTCGCCCCGCCTGGCGACGTCGTTGAATCCATCGCCGAGCACCTGCGCAACCTCCTCAACACGCGCAAGGGAGAGTCCGTGGCCTCACCGGGCTACGGCATCCTGGACCTGAACGACATCGTCCATTCCTACCCGTCGGCGATACCGCGGATGACGCAATCCATCCGGCAGGCCATCCAGGAGTACGAACCGCGCCTGAAGGGCGTGGTGGTGCACTACAACGCGGACCCGGTGGACCCGACGGCGCTGCGCTTCGACATCACCGCGCAGTTGGCCACGCGGGATCGACGAGGCATGGTGCGTTTCCATACCCAGGTTCACCCGGGCGGACGCGTGGACCTGTGGTGAGTCGGGTGAATCCAGGGGTGCGTGGCGGAGGGCGAGGATGTTCAGCAAGTATTACCTGAGCGAGCTGTCGTACCTGCGGGAGATGGGACGGGCCTTCGGGCTGGCCAACCCCTCCGTCGCGGGCCTGTTGGTGGAGCGCGGCGCGGACCCGGACGTGGAGCGGCTGCTGGAGGGCTTCGCGTTCCTCGCGGCCCGCATCCGCGAGCGCGTGGACGACGACGTGCCGGAGCTGGTGCACGGGCTCACCGAGCTGCTGCTGCCGCACTACCTGCGCCCGCTGCCGGCCTCCACCATCGTCGAGTTCACCCCGCACCTGCGCGCGCTGCGCGGCCGCTCGCGGCTGGCCGCCGGGGCGGAGGTGGCGTCCCAGCCGATTGACGGCACCAGCTGCGTCTTCCGCACCACCACGGACGTGGACCTGCTGCCGGTGCAGCTCACCGACGCGCTGCTGGACCGGTCGTCCATCACCGCGCCGGTGCTGCGCCTCTATTTCCAGACGACGGAGCAGGGCCGCGCGGAGGTGTTCCGCGAGCAAGGCCTGCGCCTGTTCATCCACGCCGACCTGTCCGCCGCGTCGGTGGTGCTGCTGTGGCTGCTCCGCTACTGCCGCCAGGTGCGCGTGCGCGGCGCGTCTGGCCAGGGCGACGGCATCAAGCTGCCGGCGAATGCCATCCAACCGGTGGGCTTCCACCGGGACTTCAAGCTGCTGCCCTGGCCGCGCGCCAGCGAGGGCTACCGGCACCTCCAGGAGTACCTGACGCTGCCGGAGAAGTTCCTGTTCTTCGAGGTGCGCGGGCTGGACGCCGCCGCCGGGCTGAAAGAGGACCGCTTCGAGATTGCCTTCCACCTGGAGCGGCCGCCGCCCCTGGATGCGCGCATCCACCGGGAGATGTTCCGGCTGCATTGCGCCCCCGTGGTGAACCTCTTCAGCGTGCCGGCGGACCCCATCCTCCACCGCACGCTGGACCGGGAGCACCTGCTACGCGCGTCCGACCTGCCCCCCAACCACGCGGAGGTGTACTCGGTGGATTCGGTGACGGGCCTGAAGGCCGGGCGCAACGAGCGGCGCGTCTATCGGCCCTTCTACGAGTTCACCCACACCGCGGGCGGGGACGCCGAGCAGTCCTTCTATCGGCTGCGCCGGGCGCCTTCGCCGCTGGACGAAGGAATCGACACGTACATCACCCTGGAGACGCCGCGGAACATCGCGCCGGAGGTCAACGCCGAGGAGGCGCTGTCCATGGACCTGACGTGCACCAACCGCTCGCTGCCCTCGCGGCTGCAGGTGGGTGACCTGACGGCGTCCACCTCCGCCAGCCCCACGCAGGCGAAGTTCAAGAACATCTCCCCGGTGAGCCGGCCCGCGCGCGCGCCGCTGGGCACCGAGCTGCACTGGCGACTCCTGTCGCACCTGGCCATCAACCAGCACTCGCTGGCGGACGCGGCCGCGCTGCGGCGGCTGATGGACCTGTACAACTTCCATTCGCTCACCGACAACCTGGCGGCGCGCGCCAGCCGCCTGCGCATCAACGCCATCCGCGCGGTGGAGACGAAGCCGGTGACGCGCTTCCTGGAGGGCGCGCCGCTGCGGGGGCACCGCACGCGCGTGGACCTGGACGAAGAGAACTTCATGGGCGTGGGCGATTCGTTCCTCTTCGGCTCCGTGCTGGAGGAACTGCTCGCCTCCCACGTCACCATCAACTCCTTCAACGAGCTGAGCATCCGGCTTCACCCCTCGCAGACGGAGTTCTCGTGGCTTCCGAGGAACGGCTCCCAGACGCTTTTGTAGAGACGGCCCAGAAGCTGGCCGAGCTGGCGCCCCGGGTGAGCTTCTTTCCCCTGGTGGCGTTCCTGGAGCGGCTGACGTCGCAGGCCACCCGCGTGGGCGGCGCGGGGCCCGTCAACGAGGAGATGATTCGCTTCCGGCACGACCCGTCCCTGGGGTTCCCCTCGGGCGACGTGTCATCCGTGACGCTGCACCACGTGCCGGTGCGGGCGGAGGACCCGTATTCGAAGCGACCGCTCTTCGAGGTGGTGACACGCTTCCTGGGCCTGACGGGCGCGGTGAGTCCCCTGCCCCATTACCTGGCCGAGGAGGTCGCGCAGGAGGACCCGGACCACCCGGTGCGGCGCGAGTTCCTGGACCTGTTCCACCACCGGCTGCTGTCGTTGCTGTACCGCATCGAGTCGAAGTACCGCGTCACCAGTGAGACGGACACGTCCTTCTCGGACCAGTGGTCCCGGCGCCTGCTGGCGCTGGGCGGGTTCGACACCTACGAGAAGCCCCTGGAGGGCACGCTGCCGACCTGGCGCCTGCTGCGGATCGCCCCGCTGCTGGCCAGCCGGGCGAGGACGTCCGAGCAGTTGGAGGTCGCGCTCGAGGACGTGCTGGGCGACGACCTGGAGGGCGCGCGGGTGTCGGTGCGCCAGTTCGTGGGCCGCTGGGTGGACATCGACGCCCGGGCCCGGCTGGGCCACTCCAACCACCAGTTGGGGCGCAACATGCTGTTGGGCGGCAAGGCCTTCGACCGGACGGGGAAGATTCAAATCCACATCCGGCCGCTGCCGCCGCGCGCCTACAAGCGGCTGATGCAGGAAGGGGACTTGCTGCCACTGGTAAGAGAGGTGGTGGCCCTCTTCGTGAGGGACCCCTTGGAGTACGATTTGGAGCTGGGGCTCACCGAAGGCGTGCAGCACCAGTTCCGGCTCTCCAGCCGGGAGCCGAGTCAGCTCGGGCGGGACACGTGGCTGGGCCTGAGTCAGCAGACGCAGATGAGTGTCCCCGTCGTGAAATGAGTCGTTAGAGCAGGCGGGCGCGGCGCGCGGGGATTTACGCCGCCAGGGCGCGCCCGATATACCGTCCATCACCGCTTTCCTTTTTGGGGGCTCCCATTCGCGTCGATCCGAAAGCGCTCGTCCGTCGCCTGACGCCCACCTCTACCCGTCTGCTCGAGGCCGCCGTGGCCCGGGCCAGCGCGGGACGGTTCTATGAAATCGTCCCGGAGCACATGCTGGTGCAGATGCTGGAGCCGGAGGACTCGGACGTCGCGCGCATCCTCCAGCAGTTCGGCGTGGACCGCCGCCACCTGCTGGCCAGCATGGAGCGCGCCCTCCAGGGCCTGCGCGCGGGCAGCTCCGGCAGGCCCGTCTTCTCCGAGACGCTGTTCCAGTGGTTCGAGGAGGCGTGGCTCCTGGCTTCCGTGGAGCAGGGCGCCACGCGGCTGCGCTCGGGCCTGCTGTTCGCCCAGTTCGTCAGCCGGCGCGCGCGCTACACCGCGGAGCTGTTCCCCGAGCTGGACGCCATCAGCCGCGACGAGCTGATGAGCTCGCTGGACGTGGTGCTGCGGCCCTCGCCCGAGAATGTCGAGGTCGCCTCCGCGGATGCCGCCGCCAGTGGCGCGGCGGGAGGCGCGGCCGGTGGCGCGGGAGGCCGTGGGGATGAAGCCCTCAAGCGCTTCGCCACGTCCTTCACGGGCCGGGTGCGCGAGGGGAAGATCGACCCCATCTTCGGCCGGCACCGCGAAATCCGGCAGATGGTGGACATCCTCTCCCGCCGCCGGAAGAACAACCCCATCCTGGTGGGCGAGCCCGGCGTGGGCAAGACGGCGCTGGTGGAGGGCCTGGCCTGGGCCATCGTCCGGGGCGAGGTGCCCGACGCGTTGAAGAACGTCGAGCTGCTGGGGCTGGACCTGGGCCTGCTCCAGGCGGGCGCGGGCGTGCGCGGCGAGTTCGAGAACCGCCTCAAGGCCGTCATCTCCGAGGTGAAGGCCTCCCCTACCCCCATCATCCTGTTCATCGACGAGGCGCACACCATCATCGGCGCGGGCGGCTCGCAGGGCGGCACGGACGCGTCCAACCTGCTCAAGCCGGCGCTGGCGCGCGGTGAGCTGCGCACGCTCGCGGCCACCACCTGGGCCGAGTACAAGAAGTACTTCGAGAAGGACGCCGCGCTGGAGCGGCGCTTCCAGCCGGTCAAGGTGGAGGAGCCCAGCGAGGAGGACGCGGAGCTGATGCTGCGCGGCCTGCGCCCCACGTACGAAGCGGCCCACGGCGTCATCATCCGCGACGAAGCCGTCACCGCCGCGGTGCGCCTGTCCAGCCGGTACATCTCCGGCAGGCAGCTCCCGGACAAGGCGGTGGACCTGCTGGACACGTCCGCGGCCCGCGTGAAGATTGAGCTGTCCACCCGGCCCGAGGAGCTGGTGCAGTTGGACCAGGAGATTTCGGCGCTGGAGCGCGAGCGCGACACGCGCAAGCGCGACCTCGCCGAGGGCACGGGCGGCCCGGACGAGCAGACGTCCCTGGAGGCCGCCGAGGCGAAGCTGAGCGCCACGGTGGATGCACGTGCCACGCTGCACGCGCGGTGGGAGACGGAGCGCACGGCCGTCGCGGCGCTGATGGAGGCCCGAAAGGCCCTGCGCGAGGCCGCTCCGGACACGGACTCCGCGCCCCTGAAGGCGGCCGTGGACGAAGCGGCGGCGAAGCTGGCGGCCACGCGCGGCGAGGTGCCGCTGGTACACGCGGACGTGGACGCGGACATCGTCGCGCGGGTGGTGGCGGGCTGGACGGGCGTGCCCGTGGGGAAGATGCGCAGCGACCTGCTGGAGTCGGTGCTCAACCTGGAGGACAAGCTCCGCGGCCGGGTGCGGGGCCAGGAGGCGGCGCTGAAGAAGGTGGCGGAGATCATCCGCATCTCCCAGGCCGGCATCCGCAACCCGGACACGCCCATTGGCGTGATGCTCTTCGTGGGCCCCAGCGGCGTGGGCAAGACGGAGACGGCGCTGGCGCTGGCGGACGCGCTCTACGGCGGCGAGCGCTTCATGACGACGCTCAACATGAGCGAGTTCCAGGAGAAGCACACGGTGAGCCGGCTCATCGGCTCGCCGCCGGGCTACGTGGGCTACGGCGAAGGCGGCCTGCTGACGGAGGCCGTGCGTCAGCGGCCCTACTCCGTCGTGCTGCTGGACGAGTGCGAGAAGGCCGACCTGGAGGTGATGAACCTCTTCTACCAGGTGTTCGACAAGGGCTCGCTGACGGACGGCGAGGGCCGCGCGGTGGACTTCAAGAACACCGTGCTCATCCTCACCAGCAACCTGGCCTCGGACCTGGTGATGCGGATGTTCGAGGACGGCGCGCAGCCCACCTCCGATGAGGTGCTGTCGGTGATTCGCCCCGCGCTCAGCCAGCACTTCAAGCCAGCACTGCTGGCTCGAATGACGGTCGTCCCCTTCGGCCCGGTGCAGCGCGACGTGATGCGCCAGATTGCCGAAATGAAGCTGGCCAAGCTGGTGAGCCGGCTGCGCACGGCGCACAACGTGGAGACGACGCTGGCGCCAGAGCTGCTGGACGAGCTTGCGCGCCGCTGCACGGAGTCGGAGATGGGGGCGCGCAACATGGAGCAGATTCTCCAGGGCTCGCTGATGCCGGCGCTGTCCCGCGAGCTGCTGCAGCACCTGGTGAGCGGCGCGGTGCCCCCGAAGCTGCATGTGGCCCTGACCGAGGCAGGCGACTGGGACCTCCGGTTCGCCGAGGCCTGAGAGAATCCATGAAACGAACGCTTCAGGCCTCCGCCGTCGCGCTGTCGCTGCTGGCCGGCTGCGCCACCGTCCCCAAGCCGTCGATGTGCTTCGCCGAGGCGGGCCCCAACGCGCGCTCGTTCCCCACGCCGGACACCTGGTTCGCGCTGCTGCTCCACGGCTACGACAAGGACACGGGCGCCAACCCGCGCCCCAGCGTGGACTGCGGCGGTGCCCCGGTGTGGTGGCAGGACCCGGCCGCGGACGAGTGCGTGGAGGCCGGTCCGGATTCGCAGGCCCTGCCTCCCGCGGAGAAGCTCTCCGAGGAGGACCTCGTCTTGGAGACGCTCCAGGCGGGCCAGCGGCTGGTCTGGGTGCAGACGCGGCGCTTCACCAACGGAGAGGCCCTGGGCCCGGTGGCCCTGGTAGAGAGCACCGAGCAGGGCTTCCGCGTGGAGGCCCTGGGCTCGCTGCGCGCCATGGCGAAGCACACCAAGCTGCGCCTGGAGAAGGTGAAGGGCACGCCAATCCTCGTCGCGGAGGGTGACGCGTGCACCTCCAGCGGCGAGGAGGTCTGCCGTCGGCACGCGCGCATCATGCCGCTGCGCACCAACCGCTTCTTCAGCGAGTCCGTCTCCAACGCGAGCCGCGCCTGCCTGGGCGCCGCGTGGTTCCCCTTGTCCCGGGAGATGACCTTCGAGTTGCCCAACGGGCTGCGCCGCAAGTTCGAGCTGACGTCCACCCTCACCTTCGCGGAGGAGGGCATCAGCGTTCAGGAGCAGGTGCAGGTGAGCGACTCCGACCCGGCCCAGCCGGACGTGGCCCCACGCCTCTACCGTCGCGCACAGGACACACGGACCCTGGAGCTGGCGAAGAACGCGTTGGTAGGCAACAAGGCGTCACTGTGGTCGCGCATGGTGGAGCAGCAGGTGCGCATTGGTGCCCGCGCGGTGCCAGAGGCCCCCATCTGGGCCATGCCCGCGAAGAAGGCCCCCACGGACGCCGCGGCTCCGGAGGCGGCCAGCAAGGCGCAGGCCCCCGCGGCGGCGGGCGCGGCAAGCTCACCCGCCAAGGCGGCGGCCAAGAAGCCCGCGGGCAGCGCCGCGACGTCCAGCGGCCCGTGATTCCAGGGCCTCACGGCCCCGCCACCGGCCCCCGTGAACCTTCGGTTTTCCGAAGCGCTCACGGGGGCTTTTCCTATTTGCGGCAAAAGCGTCACGACGACAGAGATAGAGGCGTGGGCCCATGGTGGGCCCCAGAAGGAGCGTCCTGGATGCGAGTCGAAATCCGAGCCCGGAACATCCCCCTCACAGAGACCCTTCGAACCTACGCCGAGCGTCGCGTGCGCTTCGCCCTGGACCGGCTGTCCTACAGGGTGAAGGAAGTCGTCGTGCGGCTGGAGGATGCCAACGGCCCCAAGGGCGGCGTGGACCAGGTGTGCCGCGTGGCACTCCGGCTGGACCACGGTCGAGAGCTGGCCATCGAATCCTCGGACACCAACCTGCTGGCGGCCATCGACCGGACGCTGGAGCGCGCCAGCAACGCCGTCACGCGGGCGGTGGGCCGCGCGCAGCGCCAGGACGGCGCCCGGCTGCGTGACGCAGCCTGGCAGCCCGACGAGGCCGCCGCGCTGACATGATGTGACGCAGGCACGGCCGCCCCTTTCCGGGCGGCCGTGGCCTGTCCCGAATCGAAAGGATGCACATGCAGGGCGGCACGGGGATGTTGGCGAGGCTGAAGTCCACCTGGGCCCGTGCCCGGGAGCGGCGATGGGTGCGCTGGGGCGTGGACCTGGCCGTGTTCGCCCTCCTCTTCTCGGCGGTGGCCGCGTGGCAGGCCCGGAACCTTCCCGGAGCGGGGACCCCCGCGCCCGCCTTCACCCTCCAGACGCTGACAGGTGACACCGTGCGGCTGGACGCGCTCCGCGGGAAGCCGGTGGTGCTGGCCTTCTGGGCCCCCTGGTGCGGCGTCTGCGGAATGGAGTCCTCCAACCTCTCGCAGCTGCGCAAGCTCGCGGGGGACTCCGCGCATGTCGTGTCCGTCGCCGTGGCCTACGAAGACGAGGAGGCCGTGCGGCGCTTCGCCCGGGAGCACGAGGTGGACTACCCGGTGCTCCTCGGGGACGACGCCATTCAATCCGCCTTTCGTGTGAACAGCTTCCCCACCGTGTTCTTCATCTCCTCGGAGGGGCGCGTGGAACGCGCGGCGGTGGGCTACACCACGCTGGCCGGACTGCTCTGGCGAATGGTGCTGTAAGCCCGCTCACGACGCGTGTCAGACGTCCTCGTCCGGCCCTACGTCCAGGTACACCCCGGGGCGCCAGGGCATCGCCGACGGTTGATGCCTGCCGTCGTGATACGTCGCATCCAGGTGCGCCTGCGTCCGCGAATCCAGCCGCGTGGACACGGGCAGCCCCATCGCCGCCTGGTACGCCGCGAGGGCCCCTCCTTCCTGGCCCGCGGTGTTCTCCTCCAGAAAGCCCAGGTTCTCCAACCGGTCCAAGGCCCCCTGCTCCACCTCCGTGGGCTGGAGGGCCCCCAACTCCAACGTCCACTCCCGCGCCCGGGTTCCCTGGCGAGGCTGCCAGACCAGGAGCCGCGCCGACGTGGCGGACTCGGGCACCAGCACGTCCAGCAGCCCATCCGAGCCCAGCGTCCCGCGCAGGGTTTCGCCGGCCACCTCGAGCCGGTAACGCAGGCCCGCATGGATTTCGAAGGCGGTGTCCCGGATGACGATGCGCACCCGCGCGCGGCGCGGCGCCGAGCAGGGCTGAACCGTCCGGCCCGCTTCGGAGCCGCTCATCCCCGTCCCCGTCGGGTCGCTCAATGGGTTCGTCTCCGGCATCAGGCCTCCTTGCCCGCGGAACCCCGCGCCGACGCGGCCCAGCCACGCAGTTGCCGCATACGCGCGGCGGCCAGTTGCCGGCATTTCAGAATCGCGGCGCCCGCGGCGTGGCGCGCCTCCAGGTCGAACTCGCGTCCGAATTCGAAGGTCAGGTCCACGAACTCGGTGATGTCCTGCTCGCTCTTGAGGCGGTAGCCACGCGCCCTGAGCACTGCGTCGGATATCCAGGCCTCACGCGCGGCCCCTCCTGCCATGACGCCCCAACGCAGGGTCACATGCGCGCTCAGCCTCTCGATGAGCGTGCGCTCCGAGGCCCGTTGGAGCGCAGCCATCTGCTCGGCACGGATGGTCAGCATGGACACGGGGCAAGCTAGCAGTCCGCTCTCGATTCGAGCAAGCTCGCGAGGTCCGCCAGGAGGATGCATCCCCATGTATGTGGCGTGCTTCGACGAGGAGCTGCATTGGGATTCCATGGACCCCTGCGAGGACTGCGGGACCATCATCTGCAGCCTCTGCAACGACGGCCTCCGCTGTGCGAACGGATGCGGGCCGGAGCCGGTAATCCAGGAGATGGATGAAGAGCCCCCGGAGCCCCGGAACCTCAAGCGCCCCCGCTCCTGGAGCGACAGCAGCAACCACGACCCCTTGCTGCCCTTGCAGCGCTTCCGTGTCATCGCCAAGCGGCGGCGCCGCGTCCTCCTCTTCGAGGAAGAGGAAACGATGAGCTACGACACGCTGCGGCCGGGCCCATCGGGCGTGCCCTTCTACGCCAAGATTGTCGACATCGAACGCCAGTGGCGAGGCTCCACGCTCGTCGCCCACCACCTCATCCTCGAGGCATTGCATGCCGCCTGGTTCGACGCGCTCGCCGAGGACCTGAGCGACCTCCCCGAGTATTCGCGCTGGCCCACATGGGCGGGACGCTGCAAGTTCGACATGGTCCTGGATACGCCCGTGTATGAAACGCTACTGGCCCATCTGGACGAACTCGAGGTGGAGTTGGAGGAAGGGCTCTGGCTCCAGTTGGGCGTGGGCCTGCACGGTGGGGAGAGCTACGTCAACGGCATCCCCGTCCGCATCTTCCTTCCCCCCCAGGCCCAGACCGAACTCGGGCTTGTAGACCTTTCGGGCCGGTACACGGACAAGCACGTCATCCTCTCCGTGGATGCCGTCGCCAGCGATTCACTCATGGGACAGAAGCTCGACCGGCTCTCACACAGGATTTTCTGACGCCCAGGAAAGGCATCCTCGTGGCTCGGCACGTCAAGAATCAGCATTCGTTGCACCAATTGGTGCAACAGTGGTTTCCCCAGGGAAACGCCGCGCAGAACCCCCGCTTCGCGGTCGTGGTCGACATCGGTCAAGGCAACTGCACGGCCCTGTTCGACATGGAGGGCCGCCTCCTGGCGTATTACGACCTGGGCGCCGGAGCGCTGGTGAATCAATTCACCTATCCCGACCCGGCCCCGGCCTTCTGCGTGGGGCCCTCGACGAAGGTCATCCTGTCCCACTGGGATGAAGACCATAACGCCTCGCTCGACACCATCTATGTCCAGCACCAGGCGAAGCTCTCGGGAACGCCACCCACGGCCAGCCTGGTGGTGCTGGCCCCCGCGCAGCGAAGCCCGGCTCCTCGAGGGAAGACCACGGGGCTCTTGAGCAAGCGCAGCGAGACCTCGAAGTCGCTGGAGACCTACCTCGAGGACAACGCCGAGCTCCACATCTGGCCTGACGAGGACCCCAACAACCTCCTGCCCCCGACCATTCCCCATGCGGCCCACCAGAACGTGCGGGTCATCAAGGTCAGCGGCAACAACATCAACAACCATGCCCTAGCGCTCCGCCTCAAGTGGCACGCGGCCAACCACTTCATCCTGCTGACAGGAGACGCGGAGTACCAGCCCGGCTCCTTCACGCACGGCTGCGACGCCACCTGCGTGGGCCTGGTGGCCAGCCATCATGGCGCCGAAATCGAAGACACCACCAGCATCCCACGTCCCCTCCCGGGCGCTCGCGTGCTCCTGGCCTACTCCTACGGCTGGGGCAACTCCTTCTCGCACCCGACGGACAGAGGCGTCGAAGCCTATGAGGGGCGGGGCTGGCATGACGACTTCCGGATGGACACCGGCGGTTCGGAGACGGCCGCCAAGTTCGCGGGGCCACGAGGCAACGTCGGGCTCACCTTCCCCGCGGACGTGGCCCTGCCCGGGCTCGCCCCCGCGGCCGCTCCCGACGAAATCGACGAAGCCGCCATCGCGCTGGTGGCCACGGCCGCCGCCGAGCTCGAGGTCTGGCATGGCAACGCGACGCCCCCCATGGGCGAACAGATCGCGGTGGCCGCCGCCTTCCAGGCCGCCAACGAGGCACTGATTCCCCACGTCGCGGCGGCGCTGGTGACCCCCGCCACCGTAGTGCCCCCCAACCCGCCGCTGACGACGGGAGGTCCGGTGAGCCTCGACGTCACGGCCGCCTCCGGGGCACGGGCCGTCGCCTCCCTGCTGGACACCTCGCTGCAGGGCGCCCAGGCGCACGCCGCGGCGGCGGCTGGTGGGAATCTGCAAGGACTCGCGCGCCTCCTCACGCAGGCGACGCTGCGCGCGTGCGCCCGGGTTGCCCAGGAGCTGACCCTCCGGGTCGAAGAGCGACGGCGCGCCCTCGAGGACCCTTCAACCGGCGCCCGGGTCCACGTGAGCACCCGCTCACGCGACCCGATGCAGCAGGCCGCGGCCTTCGCGCGCACGCGACTGACGCGCGACCTGGTGGAGGAGTCACTGCCGACAGATCTACTCCAGCAGGTGGTGGACGCCGCCACCCAGTGGGACGCCAACGCCCCTCCGACCGTGCCAGCGCTGCGTGAGGCGCTGGCGCTCGCCGCCTGCGAAGCCGCCTGGGCCTTCATCGGCGTGGAGCGCGGGCGCAGCGCCCCGCCTCCCGCCGCGGCCTTGCACGTGGCGCAGCAGCTCACCATTCGCGACGACCTCAAGGCCAGCATCGCGGCGGCCGTGGCGCTCGCGCCCGCCATTCCCATTGGCGTGTACTCGGTGGCGCCCTCGGCCCTGACCGAGAACGAGCTGGCGCAGATGCTTCCACGCGTGGCGGTGGTCGCCGCCCTCGTCGCCTGTTCGGCGGGAGGCGCCGCGGACGTGTCCGCCCAACTGGCGGTGGCCGCCGCGCGCGTCACGCTCCCCGCGGCGAGCGGAGCCCCGCAGATTGGCTGCCACCGCCATCCACGCACCTGCGGCAATGGCCCCACCGCGAACAGCCCGTGTTCGCTCTCCATCCATTACGCAACGAAGGCGTTCTCCTCCCGCATCCGCACCTACGCGGGAGATGGGACCGCGGGCCACACGGGCGAGGACGTCCCAGCCACCACGGGCCAGTTGACCCAGCCCGCGGGGATGGCGCTGGGCGTCCGGGGTGACGTGTTCATCGCGGACGCGGGTGCCCACCGCATCCGCCAGGTGAATGCCTCCGGACGGATGGCGACCTTCGCCGGTGATGGCACCGCGGGTGATGCCGGGGACGCGACGGGCGCGCGGCTCACCGCGGAGTTGAATGGTTGCCAGGGCATCGCCGTGGATGAAATCGGCGGCGCCGTCTACGTCGCGGACACCCTGAACCACCGGATCCGCAAGCTGGAGCTGCGCACCGGGCTGGTCTCCACCGTCGCGGGGACGGGGGCCGCGGGCCACGCGGGTGATGGAGGGACTGCGAGCAGTGCGCAGCTCCAGGCCCCCCTGGACGTGTTCTTCGCGCACGAAAGGCGGTGCCTCTATGTCGCCGACACGGGCAACCACTGCATCCGGATGGTGGACCTGCGCACCGGGCTCATCTCGACGGTGGCGGGAATCCCCGGCAATGGCGGGGCGAATGGCAACAACGGCCCCGCGCGCCAGGCCCGGCTTCAGGGGCCGAGCAGCGTCTTCGTCGACACCGCGCGCAGCATCTACATCACCGACCGTGGCAACCACTGCGTCCGGATTGTCGAGGGAGACACCATCCGGAACTTCGCCGGGACGCCAGGCACCGCGGGGCACGCGGGTGACGTCACCACAGGCACCGGCGCGGATGGCACCGCCACGTTGGCCCAGCTCAATCACCCCACCCACCTGACCGTCGGCCCGGACAACGTCGTCTACATCGCCGACACGGGCAACCACTGCATCCGCGCTGTGACCACGGAGACCCGCAGCCGGCGCGTGCCTGACCCCAAGAAGCCGAGCAAGACCATCAAGCTGGACGAGGAGGTGGACGTCATCCGGACGATTGCGGGTACCCCCGGGACCTCTGGCCATGGAGGGGACGGCGGCCCCGCGGCCGGCGCGGTGTTCGACGCGCCCACCTGCGTCGTCCATGACGACTCCTCCGACTCGCTCTACATCGCCGACAGTGGGAATCACGTGGTGCGCGTCATAGATCTCTCCAGCAATGACATCGACCACGTCGCCGGGACGCCCACCACCTCGGGCGACCAGGGCGACACAGGGCCTGCGGATGCAGCGGAACTGAACTCCCCCTCCCGGCTGACCGTCACGAAGGACGGCTCGCTGTACGTCAGCGACACGGACAACCATCGGATCCGCATGCTGGAGCTGGGTGGCAACATCCATGCTTTCGCCGGTTCCGGGACCGCGGGCTTCAGCGGAGACTCCACGGGGCAGGCCGCCAACGCCTGCCTCAATGGCCCCCGGGACGTCGCCTTCGACGACACGCGCAACGTCCTGTACATCGCGGACACGCTGAATCACCGCATCCGGCAGGTGGATGTCGCCACCGGTCTCATCACCACGCTCGCGGGGACGGGGATGGCCGGCTACAACGGCGAGGGGGAGCCCGCGACGAACCACCAGCTCGACACGCCCAGCGGGCTCGCCATCAATACAGATGCGGGAAAGCTCTACGTATCGGACACAGGAAACCACCGGGTCCGGGTGATTGACCTGGCCTCTGGCGCAATCGACACGGTGGCCGGAGATGGGACAAAGGCCTCCACCGGCGACGGAGCCGCATCAACAGCCGCGAGCCTGGATACGCCCGCGGGCATCGCGCTCGACTACCTGACCCTCAAGGACCTCTACGTGGCGGAGACCGGCTCCCACTGCGTCCGGGTGATTGACCTCGACAGCGGTGACATCAACACCCTCGTCAACACCGGCAAGGCCAGCGGCAACACCCTCAACACCGCCCCGGACCAGACCGAGCTCGACGCCCCCACCAGCCTGGCCCTTGACGAGGTGGGGACCCTGTACATCGCGGACACCGGGAATCACCGCGTACTCAAGGTGCTGCTGGGCCCGGCGCAGGCGAGCCTGGTCACGGGCACCGGCATCGCCAGCTCAACGGGGGATGGCGGCGCCCCCGCGGCCGCGACCCTCAACGGCCCCGCGGGGCTCGCCGTGGACACCGCCGGCCGGAACCTCTACGTGACCGAAGCCGCCGGCTTCCGGTGCCGCAAGGTCGTTCTCTAGCCGTCCCTGTGCCTGGCCACGCCGGGCGCCACGCGCGAGCCGTCAAGCCCCGCGCGGCGCCCAGCGACCGCGCATCAAGAACACGCGGCGAATCAGAGGCGGATGAGCTCCACGTCATCCATGTGGATGAAGTGGGCGGAGTTGCCTGACGTGGCGCGGGTGTGGAAGCCCAGCTCCAGGTAACCTCCCGTCACAGAGATGGGCGGCGTCTCCACCATCGTCCAGTCGCCATGGTCCCCCAGGTTGGTGAACACGGGCGCGCACTCGCCACACGTCTTGGCCTGGAGACGCGACAGGTCGAACCCGCCGTTCTTTCGCACCCACGCGCGGACCTTGTACGTGCCCGACGCGAGGCCCGACACCGGCTGGTACGTCCAGACCTCGAAGGGCGTGCCGTTCGTCCAGTGCGTCAGGTGATAGGCGCCGGTGCGGCCCCCGTTGTACGTCTCGCTGAAGTCCGCGGCCTCGGTGCCGTTGGGGCTCCAGGTGGCCCAGCCCGTCATGCCGTTCTCGAAGCTGGCGTTGGCGAGTGACGCGGGCGGCGGCGTACTCCCCGGCTGGTACCAGCGCACCCACTCCACCTCCATCGTCTTCGTCTGGCCCCAGGGCAGCGCGATGGCGTCCGGGTGCGGGTGGCCGTACCAGTTCCCGCCCAGGGCGAGGTTCAGGAGGATGTAGTGGTTCTGCTGGAAGGCCGCCTCGTCATGGGCGAACTCGTTGCCGCGAATCTCGCCGTCCAGGCGGAAGATCATCCGGTTGGCCGTCCACTCCACCTCGTACGTGTGGAAGCCGTCCGCGACGCTGTACCCGCGGTTGGCGCCCGTGCCCCAGCTCTGCTGCGCGCCATTGGCGAACCAGTGCGCGGCGGACTTCATCCACGACGCGTCGTTGGAGTGCCACTCGAGGATGTCGATTTCGCCGCTCCGGGGCCACCCGACGTTGGAGATGTTCGCGCCCAGCGTCCAGAACGCGGGCCACATGCCATAGCCGGACGGCACCTTGATGCTCGCCACCAGCTTGCCGTAGCGGCGCTCCACCTTGCCCTTCGAGTGGATGCGGCCCGAGTAGTACGAACGGGGCCCGTCACCCGCGCAGCGTGCGTCAAACGGCGCGTCCGCCGTCCGCTGCGCGGTGAGGATGAGCTTGCCGCCAGCGACGGTGACGTTCTGCGCGCGGGGGTACTCCAGCTCCCCCGTGCCGAAGTTGCAGTTGTTGGTGACCGGGTCGAAGTTGCTCGTCAGCACCGTCCAGTGGGCGGAGTTGAGGCTGTTGCCCGTGAAGTCGTCCTGCCACGCCAGGCTCCAGCCCGGCCCTGGGTCATAGGCCCGCTCGCCTTGCGCCTGCGACACCAGAGGAAGGGCTTCCGCGTCGGATGGCTCCAGGTCCGGGGAACAGCCGCCAACCAACGCCAGACTGCTCGCGGCCCACAACATCGAACGCAATGCGTGTCGTTTGTGCATGTCTCGCTCCAGGGGTTCCCCTGGGACATAGCCGCCCTCCCCCACCACACAAGCAGTTTTAACTGAAATATTAGATTTCAAAGACTTCGTACCTAAATGGAGTAGTCCCCCACGAAGACGGTGGCGGACCGGACGTCGGCGCGCACGGAGTCCCCCTCCGCCACGCCCAGCGCATCGAACTCCGAGCGCGGCACCTCCACGGTGACTTCGTCCCCGCTCGGTAGGCGGAGGAACACCTTCACGTAGCCTCCCACCGGTTTGAGCCGCTCGACGCGGCCGGTGGCGGTGGATGCGCTCGCCGCGCCCGCGACTGCCTTCGCCAGCTTGATGTCATGCGGACGGACAAAGGCATGCACCGGTTCGCCCTCGCGCGCGGCGGCGGGAGCCGTCACGGACAAAGCCCCCATGGCCGCCCTGCCCGCCTGGACGTGGCCACGCAGCACGCTGGCGCCTCCAATGAATGAGGCGACGAAGGGGGAGGCGGGCCGGTCGTAGATGTCCGCGGGAGAGCCCGCCTGGGCCACGCGGCCCTCGCTCAGCACCACCACGTGTTGGGAAATCTCCAGGGCCTCCTGCTGATCATGCGTCACCAGCAACGTCGTCAACCGCGTGCGCTCGTGCAGGGCATGGAGCCACTCCCGAAGCTCCTCGCGCACCCGCGTGTCCAGCGCGCCGAAGGGCTCGTCCAGCAGCAGCACGCGGGGGCGGATGGCCAGGGCGCGCGCGAAGGCCACGCGCTGCCGCTGCCCGCCGGAGAGTTGGCCGGGATAGCGGCCGCCCAGGTGCTCCAGTTGCACCATGCGGAGCATCTCCTCCACACGGGCCTCGCGCTCCGCCTTGGGAACGCGCCGGACCTCCAGGCCGAAGGCCACGTTCTGGCGGACGGTGAGGTGCTTGAAGAGCGCGTAGCTCTGGAAGACCACTCCCACGCCACGCTGCTGCACGGGCATCTGCGTGCTGTCCACGCCATCGATGAGGACACGGCCCTCATCGGGAATCTCCAGCCCGGCGATGAGCCGCAGCAGCGTGGACTTGCCCGCGCCGGACGGCCCCAGCAACGAGGTGATGGCCCCCCCAGGGGCATGGAAGGACACCCTGGACACGGCGGGACTGCCACCCCGGTTGAACCGGCGGGCGAGCTGTTCGACGACGATGCTCATGACGGCTGACTCCTCCACTCCACGAACTTCTTCACCACCAACGTCACGAGCGCGAGCAGCGTCAGCAGCGACGCCACGGCGAACGCGCCGGCCAGGTCGTACTCGTTGTAGAGAATCTCCGCGTGCAGCGGCAGCGTCGTCGTCACTCCGCGCACGTGGCCGGACACCACGGACACGGCGCCGAACTCGCCCATTGCTCGCGCGTTGCAGAGGATGACGCCGTACAGCACGCCCCACTTCACCTTCGGCAGCGTGACGGTCAGGAAGGTGCGCCAGCCGCTCGCGCCCAGCGTCAGCGCCGCCTCTTCTTCGTCGCTGCCCTGGGCCTCCATCACGGGCAGCACCTCGCGTGCGACGAAGGGAAAGGTGACGAACACCGTGGCCAGGACGATGCCGGGCACGGCGAAGATGACGCGGACGTCATGGTCCAGGAGCCACGGCCCCAGCCAGCCCTGCCGGCCGAAGAGCAGCACGAAGATGAGCCCCGCGATGACGGGTGACACGCTGAAGGGCAGGTCGATGAGCGTCATCAACAACGAGCGTCCCCGGAATTGGAACCGCGCGATGAGCCACGACGCGGCCAGGCCGAAGACGAGGTTGAAGGGCACGGCGATGACCGCGGCCAGCAGCGTCAGCCGCATGGCCGCCAGCGCCGTCGGGTGCGTCAGGGCAGCGACGTAGGCCTCCCAGCCCTTCTGGAAGGCGAAGGTGAAGACGGCCACCAGCGGGACGATGAGGAAGACGCCCAGCAGCAGCACCGCCGCGCCGATGAGCCCCCAACGGACGAACGCGGGGCCGCTCAGACTGCGCGCGCTTCGGCGCAAGACAAGGGTGGATGGATGCATGGCGCTCACGCTCCCGGCCGGGCTTCCAGCCGACGCTGACTCCAGCGATGGAGCAGGTTGACGGCCAGCAGCAGTGAGAACGACGCCCCCAGCATGACGATGGCGATGGCCGTCGCCCCCGCGTAGTCGAACTGCTCCAGCCGGGTGATGATGAGCAGCGGGACAATCTCCGTGCGCAGCGGCATGTTGCCGGAGATGAAGACGACAGAGCCGTACTCACCCAGCGCGCGGGCGAAGGCCAGCGTGAAGCCGCTGAGCAGCGCGGGGAAGAGCGCGGGAAGGAGGACGCGCCGGAAGGTCTGCCACGGAGAGGCGCCCAGCGTGGCCGCGGCCTCCTCCACGTCCACGTCGATGTCCTCCAGCACGGGTTGCACGGTGCGCACCACGAAGGGCAACCCGATGAACGTCAGCGCGATGGCCACGCCCACGGACGTGTAGGCCACCTTGAGTCCCAGCGCGTCAAGGTACTGGCCGTACCACCCCTTCGCGGAGAACAATGTCGTGAGCGTGAGCCCGGCCACGGCGGTGGGCAGCGCGAAGGGCAGGTCCACCAGGGACTCCAGCACGTCGCGACCGGGGAAGCGGTAGCGCACCAGCACCCAGGCCACCAGCAGGCCGAAGACGACGTTGGCGAGCGCGGCGGCCAGCGAGGCCCCGAAGCTGAGCCGGTACGCGGCGAGCGCGCGCGGCGTCGTCACGGTGCCCCAGAACTCCTCCCAGCTCAGGGAGAAGGTCCGCAGGAAGAGGCTGGAGAGCGGAATGAGGACGATGAGGCCCAGGTAGAACCAGCTGAAGCCCAGCGACAGACGGAACCCCGGGAGCACCCGGTGGCGAGCAGGACGGGACATGGCGGGTGTCCTCAGTCCGCGCGGGGCGCGTAGATGCGGTCAAAGAGGCCGCCGTCGGCGAAGTGCGTGGCCTGCGCCCGCCGCCAGTCGCCCGCGACCTCCGCCAGCGTGAAGCGCATCAGACCGGGGAAGTCAGACGCATGCTTCGCGGCCACGACCTCCGAGCGCGGCCGGAAGTGGTGCCGCGCCGCGATCTCCTGCCCCTCCTCCGAATAGAGGTACGCCAGGTACGCCTCCGCCACGGCCCGGGTGCCCTTGCGGTCCACGTTGAGGTCCACCACGGCGACGGGCGGCTCGGCGAGGATGCTCACCGAGGGAACGACGACCTCGAACCGCGCCTGCCCCACCTCACGCGTGAGGAGGAAGGCCTCGCTCTCCCACGCGAGGAGCACGTCGCCCAGGCCGCGCTCGGCGAAGGTGGTGGTGGCGCCCCTCGCGCCCGAGTCGAGCACCGGCACGTTGCGGAACAGCTTCTCCACATACGCCTGGGCCCGGGCCTCGCTGCCGCCTTCGCCTCTCAGCGCCTGCCCCCACGCGGCCAGGTAGTTCCACCGCGCGCCGCCCGACGTCTTCGGGTTCGGGGTGATGACAGTGACGTCCTTGCGCACCAGGTCGTCCCATTCACGGATGGCCTTGGGATTGCCCTCGCGCACCACGAAGACGATGGTGGACGTATACGGCGCGCTGTTGTGGGGCAGCCGTGCCTGCCAGTCCTCCGGAAGGAGCTGCGCCTTCTCGTGCAGCATGTCCACGTCGTACGCCAGCGCCAACGTCACCACGTCCGCCCGCAGTCCTTCGATGACGGACCGGGCCTGCTTGCCGGAGCCCCCGTGGGACTGCTGGATGGACACCTGCTGGCCACGCGTGGCCGCCCAGTGCTTCGCGAAGGCCGCGTTGAGCTCCTCGTAGAGCTCCCGCGTGGGGTCATAGGAGACGTTGAGCAACGTCACCGTCCCGTCGGGTGACGCATCACCGGAGGCGCGCGAACAGCCCGCCACGGCCAGCAGCAGGGCCAACGGCATCCAGTTCCTGACGCGCAACAGCGCGAGACGTTCCATGCGGGACCTCGGGGTGAAGCAAGGGGCCACGCGAGAAAGTCAAAAGCCCACTCCCTCGCGGGCAGTGGGCTTTCCGGAAACAGCTCAGCCAGGGCGCTCAGGCCACTGGCGGACGGACGCCCACCGCGGATGCCGGACAGCAGCAACACGTCTGGTGGGTCGAGCGCGTCATCAGTCCCCACACGATGCCCCGGCACCCGCGGCGCTGTCAACGCGACCACCCGAGTCCTCCAGGAACGCCCCTCTCCTATTCCACCCCGCCGCGACGGTGCGCTGGCGTTTGGCCCCTGACGCATCCGACGGACTGTCAGGCCGGGCCCGCGTCGCAAGCGGGTCCGGTCAGCTCCCGAGAGTTCATGCCGTCACGCACGGCACCGTTTTCACCCGAGCCCTCACCCATGAACTTCCGTTTTCAATGCTGGTTGCAGCGGCACGTCAGCGGCCGGGTGACGCTCACGCCTCTGGCGCTGCGCCGTCTCGCGGTGCACGCGGACTCGCTGGAGGCCGCCACCGAGGAGCTGACGCTCGCGCTGGACGACCAACTCTCCCGCGTCCACCCACGGCGCGTGCCGGAGTTCATCGCCCCCACCGGAGGGGCGCTCGAAGCGGTGGAGTTGCCCGCGATTCCCGTCTGGGGCGCCGAGCAGAATCACTTCGCGCCGCTGACGCTGTCCGCCGTGGTGGCTCCCACGCTCAATGCCTTCCTGGGCCTCCACGCGCCACGCCTCAACAGCCACCACTGGTTCCAGGGCAAGACACTCCCCGCCGAGGCCCAGGAACTGCTGGGAGATCGCCTGGAGGGAATGTCCGACGCGGAGCGCCTTGCCCTGCGCCCGGATGGCCCCGAGTCCCTGCTGGAAATCGAAGTGCGGGCCACCCCCGTGGCCCTGTCGGACCTCACGCCTCGCGAGCTGCACCGGGACATTCGTCCACCACCGCGCCCTCCGGACGCGTCCGCCGACCTGGAGGACGACGGGCGAGAGGACGACGAGGACGAAGACACGGAGGCGCTGGACCTGGACAGCTGGGAGCCACGCCGCCGCACCGCGCATCGGGGCCCGGGTGAGCCGCCCGCGAAGCCGCCGCCTACGCCCACCCTGGACAGCGTTGGCGTGGCCTGGCACCGGCTCGCGCAGGAAGGGCAGCTCGACGCGGCCTACGAGCAGGATGCGCTGGTCGCCCTGCTCCGGACCCGGCTCGCGGCCAAGGACGCCGAACCGGTGGTCCTGGTGGGGCCTTCGGGCGTGGGCAAGACGTCGGTGCTCCACGCGCTCGCCCAGTCGCTGCGCGCCCCCACCGCCACCGAGGCCGAACGCGCCCGCCCGTTCTACTTCCTCGACGGAAGCCGGCTCATCGCGGGCGAAGGCTTCTTCGGAGACTGGCAGCAGCAGGTGCTGCGCGCCTTCCGTGAGGCCACCGAGGCCCGGGCCCTGCTGTCCCTGGGCCATGCCGTGGAGCTCCTCGACGCGGGCAAGAGCGCCCACAGTGACCAGAACGTGGCCCAGTTGCTGCTCCCGCTCCTCGCGGCACGTGACGTGGCCGTCGTGGCCGAGGCCACGGAGGAGACCTGGGCCCAGGTGGAGCAGCGCAACGCCAGCTTCGCCCGGCTCTTCTCGGTGGTGCGCGTCGCGGAGCCCACGCCCGACGCGCTCGGCCGCATCGTCGCCAAGGTGGCCGAGGACGACGCCCTGGCCGCCGCGATGCAGGTCCGTCCCGACGCGCTCGACGAGGCGCGCTTCCTGTGCCGCCGCTTCCTGCCCTACGGCGCCCAGGTGGGCAACACCGTGGCCTTCGTACGCCGGCTGCTGGCGTCGTGTGCCCAGGCCTCGCGATCCTCCGTCACCCGGCTGGAGGCCATCCGCCAGTTCGCCTCGGAGTCCGGCATCCCCGAGCACCTGCTCCGGGACGACCAGCCGCTGGAGGCCGCACACGTGCGCGACTTCCTGGCCTCGCGGGTGATGGGGCAGGACGCCGCCGTGGAGCGCGCGGCCTCGGTGGTATCAATCCTCAAGGCCGGCATGTCCGACGTGCGGCGCCCGCTGGCAGTGCTGCTCTTCGTGGGTCCCACCGGAGTGGGCAAGACGGAGCTGTCCAAGGCGCTGGCGGAGCTGCTCTTCGGTGCGAAGGAGCGCATGGTCCGCCTGGACATGGGCGAGTACGCCGGTCCGGACGCACTGCTGCGATTGATGGGAGATGGGGAGACGCCGGGCTACCTCACCTCGGCGGTGCGCCGGCAGCCCTTCTGCGTGGTGCTGCTGGACGAGGTGGAGAAGGCCCACCCCGCCGTTCACGATGCGCTGCTGGGCGTCTTGGGCGAAGGCCGCCTCACCGATGCCTCCGGGCGCTTCACGGACTTCCGCAACGCCCTCATCATCCTCACCAGCAACCTGGGCGCGGACACCCTGCGCGCCCGCGTGGGCTTCGATGCGTCGGGCGGTGCACCCGACATGGCCTCCCTGCGCGCGCACTACCTCTCCGAGGTGCAGCGCTTCTTCCGGCCGGAGATGTTCAACCGGATGGACGACGTGGTCGTCTTCTCACCGCTGTCCGCCCCGCTGCTGCGCCGGCTGGTGGTCCGTGAGCTCGAAGCCGTGTGCCGCCGTCCAGGCCTCTCGCTCCACGATGCCCTGCTGGAGGTCACCCCCGCCGCCCAGGACTGGCTGGCCCTGCGAGGCTTCGACGCGCGGTATGGCGCCCGCCCGTTGAAGCGCGCGCTGGAGCGCGACCTGGTGGTCCCCGTGGCGGACTGGCTCGCGGCGCATCCTCGCATGGGGCCGGCGAGCCTCACGGTGGACGCGGGAACCACGGGACTCGAACTGCGCGCCGAGTCCCTGGGCGGCACCGCCGAGGGCGGGGGCCGGGAGGCCATCGAGCGGATCCTCGAGGAAGCAGCCACCGTGCGCGCGGAGGTCCAGCGTTGGAGCCGCTGCGCGCCCATGCGCTCCCTGCGCCGCGTCCTGGCCGTCTTCGACAAGGTCTCCCGGCACGCCGCATACTGGGAGGAGCGGACGCTGGCCGAAGAAAACTCACGCAAGTCGTCGGAGGCGCGAGCGCTGGAACAGTCGCTTCGGGAGTGCGCGCAGCAAGCGGAGGCCATCGAGGACCTGCTCTTCGAGGCCCACCTGTCCAGGACCGTGGATCAGGTGGAGTCCCTGAGCCGCGAGGTGAGCCAGGTGAAGGCGGCCTTCGCGCGCATCCGGCAACGCATCTACTCCTCCCTCTTCCCCCCGTCACATGGCGCGACCCTCTACCTGGTGCCAGGGCGCGGCGCGTGGAGGCAGGCCCGCATGCTCGCCTTGGCCTATGAGGGGTGGGCCCAGAAGGCGTCCATGGAGAAGCGGCGAGGCCTGCTCTCCGTCCCCGAGCGCAAGCCCGGCGAGAAGGCCCATCGTACCCCTCCGCCGCCGCAATGGCGGTGGGCCGACGATGAGACCTTCGACAAGCTCGTCATACAACCGGTCGCCTATGCGATTCAGGTCAAGGGCGGCCCCCACGCACTGCTGCTCGCTGGCGAGCACGGCCTGCATCGCTTCATCGAAGGCAGTCAGATTTCGATGGTGCATGCGTACTTCGAGCCGCGGCCCCTCTCGCTGTTCGACCTCTCCTCCCGGGAGGCGTTGCAGAAGCAGTTGCCGAAAAACGAGGTCCGTCAGGTGCGCCTGTCGGGCAGCGGTTCCGGCCAGGGGACGCTGACGGACCTTCGCACCGGGGTGCAGCAGCGCTTCGGTCTGGAGGGGCCTGCCCTGGAGCCCCTGCTGGAGCCCTGGATGCAGTGGCGTGTCTTCAACAGCCGGGACGAGGACTGACGACATGGACCTGAAGCTTCCCCTCGTGGTGGCCCCGCTCAGCGGCCGGCTCGTCGAGGCCTGGGTGCCCACCTTCTTCCCGGCGCTGCACAAGGCGGGGCCCAGCCTCTCCATGCTGCGAGACGAACTCGCGCTCGCCGTCATGGAGCGCTTCGAGCGCGAGTCGCCCTCCCAGGTGGCGCAGTACCAACTTCCACCCCACTTCGCCCTCAAGCACGTCGCCGTCGATGCGGAAGGCAGGGACCGGGAGAAGAACCGGCGCGTCGTCCTCCAGGGCACCATGTCCGTGCTGCTGGAGAAGTGGCCCCGTGACACCTTCTGGGTCGTCACCCCCACCCGGCTCCCCGCCGCGCGCTTCGCGCTGAACCAGCCCGCGGACCTGCCCCAGGCGCTCGCGCGACGGCTGGTGGCGTGGTGTCTGGAACACAACCTGGACTCCCTGGACACGCACTGGGCCCAGGGCCGGGAGCAACTGGAGCTCCTGGAGGTGGATGCCTATGCCCCCTCGGTCCTCCCGCGCACGCCGCCGCGACCGGCTCAGCCCGCGCGACGCCGCCGGGCGAAGAACCCGGAGAAGGAAGACACCGCGCCCGAAACGCCAGAGCAGCGGGAGCAGCGCCGCAACCGGCGGCGCCTCACCCTGGTGGAGCTCCGGGCCGTGGCGCGCAACCTGAGCCACGGTGCCCGAGACGGCACGCTGGAGCGCTGCTTCGGCCGCGAGGCGCTGGTTCGCGAGCTCGTGGAGGCGCTCGAAGGCCGAGAAGGCTCCGCGCTGGTGCTGGTGGGTCCCCCTGGCGCGGGCAAGACAGCCCTGATTCATGAAGCGGTGAGCCGGCTCACGGCACGGCAGGATGCAGCGGGCGTGCGTCGCGACATGTGGCGCGTGGACGGCAACCAGTTCATCGCCGGGATGATGTACGTGGGCCAGTGGGAGGCCCGCGCGCGGGGCGTGGTGAAGGAGCTGATGGAGGTCGGCGACCTGCTCTACGTGGACGACCTGGCCTCGCTCGTCTACGCGGGCCGCACGCGCAATGAGCGCACCAACGTCGCGCAGTTCCTGGAGCCCCACATGGCCCGGGGCGAGCTCACCGTGCTCGCCGAGTCCACGCCCGAGCGCTTCGAGCGCGTGCGGGAAGAAGCCCCCACCCTCGCCTCGCTCTTCCGGGTCATCCACGTCCCCGCGCTGGATGCGCGTGCCACGCTGCCCGCGCTCCTCGGCACCGTGCGAGAGTTGGAGGCGGAAGGCACGGACAGCGCGGTCCGGCTCTCGCCGCTGGCGCTGGAGACCCTGCTCTCCTTGCAGGAGCGCTTCGTGTCGCACGAGGCGTTCCCGGGCAAGGCCGTCCGTCTGCTCCGCCGGGTCATGGCCCGACAGGGCGTCAGCACCTCGGGCACCCGGCGCTTTTCGTCGGGGGACGTCATCGACGCGATGCGGGAGCAGACGGGCCTACCGGACTTCATCCTGGGCAGCGCCCAGCCGAAGAAGCGCGAAGCGCTGACGTGGGAGATGCAGCGGCAGGTGGCGGGCCAGCCCGAAGCCGTGGAAGCCGTGGTGGACGCCATCCTCACGTTGCAGTCCGCGCTCCAGCCGTCCGACAAGCCCCTGGCCACCTACCTCTTCGTGGGTCCCACGGGCGTGGGCAAGACGGAGACGGCGAAGGCGCTCGCGCGGACGCTCTTCGGCGGAGAGCAGCGGCTCATCCGTTTCGACATGTCGGAGTTCGTCACGTCCTCCAGCATCACCCGGCTGCTCGGGCGGCCCGGCGCGCCTGACGGCGAGCTGACCACCGCGCTGCGCACCCAGCCCTTCTGCGTGGTGCTGTTCGACGAAGTGGAGAAGGCCCATCCCCGCGTGTTCGACGCCCTCCTCCAGTTCCTTGGTGAGGGTCGGTTGACGGACGGAGCGGGACGCACGGTGGATGCACGGCAGTCCGTCGTCGTGCTCACGAGCAACCTCGGCGTGCGCGAGGCCGCCACCCACACCGGCTTCCACCGCGCCGCGGACAGCGCGGAGGCGCACTACCTCTCCGCCGTGCGTGCCTGGTTCCGCCCGGAGTTCTTCAACCGGCTGGACCGGGTGGTGCCCTTCCGTCCGCTCACACCCGCCGCGCTGCGCGTGGTGGTGGACCTCGCGCTCGAAGCCCTGCTGTCGCGCCATGGCATCCGGCAGGGCAACGTGCTGGTGGAGGTCGAACCGCGCCTGCTGGACCTGCTGGTGGAGGAGGCCTACGACCCGCGCTACGGAGCCCGCCCCCTCAAGCGCGCATTGGAGAAGCGCCTCACGTTGCCCCTGGCCCACCACCTGGTGCGGCGGAGCGCGGACGACCTCGCGCGCGTGGAGCTGCTACGGGACGGCAACGACCTGCGCGTGTCGGTGGAGGTGCTGGTCAACACGCCTGCGTGGGCACCCGAGCGGCCGGCCTCTGCATGGAGCCTGGCGGAGGTTTCCCGCCTGCTCGAGGAGACCCGTTCGCGGCTGGAGGCGTTGATGTCGAAGGAGGTGCCTGAGGCGGGAGAACTGGCGGAGCGACTGCACCGGCTGGCACTCGAGGCCACGGACATCCGCGACTACGAGCTGGCCCCGCGCGACTTCCAGGACGCGCCGTCGCCTGCGTCCACCGTGAAGCAGATGCTGACTTCGCACTCGAGTCGCGTGGGCCACCTGGGCCTGCGGCATCGCCCTGTGTATGAGGAGCGCCTGCTGCACGTCTCGAACGAGGAACAGCTCCGCCGCGCACAGCCCCGGGTGTTGGCCCTTCGCGACGAGACCGCCTGGGTCGAACATCAGCTCACGCACCTGGCGCGGGGGACGGACGTCGTGACGGTGTTGGTGGAGGGGCTCGGCGACGCGACGCCATCCGCGGTGTGGACCGTGGCCCACTCCCTCCCCAGCGCGCTCGGGGAGTCGGCGATGTACCTGGAAGCCGTCCATGCCGACGGGCGCACCGAGTGGTTCCAGTCCGGAGACGAGCGGTCCGAGGACCTGACGCTCCGGCGTGTCGCCGTTCGGATGTCGGCCATCGGCCTGCGCGAGGTGCTGGCGCCCCTTCGAGGCTATGCGCTGGTGGACCTTGTCCATGGCGACGGGCCGCGCCAGGTCCTGGTCCGACTGGAGCACCTGTCCGAAGACGTGGGGAGTCTGGAAGACGTGCCGCGCGTGATGGCCGCATGGGACGAGGCAGTCGTCCGCGAACGCGAAGCCCGTAGGAGCGGCGCCGCGTCAGTGGGCGCGGCCAGCCACGTCATCCTGCGTGGCCGCGAGGGTGTCACGACTGGACGGCCCCACGACTCGACCGAACTCATGCACGTCGCGAGCGGACGCCGCCCCAGGGAGGCGCTCGCGTGGGCCGCGAGGGTGCTCCGGGAACCCAGCCAGGGACACGACTGACATGGAAAAGAACGTCCACCTCTTCGTGCGCACCTATCCCGGGCTGGGCGTGGCGGCGCATGTCCTCACCCACCCGCACCTGGCGGCCTTCGCGCCGACGCTGCACGCCGCGAGGCTCGACATCGCGGCGGTGGTGGGGCGGCTCCTCAAGCGAGGAGAGCTCTGGGACGAAGAGACCCACTGGAGCGATTTGCGCCAGCGGAAGACGACGCTGACAGTGCGCGCGCTCGAACACGGGAAGATGCTGTCCGTCCCCCTGCGACTCACCGTGCTCACGCACGGAGTGAAGGCCCGCACCGCACGCCAGGGAGCACCGGCGCGCCAGTCCCTGCGCGTGTGGGTGCCCCGTGTGGACGTCAAGGGCACGCTGCACGATGCGGCGGACCTGGAGCCCTTCGTCGAGGAGATGGTCCGCCACGAGCTCTATCTCGCGTCGCTCGACCGGCTGCACGCGCTGGCCTACGTGGGAGAGGAACAGGTAGAGACGCTGTCAGTGCCCGTCCGCTTCCGGGACACGCCGCGTGCCCGCGCGCTCGATGCCGCGAAGCCGCAGCGGCGCCAGGCGCCACCGCCGGGGCTCGCGGAAGCCAGCCGGTGTCTCAATGAGGAAGCACGCGCGGGTTTGCTGGAGCGCGCCTGGGAACGGGACCTGGAGGTGTCCCGGCTCGCGGAGGCCGTCACCTCGCGCACCCGCGCCAGCGTGCTCCTGGTGGGCCCGTCGTCCGTGGGCAAGACGGCCCTGGTTCATGAGCTCGTGCAACGCGCGGAGGTGGCCACCACGGGTTCGCCGCTTCACGGGTTGGAGGTCTTCAGCTCCTCCGGTGGCCGCATCATGGCGGGCATGCGCTACCTGGGGCAGTGGCAGGAGCGCGTGAAGCACATGGTGGAGGCCCTGCGTGTTCGCCGGGCCGTGCTGCACCTCGACAGCCTGCCGGAGCTGCTGTCCCTGGGGAGCGGCGACACGGGGCTGGATGTGGCGCGTCAGTTGCTACCCGCCTTGGAAAGTGGCGAAGTCTCTCTCGTCCTGGAGGCGACACCGGAGGACGTGGCCCGCGCGGAGCGGACCCACGCCGCGTTCCTGCAATCGCTCCGGCACATCGCCGTGGCGCCCCTTTCGGCCCAGGCCGCACGCACAGCGCTTCAGCAGGCCTCGCATCGGGTGGGCCGCGCTCGCAAGGTGCGCTTCACGCCCGACGCGTTGGACCGGGCTGGCGAACTCACGGAGCGCTTCGGCTCGGGCCCTTCGCCCGGAGGCGCGGTGTCCCTGCTGCGCGCCGCCAGCACGGAGCCCGGCGCGGCCGGAGACGTGAACGCCGCTTCGGTGACGCGCGCCTTCTGCACCCGGACGGGGTACCCGCTCGAGTTGGTGGACTCCGCCATCCGGTTGGACCCGGATGCCCTGCTCCGCCGCTTCCGCGAGCGCGTGGTGGGCCAGGACGAGGCCACCCTCCTCCTGCGCAACCTCGTCGTCACGCTGAAAACGGGTCTGGCGGACCCCTCGCGTCCGCTGGGCGCCTTCCTGCTGCTCGGTCCCACCGGCGTGGGCAAGACGGAGTCGGCGCTCGCGCTGGCGGAGTACCTGTTTGGCGACGTGGCCCGGATGGCGCGCTTCGACATGGCGGAGTACGCCGCGTCTGGCAGCGCCACCCGGCTGGTGGGAGATGCGGGAGGCCAACAAGGCAGCCTGGCGCGGCGCGTCCGCGAGCAGCCCTTCGGCGTGGTGCTGCTGGACGAAATCGAAAAAGCAGACGCGGGCGTCCATGACCTGCTGTTGCAGGTGCTCGGCGAAGGCCGGCTCACGGATGCCACTGGCCGCACCGTCAGCTTCCGCAACACCGTGGTGCTGCTCACCAGCAACCTGGGCGCGGACAGCGCGGGGCGCTCGCTGGGCTTCGGGGAGCGCGGCGCCCTGGAGCGGGCGGCGCACTACCTGGGGGCCGCGGCGGCCTTCTTCCGGCCGGAGCTGCTGAACCGGTTGGATCGGGTGGTGCCCTACCGCGCGCTCACGGAGGACGTCATTGAATCACTCGCCCGGCGCGCGTTGGAGGCGGCCCTCTCTCGCGAGGGGCTCAGCCGCCGCGGCGTGAAGGTGACCTTCGGCGAGGACGTGGTGAAGCACCTGGCGCGCACCGGCTTCGACGCACGCTATGGGGCCAGGCCTCTCAAGCGCGCCGTGGAGCAACAGGTGGTCGCGCCCCTGGCGCGGTGGTTGGCGGCTCAGACCACCAGCAATCCGCCCCAGGTGGTGCTCCGCGTGGGAGCTGAGGGGCGGATTGCGTTGAGCGGCCTCGAATGACCTCCGAGGCCGCCCAGGCCAGCGATGGACGCTGTGCGGTGCGGCCTAGCCCTTGAAGTTCTGGGCCACGAAGTCCCAGTTCACGAGGTGCGTCAGGAACGTCTCGATGAACTTCGGACGCGCGTTCCGGTAGTCGATGTAATACGCGTGCTCCCACACGTCGATGGTCAGCAGGGCCTTCTGGCCGTGCTTCATCGGCAGGTCCGCGTTGCCCGTCTTGGTGACCTTGAGCTTGCCGCCCTCCAGCACCAGCCAGGCCCAGCCCGAGCCGAACTGCGTGGCCGCGGCGTTGGAGAACTCCTCCTTGAACTTCTCGAAGGAGCCAAAGTCACGGTCGATGGCCGCCGCGAGATCACCCGTCGGCTTGCCGCCGCCAGCGGGCTTCATGCAATTCCAGAAGAAGGTGTGGTTCCACACCTGCGCGGCGTTGTTGAACACGCCACCGTCGCTGCTGAGGATGACCTCCTCCAGCGACTTGTTCGCCTCCGGCTTGCCGTCCAGGAGCTTGTTCAGGTTGTTGACGTAGGCGGCGTGGTGCTTGTCGTGGTGGAACTCGAGCGTCTCCGCGCTCATGTGCGGCGCGAGGGCGTCCTTCTTGTAAGGCAGTTCGGGCAAAGTGAACGGCATGGTCGTTTCCTTTCGGTGTGAGAGGTCAGGCGCCATCGCTATCAGACGGCGGCAGAGAGGTCACGGTTCGATAGCCCCGCGCCCAATAAAGAAGGGGCTCCTGCGGACGTCCCTCATGAACACGTGTGACGCGGCCGACAATCAGCGTGTGGTCACCGTGACGGTGCAGGCCATGGACCTGGCATGACAGCCCCACCAGGCTGTCCCGCACGATGGCGTCCGCATCGAAGAGCTGCGCATCCAGCTCACCCTTCGCGCACTGCACGGAGATGGAACGTTGTGCGGCGGACAGGATGCTGAGCATGAAGACACCGGAGGCTTCCACGCGCTTCAAGGTGCGGGACGCCTCCGACAGCGCCACCACCACCAGCGGCGGGTCCAGCGACAGGGAGCTGAAGGAGCTCACCGTCGTCGCCCTCAGGCCGTCGGTGTCCCGTATCGCTACCACGGCCACGCCGCTGGCCCACCGGGCCATGGCATCCCGGAAGCCGCGCGCGTCCACACCTTCTGGCGAGCTCTGCGTCATGCCCCCTGGATACAGGCGCTCCGCCCACCTGTCATCACACCTGCCAATAGATTGGCGGGTTGTTGTTCCAATGGCAGGGGTCTGGCGTACCCACGAGAAAACCTGCCCGACACGAAGCAGACGGACCTCCGTGGCCTGTGAATGACCCACACCAAAAGTGAAGCCGCTCAAGCCCCCAGCGCCTCCGCCTTCTCAATGAGGACGGAACGATGCGTCGGAACCGGAAGGGAGCACTGCGGTGGATCATTCCGCTGGGCGTGCTGAGGGCCTGCGGTGGAGCACCTGACGCAGCCCGCGCACGAAACGCGAGGCGCGCCGTCCCGGTGCCTGGAGGCACACCCCAGGCACCGGACGTGACACTCAGACAGCCAGCGTGCGGGACACCGGCAGCTCGCGGATGCGGGTGCCCGTGAGCGCGAAGATGGCGTTGATGATGGCGGGCGCCACCGGAGGCACGCCGGGCTCGCCAATGCCCCCGGACGGCAGCTCGCTGGGGACGATGTCGACGTGAATCTTCCGCGGCGCCTCGCCGATGCGCACCAGCTTGAGGTCGCGGAAGTTCGACTGCTCCGTCACGCCGCCCTTCATGGTGACGGCGCCATGCAACGCGATGCTCATGCCGAAGATGATCGAGCCCTCCATCTGTGAGCGCACGCGCTCCGGATTGAGAATCGTCCCGGCATCCACCGACACCCACGCCTCGTCGACGCGGATGCGCCCCTGGTCATCCTTGACCACCGAGGCCACCACGGCCACGTAGCTGAGGAAGCTGCGGTGCGCGGCGAGCCCCAGCGCCCGGCCGTTCGCCTTGCGCGCGTCCCAGCCGGACATCGCCGTCACGCGCTCGATGACGCCGCGCAAGCGCCCCGCGTCCACGGGGTGGTCCTCCACCGACGCGCCGTAGTTTCGCAGCGCGGTGATGCCCAACTCCTGGAGCGACGCCTTGCGCGGCGGCCCCAGCACCTCCAGGAGCATGTCGCGCGAGTCCGAGCCACGAAGGTGCGCCAGCTCGTCCACGAACGCGTTCACGGAGAAGGCGTGGAAGATGTTGTAGACGGACCGGAGCCAGCCGATTCGCACGTGCGGAGGCGCCTCGCAGGTCTCTGCCCGGACGTTTGGCACGGAGAGCGCCAGGTCGAGCACGCCTTGCTGGAGGTCCGATGGGCTGGGCCGCGTGGCCTGCCCGAAGGTGGACGCGATGGGCGGGAACGCGGTGCGGTGCCGCCACGCGATGACCTTGCCGGATGCGTCCAGCCCAGCGGTGAGCTGCTGCGCGCTGACGGAGTGGTAGTAGTCGTGCCGGACGTCGTCCTCGCGCGTCCATTGCACGCGCACCGGAACGCCCGCTTCCTTCGCAAGCCACACCACCTCGGCGATGAAGTCCGCCTTGGACTTGCGGCCGAAACCTCCGCCCAGGAACGTGACGTGGACCTGGACCTTCTCCTCCGGCAGCTCCGCCGTCGCCGCCGCCACGCTCCGCGCGGCCTGCGGATGCTGCGTGGGCGCCCAGACCTCACACGTCCCGTTCTCCACCCGCGCCAGGGCCACGGGAGGCTCCATGGGGATGTGGGACTGGTGGGGAACGTGGTACTCGGCCTGGACGACGCGGGCGGCGGAAGCGAGCGCCGCGTCGATGTCTCCGACGTTGCGCGCCACCATTCCCGGCTCGCGAATCGACGCCGTCAACTGCTCCCGGTATGTCGTCGAGTCATAGGAGGCGTTCGGCCCGTCCTCCCAGGTGATGTCCAGGGCCTCGCGCCCGCGCATCGCCGCCCAGGTGTTCTCCGCGAGCACCGCGACGCCGCCCCAGAACTGGAACGTGTAGGGCGGCTTCGGCGCGGGCAGCTCGAGCACCTTCTTCACCCCGGGCACCGCGAGCGCGCGGGTGGCGTCGAAGCGAACGACCTTGCCGCCCACGACAGGCGGGCGCGCCACCACCGCGATGAGCATGCCCGGCAGACGGATGTCGGCGCCGAACACCGCGGTTCCCGTCACATAGGCCGGGCCATCCAGCAGCGGCATGGGCCGGCCCGCCATCCGCAGCTCACTCTTCGGCCGCAGCTTGACGTCCTTCACCTTCGGGATGGGCAGCCTCGACGCGTCGACCACCAGTTCGCCAAAGCCCAGCGAGCGCTTGCCGTCGCGGAGGAACACCGCGTGGTCTCGGGCCTCGCACGCCTCCGGCTTCACCTTCCAGCGGCGGGCGGCGGCGGCCACCAACATCACCCGAGCGGTGGCCCCCATGCGGCGGATGTCGTCGTACACACCCCGCACGCTGCTGGAGCCGTCCGTGTTCTGGTCGCCGTAGACCTTGTCACCGTCGGCCTGGGCCACCGTCACCCGCGCCATGTCCGCGCCCATCTCATCGGCGACGAGCACCGGCAGCGAGCTGCGCACGCCCTGCCCCATCTCCGAGCGGGCACAGACGATGGTGACCGCTCCGTCCGGAGCCACGTGGACGAACACGTTCGGGTTCAACCCCGGAGCGCCCTTCGCCGTGGAGGAACCACTGGCCGCCGCGGCCAGGCCCCCGGAGAAGACCCCCAGGGCGAGCCCTCCCACTGAGAGATTCAGCCCTTCCAGGAACGAGCGCCGGCTAATCAACGTGAGCAGCTTCGTCATGGCGGCCTCGTCACTCCTCGGACATGCCCGCGGCCTTCTTCACGGCCGAGCGGATTCGCGTGTACGTCCCACACCGGCAGAGGTTGCCTGCGAGCGACTGGTCGATCTCCTTGTCGGACGGCCGCGGCTTCTTCGCCAGCAGCGCCGCCGCGCACATGATCTGCCCCGCCTGGCAGAAGCCACACTGCGGAACACCCAGTTCCACCCAGGCCTTCTGCAGCGGGTGGTTGCCGTCGGGAGACAGCCCTTCGATGGTCGTCACCGAGTGCCCCTCCGCGCGGCGGACGGGTGTCACGCACGCGCGGACCGGCTGCCCGTCGAGGTGGACGGTGCACGAGCCACACAGCGCCTGACCGCAGCCGTACTTCGTGCCGGTGAGCCCGAGCACGTCCCGCACCGCCCACAGCAGCGGCATCTCCGGGTCGACGTCCAGCTCCTTCTCCTCACCGTTGATGCGAACGCGAACCGTCACGGCCGTGCCTCCTCGCTCGGGCACTCCGAGCCCGTCTCCCCCCAGGCCGCGACGATGGCGCCGAACTGCGCCTGCGTCCCCGGAGCGGGCTCACGCCCCAAGCCCGGGTTCCATCCCCAGGCCACCAATGCGTCGTGGGCGTTGTGTTCAATCATCTGCGCGGGCGTCTTGCCGCCGTTGCGCTTCATGTCCTTAAGCTGCTCGCACACCTCACGAGGGCTCTTCCCCACCCACGCCATTTCGATGGGGGCGACATGCCACTTCGGCGCGCCGGGCACGCGGGCCAGGTCCTGGTTCGTGTCCTGGTGACAACTGATGCACTCCATGCCCACCACGCCCTGGTCCTCGGGGCCGCGCACCACTGGCGGGTCATGAAGCTGGCCGTCGTCACCTTGCAGCGGGCTGTCTCCCGCCGGGTGACAGTTCGCGCACCGCGGGTGGAAGAAGACGCGGCTGGCCTCCAGGAAGAGCGCGCGGGAGCGCTCCTTCCGGTCCAGGATGGCCGCGAAGGCTTCCACGGGTCGCAGCGCGTTGGGGGCAACCTCGGGCAGCGCGGGCATCTGCGCCGCCGCGGCATCGGGCTCCCGCTTGCACCCACCCGCCAGCAGGAGGGCGGAGAGCGAGGCCATGACCGGAAGAGATGGCTGCATCAAGCCAAGGCTCCGGCATGTCCGTACCAACTACAAGGCGAATGTTCGGGGGCCAGGATGACCCCACACGTGACGGTTCAGTGAACGGCACTCGCTTCAGCCTGCGCGCCTTCCGCTTCTGCGGCCTCCACTTCGTCGAACCGGAATTTTCCGTCCTTGAAGTCCGCTCTCACGCGGCTGTTCTCATGGATGTCGCCCGAGATGAGCTTCTCCGCGAGCGGCGCCTCGATGGCGCGCTGGATTTCACGCCGCAGCGGACGCGCGCCGAAGGTGGGGTCCCATCCCTTGTCCACCAGCGCTTCCAGCGCCGCGGGCGTCACCTCCAGCGCGATGCCCTGGCCGTGCAGCAGGCGGCGCGTCTTCTCCAGCATCAGGTCCACGATGGCGCGCAGCTGCGCGCGGTTGAGCGGCTCGAAGACCACCGTCTCGTCGATGCGGTTGAGGAACTCGGGCGGGAAGTGCCCCTTGAGCACGCCCATGACGCGCTCCCGCATGCGCTCCTGCGGTTCCTTGCGCGCGGTGGACTCCTGGATGAGGTGCGAGCCCAGGTTGCTGGTGCCGATGATGACGGTGTTCTTGAAGTTCACCACCGTGCCCTGCGCGTCCGTGAGCCGCCCATCATCGAGCACCTGGAGCAGCATGTGGAACACGTCGGGGTGGGCCTTCTCCACCTCGTCGAAGAGGAGCACGGAGTAGGGCCGCCGCCGCACGGCCTCGGTGAGCTGGCCGCCCTCCTCGTAACCGATATAGCCCGGCGGCGCGCCCACCAACCGGCTCACGGTGTGCTTCTCCATGTACTCACTCATGTCGAAGCGGACGAGCGCCTTCTCGTCACCGAAGAGCAGCTCCGCCAGCGTCTTCGCCAGCTCCGTCTTGCCCACGCCCGTGGGGCCCAGGAAGAGGAAGGAGCCAATGGGGCGCGACTCGTCCTTGAGCCCCGCCCTCGCCCGCCGGATGGCCTGGGACAGCACGCGGATGGCCTCGTCCTGACCGATGACGCGCTCGTGCAGGCGCGACTCCAGCGCCAGCAGCTTCTTGCGCTCGTCCTCCGTCATCTGCGTCACGGGGATGCCCGTCATACGCGACAGCACCTCCGCCACGTCCTCGGCGCGGACCTCCGGCGTCTCACTGGACTTCTGCGTGCGGCGCTCCTTCTGCGCGCTCTGGACCTCGCGCTCGGCGGCGTTCAGCTTCGACTCCAGCTCCTGGATGCGCGGCCCCGCCTTCCGGCCGCGTGCCTCGTCGAGCGAGCGCTTCACCTTCACCACCTCATGCTCCGCGTTCACCAACCGCTCCGGTGGCAACGTGAGCCGCAAGCGCACCCGGGCCGCCGCCTGGTCCACCAGGTCAATGGCCTTGTCCGGCAGGAAGCGCCCGGTGACGTAGCGGTCCGACAGCTCCACCGCCGCCACCAGCGCCGCGTCCGCGATGCGCACGCGGTGGTGGGATTCGTAGCGGTCCTTGAGGCCTCGCAGAATCTCGATGGCCTGCTCGGCCGTCGGCTCCGGGACGACCACGGGCTGGAAGCGGCGTTCGAGCGCCGCGTCCTTCTCGATGCGCTTGCGGTACTCGTCCAGCGTCGTCGCGCCAATGACGTGCAGCTCGCCGCGCGCCAGGGATGGCTTGAGCATGTTGCCCGCATCCATGGCGCCCTCCGCCGCGCCCGCCCCGACGATGGTGTGAATCTCGTCGATGAAGAGGACGATGTCGTCGCTGTGCTCCTTCACCTCGTCCATGACCTTCTTCAGCCGCTCCTCGAACTCGCCGCGGTACTTGCTGCCCGCGAGCAGGCCGGACAGGTCCAGTTGCAGCACGCGCTTGTCGCGAAGCGTGTCCGGGACCGCGGCGGAGATGATGCGCTGGGCAATCCCCTCCACGATGGCCGTCTTGCCCACGCCCGGCTCACCGATGAGCACGGGGTTGTTCTTGGTGCGGCGCGAGAGGATTTCGAGCGTGGTCTCGATTTCGTTGGCCCGCCCCACCACCGGGTCCAGCTTCCCTTCCGAGGCCAGGCGCGTCAGGTCGCGGCAGTACTCGTCCAGCGTGGGCGTGGGCGACCGGCGTGCCTCTGCTGAAGGTGCCAGCGCTTCCGCGACGGCCGCGCGCGCCTTGCCGTGCTGGGCCCCTTGCTCACGCAGAATCTCCGACGCCAGTCCTTCCCCTTCATGCAGCAATCCCAGCAACACGTGCTCGGGGCCCACGTAGGAATGCCCCAGCTCGTAGGCCTCCTGGTACGCGAGCTCCAGGGCGCGCTTCGCATGCGGCGACAGCTCGGGACGCTCCATGGGGCGCTTCCCACGGCGCATCTCGGACTCGGCGCGCTCGGCGACGCGGGCCGGGTCCAGCTTCATGCGACTGAGCGCGGTCCGGCCCAGCGGGTCCTTCGCGAGCGCCACCAGCAGGTGCTCCGTGTCGATGGAAGCCGCACCCGCGCTTCGCGCCGCCTCGAAGGCCGCTTCCAGTACGCGCCGCGTCTCATCGGAGAAGGCCTCGGTGATGTCGTAGCGCTCCACCGGCTGCTGGAGTGAACGCGTCAGCCCCCCGAAGTCCTCGTCTCCGAAGTCACTGAAGAACTGGTCGAAGAGCGACGTGCCCAGCCCCATGCGGCCGAAGCGTGAGCGCTGGCTGCTACAGATGTCACACAGTGACTCGGTGGTCCGCCGGTTCCCCATGACGCGGGTGACTCGGGTGGTCGCCGGGCGCTGGTGGCAGAGGTCGCAGACATTGGCCATGAGTTGGGGTCCCCCCGAACGACGGTTCAACGCCAACGCTAGGGACGGCCAGTGCGCCTCACCTCGGCCTCAGGGCAGGGCCGGGCGTCCAAGGTGGCCCCCTGTTGCAGGGGACGCTAACCTGCCGGAAGAGTCGCTCTTTCCATGCCCTCCGGGAGTCCCCGACATGTCCGAGCAGAAGCCCCGCCTGAAGCGCCCCGTGGAGAATGTCCGCGCCGAGCTGCTCGCGGACCCAGACACCCAGCGCATCGCGAAGTCCCTTGATATGGAACTGGAGGCCTACGTCGAGCTGGTCCTCGACTACGCCCAGAACCCGGACAAGGAACCGACGCTCATCGTTGCCCCGGACGAGGAGCTGCGCGCCGCCGGCTACAACCCGCCGACCACCCAGGACGTCGCCAACTTCTTCATCGCCGCCGCCAATGGCGAGCTGGGCATTGGCCCACCCAAGTCCTATTACAGCGGCTTCGAAGGGAAGCAGGACGACGCGAACAAGCCGTCACTCCGGGGGGATGAGGGCCAGGAGCCCGTGAAGGTGGACGAGGAGACCAGCCAGAAGCTCCGCCAGCACGTGCCCAAGGGCGGGCCTGATCGCGTTTAGGCCGATTTGACGCAACTTTCTCCCGCGCTCCCCGACAATCCTTACATTCACCCCCTTTCATAGAGGTTCCCCCATGTCCGTTGGCGGCGCAGGTGGTTCGAACGGTAGCCGTGGCTCGAATGGCGCGAGCAATGCTGGCCGGAGCGCCGCCGCGGGTGCGGGCAACGCGGCGGGCAAGGCGGCGGGCGGTCTGGCGGGCGCGCTGGGTGGTATCGGCAAGGCGCTGGGCGGCATCGGCAAGGCGGTAGGCGGCCTGGCGAACAGCATCGGCGGCATCGCCGGCAAGATTGGCAGCGCGCTGAGCCAGGTGTCCGGCCTCGTCGACAAGGCGATGAGCGCCATCACCGGCCCCCTCAAGAGCATGATTGGCGGCCTGCTGGACAAGATGCCCTTCGGCATCGGCCAGCTCGCCAAGCCGTTCGTCGACAAGTTCATCGACAACGGGCTGGCCATGGTCGCTGGCGGTCCGCTGGGGGGCGTTGCCTCGATGTTCGGCAAGGCCGGCACCGTGGGCAAGCTGGCGGACATGGTGGAGACGGTCCGCACGGGCGCGAAGACGGTGGGCGACATCGCCGAGGGCCGCTTCAACGCCCAGCAGATGGCGGCCTTCGCCCAGGCCCAGCTGATGCGCGGGCTGTAATCCCGAATCGACGGGTGAAGCCTCCAGGGCCAGCTCCCACACGTGGGGGTTGGCCCTTCGTTCGTTTCCGAGTCCGTGTGCGCCCGCACGCGGAGTGGCCACCCGGGGCACAAGGCCGCTTGTTGCTGGCGACACCCGCCCGCAGCCGTTAAGGAGGGCCTCTCCCGCGCCGGCGCCTTCATGCGAACCACTCATCGTCCCCTCACCACCTTGGCCCTGGCCCTGAGCCTCTTCATGGCCGCCTTGGAAGCCACTGTCGTTTCCACGGCCATGCCGACGGTGGTGGGCGAGCTGGGCGGCATCCAGCACTACGCGTGGGTCTTCACCGCGTACATGCTGTCCTCCACCATCACCGTGCCCATCTACGGGAAGCTGGCGGACCTCTACGGTCGCAAGCCCGTGCTCCTGTTCGGCATCGTGCTGTTCCTCGTGGGCTCCATCGCCAGTGGCCTGTCCACGTCCATGGCCATGCTCATCGGCTTCCGGACGCTCCAGGGCCTGGGCGCGGGCGCCATGCAGCCGGTGGCGCTCACCATCATCGGGGACATCTACACGCTGGAGGAGCGCGCGAAGGTCCAGGGCGCGTTCAGCGCGGTGTGGGGCATCGCGGGCCTGATCGGGCCCATCACCGGTGGCTTCATCGTGAAGTACCTCACGTGGCACTGGGTCTTCTTCATCAACGTCCCGGTGGGCGTGGGCTGCCTCGTCCTGCTCTTGAGCTACTTCCATGAGCGCGTGGAGCGGAAGCCCCAGAAGCTGGACTACGCGGGTGCCGCGCTGCTCACCGGCTGGGTGGTGGCGCTGCTCGTCGGCGTGCAGGGTGTGGGCGTGAATCTGTGGGGGCTGCCCGTGGCGGCGGTGCTGCTCGCGGCCTTCGTCGCCGTGGAGCGCAAGGCGGCCGAGCCCATCATCCCCATGTCCATCTTCAAGGTGCCGGCCATCGTCATCTCCTCCATCGCGGGAGCGCTCTTCTCCGCGGCGATGTTCGGGGCCACCACCTACGTTCCGCTCTTCGTCCAGGGCGTCCTGGGCGGAACGCCCACCGAGGCCGGCGGGATGATTACGCCGATGATTGTCGGCTGGCCGCTGGCCGCCCTCGTGGCCGGGAAGCTGCTGCTCAAGACGGGCTTCCGCCCGCTCATCGTGGGCGGGCTGGGATTGACGGTGGTGGGCACGACGCTGATGGCGCTGCTCCTGGGGCCCCAGGCGCCCAAGCTGGTGCCGGAGGTGGCCATGGGCCTGTTCGGCATCGGCATGGGCTTCGCGTCCACCGCGCTGCTCATCGCCGTGCAGACCAGCGTGGGCTGGGAGCTGCGGGGCGTGGCCACCGCCAGCAACATGTTCTTCCGCACCATCGGCGGCGCCATCGGCGTGGGGCTGATGGGCGGCGTCATGGTGTCGCAGCTGCTCAAGGACCCGACGGTGCCGATTTCGGCGGCCAACGCCTTGATGAGCCCCGACCATGGCCAGGACCTGCCCGCGGACCTGCTGGCGACGCTGAGCGGCGCGCTGGGCACCGGGCTGAGCATCAACTTCTGGCTCATCTGCGCCTTCACCGTGGCCGCCTTCGCCGCGGGGCTGTTCTTCCCCAAGGTGTCGCGCACCACGACGGTGTCTTCCACCGAGGTGGTGGCGCCGCACTGACGTCCGTGCGGCGCCCCCGTGCGCCGCTCAGAGGCCGTCAATCATCCGCAGGGCCACGTCCGGCATGAACGTGCCGGCGGGTGTGTTGGGCGCGACGCCGCACTGGCCGTCGGAGTCCCCGGGGACCTTGATCCACAGGGTCATCTCCACGCCGCCCACGCCCACCTGGTTCGGCGTGCCAATCTTCCGGCCGGCGGGGTTGCACCACTCCCCGTTGGAGCCATTGCCGTTGCGGCTGGTGTCCACCACGAAGGGCCTGGTGTAGCCGTACCGACTGCTCAGCGAGCTGTTGACGGAGCCCGCGTACGAGGCCGACTGCGCGGTGGTGTAGAAGTTCGACACGTTGAGCGCGAAGCCCCGCACGTTGCGCACGCCCATGTTCTCCAGCCGCTGGGCCATGGTGTCCGCGTTGATCCACAGGGCGTTGCCCGCGTCCAGGTAGGCCCAGGTGTTCGGCGCGCGATCCCTGAACTGCTCGGTGGCGTAGCGAATCAGGCTGATGCGCGTCTGCCGCTCGGCGTCATTCGCCAGGCAGTCGAGCTGGGCGACGGCGTCCGGCTCGATGATGACGACGGCGGGACGGTTGCCAATGGCGGCGGCGAAGGACGAAATCCACGTCCGGTACGCCTCCGGCGACCCCGCGCCTCCACCCGAGTGGCTCCCGCAGTCCCGGCCAGGGATGTTGTACGCCACCAGCACGGGCAGCTTGTCCGCCGCGTCCGCGGCCGAGACGAAGCTGGACACCGCCGTGGTGATGTCTCCGCTCCAAGCGGCGAACCAGCGCGCGGCCAGGTTGTTCGCGATGGAGGACTGGATGCGCGCGGCGCGCGAGTCCCCGCTGTTGGCCCGGACCCAGTTGGCGGGGTTGGAGTTCGGGTCGATGTAGAAGCCGCTCGTCATCGCCAGCGGCCCGCCGCCCCCGCCGCCGTCCTCCGTGGTGAGCGAGATGTCATCGATGAACGCGCTGAACCCCGTCGCGCGGCCTCCCATCTGGAAGGTGACCTGTCCCGCCTGCGTGGCCAGCGTCGACGTGAAGGGGAACGTGAAGTGCCGTGACGTGCCGTCCAACGTAATCTGCCGGTCCAGCGGCGCGGTGTACGGCGCGCTCTCCAGTTGCACCGTCACGCGGACCGTCGTCGTCACCGAAGCAGAAGCGGTGAAGGACAGCGTGTACGCCCGGCCATTCACCAGCGGAATGTCATCCTGGCCAATCAGCGCGTCCCAGGGGTTGGCCGTCCCGCCCCCCACGTCCACGCGCAGGCGGGCGTTCTCCACGCGGGACTGTGTATTGGGGCCGCTCCACCAGGGCGACACGGTGCCGCCGCTGAAGGTGCCATTGGAGACGAGCTCGGTCAGCGCGTCGGTGCGACTGCCGAGCGCCTCGGCCTCCGTCGGGGCGGGCGGCTCCGAGGGGCCGCAGGCAGTCGTGAGGGCCGCCGCGAGCATCAGCGCGGCCGGAGCGGTGAAGCGACGAAACGGCGAGACGGCGGAGTTACTGGGTTGCACGAAGCCATTCCTCCCGCCCGCGCGAGGACGCCAGGGAGCGGCGCCCGGAGTGACGCGGGCTGTGTCGAATGCGTGGCCCGTGGGTGGCCCCGCGAGCACGCGGAGCCACACTTGCACGTTTTTCTTGTTTTTCAGCCCTTCAATCCGCAGCGTTCACCGAAGTGCGCGCAGATGAACAGGCGGGACGCGGTACTCCGAGGCCTGCTCCACCACGCGGCCCAGGCGCAGCAGCAGGTGCTCCTCGTAGGGGCGGCCTGTGAGCTGGACACCCACCGGGAGCCCCTCTTCGTCGAAGCCTGCTGGCACCGACAGCGAGGGGAAGCCCGTCAGGTTGGCCAGGCGCACGAAGCGCATCAGGGCATCGACGACAGGCAGGTTCGACTCACCATCCGGAAGCGCCGCCTCCGGGATGAGGGGCGCCGTGGTGGCCGTCGTGGGCGTGACGAGGACGTCCACGCCCGCCATCTGCGCCAGCAGCTCACGCGTCAGGCGATGCCGGTGCCGCAGGGCATGCACCAGGTCCGTGGCCCGGAAGTGCCGGCCAATGGCCAGGTTGGTGCGCGTGTCGAGCCCGAACTCCGACGGATGCGCCTTCACGTGGGGGAGCATCACCTCCGACATCTCGCTCAGGATGATGCAGCTGTGCGTCCACAGCACGGTGTTGAGGTCAGGAGGCGGAATCTCCACCACGCGCGCGCCCGCGGCCGACAGCGCGGCCACGGCTTCCTTGCAGCGGGCGACGACGTCCGTGTCTGCGTCCTCGAAGTAGTCCCAGCAGATGCCCAGCCGCACGCCGCTCAGGCCGTCGTCCTCGTAGCCAGACAGGTGATGCGGCGACTGCCCCTGTGAGACGAGGTCGTGTCCATCCGGCCCCGCGAGCACCGCATACGCCGCGGCGACATCGTCCACGGTGAGCCCCATGGGCCCCACATGCCCCACGTTCCAGCACAGCGGCGGTACGCCCGTCTCCGGGATGCGGCCCCACGTCGCCTTGAGGCCCACGATGCCGCAAAGGGCCGCGGGGATGCGGATGGAACCGCCGCCGTCGGCCCCGATGCTCAAGGGGCACAGGCCGGCGGCCACGGCGGCGGCGGAGGCACTGGAGCTGCCACCGGTGATGCGGCCCGTGTCCCAGGGGTTGCGAGCGGCGCCGTGATGGGGATTCAACCCGATGGGGTTGATGCCAATCTCGTTCATGTTGGCCTTGCCGAGGATGATGGCGCCCGCGGCCTTGAGCCGGGCCGCCACCGTCGAGTCCGCGGCGGCCACCTGCGTACGGAACCGCGTGCCCAGCGTCGTGGGGAACCCGGCCAGGTCGACCTCGTCCTTCAGCACGACGGGAATGCCGTCGAGCACGCTCAGCGGACGCCCCTCGCGCAGCCGCTCGGAGGATGCCTCCGCGGCCCGGTGCACCTCGTCCGGCTTGCGGGCGATGAACAAGCCCAGGCGCTGCTTCCCACTGTCCATGCGGGCGATGGACTCATGAATTCGATTCACCACGGCCACCGGGTCCGTGGCGCCCTCGCGGTAGGCGCGGACATAGGCCGCGACGCTCTCACGCTCCGGTGGACTGGCGGACGCGGCGATGGCACGCGCGGCCTGCTCCGTGGGCGTCTGCGGCTCCGTGGGGGCGGTGCCCTGGGGCAATGGGAACTGGAGCGGCGGCGCATCCCCCGCCGGCAGCTCACGCCATCGCTCGATGCCGCTGTCCCGCGTCAGCTTGTCCAGCATCACCGACCCGACGCCGCTCTCGAGCGCGTTCACGAAAGCCTTGAGCGCCAGGCCCGACACACGGGGCGCCTTCACGGGGTTGCGTTGGTAGGTCATGGCGCCGCAGCCTATCCCCGAGCCGGCGATACCGCATGAGCGATGGTGGCCAATTCAGCGGCACGCATCGTTCGCGTCTTCGTGGACTTCGTGGCTACGCTCTGCCCTCGGTGAGCAGGGACGGAGTCGCTGGACTGGGCCCATGGAGGGCGTGGGTTGCCGGAGTTCGCGAGTTGGAGGAGCTTCATGCACAGGGCAGATGGCGCACGACACAGCTCACTCGGTACCGTTCTGCGCGAGCGGTTCGGCCTGACGGACTTCCGCCCTGGCCAGCGTGAGGTCCTCGATGCGCTGCTCGGTCCGAAAGCCGCGGCGCTCGCGGTGTTCCCCACAGGTGGCGGCAAATCGCTCTGCTATCAGCTTCCGGCGCTGCTGCTGGAGGGCATCACGGTGGTCGTCTCCCCGCTGATCGCGCTGATGAAGGACCAGATTGACGCCCTGGCCCGGCAGGGCATTCGTGCCGCGCGGCTGGACGCCTCGCTGTCGGTGGACGACTCACAGGGAGTCACGCAGGCGCTGCGCGATGGTTCGCTCAAGCTCTTGTACGTGGCGCCTGAACGCTTCAACAACGAGCGCTTCACCGCCCTGCTCCGTGAGCTGCGCATCTCCCTGTTCGCGGTGGACGAGGCGCACTGTGTTTCGGAGTGGGGCCACAACTTCCGGCCGGATTACCTGAAGCTGGCGAAGGCGGCACGGGAGCTGTCGGCCGAGCGCGTCCTCGCGCTCACCGCCACGGCGACGCCCTCCGTCGTGAGGGACATCTGCCAGGGCTTCGGGATCCCCGAGGAGAACGCGGTCGTCACGGGTTTCTACCGGCAGAACCTCACGCTGGAGACCACCCCGGTTCACGCCGAGGCCCGCGACGCGCTACTCCTGGCGCGGCTCGGTTCCCGAGCGCACGGCCCCACCATCGTCTACGTCACGCAGCAGAAGACCGCCGAGCGCGTGGCCGCCTTCCTCTCCGCCGAAGGTCTCCCCGCCAGCGCCTACCATGCGGGACTGGAGCCCGAGGTCCGAGAGCGGGTGCAGGAAGCCTGGATGGCCTCCGCGAATGGCATCGTCGTGGCGACCATCGCGTTCGGGATGGGCATCGACAAGGCGGATGTACGGGCCGTGTATCACTACAACCTGCCCAAGGGCCTGGAGAGCTACAGTCAGGAAATCGGCCGGGCTGGGCGCGATGGAGCGCCATCGGTGGTGGAGCTCTTCGCGTGTCCGGACGACGTCCCCAGCCTGGAGAACTTCGCGCACGGGGACACTCCCACGCGGGAAGCAATTCAAGGCCTGGTGACCGAGTTGCTCGGCCTGGGTCCCGAACTGAGCGTCGACATGTTCGCGCTATCCACCCGGCATGATGTGCGGCCGCTCGTGCTCCGCACGGCGCTGACCTACCTGGAGCTCGAAGGTGTGTTGAGGCAGGGCACGCCGTACTACGCGGGCTACAAGGTACAGCCGCTCATGCCCATCGACGCGCTCGTGGGGCGCTTCCAGGGAGAGCGGGGGCAGTTCCTGCGCGACGTCTTTGCCCGGGCGAAGAAAGGACGCACCTGGTACTCGCTCGATCCGGCCGAGGTGGCGAACTCGCTTCGACAGCCCCGCGAGCGCGTGGTCCGAGCCATCGAATATCTCGAGGAACAAGGGCTCGTGTCGCTCCAGGTCTCCGAGCCGCGTCAGCGCTTCACTCGGCTGCGATCCCAGGAGGACGCTGCAGCGCTCACCGCACTCCTCCATCAGCGGTTTCAGCAGCGCGAGGCCCAGGAGGTCACGCGTGTCCGGGACGTGCTGAAGCTCGTCACCCATGCGGGGTGCCAGAGCAATGCGCTGGTCGCCCACTTCGGTCAGCGGAGGGAGCAGCCGTGTGGGCACTGCACCTTCTGCCGGACCGGGGAGGCCCAGGTGCTTCCCGCAGTGCGCCGGAAGCCGGCACTGCCCGCGGGCCTCGACGTGGCGGGCTTCCGAACCCTGGCCGCGAAACACCCCGAGTCGCTCGGGCACCCGAGGCAGGCCGCCAGGTTCCTTTGTGGATTGAGCAGCCCCGCCCTCACGCGAGCGAAGCTCGGCGGCCACAAGTTGTTCGGCGCGCTGGAGGGCTGGCCCTTCGAGGAGGTGTTGGACTTCTGTGGTCGGTCGGCCGTGGCTTGACGACCATCACCCCTGGTCGAGCACTCCCGCGCGATAGTCGTCAAAGGCCTGCTGGATCTCCTCGCGGGTGTTCATGACGAACGGGCCGTACTGGACGATGGGCTCACGCAGGGGCATCGCCGCGGCGATGAGCAACTCGCTCCGGCGATTCCTCGCGCGCACACGAACCCGGCTCCCCGGGCCGAGCAATGCCAGCGAGCCCTCGCGCACCGGCTTCGACGTGTCTTCAGGTCCCAAGTCGACCTCGCCCGAGGACACGAAGGCGAAGGCGGTGTGGTCCGACGGTGTGTCGAGTTCGAAAGGACGGTCGTCCTCGAGCGTCAGGGTCAGCAAGAGCGGCTGCGTGGGGCGCTCACGCACGGGGCCCTGGAGGCCGTTCATGTGGCCCGCGATGACACGCGCGCGGCTCCCCGAGGGAGACAGGCGCTCCTCCGCGAGTTGCTCGGGCGTATGGTCCTGATAGGCGGGCGGGCACATCTTCTCCTTCGCGGGGAGGTTGAGCCAGAGCTGGAAGCCGGACATCAACCCCTGCACCTGCTCCGGCATCTCCGAGTGGATGAGACCACGGCCCGCGGTCATCCACTGGGAGCCACCTCCGGCGATGAGCCCGCTGTTGCCACGACTGTCCCGGTGGCGCATTCGCCCCTCGAGCATGACCGTGACGGTCTCAAAGCCCCGGTGGGGGTGATTCGGGAAGCCGTTGATGTAGGCCCCGGGGTCATCGGAGTGGAACCGGTCGAGCATGAGGAACGGGTCGAGGTTCCGCAGCGAGGGCTGCCCGATGACCCGCGTCAAGCGAACGCCGGCTCCGTCCGTCGCGGGGACACCTTCGAGCGTCTGCACCACGTTGCGCTGCGGCTTCAGGATGACCGCGGGAGCCTCCGAGCGACGACACCCGATGGCCGAGGCCGCCACGAGAAGGCCTGACTGAAGGAGGAAACGGCGGCGCGAGGTGGCGTTCATGAGGACCTTGCCGGAAACCAAGTGTGCGTCCCCGGAGCCTCCTCCGGGAGCCGCCCGGAGTCCATGCACGAGCCGGGGATCGAACCCGGACGGCCCTTACGGGCCAGCGGATTTTAAGTCCGCTGCGTCTGCCAGTTCCGCCACTCGTGCCCCACTGCGGGCAGCACCCTACAGGGCCTGTCCTATCTCCGGCAAAGGCCTCGTGCAGCCCCGGGCTCTCCTCCCTTGCCGCTGGGGCTCCTGGCAGGCCTGGGCGCCTCATTTCGCGCCCCGCGGTGCCTCGAGGCCCGCGCCAGGGTGCTCAGGGATGCGCCAACCCCTCAAGAGCGTTGAAGAATCCAGGGCCCCGGGTCGGATTCGCCACATGGAAGGCCGGTTCCGGGCCCCTTCTCTTCACAGTTCGACGGCCGGGTGTGCTCCACCGTCGCATCTCGCCTGACCCTGTTATAAAGCGCCCCCCATGCTCGAGACCGTAACCAAGGGCTTCCGCGCCGCCAAGAACCGCCTCGCCGGCAAGAGCGAGCTCACCCCGGAGCTGGTCGACGAGTCGCTGCGCGACATCCGCGTCTCCCTGCTCGAGGCCGACGTCGCCTTCGACGTCGTGAAGAAGTTTGTCGCCCGCGTCCGCGAGAAGTCCGTGGGCGAGCTGGTGCAGACGACCATCACCGACACGGCTGGCCAGAAGCGCAAGGTCAGCCCGATGGACCACTTCATCAAGATCTGCCACGACGAGTTGGAGGCCCTCATGGGGCCTGTCGACACCAGCTTGAAGCTGAAGCCCAAGGGCCAGCTGTCCGGCATCATGATGGTGGGCCTCCAAGGCTCCGGTAAGACGACCACGACCGGAAAGCTCGCCAGCCGGCTCCTCCAGGAAGGGCGCAAGCCCCTGCTCGTCGCCGCTGACATCTACCGCCCCGCCGCCGTGGACCAGCTCAAGGTCCTGGGCGAGCGGCTCAAGGTCCCCGTCTACCACGAGCCCGGCATCCAGCCGCCCGAGCTCGCCAAGCGGGGCTACGCCGCCGCGCGCGAGCAGAAGTGCGACGTGGTGATCATCGACACCGCCGGCCGGCTCGCCATCGACGAGTCCCTGATGGCCGAACTGGAGTCCATCAAGGGCAACGTCCAGCCGGACAACATCCTGCTGGTGTGCGACGCGATGATTGGTCAGGACGCCGTGCGCACGGCGGCGGAGTTCGACCGGCGGCTGACGCTGGACGGCTTCATCCTCACCAAGCTGGACGGTGACGCCCGCGGCGGCGCCGCGCTGTCCATCAAGGAAGTCACGGGCAAGCCCATCAAGTTCCTCGGCATGGGCGAGTCCATGGACAAGCTGGAGGAGTTCCGCCCAGCCGGCCTCGCGGGCCGCATCCTCGGGTTCGGCGACATCGTCGGCCTGATGAAGGACTTCGAGAAGGTCGTCGACGAGAAGAAGGCCGAGGAGGATGCCAAGAAGCTCCTGTCCGGCCAGTTCACGATGAAGGACTTCGTCGAGCAGATCCGCATGGTCCGGAAGATGGGACCGCTCAAGGACCTGCTGGAGAAGTTCCCCCTCTTCGGCGACCTCACCGAGCACCTCAACCCGGACGAAAAGGAGCTCACGAAGATTGAGTCGATGTACGACTCGATGACGGCGAAGGAGCGCTTGCGGCCGGATACCGTCAACAACAGCCGCATCAACCGCATCGCCAAGGGCAGCGGCCGGAAGGTCGAAGAGGTCAAGGAGCTGCTCCAGAAGTTCGGGATGATGCAGCAGGTCATGGGCACCATCGGGCAGAACCCGGGCCTCCTGGGCCGCATCCCCGGCTTCAAGCAGTTGGGTCAGCTGTCGCAGATGAAGAACATGGACCTCTCCAGCATGTTCGGCGGCGACCCGAAGATGATGGAGAAGATGATGAGCGGCGGCATGCCCGGCATGGGCATGCCCATGCAGCTGCCGCAGATTGCTCCCGGCTACACGCCGCCCATGGGCCAGGCCGCCATGGCCAAGGCCCGGTTGATGGGCTACGCGCCGCCCTCCGCCGCCGGCAAGAGCGAGGACCGCGACGCCATCAAGGAGCGCCGCAAGCGGGAGAAGGAGAACAAGAAGAAGAACCGGAAGAAGAAGTAGGCCCCCACGGCCCCGGTGCCCACGCCCGCCTCCCCGCCTTCGTGCTGGGAGCGCGGGCGTTCGTGTTTTCGGGGCGCATCCGCGCGTTCAGACTGGAATCCGCCGGCGAGGACGGGGCTGCCACGAGGCGTGGTATGCGTCCGAGGCTCGAACGCGACGCCCTGCACAACTCGCCTTTGGGCTGCTCGGAGAGGCCACTGCTTCGCCGGGCGCAGGCATCCTCAACAACCATCGCGGCTCCTGGAACGCTCTTTGCCAAGCATCCGACTCATGTCCCGACTCCCCTGCGCCTTGCTGTTAACCGCAATCACCCTGTCCACTGCGTGCATCAACGTCCCAGAGGTCGAGCCCGACCCAACCCCGGACGGAGGAGCACAGCCCACGACGAAGTTCACACTGAGCCTGAGCCCCAGCGAGGACTCCGCACTCCAGGGCGGGAGTCGCCCCATTGAGGTCGCTATCGTTCGGGCCGAGGGATACTCGGACAGGATTTCCGTAGCATTGGAGCAACCGCCTCCCGGCATCACCGCCCAGCCCACAGCAATTCCCGTTGGGGAGACCACCGCCACATTGACCCTCCAGGTCTCCCCCAGCGCGGCGGCTGGAGAAACGACGATCACGGTCCGCGCAGCATCTGGCAACGATTTCCGGACAGTCTCGCTCAAGCTCACCGTCGTGCCGGCCGGAGACCTGGTCGTGCGATGGGCGGCTCCCGCCCCAGCGGACTCTGCCACCTACACCAACGGAGCTTTGCCGTTGGAAGCAACGATTGAGGGGGGCGCAGCCGAGACTGTCGAGTTCCACCGCGACACGCAACTTCTCGCGCGTGTCTCGGCGCCGCCGTACACCTATACGTGGGACACCCGGGGGATGCCCGAGGGAGCGTTCCAACTTGTGGCGCGAGCCACGCGAGGCGGCACAACCTTCACGAGCATCGCACGGACGGTGATCGTGGATCGCACGCCTCCTCAGGTCTCAAGCCGCGCGCCTGCATCGAGCGATGCTCAGGTCAGCGCGCGTGCCTCCTTGGAGGCGACGTTCAGCGAGCCAATGCGCCCTGCGAGCATATCTCCAGACAACGTGGAAGTTCTCGCTCACGGCAACACTCGGATTGAGACAAGCGTCAGCCTCTCCGCCGACGGAACGACGTTGATGATTACGCCCACCACGCCCCTTCCTGCCCCCAGCACAGTCCTGGTGAAGCTCGGAACCGGCAGTCAGCCCATTCTGGACCTGGCGGGCAATGTGCTGCAGTCCACCACCGAATGGCAGTTCACAGTCCCTGTCTGGCTCCCCGTTGGCGGGGCTCTCAGTGCAAGAACTGGTTCGACACCAGCAGAGAATGCAGTACTCAAGCTGGATGCAGATGACCTGCCCGTCGTCGCCTGGTCTGAGTTTGATGGCTCAGCCAAGAACATCCACGTGGCCCGCTGGAACGGGGCGACCTGGGTCCACTTGGGCGAAGCCCTGAGTGGACTTGCTGGCACTGCAACTCATGCAGAGAACCCCACTCTGCATCTTGATGCCTCGGGAAGGGTGTTAATCGCCTGGCAGGAAGCGACGGGCGTTGGCAGCGGGGAAAACCTATATGCGCGGCGTTGGAACAACACCTTCTGGGAGGACCTACCTGCCTTTCCCATTACGGGAACCGAAGACAGGTACATCGCAGAACCCAGCATAACAACAACAAACACCGGGAACATTTACGTCTACGCAACACATCAATTCGGCATTCCCCGGATCGTTGCTTTTGAACTTAGCGCAGGCGCGGCGAACTGGACGACCATCGACGTACATCGTCCATTGGACTATGACACGACTGGAAGCGCGACCATCAGCGCACACGGCACGAACGTATTCGTCTCATACGACGCCTACCATGCCCAGCATGAGACCCGTGTCATTGGAGTGCTCTTGAACCATTCGGGAGCAATGGGGAGCAGCATCATCACCGCGCCCCAGTCAGTAGCCGCGGTCACCCCCAGCATCGCCACCTCAGCAGTTGGAGTGCCGTCCGTCGCATGGAAAGAAGTGCATAAAAACACAGGAGATGGCTCGATTCACTTCTCGAGCTGGACAGGTAGCGAGTGGGCCGAGCCGGTGCTCCTCAGTCACGACTCGACAAACAATACCGAGCCATCGCTCGCCATTGGCGACAACGGCATTCCCACGGTGGCATGGAGCGGCGTCGCGAACTCCCAGCGTTCCATCTATGTCTCCCGCCAACGCGCCGCCACCTGGGAGCCCATCGGTCCGCCTTTGCGCTCCATGACAGGGAGTGGTGCCCAGGCACATCGGCCCACGTTCGACATGGATCGCCAAAGCCGCCCATGGTTGGCCTGGCACGAAGCAGGCTCAACCAGCACCGACATTCATATCTATCGTTACAATCAATGATGTAATGGAGGCGCTCATGGCCGAACGCTTGGCAAGAGTCGGCCGTGAGTGCTCCTCTTCATCAGTTCGAAGTTCAGGGACTTGTCACGTTTGACGCTTGGGGACCACAAGGCCTTGGCTCAGGCGTTTGAGAACTCGCTTCTTCTGCCTTCGCTTATAGGCATCGTGAGAGTTCTCTCCCATCTCATTAATCCGAGCCGTCTCCTCGTCGACGATTTGGAACTCAACCAATGAAATAACGATCCTCCCCTTGCGCTGACGGCCGTCCTCTTCGGGGGTGGGAAGATACGCATCCATTCGAACGGGGATATCCACCACAAAGTTCAATGCCCGATACGAGTTGCCCGAATAGATGTTTTTGCCGGGACCTTCTCGGTCCTCGAAATCACGGTCGAGCTGCAGCTTGGGTATGAACTGCTCGAAATGAGGGTTCTCAGCGAGCACCTGCTTGAACGGTAGCAGCGTGTTCTCGGTCTGCCCTGGAACGACGAGGTGAAAGGGGAAGAGGCGCTGGGTGAGGTAGTAGAGAACAGGAAGCAAGTCCTCGCGCCCCTTTGTCACCACACGGAATCGAGTCCGGTCATATACCTGCGCAGCAACCGTCTCCTTCTTTGCCAGCAACTTCGTGATGAGTGAGTCCTGCGTCTTGATGGAGTGAGCAAACTCCACGACAGGCAATCCCTTGGCCTGCATCTCCGTGGCGACACTCAAGACCTTCGCCGTCACCACTTCCGCCAGTTCGGCTTCTGAAATAGCCAGGCGGAACAGCAAATCCCGTCCTTCGATGTGCTGAATGACGTGCATCACCTTGAGGACGACGCATGCAATTCGCCGATGCCGGGAAGAGCCCTTTACTCCCGACGCAAAAAGGAAAAGGTCATGAATCTCTTCCGGCTGTGCCACCACATTGGACACGCGGTAGTTGAACGTCTTCCGGAGATACTCGACGGCCTCTGCGAGGACCTGACGCGCCCAGACTTCATCGAAGGACTGCGACAAATCCAGTTGAAGCAGTCGCAGAAAGGCATCTACCTCGTCCCGGGTCTGAAAATACATCCTCCGCCAGTCGATGACCGAGCCTCCCCGAAGGATTAGCCGGATCCGTTCGAGTTCGCGCAGGCCCATCTGCCCCACCGGTCGGATGGGAATATCGGGCAAGGCAGGGGCAAGGGAGGGGGGCTTCACACGCAACTTCCTAACTGAGTCGCCCCGGCTGGGGAAGGCCTCAAAAACAAAGGGCCTCTCCAAAGGGAGAGGCCCTTGTTACCGCAATGAAGTCACCTGCCTACTGAGCAGAGACGAGGCGGTTGTGGTCGTAGTGAGCCTTGCTGACGACCTTGCCGTCCTTGGACAGCTCCTGCGTCAAACCGTGCTTCCTGCCGCTCTTGTACTCTTCAATGCGCTGGGGCTTGCCGTTGGAGAAGTAAACGGTGCGCTTGCCATCCCAGCCGCCATCCTTGAACTCAGTGGTGCCCCGCTTGTTTCCAGCGACGTCGAAGAAGGTCCAGACGCCCACCTTCAACCCATTCTCGAACTGCCCCTGCGCCGCCATCACCCCGTTCGGGTGATACGCGACGTACTCGCCGTGCGCGATCTGGGTCCCCTGCGCGGCATCAACCTTCGCGCAGGAAAGGCCTTCAGCCTTCGTACCGACCTGGGTCGCGCCGGCCGGGCACTTCAGCTTGACAGCGACATCGTTGGCCATCGCCGTCGGGGCAGCCAGGGCCAGCCCGAGAGTCATCGTCCGAATCAGTTTGGTGTACCGCATGTTCTCTCCTTATCAAGACGCCGAACTATCCGCGCTCCCATGATGAAACGGTCGGGCGCGGAGAAGATTCATCGTGGCCCGTGCTGTGAGCATGCTGCGAATCGCCGCACCACACCCAAAGCTCCGGGGAGTCCGCAATCAAGTCCTAGTAGTTCGCCCGGAAGCAGAAGAAGTTGCCGTCCACGAAGTGGTAGCCAACCAAAGTGGTGGTGCTGTCAGCCGCAACACACAGGTTGACGATGATGTCAGCGCGGGTACCGTTCTGAGTGATGACGTAGTCATTTTCCCCATTGCTGATGACTGGGCTGATTCGCGATCCATCCGTCTTCACGTAGTAGAAGCCGCCCAGTTCTGGAGCAGTCTGCGGGAACGGCGACGCAGCATCGGTGTACGCAGAAACAGACAGACGCAGCCGCTTCCCACCCGGACACCAGGCGGCCGTGCCCGCCACCGCACTGACGGTCTTCATGTTGAAGATAATGGGGCCGGTGGTGCCGACATCCGCCGCCTTGTTGGGGTACGCGGTGTAGTTCTGGCACGTCGGAGCGGGCGGCTCGGAGCAGGTGCTGCTGGTGCAGATCAGACCGTAGCCACAGGAGGAGCGGCCCTCACCGGAGCAACTCGTGGGCCCGGTGTCACCCTCTTCGCACTGGCCGGTGGTCGTGTTGCAGGTCCGGTCGCCAGTGCACTCGGCGTTGGACGTGCAAGCCGTCACGCAGACGTTGTCCAGTTCGGAGCAGACCAGGCCCGTGGACTCGGAGTCCGTGCCGCCGTTGCAGAGCACGTCCGTGGAGCACTGGCAGATGTTCGTGGTGGCGTTGGGACCCGTGCCGCCCAGCGGGGCGCAGGTCTTCGCCGTGGAGGGGCAGTCCGAACCAGAGTTACAGGTCTGCACGCAGACTTGGGCAGTCGGGTGACAGATTTCCGACTCTCCGCACTCGTCATTGCTGGAGCACGCACCCGGGGACGTTGAGTCGTCACCGCAACCAGCCATGAGACCGCTCATCGCGCCAAGCGCAGTGAGCACCAACATCATCTTGCGAAGCTGCATGTTGAGATTTCCTCTTGTTTGGAACGCCGCCCGGGGGGCCTCCGGCCACTGATTACAGGCCCCAACAACCCTGCGAGCAAGTGAGGCTTAGTCCCGCCCGTCCGGACGTGTCAACGAGTGTCGACGCCACCCGGACGGCTGCTCGGCCTCGAAATTCACCCTTCGCGCAAGCAGACAGCGTGAGCGGAGGCCATCGCGACGTTCATGTCGCGATAGCCTCAGTGCACGCCCCCACTTTTCAGAAGGTGAACGGGAAGTCGATGGGCTCACCCTGCCGCTTGTGACGCGGGAAGGACCAGCTCTTGATGAGCCCGGAGATGCAGCTCGCCATGTAGGTGGTGCGGAACTCATCCGTGCGGCACGACACCGCGCTCGTCTTGCCACTCGTCTGGATGGTCCAGCGCATCACCAGCTTGCCGCTCAACGACGGGTCCTTCTTCTTCTGCTCGTTGACGCACTTCACGATGGCCGGCTTGTTGGCCAGCACCACCGCCATGATGTCCGACTGCTGCAGCCGGTCCGGAACCCCGCCCCCAGGCTCAGGGGGGACGTAGGCCGTCGGACGCGCCGACGACGACTTCGCCTCCGGCGCCGACTTCTTCGTGCCGAAGAGCTCGTCGAAGTCATCATCCGAATCGCTCGACGAGGACCGCTCCGCGCGCGCCGGCGCGGATGTCCGAGGCTCCGGGTCCTCCCGGCGCGACGACGATGTGGTGCGTCGGGTGTTGGGCCGCTCGGCCTTCGCGACTGCCGTCTCCGCGGGCTTCGGCGCTTCAACCGGAGCCGGCGTCGGCGCGGCCACGGGCGCCGCCGCGACGGCCGTGGGCGGCGTCTCCGGCGGAGGCGTGTTCGCCGGCGCCGCAGCGACCTCCGTGGGCGAGGGCTGAGGCGGCGTCGCGGGATTCACGGGCGGCTGAGCGGCCGCCACGGGGGCCGTGTTCGCCTGAGGAGGCGGAGGGTTGCTGGGTGGCGGCGTCGGCGTGGCCACGGGCGTCGCCGCGGCGACCGGAGGATTCGCCGCTGCCGCGTCCGCGCCAGACCCGCCCTTCAGGAAGAGCGCCGCGGCGCCACCGCCGACCAGGAGCAGCCCCGCGGCAATGCCAACGAAGAGCCCCGTCTTGCCCTTGCCCCCACCCGGCGGCGGATAGCCGGCCGGGTAGCTCGGCTGCGGCGGGTACGGCGCGGGCATGGGCTGCGCGTACTGCGGCCCGGGCTGATGCCCATACGGCATGGGCGCCGGCTGCGGATACTGCGGCATGGGCTGCTGCCCATACGGCATGGGCGCGGCCATGGGCTGCGCCATCGGCACTTCCACGCCCCGCAGGGACGGCGAGGACACCGGCTCCGGCGGCGGCATGGGCACGTCCAGCAGTCGCGACTGCGACACCGGCTCCCGGCCCAGAGCGGGCGCGGGCGTCGGAGGCGGCTTCGACAGCGCGTCGTTCTCTTCCTTCACCAGCGAGGCCAGCACGCTGGCCGCGGACGGCTTCCAGCCCACGGCCTCCTCGGATGCCCCCGCGGGCCCGGAATCACCACGCGCCCCCTTGCCCGCGCTGAAGGCGGATTGCACGGGGCCTGAGGACACCGTGGGCGTCGAGCCGGACACCGGCTCGGGCGCGACGATGACAGGCTTGGAGGGCCGCGGCGCCAGCACCGACGCCAGCTCCGCCGTCTCCGACAACGGAATCCAATCACTGAAGCCCGAGCGCCAGCAGAGGCTGTCCGGGCCCACCTCGCCGCGGTCCCACAGGTCCTTGACCTTCTCGACACTGAAGGGGCCGACCTGCTTCTCGTCGATGGCCACGTACCACTCGTGCGCCGCCGCGTTGGCCTTGGCTTCTTCCTTGTCCGGCTCGGCCTCGGCTTCAGCCAGCTTGCGCACGTTCTCCGCGGACGCTTCGCGCGCGGCGGCTTCGTTCGCGGCCTCGGTGGGAATCTTCTGCGTGCCGGAACTCAGCACCTGGTCGAAGACGGCGCCAATCTCGTCCTCTTCCACGTCGGTGAAGAGACCGCCTTCGGGCGGCGTGCCCAGCGTCGCCGGCATCGTGGCGGCGGACGCGTCACTCCCCTTCCCCACGTCAGGAGTCGAGGCGGAGGCCTCGGAGGTCGAAGACTCAGACGCGGAGTCCTTCGCGGCCGTCGCGCCAGCGGGACGCACGGTGATGGTGTGGCCGCACTTCTTGCAACGAACCTTGACCCCTTTGGGGCCAATCTTGTCGTCGCTGATCATGTACTGCGCGCGGCAGCTGTCGCAGACGAAACGCATCGTTCCCGTAAGCCTCGGAAATGACGGGAGAAATCCCGCCTGAATCGTAGAAGTGGCAGACGGAGGGGTCAAGGTTCGGAGCCAAGTCCGCCCGCCTGCCTTTTAACGTACGAACCCCACGTCGGGGTCTGTCCCTACCTGCGCACCTGTACCTCCACGTGCGTACCCACGGCGACGCGCAGCTCGTGCAGGTCCTCGGAGGTGGCGAACACCAACAGTTCCCGCAGCTTGTTGCGCACCGGGACGCGGAAGGCGGAGCCCGTCTCGCCCTGCACCATTCGGCGCACCGGCTCCATCTCTCCCGCAGCGAGCAGACCCGCCCGCGCCGCGGTGAGCTCCGCGCCCTCCAGGTACTGCCGCACGGCCTGCGGCGTCGCGGTGGGCAACCAGGCACGCGCCGCCTTCGCCAGCGCCGCGCGGTCCGGCTCGTTGAGGCTCCGCTCCAGCAGCCGACGCTCCGGCTCCACCAGGTGCTGCGCTTCCGCGATGCGCACGTTGCCCACGACGAGGCTCAGCGCCGCCTGGAGGATGGCCTCCAGCCGCTCGGGGGCCACGCGCTGGCTGAAGGCCAGCTCGGAGCGCGCCAGCGCCAGGGTGCGGCCCAGGAGGTAATAGACCTCCTTCTGGCCCTGCTCCGCGAAGTACTTGCCGCCCACGCGCAGCGAGGCCGGGTGCGTCTGGAGCAACTCCACGTTGATGAGCGGCTCGGGCGCCGGCTCGTTGGAGCGCTTCGCCATCCGCTCACGCGTCGCCACGAGGAAGGGCGAGTACAGCTCCACCGCCTCCATGCCCAGCACGCGCGCCACATACCGATAGTGGTGGACGTGGTACTCGGGCGCACTGGCCACGTCGATGCGGTGGCGCTTGGGCACCAGTTGGTACTGCTGGGACGGCACCGCGTACAGGTGCCCCACCTTCGCGAAGAGGAGGCCCAGCAGCTCCGCCAGCGGGCCGCGCGCCTTCGGGTGGAACAGGTGGTTGTGCCACAGCTGGTCGTTCAGCGGCCGCGGCTCCACCTTCTCCTTGTTCTTCGCGTAGGGCCCCAGCTTGGTGAGGATCTCCTGCTCGTCCTCCCCTGCCTCGCCCAGCAGGCCGGACACCGCCTGCGCGGCGAGCCAGGCGCCGTCGTAGTTCTTGCGCAGCGCGGACAGACGCACCAACGCGCCCACCACCTTGCGAGGGTCCGTCGTGTTCGGCAGCGCGCGACGGAGCGCTGCGATGGCCTCGTCCTCCCGGCCCGGCATCTGTCCGGCGAGGTCCGCGAAGGCCTCCTGCACCGCCGCGTCGTCGGGCAGGCCCTTGGCGGCCACGCCGTACGCGGCCACCGCGCCTTCCGGGTGCTTGAGCACCTGGAGGTACAGGTCGCCGAGCGCGCGCCACAGCGCCATGCGCGCCACGTGCGTCTCCGGCGTCTTGGGCAGCCGGGCCAGCATCTTCGTGTAGTTCTCCTCCAGTTGCTTCCACTGGCGCGCCGCGCCGAGCATCGCCTCCAGCGCGCTGAAGGCCTCCACGAAGCGCGGGTCCAGGTCCAGGGCGGCGTTGAAGGCCTCGGTGGCGCCCTCCACGTCCTTCAGGTCATCGCGGCGCAGCTCGCCCAACGCGAACCAGACGCGCTTGGCCTTGTGCGGCTCCAGGCCCAGCGCGGGGAGCGCCAGCATGCGCGCCAGCACGTCCGCCGCCTTCTGGCCCTGACGCGTCTCGCGCAGCAGCACGTAGAGCTGGTCCATCACCTCCGGCGCGTCCGGCTGGGACTTGAGCGCGTTGGTGAAGGCGTCAATGGCCATGTACGGGTCATGCAGCTCGTCACGCGCGATGCGGCCCAGCTCCAGGCACACCTTCGCGCGGGCCTCGCCCTCCAGCACACCCACCAACTGCTGCCGCAGCTCGGCGGACTTCTCGTACTGGCCCTGCTTCTCCAGGAGCGCCACCAACGCGCGCAGCGTCGGCTCGTGGCCCGGGTCGATGGCCAGCGCCTTCTCGAAGTGGTTCTGCGCGCGATCCGTCTGGTTCAGCGCGGCGTGGATGTCGCCGAGCTGCCAGTACACCTCCACCACCTCCAGGTCCGTCAGCTCCTCGCGGTGGTGGATGAGGATGGTCTGGAAGACCTTGAGCGCGCCTTCGTAGCGGCGCGTCTGCACCAGCAGGTTGCCGTAGCCCTCCAGCGCGGGCAGGTACGTCGCGTCCAACTCGTAGGCCTTCTCGTAGCAGCCCAGCGCCTTGTCACGCTTGCCCAGCTTCTCCGCCACGTAGCCCAGGCGGTAGAGCTGACGGCAGAGGTCCGCGGCGGAGACGGAGTCCTTGTCCGCCACCGCCATCTCCGCCATCTTCCGCGTGACGATGTCCAGCATCCGCTCGCCGGCGGCCCAGTCCTCGTGCGCGATGTACACGTCCGACAGCGGGCGCGCGGCCTCCAGGCTGTCCGGGATGTGCTTCAGCGCTTCCTGCCAGTAGCCGGTGGCGGTGTCCCGGTCCTCGCGCGTCTCCGCGTGGTAGCGCGCGACGTCCAGCAGCGCGCGGCCCTTGGCGGCCGGGTCCTCGGTCTGCTCCGCCTCCTGACGCAGGGTCTGCTCGTAGCCGCTCCAGTCCTTCTCCTGCTCCTGGATGCCCTTGAGGGCGCGGATGCTGGGCAGGTGGCCGGGGTCCACCGCGAGCGCCTGCTGATAGGCGGTCCGGGCGCTGCCCGTGTCCATCAGCATGTCCTCGTTGATCTTGCCCAGGCGGTAGTACAGCTCCACCGCGTCCTTTGACTGCCCGGCGAGCTCCGCCTCCTTCGACAGCATCTCCAGCGCGAAGGGCCAGTTGCCGCTGCGCTCGTACATCGTGCCCAGCGCGTGCAACGCCGGACGGCACTCAGCGTCCACCGCGAGCGCCGCGTGGAAGTTGTTCACCGCGCGGTCCAGCGCCTTGAGCTGCTGGTACTGGACGTTGCCGATGTCCACGTAGAGCTCGGCCTGCTCCTGCGGGCTGACGGCCAGCGCGAGCTGCCGCTCGTACGCCGCGATGAGGTCCTCCCACCGCCCCTGCGCCCGGCGCAGCCGGATGAGCGTCTTGATGGCCTGGACGTTCTGCGGATCGATGGCGAGCACGCTCTCCACGCAGACGTCCGCGTTCGCCGGGTTCTGGTACTTGTCCTCCCAGATGGTCGCGCTGCGGAAGAGGACGCGGATCTTCTCGCGCCAGTCCTCGCTCAGCTCCAACATCCGCTCGTAGATGGCGAGCAGGTCCGCCGGGTGGTCCAACCGCGTGTGGAGCCGCTCCAGCGAGTCCAGCGCCTCGCGGTTGACGGGGTCAAACTCCAGCGCCTGCCGGTACGCGGCCACCGCCGACTCGTCATCGCCGATGTCACGCTCGTAGACGCCCGCCACCTCCACCTGGATGCGCGCGCGCTCCTCGATGCTGTCCGCCAGGTCCCGGGCCCGCAGCAGCGTGGACGCCACGTCCGGCCACGACCGCTGACGACGGTACAGCGCGGTGAGCACGCCGAGCGTCTCCGCGTCGGGCTCGAGCTCCAACGCACGCAGCAGCGCGCTGGCGGACTCAACGGGGTCCTCCAACTGCTCGTCCCAGACGCGGGCAATCTCGCGGAGGATGCCCTTGCGCTGCTCGATGGAGCCGGCGGCCTCCAGCTTCTGCTCCAGCGCCACCACGTACTCACGCTGACGGCCACGCCGCTGGAACACCGCGGCGAGCCCATCCAGCGCGGTGGCGTTGGTCGGGTCGAACTCGAGGATCTTCCGGAACGCCGCTTCCGCCGCCTGCGGATCATCCAGGTGCGTGTCGTGGACACGCGCCAGCGTCGCGTAGAGCCGCTCGGCCAGGGCGCCGCGCGGCAGCTCGTCGGCGACCTCCTCGTAGACGGCGGCCAGCTCCTCGTGGCTGCCCGTCTCGTCAGCCAGCCGCTCCACCTCCTCGCGCAGCGTGTCGTCCGACGCGTCCAACTGGAGCGCGCGGCACAGCGCCAGGAAGGCCACGTCCTTCTGTCCCAGCCGCGCTTCCTGCACCCGGGCCAGCTCGCGCAGCGCGGCCAGCTTCTCCTCGTCGGTGACGAGGTGGGGCATGTAGCGGTCCATCACCTGGGCGTACGCACGCCAGTCGTTGTGCGTCCGGTACAAGTCACACGCGCGCTCGTAGGCGGTGCGGTTGGCGGGGTCCAGCTCGAGCACCTTCTCCAGCGCGCCCGAGGACAGCTCGGGCTTTCCGCCCTGCCCCACCCACAGGTCCGCCACCGAGAAGTAGGCAGCGACAGCCTGCTCACGCTCCTCCGTCAGGAGGTGCACCTGCACCTTCAGCTCCAGCGCGCGCACCGCGTCGTTCCACGCACGCAGTGACACGAAGAGCTCATGCACGCGGTCCAGCTCGGGAACCTGGTGCGGCTCCACTTCCAGCGCGCGGCGGGCGGCATCCAGGGACTCCTCGCGGCGCCCCATGCCGGCGAGCACTTCCGCCAGGCGCAGACGCAGCGCCTTCACGCCGTCACTGCTCTCCTGAAGAGGAATCAGCCGGCGCAGCACGCCCACCAGCTCTTCACGCTGGCCCGTTTCGTCATACAGCTCGCGCAGCGTGTCGAGCACGCCGCGGTGACGTGCATCCCGGTCCAGCGCGGCCTTGAAGAACGGCACGGCCTGTTCCGGCTGCTTCAGCAGGCGGTACACGACGCGGCCCAGGCGCTCATTGAGCCGCACGACCTCGCGGGGGTCCAGCGTCACCGCCAGCCGGCCCTCCAGCAGCTCACGCAGGTCCTGCGGCCGGTCGGCGCGTTCGTAGAGAGACTCCAGCGCGGAGAAAGCCTGCTCGTTGCGCGCGTTCTTCGCCAGCAGCTCGCGGTACAGCTCGATGGACCCGCCCAGGTCCGCCAGTCCTTCGGCGGAGACCTGCGCCATCTTCGCCAGCACGCGGTCGCGCTCGGCGCCCGACACCTTCTCCGCCTGGAGCTTCAGGATGCCGTAGAGCTTCTCCGACGCGCCCGCCGATTCGTAGATGCCCTCCAACAGCCGCGCCGACGCGAGGTGCTCCGGATCCAACGCCAGGATGCCTTCGTAGGCACCCGCCGCGCGGTCCGGGCTGTCCAGCCGCTCCTGGTAGAGCTGGCCCAAGCGGAACAGGTAGCCCACCCGGTCCGTGGGCTCCGTCACGCCAGCGACCAGTGCCTCCAAGATGCCCGCCAGCTCCGGCCAGGCCTCCAACTGGAGGTACAGCCTGTCCAACGCCACCAGCGACGGCTCCTGCACCGTGGGGTGCAGCGTGCGCGCGCGCTCGTAGTAGGAGACGGCGCGGTCCGAGTCGCGCAGCTTCGTCTCCAGCATCTGGCCCAACCGGAGGCAGACCTGCGCGGCATCCGCGGCCTCGGCCACGCGCGGCAGCGCTTCCTCGTACGCGGCCAGCAGTTCGTCATAGCTGGCGGACGCATCCGCCGCGTTCTCCAGCCGAGCACGGACGGCGGCGTCGTTCGGGTCTTCCTTGAAGGCGCGGAAGAGGGCCAGGAAGGCCAGCTCCGACTCCTCCTGGGACTCCCGCAGCGTGGCCAGCTCGCCCAGGAGCGCCTTGCGCTCGAATGCGTCGCCCGACACGCCCACACGCGTCTCGATGACCTGCGCCAGACGCGTGATGTCGCCGCTGGCGCGGAGGGCGCGAAGCAACGTCTCCACCGCGAGCAGGTTCTGCGGCTCGCGGGTCACCAGCGCCTCCATGCGACCCACCGCGCCCGCATGGTTGGCCTGCACGGACAGCACCTCGCCGTACAGCGCCAGCGCGCCTGTGCGATCCAGCAGCCGCGACTCACGCACGACGGCCAGGCGGAACTTCAGCTCCAGTCCCTCCTCCGTGGAAATCAGCGCGATGCGGCGAGCCAGTGCGTCCGCCAGCTCCGGCCAACGCTCCTGCTTCTGGCAGAGCGCCTCCATGCGCTCCAGCGTGGGCAGGTCGTCTGGCTTGAGTTCCAGCAGGCGCCGGAAGGTGGCCAGCGCGCCCAGCGCGTCATTGAGCTGCTCCTCCTGCAGCGCGCCCATCTGGAAGAGCACCGTGGCGCGACGCGCCGGGTCTTCCGCCACCGCGAGCTGCCGGCGCAGCACCTCCAGCAGGTCCGTGGGCTTGCCCTGCGACGCCACCAGCCGCACCGTGCCATCCAGCGCTTCAGTGTCCGTCGGCCGCAGCTCCAGCACGCGCTTCCACGACACCAGCGCCTCGGAAGGCTCCCCCAGGTCCGTCTGGATGCGGGCCAGCGCGCGGTACAGCTCGGCGCGGGACGCATCCCCCGCCTTGCCCACCACCTCCGTCAGGATGGCGGCCAGCTCCTCGGGGGCCTCTGCCTTGTCCACCAGCGCGACGCACAACTCCAACGAGCGCAGGTCATCCGGCAGCTCGCGCAGCGCGCGCGTGGCGGCCAGGAAGCCCATCTCCGCGTTTTCGAGCGAGCCGGCGTAGATTTCCGCGATGCGGCGCAGCAGCGCGGCGCGCTCCTGCGGCACGGCCTCCGCCGAGGCACGGGATTCCAGCATCTCCACCTGCTTCAGGTGGTTGCCCACCGAGGCGAAGACGGGCTCCAGCGCGCTGGCCGCGGCGCCACGCAGCGGGCTCTCCGAGCGCGCCATCTCCTCCAGCGCGCCCACCGCGCCGGCATGCCCCGCCCGGCGCGCCAGCACGGCCTGGTACAGCTCCAGTGCGCCGCGCGGGTCGTCCAGACGCGACACCTTCAGCCGGCCCAAGCGCACTCGAAGGTCGGACGCCTCTTCCTGGGCGCCGCGCTCGTCCGCGAGCTGGATTTCCCGCTCGATGTGCTGCGCCAGCTCCGGCCAGCGCTCCATCTCCGCGAGCACCCGCCCCAGCAGCTTCAGCGCGTTGGCGTTCTCCGGCCGCAGGCCGAGGATTTCCCGGTACGACTGCGCCGCCAGCGACTTGTCCGCCAGCGTCTCCTCGGCCAGGTGCGCCAGCTCGAAGAGCAGGTTCACCTGCGAGGACGCGTTCGCCTCGGCCGCCACCTGACGGCGCATGACGAGCGCCAGCTCGCGGTGCGCGCCCGTGCGGCGGTGGACCCGGGCGATGGCGTCCAACACCGACTTGTTCTTCGGGTCCCTGCGCGACATCTCCTCCATCGCACGGACGGCCAGGTCATAACGCTTGAGGCGGTTGTCGTAGATGCCCGCCAGGCGCCGCCACAAGTCACCGGCGAGCGGGTCCTGCGCGCCGCGCTCCAGTTGGTCTTCGTAGGCCGCCGCCACCTCCTCGAACGCACCAGAGTCGGCCGCGAGCCGCTCCAGTTCGTCGCGCACCGCGGCTTCCTGCGGCGCCTCGTTGAAGGCGCGCAGGCGTGCGACGAAGGCGAGCGATGTCTGCCCCAGCGCCTCTCGCAGGGTGGCGATCTCCTGGAGGTGCTCCAGCCGCCGCTCGGGCGCCACGCCCGGCAGCAGCACCTCGAGCACGTCCACCAGCTTCCGGGTGTCGTTGACGCCACGGTAGACAGGCTCCAGCAGACGCGCAGATTCGGAGCGAGGCGCCTCGTGCGCCATCAGCCGCTCCAGGCCCGCCACCACCTGTCCGTCACCTGGCGCCAGCTCCAGCAGACGCCGGTACACCGGCAGCGACTCCGCCGGCCCCACTTCCTTCTCCAGGAGCTGGGCGCGCTTCAGCAGCCAGTTGCGCCGTGCGCCTTCATCCGCGGCGCCCTCCGCGAGCTGGTCGAGCACGTCCGCCTGCTCCACGAAGCGCCGAGACTTCGCGTAGAGCTTCTCCAGCGCGAGCAGGCCTTCGGGCACCTTCCGGAGCGCCAGCGCGGAGCGATACGTCTCGATGGCCTTCGCGTCTTCACCCGCGTTCGCGTACGCCTCGCCCGCCTTGAGGAGCAGGCCCACGCGCTCCTCCGGGTCGGTGGAGAGCTGCGCCTGTCGCGTGTAGACCTCCGACAGGCTCTTGGCGTTCTGCCCCTTCTCGTAGAGGCGGGAGAGGGCCTCCAGCGCCTGCCGGTCCTGGGGCGAGTCCGCCAGCAGGCTCTTCCACAGCCGCGCGGCCTCTTCGGGCTGGTCCAGCGACTCGCGCAGCTCCGCCGAGCGCCGCAGCAACTCCAGCGCCGCGGGGTCTCCCGCGTTCAGCTCCGTCGCCGCCGTCTCGTAGATTTCGGCCAGCACCTCGTGCGAGCCCGTCTCGCGCGCCAGCCGCTCCAGGTCCGGCTGCACGCCTTCCCGGTCCAACCCCTGCGCGAAGGACTTCACCGCGGACATGAACGCCAGCGAAGGCTGGAGCATGTCGCGCTCGTAGATGCGGCGAACCTCGCCCGACAGGAGGATCTTCTCCACGGTGAGCGCGGAGGTCATCCGCGCTTCACGCAGCGCCACACGGCGGGCGTGGTCGCCCACCTGCACCAGCACCGGGTCGAGCACATCCAGCGCCGCGCCGCTCGCGGGCACCGCTGCCCTCACCCAGGCCTCGAGCGCCGCGCGCGCGCCTGGATGGCCCGAGTCCTCGGCCAGGATCTTCCGGTAGAGGCCCAGCGCCGCGTTCGGGTCATCCAGGACCGTGCGCTGGAGTTCCGCCAGACGGAACGAGACTTCACGGCCCTGCGGGCTCTGCCCTTCCTGGTTGCGGCGCAGCGCCAGCGCCCAGGCCAGGTCGGAGTGACGGCCACTCTCGGTGTAGAGCCGGTCCAGGGTCGCCGCGGCTTCACGGCTCGCCGGGTCGCGCTCCGCGATGACGCGCCAGGCGTCCGCGGCGCTCTCCTTGTCCATCAACTTCGTCTCGTGCAGCAGCGCCGCCTCGCGCAAGAAGGCCAGCTGCTCGGCGGGCTCCGGCGATGCCGCGGCCAGCTTCTCCAGCACCTCGGCCAGCGCCGCCCATTCCTCCCCCGCGCGATGCAACCGCTGAAGGGCGCGCAGGCAGTCCAGGTTGCCCGGCTCGATGGCCAGCAGGTCACGCAGCGCCTTCACCGCGCCGGCCTTGTCGTCCAGCTTCTTCTCCTGCACCTCGGCCAGCTCGCGCAGCAGCGCCAGGCGCGCGGGGCCGACGTCCCCTTCCTCCGCCAGCTCCGCGATGATCTCCGCGTAGCTGTCCAGCGAGTCCGCGTCCTCCGCCGCCTGCCGTGCCGACGAGCGCAGCCCCGCGTCACCGGGCGCCAGGCGCAGTGCGCGCGCCAGCGCCGCGAAGGCCAGCTCCGGCTGCCGCAGGTGCGTCAGGTGCACCTGCGCCGCGTGTCGCAGTGCCTGCACTCGCGCGGCGTCGTCCTTCGCCACTTCCGCCAGAACATCCAAGGTGGCCACCAGCTTGCGGTGGTCCTTGGTGCGCTCGAAGGCAGGCACCAGCACACGCGCAGCGGCCTCGCGCGCGGGGCCCGAGGCGAGCATGGCCTCCAGCGCCGCCAGCGCATCCGGGTCCGTGGGGCGCTGGAGCAGGATGTCCGCGAAGCTCTGCACCGCTTCCGCGCTGCCGTCCTGCGACTCCTGCAGCAGGTGCGCACGACGCAGCTTCAGCCGCGCCACTCTGTCCGCGTCACCCGCGGACTCGGCCAGCGCAATCATCCGCGCCAGCGTGTCGCCCAGCTCGCGCGTCCGGCCCGCCTTCTCGTACAGCTCCGCCAGGCGCGGCAGATGCCGGCCTTCCTCGGCGCCGTGAGAAAGCGCGGACTGCAGCGCCTCGGCCGCCTGCGCGTCGCGCCCCAGCTCCGAGTTGAGGTCCACCAGCTGAAGCAGCAGCTCCAGCCGCTCCGGCCCACGCGCGCCCTGGATGCGCTTGCGCAGCAGTCCTTCCGCGTCCGCGGACCGGCCCGCGCGCCCGTACAGACGCACCAGCCGCTGCAGCACCGCGTTCGACTCGGGCGCACGGGTCACCGCCGCTTCCAGCGCCGCGATGGCCTCCGCGGCGAGCGCGCCCTCTTCCGCCAGGCTCGCGGCCTCGATCAGCAATGGCACGGCCACCGCGGGGTCCTCGGACTCGGAGGCCAGCGTGCGCAGCACACGCCCCAGCTCCGCGTGCGCGGACAAGTCCCTGGCCAGCCTCAGCGCCTCCACGCGGGAGCCCTCGTCCTTCGCGTCCTCGCGCAGCGCGCGCACCTGGACGTCGAAGGCCGCGCGGCTGTCCGCAAGCTGCTTCTCATGGATGCTGGCCAGCAACGAGAAGAGGCGCTTGCGGGCCGTGGGCTCCGTCGTCACCTCCAGTTGCTGCTGGAGCGCCGCCACCTGCCGCTGGTGGTCGCCGCTGCGTCCGTAGTGCGCCGCCAGCGCCTCCGTCACCTCCGCCGTGCGAATGCCCGCCGCCGCCAGCCGCTCCAGGCCGCCCACCACCACGCCGGTGGAGACGTTCTCGGAGAGCAGGCCGAGGAACAGGTCCGTCGCGTCCTCCTGACGCCCCAGCCGCTCGGCGTACAGCTTCGCCTGACGCGCCGTCCACTCGTTGCGCTCCAGCTGCGTCTCCGCCAGGCCCGCCAACCGCCCGGCGAGCGCCGCCGCCTCGTCAAACTTCGACAAGGCCACGCACAGCGCCTGCAGTCGCTGCACGCCCGCCGCCTCCTCTGGCGCGAGCTGCACCAACTGGCGCGCCAATGGCTCCAGCTCCTCGGGCGCCGCGCCGGCCGCCTCGCGCCGGGCCACGTCCGCCTCCAGTCGCGCCTTCGGGTCGTCCGCGAGCGCCGCGGCCGCCTGCAGCGACTTCACCGCCTCCACGGCAGCCGCGTCACCCGGCGCGCGCGCGAGCACTTCCCGCCATGCGGCCTCCGCGCGTGACGGGTCCGCCAGGGGGCCCTGGAGCAACTGGGCCAGCTGCCGCCAGATCGTGGCCGCCACCTCCGCCACCGGCGCCGCCTCCGCCGCGCGTTGCAGCGCCAACGCCAGCGCGGGCTGCGCCTGGGCCTTCTCCGCGTGCTCCACCACCGTGCCCAACAGCAACGGGCGGCCCGGCTCCAGCTCCAGGGCGCGCGACAGCACCTCGAAGGCCCCGCGCGCGTCGTCCTTCTCCTCGAACATCAGCGCGAGCGCTTCGCAGAAGGCCACCCGCTCCGGGCGCGGACGCGGCGCCAGCAGGGCCAGGTCCAGCAGCGGAACCACGGCATCCAGTTCGTCGTCCTCAGCCAACAGCCGCGCCAGTTGGAAGGCCGCCAACGCCTGCGTCGGGTCCAGCTTCAGCGCAGCTTCCAGGTGCTCGCGCGCTGCGTCCGAGTCCTTGAGCTGCGTCAGGAACAGGTCCGCCAGCCGCAGCCGCATGCCCGCCTGGGTGGAGCGGTCCTTCACCGTGCCCAGGTATCGCTCCAGCACCGCGACGGCTTCCGGTGCCCGGCCCTTCTCCAGGAGCTGCTCGGCCGTCAGGCTGGCCGCGTCGGCGCGGGACGGGTCCGCCGCCACGGCCTTCTCGAAGGCCGCCAGCGCGCCGTCCGCGTCGTTCATCCGGCCAAGGCGCAGCGTGCCCACGCGCAGCCACAGGTCCACCTGCGCGGTGCGGTCCTTCACCTCGCCCGCCATCGACTCGATCTGCTCGATTGCCGGCGCGAAATCACCGCCCGAGCGCACCGTCAGCTTCTCGATGAGCGACAGCCCTTCGGGCATGCCCGGCCACAGCAGGAAGCAGCGGTCCAGCGCCTCCTTCACCTTCGCAGCCGCGCCCGGGTCGTACCAGGCGAAGAGCTTCGCCACGAGCAGCGACAGGCGCGCCGCGCTCTTCCGGTCGCGCTCCTCCAGCGACATGCTGCGCAGCATCCGCACGCGGTCACGCCACGTCTGCTCGAAGCGCTGCAACGCACGCGCGGCCTTCTCCAGCCGCGCGTTCTGCGGCTCCAACGCCTGGGCGACATCCACCACCCGCTGCGCCAGCTCATGCTCGGTGGGGTCGTCCACCAGCCGCTCGGCGAGCGCGGCGTACTCCTCCGCCATGCCCGCGTCCCCCAGCGCCGCGCGCTCGCGCTCCAAGGCCTCGAAGGCCGGCTGGAAGCGCTCCTCCGACAACAGCAACTGACGCACGCGCCGGAAGGTGGCGCGGTCCGGCTTCGCACGGGCCGCACGCTGCAGGCACAGCACCGCGCGATCGCGCCGGAACAGCTTCTGCTCGTAAACGTCGGCGGCCTTCAGGTAGTGGCCCGCGCACTCCTCGCCTTGCGTGACGCCGCCCAGCCGCTCCAGGACGTCCGCCAACGCGGCGCCATCCTGCCGCGACTCGTGCAGCCGCTTCAGGCCTCGGAGCGCGGGGAGCGGATCCTTCGCCACCAGCAACGCGCGCTTGAGCAGTTCCTCCGCGCGCTGCGTGTTGCGCTGCCGGTCATGCGCGAGCTCCGCGGCGCGGCACAGCAGGCGCACCGCTTCATCGGAGACGACATCGCGCGAGCGCCCCTCGTAGAGGCGAATCAATTCCTCGACACGGCCGGCCTTGTCGAGTGCCGCTTCGGTTTCGACGAAGGTGCGGTCATCGGACACGCGCAGCGTGGGACGCGACGAGGGCGTGGGCTGTTGCATGGAGGGGCGGGCCTTGGAATGGAAAGAAAAAGCAGCGAGGGCGCCAGAGACCGGAACTCTACCGGTCGCCAGCGCCCCCGAGCAATCATGCAAAACCCGCCAAACGGCGGGAATCATTGGCCTTCTTACTACCCGGCCGAGGGAGCGTCAGGCGGCGTCTCGCCACCTTCGCCCCCCTCGCTTCCGTCCGCCGCATCCGCCGCGGGGGCCTGGGCAGGTGCGGTCGTCTCCGGAAGCGCCTTCGCACGATCCACACCCGCGCTGTCGTTCAGCTGGGTGTAGAGGGCAATGGCCTTGTCACGCTGCTGCAGCTCCTCCGCGAGCTGAGCGGCGCGAGGCAGGTTGCCAAGCTTCTCGTGGAGCGGGAGCGCCTTGTCCTTGCGGCCAGCGCCCTCCCACGCCTCGGCGGCGGTGGCGATGTCACCCAGCAGCTCCAGCCACCGGGCGCGGCCAGCGGGCTTCTGCTCCTGCTCGGCCCGGGCCAGCTCCTTCTGCGCAAGCTCCTTCGCCTCGTCGTCCAGCTTCAGACGCTGCATGAAGTGGAAGGCCTTGGGCGGAGGCAGCGGGCCGAGGACCTCCACCGCCTCGCGGCGCTGGCCCACGGCCGCCAGCAGGGTGGCGGCACCGAGCCGGTCACCCCGCTCCACCAGGCTCTTCACCTCGAGCCCACGGATGCGGTTGGCGCTGGCGATGTCCCGGGCGCGCTCGTACGACTTGCGTGCCAGGGTGAGCTTCCCGGAGCGCTCGTAGGCGAGCGCCGCCTGGTCGAACTGACGGGCGCGCTCATAGAGGCGAGCCACGTTCTCGAAGTCACCCTTGCCGACGAAGTGCTCCATGAGGAGTTCGTAGGCGCCGGCCTTCTCCAGCGTGGGCGCGAGCTGATCCGGCGGCAGCGTCCCCACCAGACGGCGGGCCGTGTCGTTGTCGCTCCCGGCCAGGGCGTTGCGCAGGGCGCTCTTGAGGTCGCCCCCCGCCTCGAAGAGGCGAGCCGCCTCCGCGAAGGAGTTGTTGCGCTCGTGCAGCCGGCCCGCGTCACGGGTACGGCCCATGGTCTCGAGCTGCTTCGCCTGCTCGTCCCAGGTGCCCGTCAGCTCCGGCAGCGGGCGCTCGCCACGCTCCGGACGCTCACCCCGGGCAGGACGCTCGCGGCGCTCCGGACGCTCCCGGCGCTCACCCGAAGCGGCACGCTCACCGCGCTCGGGCCGAGGGCCACGCTCACGGCGCTCCCCACGCTCGGGACGCTCACCCCGCTCACGGCGCTCCTCGGAGCGAGGCGCCGCGACGGGCTCCTCGGCCTCGGGACCGGGCTGACGGCCACTTGCCGCGAAGGCAGCCTCCGCGCGCTCGGCATCACCCGCGGCACGCCAGGCCTGACCGACGAGGAACATGACGTCCGTCCACGCATCGAACTTCTCCCGCGCCGGGTCCACGGCGGGAGCACCGGCCTCGGCGGGCGCGGCAGCCTCCCCTTCGGCGGTGGCAGGCGCCTCGACGGGCACCCCACCCTCGGCGGGCGCCTCACCCTCGGCGGGCGCGGCGGCCTCCACGGGAGCCGGTGCCTCTGAGGGAGCAGCGGCCTCCGCGGCGGCGGACGCCTCGGGCGCGGCCGGCTTCGGCTGACGCTGCACGCGCAGCAGCGTGGTGATGAGGCGCCCACGCGTGTTCAGGTCCAGGTCGTCCAGCGACTTCAGCCGCATGGGCCGAAGCGAGCGGACAATGGCCTGCAGCGGCGCCTTCTCCGCCCCGAAATCCGTCTTGGAGAGCGCCTTCTCCAGGATGCTCAGCTCGGAGATGACGCGCTGGCCAGGGCCCACGGGGCCCTCTTCGCGATCGCGACCGCGTCCACGGCCATCTCCACGCCCACGGCCGTCACCGCGTCCGGGCCCGCCACGGCCACCAAAACCACCCGGTCCGTCACGGCGAGGACCTTGGCCCGGTGCACCCCCGTCACGACCACGCCCACCCGGGCGCGGCCCACCGCTTCCATTCTCCTGAGGCACGTCTTTCTCCCGCTAGAACGCGTAGCGAATGTTCGGCGCCACCGCGAACCCGAACGAGCCCCCGGAGACGAGGTACTGCCCCGTCACCTCGAGCCCTACGGAAAAGTGGCGCAGCCGTGTGTAGTACTCCACTCCGGGCCCGGCAAACACAAGAATGTCGGAATCGGGGAGGAGCCGCTGCGGCGAGAACATCGCATAGCCAGCACCTGCACGGAGATAGAACCAGGTGCGCTTCACTTCCTGACTGTCGGCGAACCCCACCAGGCGAGCACGCAACACCGCGCCGGGGATCAGGGTGGAGAAGTCACCCGACACCGCGCCGCCGGAGTTTCCCACGTACTGAGCGCCCGTCCGCACGCTCGAGCCCATGAGGAACAGGCCGACGGATACATGCTCGCCCAGGTCCACGCCCACCTCCACCTGCGCCATGGGCCCGGAGGAGAACGGACGCGGCGTGCCTTCGGCCGCCGGCGGGTTGGTGATGAACAGGGGGCCACCGAGCACCGCGAAGTAGATGCCTCGCTCGATTTCATCGAACGTGACAGCCGGGCGGTCGCCCTGGGCAGTGGTGGGCTGCTGGGCGCTCGCGACCGTGGGGAGAACGAACGAGGCGCACAGGGCAAGTGAGGCGAGGGCTTTCATGCGGTCCTGACGTTGGCCCGGCCCCCTCGAGGGAGTGGGAGCCGGGGAAAGGCGCGGTGGACAGACCTGCGTCAGGCCTGCCCACCCGGAGAAAGGCCACCCGGCGCTATTCGCCGGACTGCTTGAAGATGAACGGATACGTGACGACCACCACGCCGCCGCCCTTCGGCTCGGGGAACTTCCAGGTGCGAACGCGTCCGGCCACGCACGTCTCCAGCTCCGCGTTGGCCGCCGTGGACTGCGCCACCGACGACGAGGCGACCGAGCCATTCCCCGCGATGACGAACTTCACCGCCACCTTGCCGCCCAGCTTCGGGAAGCGGTTGAGGAGACTCTCGAAGCAATAGCGAATCTGTCCGCGGTTGCGATGGATGACCTGGCGGATGAGCTCCTTGTCCAGCGAACCCATGACCTCCGGGTCGGACGAGGTGATGCCCACGTCGACGCTCTGCTTGCCGCCCAGCACGCCCACGCCGCTGCCATAGGTGCCGGTGCCGCCGCCACGGCCCTTGGTGCCAATGCCACCAATGCCGATGGTGTCACCCGTGCCGCCGCCGCCGCCGCTCGTGCCGCGCAGCCCCATGCCACCGAAGCCGCCGGAGTTGCCCGCCTTGGCGCCGAACATGTTGCCCATGGCGCTCTTCAGGTCGCCGCCCAGGCCGCTCTTGCCGAACACCGTGGAGATGCCGCCCTTGCCGCCGCCGAAGATCTTCGCCGTCAGCGCGCGCGCCTCGTCCTTCTTGTTCGGGTCGCCCTTGGGCGCGGTGCGGTTGTTGGTCTTGGCCGCGTCCTTCTTGCCCATCTGACCTTCGTCGCCGCTCTTCTTCGCGGCCATCTCCCCGCTCTTCTTCTGCTCCTTCTGCTGGTTGAGGCGCTCGAGGAACTTGTTCTTCTGCGCCTCCGGCGGCTTGATGATGAGCTTGGCGATACGGGCGTTGTCCGCAGACAGCTCGTCCGCGTATTCGTCACCCGCGACGGTGCGGTTCATCGCGGTGATGACGAACGCCGTCGCGATGAAGAACAGCACGAGGAAGATGTTGAGCGCGGTGTAGTCCATGGACTCGCCCAGCGGCACCACGACGCGCTTGGGCACGGGCTGGAAGGCCACCTCGAGCGTCACGCCGCCCAGGTCCACCCAGATGAAGTCCTCCGCGTCCAGCGTGAGCGAGTACGCCTCGCCCTCATGCGAGGCCTTGCCGGACTCGATGACGGCCTTCAGGTCCAGCGTCTCGCCCTTGCGGGTGAGCTCGCCCTTCATCTTCGCGGTGAAGCGAACGGTGAAGGACTGGCCGTCCGAACGAACCGCGTCGAACTTCGGGGCGCCCAGGCGGGCGTCACCCATGACGAAGTCCACGCCCGCGGCGCTGCCGACGACGAAGGCCCCCTTCCTGCCGGGAGCCATGAAGAACTCGCCCACGCGCTGGTCACCCCACGCGAAGCGCAGGCCCACGCCCAACGGACCGCTGGACTTCGTGCGGCGAACCTTCCGCACGCGCGGCGCGGCTTCCTCCGGCGCTGCCACGACGGGGGCCGGCGCGGGCGCGGCGGGAGCGGCCACCGAGTTCTGCTGGGTGGCGGCGAAGGACGGGTCGATGGCACCCGCGGCCGGAGCAGCCACCGCGGCCTGCGCCAGGCCCTCGGCCGGCGCTGGCGCGGCGATGACCGGATTCTTCTCCGTCACCACCTCCGAGCTGGCCGCCGCGGCCGCCAGGTTCACCGCGGCCACCGCGGCTGGGTTCTCCAGACGGATGGTGGTGCCACCCACGCGGATTTCATCACCGAAGGAGAGGAGCCCCTTGGTGACGCGCTTGCCGTTGACGTACGTGCCCTCGACGCTGCCCATGTCGATGATGGACATGGCGCCGTCGCTGGCGACCTCGATGACGGAGTGGATGCGGCTGACCTTCTCGTCCTCCAGGCACAGGTGCGCCGAGGAGAGACGGCCAATCTTGATGATGTCACGCTCGTAGTCCTTGGAGGCGACCAGCGAGTCGCCCTTGAAGACCTTGAGTGTCAGAGGAACGGCCATGGGGGCTCCAACGTAAAGTGGGTACGGCGTCAGACAACGCGCGCGGCGGTGGGTTCCCGCCGCGTTGTGGCGCTGGCTACAGCTCGCCCACGGACTGCATCACCTTGTCCTCGAAGTCCTCGCGGATGCGGATGAGGTTCGAGTGCTTCACCCGCTCACGCGCATCGATGTACTCGCCATCCGGCTTCGTGAGGTCGCCCTCGATGGTGTCGTCCTCGAAGTCGATGTTGGTCGTCTTGGAGTAGCGCACATTGCCCTCCCCTGCCCCCCCCGGGTTGGAGCCCTCGTCCTGGGCCAGGGCGGGCGTCACCGCGAGCACCGCACACAGCATCAACGCCTTCCGCATCACTGCCTCCCGGAAGGGACCCGAAGGCCCCTTCGCACACCGAATCCCCGGATGAGGGGGAAACACAAGGTTCGCATCATCCCCCGCGCCCCCGCCACAGCGAAGGCACTCGGGGGCGTCCCAACTTTCACAGCAGGTCGTCTTCCGGCTCCCCGGGTTCCGCCGAGCCTGCATTCTTCTGGTCGGAGTTTCCGTTCGCGGGGGCGGGAGCGGGCGCCGGCGGCGTGTTGCCG
>NZ_JABFNS010000230.1 GCF_013116825.1 Myxococcus xanthus
GGCAGCGTCAGATCTGTATAAGCGACAGGTCCGTGCCCCCGTCCGTCCCCCCGTCCGAATCGGACCGCGTGTCGATTCGCAGCGCGGGGTCGAAGGCCTCCGCGACCGCCGGCCAGCGCGCGTAGAGGAAGCGCTGCGGGTTGGAGAGCGCGTCACTGCCCACGAAGAGCCCGTCGGGATAGGTGGTGCCCAGCGACGACGCGGTGACGGCGAGGGCCACCGGGTCATTCGCACGGATGACGCCCCCATCCTCGTCAGCCAGCCGGAACGAGCCCACGAGGGTCCTCGCGCGCCGCTCATAGACGGCGAACGCATCCGCGCCCGTGTCCGCGACCAGGATGTACCCTTCGCCATTGCGCGCGCGGTAGATCGCGACCCGGCCCACATTGGCGGAGAGCCCGCCCGAGCCCTGGATGGAGAGCTGCTGTCCGGTGACGCCTTCGTCCGCGGCCGCCGGATAGCGCCACAGGCCCTGCCCCTGCTGGGTGACGAACAGGGAGTCCGACGCCTCGTCTACGGCCAGCCCCGCGATGGGCCCCGCCGTGGTGAGCGTGCGTACCAGGGTGGCCGTCACACTCCCCGTGTCCCCGGTCAGTTCGTACTGCTGGAGCACGCCCGTGGACGTGCCGGCGAACACATAGAACCGGCCCGAGTCCTCGTTTCGATAGAGCGCCACGGCGGAGAACTGCGTCCCCGTCAGGAAGCCCGCGGCGCCAATCCGCTCCACCCGGTCCGCGCGGTCGGGGTCCACCGTGTAGGCCGCCAGCCCGTTGAAGTTGATGCTGGCCGTCACCACCAGGGTCTGCTGCACCCCGGACAGCGGGAAGCCGTCCCGCACGGCCACGGCCGACATCGGGCCATCCGCGAGCTCCGCATCCAGTTGCTCGCCCCCCAGGCCGAAGGTGACGAGGCCCGCGTTGGGGCTGTTGTAGGCGGTGAGGAACAGGCTGCTGCTGGGGGCGCCGGGACTCACCCAGAGGGCCACGTCCTGGAGCACCCCGCCGGTGATGGACGGGGCGGGCTCGGACTGCGCCGTCGGCGACACGACGACCTGCGCGGACACCGGAGTGCCCAGGAGCAGCGCCGCCAGGGCCAGGGGGGTTGGGTTGCGCATGACCGCCTCCAGACTGAGCGATGGGAGCGTCCTAACTTGGCACGAGGCGTCAGGCTTTCAAGTAGGAAGCGGCTGGGAACGGTTGGCGATGGGTGACAGCGTCGGCTAGAAAGTGCGTCTTCCAGCCAACACAGAAAAGAACATGGCGACCAAGCGCGCACTCATCACGGGCATCACGGGGCAGGACGGCAGCTATCTCGCGGAGCTGCTCCTTTCGAAGGGTTACGAGGTGCACGGCATGGTGCGCCGCTCGTCGGAGGAGAAGTTCGAGCGCATCCAGCACCTGCACGGGAAGATTCAGCTCCACCAGGGCGACTTGCTGGACCAGTTCTCGCTCGCGGCGTTGCTCAACCTGACGAAGCCCGACGAGGTCTACAACCTGGCGGCGCAGTCCTTCGTCCCCACCAGTTGGAACCAGCCGGTGCTCACGGGTGAGTTCACCGCGCTGGGCGTGACGAAGATGCTGGAGGCCATCCGCCACACCCGCCCGGAGGCGCGCTTCTACCAGGCGTCATCCAGCGAGATGTTCGGCAAGGTGCTGGAGGTTCCGCAGACGGAGGACACGCCCTTCTATCCGCGCAGCCCGTACGGCGTGGCCAAGGCCTACGGCCACCACATCACGGTGAACTACCGCGAGTCCTTCAACCTGTTCGCGGTGAGCGGCATCCTCTTCAACCACGAGTCGCCGCGCCGGGGCCTGGAGTTCGTCACGCGCAAGGTCACCTACAACGTGGCGCGCATCAAGCTGGGCCTCCAGGAGAAGCTGCCCATGGGCAACCTGGACGCCAAGCGCGACTGGGGCTTCGCGGGCGACTACGTGGACGCCATGTGGCGGATGCTCCAGCAGCCGCAGGCCGAGGACTACGTGGTGGCCACCAACGAGACGCACACCGTGCGCGAGCTGGTGGAGATTGCGTTCGCGCGCGTGGGCCTGGACTGGGAGAAGCACGTCTTCATCGACCCGGCCTTCGTGCGCCCCGCCGAGGTGGACCTGCTCATCGGTGACCCGGCCAAGGCCAAGACGAAGCTGGGCTGGGAGCCCAAGGTCCGCTTCAAGGAGCTGGTGGAGATGATGGTGGACGCGGACCTGGAGCGCGTGAAGGCGGGGCAGCGGTAGATGCGCATTCTGGTAACAGGCGCGGATGGCTTCGTCGGCCGGCACTTGTGCGCCCTGCTGCGCGCCGCTGGCGACGAAGTGGTGGAGGCCCACGGGCCGCGCGGTGAGGGCGTCAACAGCAACGCCCTGCACTTCGACGTGGCCAATGAAGCCTCGGTGAAGGCGGCGGTGGCCGAGGTGAAGCCCGAGGGCATCATTCATCTGGCGGGCTTCAGCTCGGTCGCGAAGAGCCACCACAACCCGTCCCGGGTGTTCGCGGTGAACACCATGGGCGTGGTGCACCTGCTCACCGCGGTGCGCGAGAGCGTCCCGAAGGCACGCGTGGTGCTGGTGGGCTCCGGCGAGGTGTACGGCCCGGTGCCCGAAGGCACGCGCGCCACCGAGGACACCCCCGCGGTGCCCCTGAGCCCCTACGCGGCCTCCAAGTCCGCAGCGGAGCTGGCCGCGGTGCAGTTCCACCGCAGCTACGGGCTGGAGGTCGTCATGGCGCGGCCCTTCAACCACCTGGGCGCGGGGCAGGACCCCACCTTCGTGGTGCCCTCGTTCGCAGCGCAGATTCGCGCCATCGGACTGGGTACGGTGGACCCGGTGCTGCGCACGGGCAACCTGGATGCGGTGCGCGACTTCTCCCACGTCCGCGACGTGGTGGAGGCCTACCGGCTTCTGCTCGACAAGGGAGCGCCGGGGCAGGCGTACAACATTGGGAGCGGTGAGGGCCGCACCATCCGCAGCCTGCTGGAGGAGATGCTGTCGCTGGCGGGGGTCAACGCGCGCATCGAGCTGGACCCCGCGCGCCTGCGGCCCTCCGACATCCCCAGCCTCGTCGGCGCTCCCGACAAGCTGAAGGCGCTGGGTTGGGCCCCGAAGCTGACCGTGGCGGACGCGCTGCGCGATGTGCTCGGCCCCCGCGTGCCTGGCGCGGCGTGAGCAAGCGAAGGCGCGCGCGTGTCCCCAAGGATGCGCGCGCGTCGGAGGCTCGGCTGGGCGACCGATGCCGAGCCAGCTTCAATGGGACTGGCGTCGCGGGCCCGCGACTCCGAAGTGGACGGCCCCATGACGAGGTGACGCGTCAGGCGTCCCTGTTCACTGAAGCGCCGCCCAGGCCTGAAGCCGCCGCTCCAACGCCGTGAGGGTCCACAGGTCCGCCGGATTGTCTGGCCGCACCTGGGCCAGGTCCCGCTGAAGCGCCTCGCGTGCCCCCACCACGCCCCACTCCGACAACACCCGCAGCGCCATCAGCGAGTGCTTGCGCGCCACCAGCGCGAGCAGCACCTCCACGACGCGAGGGCTTCGCTCGTCAGCCAGCCGCTGCACCGCCTCGTGACGCGCCTCGGGCGTGGAGTCCGGCGCCTCCAGCACCTCGGCCAGCGAGGTGAAGCGCGCATCATCCAGCAACGGGCGCGGGCCGGGCTGCGGCTCCCAGTGCTCCACGGTGACGTTCGTCCGGCCCAGGCAGACGCATTCCCGGCGCACGCCGTCATCGCCGAAGAGGTCCATGATGCGATCTCTCGACGGCGTGCCTCCCACGAGCAGTTGCCCCGCACGTTGGGAAAGCGTGGGTGACACGCCGAGCAGATGGACGCGCAGCACCGTGGCCTCGGCCGCGGCGCGCTGCCCGGTGGAGGCACGGGGCCACTTGAGGAAGACCTCCGCCATCCCCCGCGCCTGGACGTACCAGCGGTACTCCAGCCACACGGCGCTGGGGCGGAGGGCGAAGCGGGCGTCTTCCTGCTCGCGGAGCCGGGGGGCGCCTTCCGCAAGCCCGGTGAAGCAGCGTTCCAGCAGGACCAGGGCGTCGGAGAGCGTCATGAAGGTGGGCAGTGTAGCGGCGTTTGTCAGGCCGCTGGGCCAGCAGCGTTAGTGTACAATCAACACCATTTTTGAGGTCGCCCATGAGCGAAGCAGGACAGCAGCGGTTCACCTTCTTCTGGCAGGCGCACTCCCCGTTCTCCCAGTGGCACTCTTCCGACTTCGCCGTGGACGGCGTGCGCTACGTGTGCGCGGAGCAGTACATGATGGCAGGCAAGGCGCGGCTCTTCGGTGACACCGCGGCGCTGGCGAGCATCCTGTCATCGAAGTCGCCCAAGACGCACAAGGCCCTGGGCCGCAAGGTCCGCGACTTCGACAACGCGCGCTGGGAGAAGGCGCGTGAGCGCATCGTCTACGAGGGCAACCGCGCGAAGTTCACCCAGAGCCCGGAGCTGTTGAAGGCGCTCCTGGCCACCGCGGGCACGGAGCTGGTGGAAGCCAGCCCCGTGGATCGCATCTGGGGTGTGGGGTTGGATGAGGAGGACCCGCGCATCCAGCACCCCGCGAAGTGGCGAGGACTGAACCTGCTGGGCAAGGTCCTCACGAAGCTGCGCGAGGACCTGCTGGCGGAGGGCGTCACCGAGGCGTCCCCCGCTGGGCCGTAGGGCTCAGAAGTCGTAGCGCACGGGAGCCTGGTCCGACACGACCAGGTTCACCGTGCCCGAGGTCTTCCCGAACTGCGCCCCGAAGCGCTGCGAAACCGAGGACACGTCGAAGCGAGGGCTGGCCCGCAGGAGCGCCTTGCACCGGTCGTTGTTCCCATCGTGCACGAGCACCAGGTTCGCCACGGGCGTGCCATCCGCGCCCTGCTGGAGGTTCCCATCCCAGGCCAGCGAGTACGTGTGCTCGGCGCAACCTCCGCCATGCATCACGGCCAGCGTCAGGATGCCACCGTCCACCGTGGCGCTTCGGACATTGATGGGGTCCTTCGGCTCGGGATTGGGCGTCACCACCAGGGGCTGGACGGCCGCCCTCGCCTCACCATCCTCGGCAGACGGAATCTCGGTGGCCTGCGTGGCTTCAGGGGCCGGCGCCGTCGCCTCTGCGCTGGCTTCGGCCTCGGCGGGTGGCGGCTCCGCCGGAGCAGCGCCTGTCTCCTGCCGGCTCGCACAGCCCGCGAGCAGTCCGCACAGCATCACCCCACTCCAGACGAGCTTTCGCATACGTCTCCTTATCGCCGCAGCGCGGCCTCGTACGCCGCCAAGGTACCCTCGGCGGTCCGCTTCCAGGTGAACTTCGCGGCCTGCGCCTTTCCACGCTCCGCGAGCGCCCGCCGTTCCTCCGGCGAGTGGAGCAGCCGGTCCAACGCCCTCGCGAGCCCGTTCGCGTCGTCGGGCCCCACGCTCAGCGCGGCGTCGCCACAGACCTCCGGCAGCGAGCCCGCGGTGGAGACGATGGTGGGCGTCCCCAGCCGCATCGCCTCCAGCGGTGGCAGCCCGAACCCCTCATAACGAGACGGGAACACGAACACGGCCGCGCGGCGCATCAGCTCATAGAACACGGCGTCGGATTGATAGCCGAGCGAGCGCACCTCGAACCCCTCCGAGCGCAGCCGGGAGATGCGCGCCTCCACGCGCCCCGCGCCGAACCAGCTCTGTCCCGCCAGCACCAACGAGGCCGGCCGCCCCCGCAGTCGCAGCCGCTCCAACGCGTCCAGCACCAGGTCCACGTTCTTCCGCACGTCGAGCGAGCCCGCGTAGAGCACGTACTCCTGCGGCAGTGAGAGCGCGCGCAGGAAGTCCTTGCTGGTGTCATCCAGGACGGGCGCATGGACGTGGTCCACGCCATTGGGCACCACCACCGTGCGCGACTCCGCTTCCGGGTAGCGAGCCAGCAGGTCCTGCCGCGTGCGTTCGCTCACGCACACCACCTGGTCCGCCACCATCAGGCTGCGCGACAACCACAGCCGGAACTGCCAGCGGAACGCGGCCGACACCGTCTCCGGCATCAGCAGCGGAATCAAATCGTGCACCGTCAGCACGTACTTCATGCCGGGAGCGCGGATGAGGGGCAGGTTGAAGTTACCGTGTGCGTGGTACAGCGGCGCATCCGAGCCCTGGAGCACACGCGGCAAGCCGCCCAGCGTCCAGGCGGTCCGCCCTGCCTTCGCGCGAGGGGCCTCGCCGGATGACTGAGCCCCTACGCGGGTGAGCTGGACGCCGAGCGCCTCCAGGGCGGAGGCCAGGCAACGGGTGTACAGGCCGATGCCGGTGGTCGGCTCGTCCCAGAGTGTCGCGTCGAAGGCGATAGGTCCCATGGACACGGTGCGCCTCATAGCACGTGCGTGTGATAGGCAGGGCCCGCATGGCGATCCACCAGTTGATACCCAGCTTTGTCCCCGGCGACGCCACCGGGCAGGCCGCGCTGCATCTGCAGCTCCTGCTGCGTCGCATGGGGCACGCGGGCGCGCTGTATGCGGACGAGGTGGGACCGGGGCTCGAAGGGCTGGCCAGCCCCGCGTCCGCGCTGCGTCCCGAGCCCGGTGACCTGGTCCTCTACCACCATGGCATCGCCTCCCCGCTCAGCAGCCGGCTGATGCACCTGCCCTGCCGGCGCGGCATCGTCTTCCACAACATCAGCCCCGCGCGTTTCTACGAAGGGCTGCCGCTGGCGGACGCGCTGGTGGCGGGACGTGCCCAGCTCGCCGCGATGGCCCCCTTCGCGGATGTGGCCATCGGCGTGTCGGACTTCAACGCCGCCGAGCTGCGCGTCGCGGGGTACCGCAACGTCCACACGGTGCCCCTCTTCATCGAGCCGGAGCGATTCTCCCGCGCCAGCGCCGACGCGAAGATGCTCCAGCGGCTCGAAGGTCCAGGCCCTGTGCTGCTCGGCGTGAGCCGGGTCATGCCGCACAAGCGCTTCGAGGACCTGCTCGCGCTCCACCGCGAAGTCCTGCGGCTGCGCCCCCAGGCCCGCTTGTTGATGGTGGGCGGCTACGAGCCCGGCAGCCGGTACTTCCGCATGCTCCAGCGCGAGGCGCGCGGCCTGCGCGGCGTGAGCTTCCTGGGACGGCTGAGCCACGCGCAGCTCGTGGCCGCGTACCGCTCCGCCTCCGTCTTCGTCTCCATGAGCGAGCATGAGGGCTTCGGCGTCCCCCTCATCGAGGCCATGGCCGCCGAGGTGCCCGTGCTGGCCTACGCGGCCGCCGCGGTGCCGGAGACCCTGGGCGGCGCGGGCGTGGCCTTCGACCAGAAGCGCTTCGCCTTCCTCGCGGAGCTGGCAGTGGACCTGAGCGAGGACCTCTCCCTGCGCGGGCCCGTCATCGCTGGACAGACGCGGCGGTTGGAGCACTTCTCCGCGCCTTCCGTGCAGACCGCCTTCACGAAGGCACTGGAGACGGTGCTCCCCCGCCCCGCGCCCACGAAGCCCCGGAAG
>NZ_JABFNS010000231.1 GCF_013116825.1 Myxococcus xanthus
GATGTGCCCGCCCCCCCGGCCGCCCGTGGGCCCCAGGTCCAGCAGGTGGTCCGCCGCGCGGATGGTGTCCGAGTCATGCTCCACCACCAGCACCGTGGAGCCCGTGGCCACCAGGGCGCGCAGGTTGTCCAGCAGCCGGTGCGTGTCGCGCGGGTGCAGGCCGATGGTGGGCTCGTCCAGCACGTACATGGCGCCGGTGAGGCCCGCGCCCAGCTGCGCGGACAGGCGCAGCCGCTGCATCTCCCCGCCCGACAGCGTGGCCGCGTTGCGGTCCAGGGACAGGTAGCCCAGGCCCACGCGCTCCAGGAACTCCATGCGGCGCAGCAGCTCCTGGCGGGACGGCTCGCCCAGGAGCGCCCGGTCCCCCTTGAACTTCCAGCCGCGCACCCGCGTCAGCGTGGACGCCACGGACTGCTGCACCACCTCGTGGTAGCGCGCGCCCTCCAGCCGCACGCCCCGGGGGACGGGGGCCAGCCGGCTGCCACCGCACGTGCGGCAGGGCGCGACTTCGCCCTCGGCCATCGCCTCGGCGCCGCCCTGGATGCCGGTGCCCTCGCACGACTCGCAGCGCCCCTGCTTCGTGTTGAAGGAGAACCAGCGCGGGTCCAGCTCCGGCACGGCGGTGCCGCACTTGGGGCAGGTGCGCTCGGTGGACAGCAGCGTCTCGCCCTTTCCGGCGTCCACCTTCACCGCGCCCTGGCCCCAGCCCAGCGCCTTCTCGAAGACGTCGCGGTCCAGCTTCGACAGCTTGCCCTCGTACATGACGAGGTCGATGTCGTGCTCACGCGTCTTCGCCAGGCGCGGCGGGTCATCCGTGGACGCGGGCTTCCCGTCGACGATGGCCCGCGAGATTCCCGCGCGCGCCGCCGCCGCGAAGATGTCCAGGTAGGTGCCCTTGCGCGAGCGCACCGCGGGCGCCAGCAACGTGCCTTCGCCCTTCATCGCCGTGAGCTGCGCGAAGAGCACGTCCGGCGACATCGAGGTGATGGGCGAGTCGTCGTTCGGGCAGTGCGGCTCGCCCAGCTTGGCGAACAGCAGGCGCAGGTAGTGGGCCACCTCGGTGACGGTGGCCACGGTGCTGGTGGCTCCCGCTCGCGAGGTGCGCTGCTCCAGCGCCACTGACGGCGGCAGCGAGCTGATGCGCTCCACATCCGGACGCGGCATGGAGGGCAGGAACTGCCGCGCGTAGGGGCTCAGCGTCTCCAGGAAGCGGCGCTGGCCTTCCGCGAACACCACGTCGAAGACGAGCGAGCTCTTGCCCGAGCCGCTCGGCCCGGTGACGACGGTCATCTTCCCCAGCGGGATGCGGCACGACACGTCGTGGAGGTTGTGCTCGCGCGCGTGCTCCACCTCGATGGCGGGGACCTCACCCTTGCCCGGCTTGCGCAGCTTCACCGCGCGGCCCAGCGGCTTGCGCTCGCCCCGCAGTGCCTGGGCGGTGGCGCCCTTGCCGCGAGCCACGTCCTCCGGCGTCCCTTCCGCCACCAGCCGGCCACCGTCACGGCCGCCCACGGGGCCCAGGTCGATGACCCAGTCCGAGGCCTTCATCACCGCCACATCGTGGTCCACCACCAGCACGCTCGCGCCGAAGTCCACGAGCGCGTTCAGCGCGGTGATGACGTGGCGCACGTCCTCCGCGTGCAGGCCAGCGCTGGGCTCGTCGATGAGGAACAGCGTCCCCTGCGCCTCACTCGCCAGCGCCCGCGCCAGCTTCAACCGCTGCGCTTCGCCCCCGGACAGCGTGGACAAAGGCTGCCCCAGCGGCAGGTAGCCCAGCCCCAGGCGCGCCACCGGCCCCAGCGTGCGCTTCAGCGCCACGTCGCCGCCGAAGTGCTGGAGCACCTCGTCCACCGTCATCTCCAGCACCTGGGCCACGCTGAAGCCCTGGTGGCGGACGGCCAGCACCTCTTCCTTGAAGCGCCGGCCGCGGCACACCGCGCACAGCAGCGCCACGTCGGCGAGGAACTGCATCTCCACCGTCTCGTAGCCCTCGCCCGAGCAGGCCTCGCAGCGGCCCTTGTCGACGTTGAAGGAGAAGTGCGCCGCCGTGAGGCCGCGCACCTCCGCGTCGGGCTCCGAGGCGAAGCGCTCGCGCAGCCGGTCCCACGCCTTGGTGTACGTGGCCGCGTTGCCGCGCGAGGTGCGCCCCAGCGGGGACTGGTCCACCAGGGTGATGGCATTCACCGCCTCCATGCCCTCCACCGCGTCCACCGCGCCGGGCGCCTCCACGTCCTTCACGCCCAGCCGCCGCGCCAGGTGCCGGTACAGCACCTCGTCCATCAGCGTGCTCTTCCCCGAGCCGCTGGGCCCCGTCACCGCGCACAGCACGCCCAGGGGCACCTCCACCGTGAGGTCCTTCAGGTTGTGCTCGCGGGCCCCCCGAATCACCAACGCCCCGGTCCGCGTGCGCGGCGTGCGAGGCACCTCGTCCACGCCAGCCAGCAGCCGCCCCGTGGGCAGGTCCTGCTTCTTCGCCAGCGCCTCCGGCGTCCCGTCGAACACCAGCCGCCCGCCCTGCTTCCCGGCCTCGGGCCCCAGCTCCAGCACGCGGTGCGCCGAGCGGATGACCAGCGGGTCATGTTCGATGACCAGCGCGATGTTGCCCCGCTCCGCCAGCTCCGCGATGGCCTCCGTCAGCGGCGGCACGTCGCCCGGGTGCAGGCCCACGGTGGGCTCATCCAGCACGAAGAGCGCGCCGGTGAGGGACGTGCCCAGCGCGGCCGTCAGGGACACGCGCTGCGCCTCGCCGCCCGACAGCGTGCGCGCGGGGCGGTCCAGCGTGAGGTAGCCCAGGCCCACCCGCTGGAGGTAGCGCAGGCGGCCGGCCAGCTCGCGCCGCGCCAGCTCGCCCTGCCCCGTGGTGGTGCGCAGCGCGTCCAGCCGCGCCAGCGCATCCGTCAGCTCCAGGTGGTGCCACGACGGCAAATCCAGCCCGCCCACGCGGTACGCACGCGCCTGGGCGTTGAGGCGTCCGCCGCCACAGCTCTCGCACAACGAGTAGGCGCGATAGCGCGCCAGCAGCACGCGCACGTGCATCTTGTACGTGCGGCCCTCCATCCACCGGAACCACGCGCGCACGCCCGGATAGGCGCGGCCCTCGTCGTAGTCGCCCTCGCCCTCCAGCACCGACTCCCGCTGCTCGGGCGTCAGCAGGCCCCAGGGCTTGTCCCACGGAATCCCCCGCGCCTTGCACCAGCGCTGGAGCATGCCGCGCTCCCACGTGGTGGACTGGCCGGACCAGGGACGGATGGCCCCCTCCGACAGGCTCAGCTCGGGGTTGGGAATCACCTTGCCCCAGTCGATGCCAATGGTGCGGCCGAACCCACGGCACGCGGCGCACGCGCCCACCGGCGACTGGTAGCTGAAGAGGCCGGGCCGCGCGGCCTCGAACTCCCGCGCGCACTTGGGGCACACCAGCCCGCGCCGCAGCCGCTGGGGCACGCTCTGCCCCGGGACGAAGAGGTGCGCCTCGCCGTCCGCGCGGGTCCACGCGTCCTCCAGGGCCTGCGTCACGCGCGACAGCTGCGCGTTCGTCAACTTCACCCGGTCCACCACCACGCGCGCGATTCCAGCCGGGTCGGTCGCCTCGGCGGGACGGAGCGACTCCAGCTCCTTCACCTCGCCCTGCACCATCAGCCGGTGGTAGCCGTCCTTCAGCAGCCGGGCCCGCGCGTCCAGGAAGGCCGCCGTGTCGGGGATGCGCAGCGGGAAGGTGAGGACGGCCTGCGCGTCCGTGTGCTCGCGGATGGCCGCGGCCGCCGCCACGCGCGCGTCCGTCCGCACCGCCTCCACGCCGCAGGTGCCGCAGACGGGCACGGCCTCACGGGTGAAGAGCGCGGACAGGTACGGCTCCACGTCCGCCAGCGTGGCCACCGTGGAGCGCGAGCTCTTCACGGGCGCGCGCCGGTCCACGGCCACGCCCGCGGCCACGGGCTCCAGGGCGTCCATGGGCGGCCGCTCCAGCCGCTCGAGGAACTGCCGGGCGTACGGGCTGAAGCTCTCCACGAAGCGCCGCTGCCCCTCGGCATACAGGGTGTCGAGCGCCAGGCTCGACTTACCGGCGCCAGAGACGCCAGTGACGCAGACGAACTCCCCTTCCGAGAGGTCGACCGACAGGTCCTTCAGGTTGTGCGTGCGCGCGCCAACGAGGTGAGTCTTGTGCATACGGGTGGCAGGTTTAACGACTGGACACTTCGCCGCCAATCACAACTGAGGGAGCCCCCGTGGGAACCCGCCTCCCTGGCTGGCGATGAAGCGGCCCCCCGGAGCCCGGAGGCCCGCTCAGGCGCTCGTCCAGCGCACCCGCAGGGTGTACCCCGCGGTCTGCCGCTCCAGCACCTCCACCTGGGGCAACACCTTGGTGCGCAGCAGGACGCCTTCCACCACGCCGGCGACGAAGTCCGGCAGCGGGTCCGGGTCCACGACGCGGATGCGCCATTCCCCCGCCTGCACCGGCTCCAGCAGCATCTTCATGTCCTCGCGCCCCGCCCGCAGATATGTGGGCAGGCGCGTCAGACACCGCTCCGTCCCCAACAGGGGCGCGGCGGTGGCGAAGATGCGACCCACCAGTGTCTGGGCGAACCCCTCCACATAGCGGTGCCCCAGGACGCGGTTGGCCGCCTCGGGCGGCTGCCCCACGCAGACATGGCGACGGGCCACCCCCAGCGCCGCCCGCCACACCGCCAGCGGGTAGTACTCCTGCGACGCCTCCATGTCGTAGCCAATGTCTCGCAAGGACTGGGCGAAGGACCCCGTGGGCTTCAACGCATGGACGAAGAGCCCCTCGAAGTTCCGCCGAGGCACCTGCACCGGCAACGGTGGTGGCTTCTGCGGCTCCGTGGCCGTCTTGTCGTCAAAGCCCCGCCGTTCCATGAGTTCCCCCTGTCTCCACCGGTCCACCCCGGTCCTGAGGCCAGTGTATCAGCCCGGGCGCTTCGTCACCTGCACGCCACACCGGCACGGCACCCCGCTTTTACAACAGCAGACGTCGTGTAACGATGCGTGTTCGTCATCAAGAGGTGTCCCATGCGGGTCCTGATTGTCACCCAGGGGGGAGGGGCGGACCTGGCGCCAGTCGAGTCCTGGTTGCGCGAGCAGGGACACACGGTGGTCACCGTGACGCGCGAGGCGGAGGTGCCCGCCGCGTGGCGCAGCGGGACGTGCGCGCTGGTGATGGTGGATGCCCGGACGGACCCCTCCCGCGTCCCGCTGGTGCGCGCGCTGCGCAGCCTGCCCGGCGGCGAGGAATCCGTGTTGCTGCTCCTGGGCCACCGGGGCGCGCTGGGCGGACTGCGGCCCGTCCTGGAAGCCGGCGCCGATGATTTGCTCGCGTGGCCCGTGGAGGAGGAGGAACTGGCGCTGCGGCTGGAGCTGGCCCACCGCCGCTTCGTCCGGCGCGAGGGCCGCAAGGGCCTGCCCTTCGGAGATGACCTGAAGGAGACGCTGCTGGCCGTCAGCCCCGTGCCCACGGCCATCACCACCATCACCGAGGGGCGCGTGGTGGCGGCCAACGAAGCCTACTTCGAACTCTTCGGCTACACGCGCGAGGAGGTCATCGGGCGCACCACGATGGAGCTGGCGCTGTGGCAGGCGCCCCTGAACCGCTCGCAAATCGTGGACACGCTGCGGCGCCACGGCACGGTGCGCGGCGTGGACGCGCAGTACCGCACCCGCGAGGGCGAGCTGCGGCACACGCTGCTCTTCATGGGCCTGGTGCCCTATGGCGGCACGCCCCACATCATCTCCTTCTTCCCGGACATCACCCCGCTCAAGCGCGCCGAGGAAGGCCTGCGCCGCTCGGAGGTGAGCTTCCGCACCCTCATCGGCAGCCTGCCGGACATGGTGGCCGTCTTCGACACCGACGCGCGCGTGCGCTACGCCAACCAGAAGGTCGCCACGGCCCTGGGCTACGAGAGCGTGGACGAGCTGCTGGGCAAGCACTTCTCCGACATCATCCCGAAGGAGGACTTCGCCAGCGCCAACGCGCGCATGCACGAAGCCATCCGCGCCGGCCGCGCGGCGATCCAGGAGCGACGGCTGGTCAAACGCGACGGCAGCCTGCTGCACGTGGAGTCCACCACCTTTCCCCTGCCCTTCGACGGCGAGGACGCCATCGTCTCCGTCTCCCATGACTTGACGGAGCGCTACCAGATGCAGGCGCGGCTGATGCTCGCGCAGCGCATGGCCTCCGTCGGCACACTGGCCGCGGGCGTGGCGCACGAAATCAACAACCCCCTGGCCTACCTCACCGCCAACCTGGCCTTCGCGCGCGAGGAGCTCGCCGGCGTGCTGCCCACCGGCACCCGGAGCATGGAGCCCCGGCTGGCGGAGGCGGTGGCCAGCGCCCAGGCCGCGCTCGCCGAGGCGCAGCAGGGCGCCGACCGGGTGCGCAGCATCGTCCGGGATTTGAAGACGTTCAGCCGGGTGGACTCAGCGGAGAGCGCGGAAGTGGACGTCCGGCAGGTGCTGGAGTCCACGCTGAACCTGGCCACCACGGAGATTCGTCACCGCGCCCGCCTGGTGAAGCAGCTCGACGCGGTCCCCACCGTGGTCGGCAACGAGTCACGGCTGGGACAGGTGTTCCTCAACCTGCTGGTGAACGCCGCCCAGGCCATTCCCTCCGGGACGCCGGAGCGCCATGAAATCCGCGTCGTCACCCGCCTTTCGGGCAACGGCCTCGTCTGCGTGGAGGTGTCCGACACGGGCGCCGGTATCGCCAAGGAACACCTGCCGCGCCTGTTCGACCCCTTCTTCACCACCAAGGAGCCCGGGGTGGGCACCGGACTGGGCCTGTCCATCTGCCACAGCCTGGTGACGGCCCTGGGTGGGGAAATCCATGCGACGAGCGAGCCGGGCAAGGGCTCCACCTTCCAGGTGCTCCTGACCCCCTCCCAGCGGCTCGGGACGGAGCGCCCACCGCCCGCTCCGCATTCCGCCCCCACGGAGAAACGGGGCAGCGTGCTGGTGGTGGACGACGAGCCGCTCGTCTGCACGGCCCTGGGGCGGACGCTGCGTCCGCACCACGACGTCACCCTCTTCACCCGGGCCCAGGAGGCCTTGGAGCGCATCGAGTCCGGCGAGCGCTTCGACGTCGTCTTCTGCGACCTGATGATGCCGGGCATGAGCGGGATGGACTTCTACTCCGCCCTCCAGGCCCGCCACCCCGAGCAGGCCCAGCGGGTCATCTTCCTCACCGGCGGCGCGGTGACGCCCCAGGCCCGCGCCTTCCTGGAGTCGGTACCAAGCCCCCATCTGGAAAAACCGTTCGCTGGCAGGGAACTCCTCTCCCTGATCCAGGAACGGCTCGCGCACGCATAGCGAATTGTCGGCCTGTGGAAGATTTGGACAGGCCCCCCC
>NZ_JABFNS010000232.1 GCF_013116825.1 Myxococcus xanthus
GGGCTGGTTGCTGGGGTTGGCGGGCGCGTGGGCGTGTGGTGGCACGCCCCTGGACGAAGACGTGGACGCGGCGTGCGCGGGGCTGTTGCCCGGTGATGTCGCCATCACCGAGTACCTCAACGACCCGGTGGGGACGGACACGGGCCAGGAGTACGTGGAGCTGCACAATCCCACGCGCGGCCCCGTGGACCTGAATGGGCTGACGCTCTACGCGTCCCGCGCGGATGGCTCGCAGGAGACGGCCTATGCCTTCCTCGAGGAGATGACGGTGTCGGCAGGAGACTACCTGGTGCTGGGTGACGTGCGTGACGGGCCGGTGCCCGCGCACGTGGACCACGCCTATGGCGACGGGCTGGGGGCGTTGGGGAACTCGGGCGGACGGCTGGGCATCCGGTGCGGTGCGCGGGTACTGGATGAGGTCCCGCTCTCCGCGCCCGCGAAGAGCGGGGCGTCGCGCATCTATGACGGCCGCCTGGTGCCGGACATGGCGGGGAACGATGACCTGGCTCGCTGGTGTGACTCGCCCGACGCCGGTACCGGCGCGACGTTCCAGGGGAGTCCCGGCGCCGCGAACGCCCCCTGTGGCCACGTGGGTGACGCGGGTGTCCCCGAGGACGCGGGCGTGGTGGCGACGTGCAGGTCCGTGGGCGCCGATGCCGTGAGACCTGTCGTGCTTCCGGCGCCTGGAGATCTGGTCATCACGGAGGTCATGGCCAATCCGCGTGGCGACGACACTTTGGGTGAGTGGGTGGAGCTGCGAGCCACGGCCCCCGTGGACCTCAACGGCGTGACGCTGGTCGCCGAGGCGGGTGAGGCGACGGTGAAGGCGGAGGGGTGCCTGTCGCTCTCGGCGGGGGAGTACGCGGTGCTGGCCCGTCGCACGGATGCCACCCTCAACGGAGGGCTTCCTCCGCCCGTGGCGACGTTCAACATGGACCTGCGCAATGCGGGCGGCCGGTTGCAGGTGAAGGCCGGAGGCGTGGTGGTCGACGCGGTCGATTACGCTCTGGCGGTGGATGGCGTGGCCACGCAGGTGTCCGCACCGCTCGCGGATGCTGCCCAGAATGACGCGCCCGCCGCATGGTGCGCAGCGACGGCCGCCTATGGCTCGCGCGGCAACGTGGGGACGCCCGGTCGTGGGAATCGTGTCTGTGAGGGAGACGGGGCACGCCGGGCGGCGTTGGTGACGGAGGACCCTCCGATGGCGGCGTGGATGCCGGGACGCTCGAGGACGGATGTATTGACCGGACCACCGGGAGGGCGCGCGCGCGCCGCGTGCCCGATGGGGGCTCGCTCGTCCTCACCGAATTCATGGCGGACCCACAGGCGGTCGCGGACGCCATGGGGGAGTGGGTGGAGGTGCTCGCGCTGCGCGACGTGGACCTCAATGGTGTGTCGCTGTCCAACGAGAGCGGAGGCCGCGCGACGTTCGACTCGGCGCTGTGTCTGGCCGTGAAGGCAGGAGGTCGCGCGGTCCTGGCGCGCAGTGAGGACGCGGCCCTCAATGGCGGGCTGCCCGCGGTGCTGGGCACCTTCAACTTCAACCTGGCGAATACAACGGGCAGCCGGAAGCTCGAGCTCTCGGTGGACGGGCGCGTGCTCGACGCCGTGTCGTGGACCGGCGCGGCCATCCCAGGTGTGTCCTCACAGCTCGACCCCGGGCGCAGTGACCCGCAGCGCAATGACTGGCCCGGGAGCTTCTGTCCCGCCCCCGAGTCGGCCCGTTATGGCCGGGGAGACCGGGGCACGCCAGGAGGGGTGAACCGCGCATGCGCGCTTTGATGCAATGTGCGTTGGCCTGTTGGCTGGCGGCCTGTGGTGGGGGGGACGCGGAAGTCTCTTGCGGCCCCGCTTCAGGACGGGTGGCGGAGGTCCTGGATGGGGACACGGTCGTCCTGGAGAGCGGCGAGCGTGTTCGCTACCTGCTCGCGGATGCACCGGAGCGCACGGGCGCGGGCGGTGACTGCTTCGGTCCGGAGGCGCATGCCTTCAACCGGGGACTCGTCGAGGGCAGGCGGGTCGTGCTGACCTATGGCGAGGCGTGCGAGGACCGCTTCGGCCGGCTCCTCGCCTACGTGTCCGTGGAGGGGCGCGAGGTGAACACGCTGTTGGTGGAGAGGGGCCATGCCTGCGTGCTCCACGTTCCTCCCGCGGGCCGTTCGAGACGCGCGGAGTTCCAGGCACTGGAGGCGCAGGCCCGGCTGGCGAGGCGCGGTGTCTGGGGGGCCTGCGCGCCCGTCCCCTGTCAGCGGTGAGCCACCTGTCGGACGAGGCTCCGCCGTGGCTGTCTCTTCCGCGAGGCATCATCCGAGCCTGACTCGGAGACGGGCAGTCCCGCCGGGGGATGGGATGTATCCCAATGATAACAGCCACGCGCGGCCCGCATGGAGAGGGCGGGCGTTCCTGGCTGGGGGGCTGGTGAAAAGATGCCAGGGCAATCATCGACCATGAAGGCGCGCGCATGAGTCCAAGCGTCACGCCGACGCTCTCGCTGCCGGACGTCTTGGATGTCCTGCGGGAGGACATCACCCGGCGCCTGATGGCGGGGGTGGGCGCCGCGCTCGGAGCGCTCGCGCCCCTGGCAATCGCGGATGCGGGGGTCCTCCACATGCTCGTGGGGCGGCTCGGGGCGCTGCTCCGAGTCCCCTCCCTGGCGGCACGGCTGGCGGAGGCTCGCACCCTGGGCCGTGAGTATGGACGTGAGCGCTACCTGGCGGGCTTCGGTGTCAGCTCGCTGGTGCTCGAGTATGGCGCGCTGCGCGAGGCCATCCTCGAGAGCCTGGAAGCCGTGGGCTGGGTCCCCGAGCTCGCGGGGCTGCGCGCGCTGGCCCAGGTGCTCGACGCGGGGCTGGTGGAGGCGGTGGACCAGTCCTCCCTGGAGGACGAGCGCACCGCGGGGGCGACGGGGGCCTGGCTGCACGGGCTGCTCGACCACGCGCCGACGATCATCTACGCCAAGGACACGGCGGGCCGGTACCTCTACGTGAACCACGGTTTCGAGAGGGCCTCCGGCATGCTCCGGCGCGATGTGATGGGGCGCACCGACTTCGAGCTGTTCTCCGCGGAGGTCGCCAGCGCCGTCACCGGCAATGACCGGCAGGTGCTGGACTCCGGCCAGCAGCTCACCGTTGATGAGCACGTGCCGCTCCTTGACGGGTTGCACGTCTTCCAGAGCCTCAAGTTCCCCCTGCCGGACGCGGAGGGGCGCGTCGTTGGCGTGTGCGGCTTCTCCACCGACTTCACCGAGGCGAAGCGGCTGGAGCGCGAGCGGGACGAGGCCCGCGAGCACCTGCGCCGCATCGTCACCCAGTTGCCCGTCATCCTCTGGGCCACGGACGCGCAGGGCATCATCACCCTCTTCGAGGGCGAGCGGCTGAGCGCGCTGGGGCTGGAGCGAGGCGCCTATGTGGGGCGCTCCGCGTTCGACGTGTACCGCGACCGGCCGGACCTCGTGGCCGCCACGCTGCGCGCCCAGGAGGGCGAGTCCTTCACCCTGGAGGTGGAGATGGCGGGCTCCTGTTTCATGACGGGCGTCTCCCCCGTCATCGGGCCTGACGGCAGCGTGATGAGCGTGGCGGGCGTGTCGCTGGACATCAGCGAGCGGCGGCGCGCCGAAGAGGTGCTGCGCCAGTCGGAGATGCGCTACCGGCTGGCCACGCTGGCGACCAGCGACGTCATCTACGACTGGGACCTGGACACGGGGACCGTCGAGTGGAGTGAGCTGGCCGCCGCCCAGTTCCGGCTGGCCGCGCGCGCCCCGCCGCAGGACATCGCGTGGTGGATGGAGAACATCCATCCGGAGGACCGCGAGCGGATTGCCCGGGACTTGCAGGCCGTCTTCGACCGGGGCGCGAGCCATTGGGCGGACGAGTACCGCTTCCTGCGAGGGGATGGCACCTGGGCCGTCGTCGCCGACCGGGGGCAGGTGGTCCGGGACGCCAAGGGCCAGGCGGTGCGCATGGTGGGCGCCATGCAGGACATCTCCGAGCGGCGGGCCACGGAGCTGGAGGCGAAGCGGCGCGCGGAGTTCGAGCAGCTCCTCATCGGCATCGTCAGCCACGACCTGCGCAACCCCCTCGCCGCCATCAGCATGTCCGCCACCGCGCTGCTGCGGCGGGAAGGCCTGGAGGAACGGCTCCGCAAGGGCCTGGGCCGCATTCACTCCAGCGCGGAGCGCGCCACGCGCATGCTGAGGGATTTGCTCGACTTCACGCAGGCCCGGCTGGGCGGTGGCATTCCCATGGAGCCCCGGTGGCTGGACCTGCACGAGCTGACCCGGCAAGTGGTGGAGGAGGTCCGGCTCACCCGCCCGGAGCGGACGCTGAAGCTGGAGTGCCGGGGAGACGGCTACGGGCTGTGGGACGCGGACCGGCTGGCCCAGGTCATCACCAACCTGGTCAACAACGCGCTCAGCTACAGCCCGGAGCACTGCCCGGTGCGCATCCGCACGCATGGGCTGCGCGACGACGTGCTGCTGACCGTCCACAACGCGGGCGGGCCCATCGAGCCGGAGCTCCGGGCCCGCATGTTCGAGCCGATGAAGCGCCCGGAGCGCAAGGGCGCCCGGGGTGGCGGACTGGGGCTGGGCCTCTTCATCGTGAAGCACATCGTGGATGCTCACGGCGGCGTGGTCCGCGTCCACTCCACGGAGCAGGAGGGAACCACGTTCCAGGCCCGCCTGCCGCGCCAGCCCCTGCCGCCTGCTCGCCCGGACGTTGACGCTCCGTGACACCGTGACGCTTGCTCCGGGGGGCCCAGCCCGGCTAGCACGGGGTCCGTGGTGACACGTCTTCCCTGGAGGGTTTCATGAAGAAGGTCCTCATCGGACTGGGCATCGGCTGCGGTGTCTTCATCCTGGCGGGCATCGGCTTGATGCTGGCGGGTGGCATCTGGGCCAAGAACAAGTTCGGCGGCAGCATCGAAGCCATGCAGGCGATGCAGGCCCAGGAGCAGGAGCTGACACAGCTCAACGCCAGCAATCCATTCAAGGCGCCCCCGGAGGGGCAGGTGCTGCCGTTGGACGAGCAGCGGCTGCTGGCGTACCTGGCGGTGCGCGAGTCGGCGCTGCCGGCCTTCAAGGCCTTCGAGGTGAAGTCCAAGGAGTTCGAGGCCGAGCACGCGGGCGAGGGTGACGAGAAGCCGGGCTTCAACGCGGCCGTGGACGCCGCGGGCCTGTTCATGGGGCTGATGGCGGACGTGCGCAAGGCGTACATCGCCGGCCTCAAGGAGCAGGGGATGTCGCCCGCCGAGTTCCAGAGCATCACCACCACTGTCTACGCCTCCATGGTGGCCGACAGCCTGGACCAGATTGGCGCCGCGGCGGAGCAGGGCCGGAAGATGATGGTGACGCAGCTGGCCGAGGTCGACAAGCGGCTGGCGGACGACTCGCTCGCCGACGAGGAGCGCGCACAGCTGGAGGAGGCCCGGGCGCAGCTCCAGGAGACGCTGGACGCGATTGAGGAGCCCGGCGCGAACGAGGAGGAGCCGCTGTCCGAGGCATCCAAGAAGGCGGCCGCCGCCAACGTGGAGCTGCTGAAGAAGCACAAGGAGCGCGTGGAGCTGATGGCCAACGTGGCCTTCGACGGCTTCGTGCTGGGCGGTGCCGGCGCCGACGGTCAGGCCGCGGGCCTGGAGTAGCCGTTCCGCCGTGTCAGGGGCGTCCCCGGCTCAGGCCTCCCGTTCCTCGGGGGCGCCGGGCCGGGACGCCGCCGCCGCGCGTGTCTCCCTCCGCCGCGCGCGCTGGCTGGCCCACACCGCCCCTGTGTCGAGCTTGATGAGGACGGACTTGTCGTGGCCCGCCTGTGTCACCGGCGGTCGCCTGGCGAGCCAGCGGAAGACCGTGCTGCCGGACTGCTCGGCCGGGTCCACCGCGAGCAACACCCCGCACCCCGGCCCAGAAGACACTCCACATCCAGGGCGGCACGCTCCGCATGGCGGAGTCAACCGATGCATGCCTGCCTCCGCGCGGGCGGGCGCACCCTGGTTGTGCGCCGCGTTGCAGTTGCAGGCGTTTTTCACATGCGCAATGGATTGAGCCCGCCAAAGGTAGGCGCGTGTGGCCTTCCGTCCGCCCGGCCTCTCCCTTTGCGGCCAGGCCTCCGTGGGATATGCAAGCCATTGGACATGTCGAAAGTCACTTCGCGCGGGGAGGGGCGCGTGAACCTTTGATGAATGGAGTTGGACGTCTGATGAACAAGGTCATCTTCGCCTGTGTACACAACGCTGGCCGCTCGCTGATGGCGGAGGCGTTCTTCAACGTGATGGCAGACCCCCAGAAGGCTCGCGCCGTCTCCGCGGGGACGCGCCCTGGCGACAAGGTGCATCCCGAAGTGCTCGCGGCCATGCGGGACATCGGCATCGACCTGCACGACGTGAAGCCCCGCCTGCTCACGGACGACCTGGCCCGGGACGCGCAATGGCTCATCACCCTGGGATGCGGCGAGGCCTGTCCCCTGGTGCCGGGGCTCCAGCGCGAGGACTGGCCGCTGGAAGACCCCAAGGGCAAGTCGGACGTCCTGGTCCACCGCATCCGCGATGAGCTGGCCGCCCGCGTGGCGGGACTGCTGGAGCGCGAAGGATGGATGCGCGCCGGCTAGCGCGGCTTCGAACGCGCGCTCATTCCAGGTGGTAGTTGAAGGGCAGCTCGACGGTGACCCGGCCGCCGAGCGCGGGCGGAGGCGGTGGAAAGGGCGCGGCATTCCGCACCGCCTCCTGCGCGGCTTCGCACAGGAGGGGGTGGGGGCAGGGGCCCAGCACCCCCAGGGCCACCAGCTGGCCCTGCACGCCCACGGAGATGCGCAGCACCAAGGACCCTTCGATGCCCGCCATCCGCGCCTCGTGGGGGTAGGGAAGGTCCTCGAAGCGGTCGCGGAACATCTGTTCGAAGTAGCGCCGGGCCATGTCCTCGCGGTTGTCGGGGGCCGCGGCGGGCGGAGGCTCCACGAGCAACCCCGGGAAGCCGGGCCCCAGGGCGCGCTGGGTGATGCCCGCCACGGCGCGGCCCGCCAGGCTGTCACGGTCATGGGCTGGGACGCCGGAGGGGCGCCCGACGGACAGCGGCTCCGCGGGTTCGGAGGCGCGCGGTGCCGCGGCGGTGCGCGACGGTGAGGGGGCGCGCGAGGGGCGGGGCCTGCGCGCGGTCCGGGGC
>NZ_JABFNS010000233.1 GCF_013116825.1 Myxococcus xanthus
GCCTGGGGGCGGGGGCGGGCGCCCTCACCGGAGGCCTTGCGCTTGAGGTGCTCGTCCTTCGCGCGGAGCGCCGCGGCGGCCTCGCGCTCCAGGCGGGACTTCTCAGCGGCATACTGGTCGGCGCTCTGGTTGTGCTTCTCCGCTTCCAGCGCGCGGAGCTGGTCGATGAGGGACTGCGCGCGCTGGGTCAGGTCGTCGAGCACGCCGTCGCGGGGCTCGGCCGACGCCAGGGAGCCCTTGCGTCGCTGAAAGAGGATCCAGCCCGCCGCCAACACGAAGGTGACGGCGAGCACGATGATTCCGGGCAACCAATTCGTCGTCTGCGGCTGCATGGCCTGGCGCTCCTAGCGCTCGAGCTCCCGGCGCACGGCCTGGAGGTACGGGTCTTCTTCATCCGCTGGAGGCGTTCCAGCGGGCGCGGCCGGGGCCGCCGTTTCTTCCGAGGTCGTGGCCGCGGGCGGGGGCTGCTCCGCGGTACCCGCGCCGCGCTTGAGCTGCCGCCAGATGACGAAGGCGCCCACGGCGACGAGCCCCACCGGGCCCAGCCACACGAACCAGTTGAAGCCTTCCGCGCGAGGCGACAGCAGCACCCACTCACCGTAGCGGGCGACGAAGTACTCGACGATTTCGGCGTCGCTCTTCCCCTCGGAGACGAGCTCGCGAATCATGTCGAGCTGGGCGCGCGCCATGGAGGACGGGCTGTCCGCCACGGACAGTCCCTGGCACACGGCGCACCGGAGCTGCTTGCCCAGCGTCTGGGCACGCGCCTCCAGCTCCGGCGCGAGCGGGTCACTTCCCGCCTGCTGGGGCGCGAACTGGCCGGTGACGAGCGTGAAGGCGAGGGACAGGGACAGGAGGGCAGCGGTCATCAAAGCTCCATCGAGCCGTCCCTACCTAGCGCCCCAGGCCGTGATTGGACAGTGAAACCTGAGCGGCGGGGGGGCTGGCCCGCCGCCCGGCCCGCTGTGCCTACATGGCCGCTTCAGGGTTCAACTGCGCCTGGGCGGCCGCCCGGTGCTCTGGCTGGCCGGTGATCAGCGCGAAGAGGGCATAGCCGGCGGGTGAAGCCGCGAGCAGTTCCTCACAGTGGTCGCCCAGGCGGTCTGGGACTCGCCCGCCCGCCTTCACATAGGCGTCCACGGTAGCCTCGAACACGGCGTCCACGCCGAGCATCTTCTGGAAGACGAAGTCGCGCGCCGGATCTCCTACCTTTGCAGTTGTCCAATCGAGGACGCCGGTGATGGTGTCGTCCGGAGCCAGCAGGACATGCGCGGGGTACAGCTCCCCATGCGTCAGCGTGACGAAGCGGGGCCAATAGGAGTCGTCGCCCAGCCAGCGTTCCCAACGCTGGAGGAGGGCGGGCGCCACGTCGAAGGCCTGCTTGACGCGGGCGATGTCGGAGGCCCAGTTGGCGCGGACCTGGTCGGGCGTCTCGACGATGAGGCCCGCTCGCCGGGCATCCTCGATGTCGATGGCGTGCATCCGGGCCAGGAGCTGGCCGAACTGGCGGGCATAGACGGGGGACTCGCGGTCGAAGTGCCATACGGGCTCGCCCGAGGCCGGGTCCAACGTCAGCCCGGGCCTGCCCGGCAGCGCCGGATAGGCGATGAGGTCCCGGTGGGCGACATGCCACCTGGGCACCGCCACGCCGAGCCGGGGGCCGACGAAGTCGAGGATCTTCTTCTCGTCCGGGAGCTTCGCGGAGACGTCTTCACGCCGGGGGATGCGGAGGATCCACGGCGTATCTTCGACGTCGCGCGCCATCACGACGCGATAGTCCAGTCCGGCCTCGTTGACCGACAGGGTGTCGGGTTTGAGATTCAGTCCGTGGTGGCCGGCGAGCTCGACAAGCTGGGGGGCATCGTTCGGGGAGGAGGGCATCCAGGGCGTCCTTTCAGGCCAGCACGGTCATCACGCCGGCCGCGCGGGCCAGGGCTTCGGGGGGGAGCACGGCCGCCGGGGAGACTGGCTCCGGCGGGCCATGCGTGAGGCGCTCCGACCCGGCCGGGGCACTCTTCCTGACATCGCGGCCGGGAATCAGAAGCGCCCGTCCACCAGGAGCCCCCCGGAGTTCGGGCCGATGACAGGCGTCAGGCGGGCCTGGATGACGGATGGCCGCTTTCGTGGGCCTGGGGCTGGCGCGGGGACATCTGACAGGCCCAACTCCTGGCGCAGGCGTTTGTTGTGGCCATCCGCCAGTTCGCGGGCCTCGCTGGAGGCGATGGGATGGGGGTTGTAGAAGATGCCCCACCACAGCAGTCCTGCTCCCACCAGGCTCACGCCCATTCCCACGAGGAACATGTTCCGCTCCCGGCGGCGGGTCGCGAAATTGCGGTCGATGCACGCCGAGAAGTCGTTGCCGAGCTCGCAGTCTTCGGACTGAACGCCTGGCGTGGCGATGCCGTAGACGAGCCCGCCAATCATCACGACTCCCCCGACGATCTTCAGGGTGAGCTTCGTGGCGCTTCTCGACTGGTACGCCGCAACGAGGTCGTCTCGGCCGAGCTTTTGATAGAACGCCTCACCCTCCAGTGGCTTCTTGTATTTCCCCTCATACGGGACGGTCCAGCGGCTCGGCGGGCTCCCGACGGCCAGTGGCGAATACGACAGCGTCACCGCGATGTACTCATCGAACCCGATGTGCCGGAGCTCATATTGCTCCAGCGCCTCTTCTCGGCTGAGGGTCGGGCCGCTTTCGGCGATGGGGGCGGGGCTTTCCGTCTCCTCGTTCGCGAGCGTGGGGGTGGTGGTCAGGAGGGCAATGATTGCCAGGAATCGGGGCATGAGCGCGCGCTTCATATGGGAGTTGCCACGACGACTGCAAGGTCATGGCCTGACGTGCTGGCCTGCCGCGACGTGCGAGGATTTGCCTCGGTGTACAGTTCCTGAAGGGCTCGGGTGGGGCGCCTCCACCGTTTCCAGCTATGGTCCGCCCAGAGATGAAGACCGAACCCTCGGAGTCGCTGCGCCTGCCGGAGTACCTTCCCGCGTTGGATGGGCTGCGCGGCGTGGCGGTGCTGATGGTGATTGCCTACCACTCACTGACAGGGCTGCGCAGCGCATCACTGGGCGCACTCTTCCAGGTGGGCTGGGCGGGCGTGGACCTCTTCTTCGTCCTCTCCGGCTTCCTGATTACGCGCATCCTCGTGCAGACGCGTGAGCGTGGAGGCTACTTCCGTACCTTCTACGCGCGGCGGGCGCTGCGCATCTGGCCCCTGTACTTCCTGGTGCTGGCCTTCTCCTTTGGCTTCATGGGGCGGCTGCTGCCGGCCCTGGCCTTCGATACCCAGCGCTACTCCTGGGTGACCTACGCGCTGTACCTCCAGAACCTGTGGATGACGGACTTCGGTCCCGCGCCCATCAACGTGACGTGGTCCCTGGCCATCGAGGAGCAGTTCTACCTGGTGTGGCCGCTGCTCGTGTTCTTCCTCCGGAACGGGCAGCTCCGCGCGCTTCTGTGGGCGTGCGTGCTGCTGTCCCCGCTGGCGCGCCTCGCGGCCTTGTGGGAGGGCGCGGCGCCCATCCAGGTCTACACCTTCACGTTGTTCCGTCTGGATGGACTGGCGCTCGGTGGCCTGTTGGCGCTGGGCGTGGTGGATGGCCGCGCCACGGCGGACGGCCTGTCACGGTGGGGCGCGCGGCTCGCGGTGCCCGCGTTGCTCGTGGCCTGCGCGTTGTCCCTCGTCTTCTTCGGCCAGGGCGCCGCCATTCACATGGCAACGGCGCTCACGGGGCCGGGCGGCCCCGGGGTTCGCGTGCTGCTGGTGGCGGGCCTGTACACGCTTTGGGCGGTGGGCTTCGCCAGCCTGCTGGGGTGGGTGCTCTCCGGGCGCGCGCGGGTGCTCCAGGCCGTGTTGCAATGGCGGCCACTGCGCTTCGTGGGGCAGGTGAGCTACGGGCTCTACCTGTTCCATGCGCTCGTCATCCCCGCTGGCGGCCATTACACGCGGCCGCTGTTCTACCGCTTCATTCCCTCGACCTTCGTCGCTACCGCGGTGGGCATCCTGTTCGAGTACGCGGTGCTGCTGGCGCTCACGCTCGCTTCGTGGCGCTTCTTTGAGAAGCCCTTGCTGCGTCTCAAGGACCGATTCACGCATTCGGAAGCCGCGGGGAAAGCCGCGTCTCCCACGGCATGAGGGGTGGCGCCGCGCGGGCGAGCGCCGTACCACGAATCGATGCGCCAGCTACGAGCGCGGTGGTGCCCAGATGGCGCTGTGGGGCTCCGGCGCGTTGGGGGCTTCCTCCGCGGTGTAGAAGTAGGCCGCGACCGCGGCGCGCCCTCGTCCCTCGGGGCACGCCAGCGCGGCGGGGTGGCCGTGCCAGTGGTCGTCGCCATGGGCCATCACGACCAGGCGATCCAGGAGGGGGGCGATTCGCGTCTCGCACCGGGAGAGGTCCGAGCTCCACAGCTCGAGGTCTCCTCCCCAGGCGGGTTCCCAGCCGGGGTTCAGGTAGTAGAGGACGGTGAGCCGGCGGGAGAGCGCGCGGAAGCGATCACGGTTGAAGTCGGCGTGCAGCGCCAGATGCCCTCCTCGCAACGTGAGGTGCAGCCCGGCGCCTCGGAAATGCGGGTCCGGGATGAGCCCTTGCACCCCGGTGAGTGACTCCAGGAAGTCGATGAACGCCATGCCGGAGAACTCCGAAAGCAGGTGCCGGAGCGCTCCGGGGACGTCTTCGAACGCCTTGCGCTGAAGCTGTCCCAGTCGAGCCGCCTGTTCGGGGTGGTCGCGTCGCTTCCAGTTTGCCTCGGTCGCGCCCGGGAAGACCCCGGCCAACTCGGACGCCAGCGGCCCCCCCAGGAAGCCATCGATGACGGCGTGGGGATGGGGCCGCGCCGCGCTGTAGCTGGCACGATGGGCCAGCGCGAGCGAGCGGAGCGCCGTGCGGCTGAAAAAGAAGCTCGGTCCTCGCAGCGGGCCTTCGTCGTGGGTCGCGATGCTCACGGGCCCCCTATAGCAGAACGCGCGGCGCACGCTGTCGGCGCCAGGGCACCCTCTGGCAGAGGACTCAGGAGAGCGCCCGCAGTCCAGCCCGAAGGGCGTCGACATCGGTTTGCGCCAGCAATCGCTCCGTCTCTTCGTTCATCCTCTGCCAGTGGGGCAGCGCGGATTGAAGGAGCTGGAGCCCTGCGTCCGTCAGCGACAGCAATCGCCCGCGGCGGTCGGCCGGGTCGACGGTGGTCTTCACCAGCCCGCGCCTTTCGAGCGGCTTCAGGTTGGCTGTCAGCGTGGTCCGGTCCATCGCCAGGAGCTCCGCGACGGGGCCGATGGACGGCGGCTGGGGGCGGTTGAGCGACATCAGCAGCGAGAACTGTCCATGCGTGAGGCCCACGGGGCGCAGGGCTTCATCGAAGCGCCGCGCCAGGGCTCGCGCTGCCTGCTGAACCACCAGGCAGAGACAGTGGTCACGGACGTGAAGCGTCGTGGCGAATGGGACGGCTCGGGACATTGACAAGCGTGGTTATGTTGATATCAACCTTTATTGTCAACGTGAGAGTATCTTCGCTGGAGAGTTGCCATGGCCTACATCGATGGATTCGTGTGCGCAGTCCCCTCGGCGAACAAGGAGGCGTACCGGCAGGCCGCCATTGCCGTTGCGCCGCTGTACAAGGAGTTTGGTGCGACGCGCTTCGTTGAGAACTGGGGGGACGACGTCCCTGAAGGCAAGGTTACCGACCTGCGGCGCGCGGTGAAGGCCGCGCCGGATGAGGTCATCGTCTTCTCCTGGATTGAGTACCCCAGCAAGGCGGTGCGCGACGAAGCGAACGCGAAGGCAATGCGTGACCCAAGGATGAAGGAGATGGGCGCGAACATGCCCTTCGATGGGAAGCGGATGATCTTCGGCGGCTTCGTTCCCAGCCTCCATGAGGGCTCAGCGGGCAGGCCCGGCTATGTCGATGGCTCCCTCGTGCCGGTGCCGGTTGGAAACAAGGAGGCCTACCATGTCATCGCGTCCCGTCTCGCGGCGGTGCTGCTGGAGCATGGCGCCACGCGCGTCGTCGACGCGTGGGGAGACGACGTCCCCGACGGGAAGGTCACTGACTTCAAGGGCGCGGTGAAGGCCACCGCGGATGAGCAGGTCGTCTTCGCTTGGATTGAGTGGCCGTCGAAGGAGGCGCGCAACGCTGGGTGGGGGAAGGCCATGGCCGATCCGCGCATGCACCCGGGCAGCATGCCCTATGACGAGGGTCGCAGGTCCCACGGCGGTTTCGTGCCGATGCTGGTTGAGACGGCGGCGACGGGCACGGGCGCATAGACGCTGAATGGGCTAGCGTCGACACCCATGCGCACTTGGATGTGCTGGGTGTTCCTGGCTTGTTGGGCTCTTGGCGTTCCAGCCCTGGGTGTCACCGTGAAGGAAGTGCCGCGGCTCGCGGCCAACGCATGGTCCGTGGACACGACCAGGACACTCTCGCCGCAGACGCTGGCGGAGGTGGACCAACTCGGCAATGCCTTGGTCCGTGATGGCCAAGGCCAGCTCGCGGTGGTGGTGGTCGACACGACGGGACGCCAGCCGCCGCGCGCCTTCGCGCTGGAGCTCTTCAATCGGTGGGGGCTGGGCACGGCCGGTCGTGACGACGGCGCGCTGCTCTTCATCGCGATCGAGGACCGCGCGGCGGAGATCATCCTGGGTGATGGCGTGGATGGCCCGAATGAGCAGGCGCGCAGTGACGCCATCATGGCGAACGACGTGGTTCCCGCCTTCAAACGGGGCAGTCCGAACGACGCGGTGCTGGGAGGCGCACGGGGGCTGCATCAGCTCATCGTGACCTCGGAGCTCAATCAGCCCCGCGACGCCCAGGAGGCGGCATCGGCGTGGGATCCCAGTCTCGAGGGGGCCGCATGGTCGGAGGACTCCGCCGTCACCCTCGTGTCTGAAGGACCGATTGAGCCGGAAGGAGACCTGAACGTTCCCGCCCTGGCGGGAGGGGTGGGGCTCGTG
>NZ_JABFNS010000234.1 GCF_013116825.1 Myxococcus xanthus
GGCTGGCACCGTCTTAAGAAATTGACTGCGGTTTCCGCAATCTAGCTTCTTCTTGGGCTTGCTATTTGGTTTTCAAAGAGCGAGTCGCTTGTTTCGCTAGCGACTTTCTGCTACCGTTTTCTTCGTTGCTGCCTCGCCGTTTTTTCTGCCCGGCGGGGTGTCAGCTTCTATTTCAGTTCGGCGTCTTCTGTCAAGCTGCTGTTTCGCCGTCCTGCTGGCTTCCGGAGTCTTCAGCGCCGCCCAGTGGCTTCCGCTGCTTTCCTCCAGAGGGGCGCGGCTTCTACCGCTTTGCCGCCCTCCCTGTCAACCGCTGCTTCGTTGACTTCCTCGACTCGTCCGCCCTTTCTTCCGGGCTTCTTCGTCGGGGCGCGGCTTCTACCACCACCGCGTCTCCTGTCAACTCGCTGCGTTGACCGCCGTATTCCTCATTGTCGTACTGACTCGCTCGAAGTGCCTTCCGCGCCAGTGCGCGGGCTTCTTTGCGAGGGGCGCGGCTTGTACCACCACCGCGTTTTCTGTCAACCAGCTGCGTTGATCACCATGTTCCGTGTTCTGGCGGACGAAGGACGTTTGCTGCGACACGACGCGTGGACCAGGCGCCCGCTCCGCACCTGTAGTGCAAGTTGGTGTGGACGCGGCGGCGAAGGGGCCCGCGCGGTGCCAAGGCACCTTCTGGTGCGCACCGTCGCAGCCCTCCTGGCGGATGGCCACCTGCGCCGACCGCGCGCGGGACGGTCGCGGTAGAACGGGCCCCTCCTGCTCCCCCGCGCAGCCCCAGGTGCGGCCCTACCGCTCTGGGCGCCTGGCTCGGGTTCAAACGTGGAGCCGCTCGTTGGGCCACGGAGCTGAATGCGAGCAGGGGGCTTCACCGCACGACGAGCCCGTTCATTCGCTTCCAGTTCATCCGAACGCGCGGTGGAGTAGTCCCCATCAAGTCCGACACCACCCATGCGGTGAAACAGCGAGAGCCTCCCCAGCACGGGCGCCAGGAAGCGCTTTCCCACGCCCCTTGGCCGGGTCATCAGCACGTTGTACCTGCCTGCCACCTACTTCGCGGTGGACAGGTCCAGCACCTGCGGCTTCATCAGTCCCCGGGCGGGGGTGTAGCCGATGTCCTCCATCAAAGCCCGATGGCGCAGCTTCGCGTGCAGGAGGCGCGCACTCAGCTTCTTGTTCTCCCGGCACATCCACTCCGCGTCCACCAGGAGGCCTTACCCTGTCAGTGGCGCTCAGCGTCGTGTCGGCCCGCCTATCCAGCCAGCGGCGCAGGCCGTGGCCATGCCGTGCAGCTTCATCGCGTTGAGATTCCCCAGCATCTGGGCCACGAGCATTCGGCCTTCTCCGTCAGTCAGGCGCTGCACGCCCAGCGACGAGCGATAGCGCTGCTGCGGGTGGGGCCGCTTCGTCATGAGTTCGTCCACCAGCTTCGCGTACAAGGGGTCTGCGCCTGCGGCCCAGCGGCTGAGGCGCGAGGGCGTCCACTCGGTGTAATGCCCATGGGAGGCGGGCATGTGCTCGGGTCAGGTGGTGAAGCGCCCCCATCTGCGCGCTGCGCACATGGATGGCCACGCGGAGGCCCACGAGGAAGACTTCGACGTCGCCCTCCGAGTCACGAACCTCCACCGGATTGCCCACCAACGAGAACGGCACGCTGTACCAGTGGCCCCTCAACTCCACGTGGTCATCGATATCCACCCGCGTCTTCGTCCAGCAGGCCAGTTGATAGGGGCACACGGGTAGCGGCTTGAGCGTCGCGCGCTGGCTCGCCGTGCGTCCAAGACACTCCGTCCCAGTAATGGAGCGCATCCACCAGTGGACTCTGGCCCAGGGACCGCTCCTGGTGTGCCTTGCGCAAAACCCTCGACTACAGGTGGCCCGCAGTAGCCTGGGCTACGCCAGTCGCAAGGAAGCAAAGGACGGCGGCTCAGCTGGCGCAGTTGCGCGACATCGCCCAGGCACGCCCTCGACATGCGCCTCAGAGGCACATCGCCAGGAAGCCTGCCAGAGAAACGAAAAAGGCCCCCGAGTCTTTCGACTCGGAGGCCTGATTCGGAGTGCCCAGGGCGGGATTCGAACCCGCACACCTTTCGGCGCCACCCCCTCAAGATGGTGTGTCTACCAGTTCCACCACCTGGGCGTTTGCTGCGGCGTCCATCTACCGGAGCTTTCTGATTCACGCAACGACAATCTCAACCGCTGCGTGAATCAGATTCTTCCTACTACGAACCACGTACCGCGAACGACTACTGCGCCGGAGCCGGCTCCTGCGTCGCGGGAGCGGACTCACCCGTCGCCGGGTTGCCACCACCCTCGGCGGGCGGAGTCGACTGCTCGCCGCGCGGCTGCTCCATGCTGCCCGGCGCCGCGTCACCCGAGGTCGCCGGGGCCGACTGCGCCGGAGGCGAAGCAACCGAGCCACCCGCCGCCACCGAGGAGCGCAGCCCCACGAAGGACAGGCCGAGCGAGCTGAAGAAGAAGAGCGCGGCGAAGACGCCGGTCAGCTTGCTGAGGAACGTCACCGCACCCCGGCCGCCGAAGGCGCTCGTGGCGGCACCACCGCCCAGCGCGGAGCCCATACCGGCGTCCTTACCCGGCTGGAGCAGAATGACGAAGATCATGAACACGCACACCAGGACGTGCACGATCGTGACGAAGGTCAGCATGTGGACTCTTTCAGACGTTCCGTGAAAAGGAGGCGCACCCTACACCAAAGTGGTGAACGGGTGACAACATCTTCCGCCCGCCCCCAGGATCAACTCTAAGTGGCCGCCTTGACGATGGCCGCGAAGTCGCCCGCCTTCAGGCTCGCGCCCCCGACAAGCGCCCCGTCAACGTCCGGCTGGCCCAGCAATTCCGCGGCGTTGTCCGGCTTCACGCTGCCGCCGTACTGGATGCGCACCCGCCCGGCCGTCTCCCCGTCATACAGGCGCTCGACCAGGCCCCGGATCGCCGCGTGGACCTCCTGCGCCTGCGCCGCCGTGGCGTTGCGCCCCGTCCCAATGGCCCACACCGGCTCGTAGGCCAGCACGAAGCCCGCCACGTCCTTGGCCTCGAAGCCCTCCAGCGCCCCGCGCACCTGACGCTCCACCACCGCCAGCGTCTGGTTCGCCTCGCGCTCAGCCAGCGTCTCGCCCACGCAGATGATGGGCGTCATCCCCGCCGCGCGGACCGCCTTCGCCCGCTTGTTCACCTGCTCGTCCGTGTCCCCGAAGAGCTGCCGGCGCTCGGAGTGCCCCACGATGACGTAGGCGCATCCCAGCTCGGCCAACATCGGCGCGGAAATCTCACCCGTGAAGGCGCCCGAGGACTCCCAGTGACAGTTCTGCGCCGCCAGCGCCAGCGGCGCGCCTTCCAGCGCGACATGCAGCGGCTGCAGCGCCACGAACGGCGGCGCCACCACCACCTCCACGGTGTCCCCCAGGGAAGCCACCTGCCCTCGCAGGTCGCGCACCAGGGCCAGCGCCTCCGGTACCGACTTGTTCATCTTCCAGTTGCCAGCAACGATCTTCCGACGACGCGCGGTGGCCATGGTGTCCCCCAGGGGTGTGGTGTGTCGGACGCGGAGCCTACCGCGTCTCCAGCGCCTTGATGCCCGGCAAGTCGCGTCCTTCCAGGAATTCCAAGGACGCACCTCCACCAGTGGACACATGGCTCATCTTGTCCGCGAAGCCCATCTGCTCCACGGCCGCCGCGCTGTCCCCGCCGCCGATGACGGTGGTGGCCTGCGTGTTGATGGCCATGGCCGCGGCGACGGAGCGGGTGCCCTCGGCGAACTTGGGGACCTCGAACAGGCCCATGGGCCCGTTCCACACCACCGTCCTCGCATCACGGATGTGCTGCGCGAAGATGGCGCGCGTCTTGGGACCGATGTCCAGGCCCATCATGTCCGGCGGAATCGCGTTGTCCGGCGTCTCCGTGGCGGGGCTGTTCTCCGTGGGCTCGGTGCCCACGATGTGGTCCACCGGCAGGACCAGCTGCGTCTTGAACCGGTGCGCCGCCTCCAGCAGGCGCGTGGCCAGCGACAGCTTGTCACCCTCGACGCGGGACTTGCCCACCTCGACGCCCTGCGCCTTCAGGAAGGTGTACGCCATGGCGCCACCGATGAGCAGCGCGTCCACCTTGGGCAGCAGGCTCTCGATGACCTTGATTTTATCGCTCACCTTCGAGCCACCCAGGATGGCCACGAAGGGCTTGTCCGGGTTCTTGAGCACCTTGCCCAGGTACTCGATTTCCTTCCGCATCAGGAAGCCGGCCGCCTTCTCCTTCACGAAGGGCACCATGCCCGCGGTGGACGCGTGGGCGCGGTGGGCGGTGCCGAAGGCGTCGTTGACATAGACGTCCGCCAGCGCCGCCAGCTCGCGGGCGAACGTCTCGTCGTTGGCCTCCTCTTCCTTGTGGAAGCGGAGGTTCTCCAGGACGACCACCTGGCCGTCCTTGAGCTCCTTCACCTGCTTCTTCACGCCGTCACCGACGCAGTCGTCGGTGAGGATGACTTCGTGCTTGCCGCCGAGCAGCTCGGCGAGCCGCACGGCGACAGGCTCCAGCGACAGCTTCGGATCCGGGCCCTTGGGGCGGCCGAGGTGGGAGGCCAGGATGACCTTCCCGCCCATCTCGAGCGCGCGCCGGATGGTGGGCATCGCCTCGCGGATGCGGGTGTCGTCGGTCACGCGCCGTCCTTCCATCGGGACGTTGAAGTCCACGCGGATGAAGACGCGCTTCCCGGTCAGCTGCAGATCATCGATGTAACGGATCATCTCGGTCCTTCCCTCTCGGTGCCCTGAACGCCCTTGGGACTAGACGCCCTTGGAGACGAGGAACTTCGCCGTGTCCACCATGCGGTTGGAGAAGCCCCACTCGTTGTCGTACCAGGCCATGACCTTGAGCAGGTTGTCACCCATCACGAAGCAGTTGGTGGAGTCGAAGATGGCCGAGTGCGGGTTGCCGTTGTAGTCCACCGACACCGTCAGCGCGTCGCTGAACTCCAGCACGCCCTTGAGCGGGCCTTCGGCGGCCTTGCGGAAGGCCTCGATGACGGCCTCGGCGGTGACCTTCTTCTCGGTGTTCACCGTCAGGTCCACCAGGGACACGTTCGGGGTCGGAACGCGGACGGCCAGGCCGTGCATCTTGCCCTTGAGCTGCGGAATCACCTCACCAATGGCCTTCGCGGCGCCGGTGCTGGTGGGAATCATGGAGAGCGCGGCGGCGCGGGCGCGGCGCATGTCCTCGTGGGTGAGGTCCAGGATGCGCTGGTCGTTGGTGTAGCTGTGGACCGTGGTCATCAGGCCCTTCTCGATGCCGAAGTTGTCCACCAGCACCTTGGCGATGGGCGCCAGGCAGTTGGTGGTGCACGAGGCGTTCGAGATGACGTGGTGCTTGGCCGGGTCGTAGTCGTTGTGGTTGATGCCGTAAGCGATGGTGATGTCCGGGCCCTTGGCCGGGGCGGAGATGATGACCTTCTTCGCGCCCGCCTTCAGGTGCTTCTCCGCCGCGTCGCGCGCGGTGAAGCGGCCGGTGCACTCCAGCACCACGTCCACGTTCAGGCTCTTCCAGGGCAGCAGCGTCGGGTCCTTCTCCGCGGTGACGGTGATCTCCTTGCCGTCCACCACGATGCCCTTCTCCGTCGCCTTCACCTCACCCGGCCAGGTGCGGTGCACGGAGTCGTACTTGAACAGGTGCGCCAGCGCCGCGGGCTTGTCGAGGTCGTTGATGGCGACAATCTCGAGGTCTTCCTTGCGGCTGAGCACCGCGCGGAGGATGCAGCGACCGATGCGGCCAAAACCATTGATGGCAATCCGGGTAGCCATGTTCGTCGTCTCCTTGAGCAGTGGGTGCCAGGCACCCACGGGTCGTCACGTCAAAATCGAGGGCGGCCGACCGTAGGCATCGCGACCGGCCGAGTCAACGCCCGGCGACATCCCCGCGACGACGCGCACGCTGAAGCTGAACAATCACCCCGAGCAACAGCCAGACGGCGGTGCCCGTTCCCCCACCCGCCCCGCAGCCACAGCCGGAATCTCCCAGCGGATAGAACTGCGGCAGCACCCCCACCACATGGGGCTCCGGCTCGGGTTCCGGCTCGGGCTCCGGTGGAGGGTGCGGGTCCACGCCTCGCGCCGCCACACAGGCGGGGAGCAGGCTCGCGGCGCCGGACTCCTCCGCCGGCGGCGGAGGCAACTCCGTGAGCAGGCCCGCCTGCACCAGGAACGAGGACATGAGCCCGGCGCGCTGCACCGGACTGACGATGCCCTCGAAAGGCACGCCCAGCAGCAGCACCCGCCCGTTGGGCGCCGACATCACGCCCGCCGCCAGGTCCGTTCCCAGATAGCGAAGCACGGACGTGCCACCCGACGCGGGCGTCAGCACGTCCGTCACGCCCACCCCGTAGCCGCCCCGTGTGCCGTCATCCAGCGCCACCCCGGTGAGCTGGGCCAGCCAGTCGCCCGGCATGCCCTCCACGGTGAATGGGGGCGTTCCGCTGCCCGGCGCCGCGCGAAGAATGTCCGCCAGGAAGGCCTGGTCCTCCGCCGAGCCCACGGCCAGCGCCGACGTCACGTGGCTGCCCGACAGGAGGAGGTGCCCCCCCTGCATCACGAACCCGCGCAGGGCGTCCTGCTCCTCACGGGTAGGACGGACCCCTCCCGCC
>NZ_JABFNS010000235.1 GCF_013116825.1 Myxococcus xanthus
CCACCATCCGCTTCACCATCTCCGCCTTGAATGCATCCGTGTACGACACAGCTACCTGCCTGTACTCGCCCCCGGGGTGGTCAGCTCGGCCGGTCAGCCGAGGCGACAACTTCCCTGACACAGGGGGAGGATGCGGCGTCGCTCCACCTCGGAGAGTTGGTTGGCGGGCCGGGTATACGGACCGCACCGCCGGTCCTCGGACGTCGCTGGCTTCCTCCAGCGCTGGATGGTGCGCGGGGCCACCCCGAGCCGCTCGCAGATGGCCTCCAGGCGCACGCCCTTCTCCAGGGCCTCGTCGACGTGGGCGAGCGTCATTTCTCGCTCTTCTCGTCCGCTGCGTCGTCCTCGTCTGCCAGGTGCCTCTCGTCCCAACCCATCGCCTGAAGTTTTTTTTCGAGCACCAGCAGCGCCGCCGCCTCCGCCAGCGCCTTCTCCTTGCGATGCAGCTCCCGCTCGAGTTCCTTCACCCGCTTCTCGGCGGCGGCCAGGCGCTTGCGCTCCTTGGCCGGCAGCGGCTCGCTCGCCGTGCCTGAGAGCGCACCCGCGGCCGTCTGCTGCCACTCCCTCAGCTGCGCCTCATGCAGCCCCTCTCCACGCAGCAGCGCCCCCAACTCCTCGCCTTTGAGCTCCTGGGCCGCCACCAGCACGCGCAGCTTCTCCTCGGGCGTCCACTTCTTCGGCACGGGGGAGGCAGCGGGCTTCTTCTCTTCGGACGGGGGCGTCATGGCCGCTACCCTATTCGCCGCCCTCAACCACTGCGACAACGTCGGCTGGGACACCCCTACCTGACGGGCCAGTGTCGCGGCACTCACCGCGTTCGGGCCCATCATCCGCTTCACCATCTGCGTCTTGAATGCGTCTGTGTACGGCACCGCAACCGCCTGCGCTCGCCCCCAAGGCGTCATCCGCTCGGCACGTCCGCCGAGGCGACAACTTCCCTGACACAGGGGGGACGCTCGTCCCTGGTGGCCGTCACGAGCTTCAGACTGGATGGAGGGGTGTGGCTCCCAACCTGTGTCCTCTCCGAGGGAGCTTGCCGCCTGCTCTGCCTCCGACCGTAGCGTGAGAGGCTGAAATTACAAGGAGGCTCCTGGCTGCTCAGGATGAAGGCCAACGCGTGCGTCACGCTGAGATTGGAGCTTCGCTCACCATCGCATGCCGAGTTCGCGCTATGCTTCCCGTGCCCGATATGGAAGTCATCTCCGCCACTGAGTCGTTGCGCGACTTGCTCGAAGCTCACGATGTCCCATGTCATGTCGAGGGAGAGTGGCTTCGACTTGGCGAGTCGGGGCCCCGTGTGCAGGGGTGGTACATCTACAGGCCAAACGCTAACACTGAGCGGTCTGTCCGGCTGGACGTGGTGTTCGAGTTATGGCCGGGCAGGGTGATTACCGAGTCGTTCAGCTGTCAGGGGGACTCAAGAGATGATGCCCAGCGGAACGTGATTGAGAGCTTCTCGAGGAGCTCGCTTCACGTCCTGTTGAGTGCATTCCTGAATGTCGGCAGTGAGTACATTCAAGTAGAGGAGTGGGGTGTTGGCGGTAGCGCCCGACAGGTGTTCCTCGGCGAGGTTGTGGCGCTCAGTTCGAACCCCTCGGATGTCCCGGAGCCTGCCTGGCTCACGTTGTTCGAAGATGCTGTCAAGTCACTGCCGCTCGCTCCAGGGACCCACTGGGTGCGAATCTATTTCGCGCAGCTTGATGCGCGGATTCTGGCCCTTGAAGTCCTGCTCGACAACGAAGAGTGGCCAGAACTCAAGGCGGGACTTGAGAGGGCTCCCTGGCCTCGGGCTCAGGGGCTACTCAGTAACCGCCTGTTCCTGGTCCTCCAGGGCGGCGTCGATGTGAGCAGGGCGGTCGCGACTTTCGTTGAGCATGCAGACCAGCCGGTCGACGTCATTCAGCGTGAGATTCAAGCTCAAGGTGCATCGCTGCTTGAGGCAGAAAAGCTCGTGGCCTACATCCCTGAGGCTTTTGGCGCAGCCTGCGCTACGAACGTTGGCGCGAAGGTCCCAGAGTCGGTTCAGTTCGTCGAGTGGAACGGCTCGGCGACATATGACGTCGTACTGGCCCAGGACCCGCTCTGGCTTGAGGCGAGCCGCCTTGCGAAGCGCACTCTCGACGGTCGGGGTCTCAGCGAAGATCAGCTCGACGCGATCATCAACCGGAGCGTGCTGCTGGATAAGCTCGACGTAGCCATCGCAGCAGGGGCCAAGCCCGAAATTGTCGTGTTGGGCCCATTCACCATCGCGCTCACCGAGGAAGGAACGCAGGCCATGAGGCTTGAGGCCGCCGAGAGGGCCTCGCTACAGAACCGCGACTGAACCGCGCGCTGACCTCAACCGGGGCGCCTGAAACCGCGCCCCGGGACACAGCGCACAGCCACTCAGAACGCCGCGTCGAGCACGACGTCCGTGGCCGCACCAACACCCACGGCCACCTGGTACGACGACACGCGGCGCTCGAAGAAGTTCGTGAGCTCCTGCACGTCCTGCAGGTCCATGAAGTGCAGTGGGTTCTTCGTGCCGAACACCGGCGTCATGCCCAGCATCTGGAGCCGCTGGTCCGCCACGTACTCCAGGTAGCCGCGCATGTCCTGTACGGACAGGCCCATCACTCCGCCGCTCAGCAGGTCCTGGGCGAACTGCGTCTCGCACTCCACGGCCTCGCGGAGCATTGCCACCACGTCGCGCTCCATCTGCGCGTCGAAGAGGTCCGGCTCCTCCTTGCGTGCCACCTGGATGGCCTCGAACGCGAACCCCATGTGCGCGCTCTCGTCCCGGAACACCCAGTTGGTGCCCGCCGCCAGGCCGTTCAACAGGCCCTTGCTGCGCAGGAAGTACACGTAGGCGAAGGCCGCGAAGAAGAAGAGGCCTTCAATGCAGCCCGCGAAGCAGATGAGGTTCAGCAGGAACTGCCGCCGGTGCGCCTTCGTCTGCAGCGTGTCCAGCCCCTGGATGCTGTCCATCCACTTCATGCAGAACTGCGCCTTGCGCTGGATGGAGGGGATGTTGTCGACGGCCGCGAAGGCCATCGCCCGCTCCGCCGGGTCCGGCACGTAGGTGTCCAGCAGCGTCAGGTAGAACTGGACGTGCAGCGCCTCCTCGTAGAGCTGGCGCGACAGGTACATCCGCGCCTCAGGGGCGTTCAGGTGCTTGTAGAGGTTCAGCACCAGGTTGTTGCCGACGATGCTGTCACCCGTCGCGAAGAACGCCACCAGCCGGTGGATGAGGTGGCGCTCCGCGTCCGTCATCTTCGAGCGCAGGTCCACCAGGTCCGTGGAGAAGTCGACCTCCTCCACGGTCCAGGTGTTCTTGATGGCGTTCCGGTACATCTCGAAGAACTGCGGATACGCCATCGGGCGCAGCGTGAGATTCAGGCCAGGGTTCAACAGCATTGCTTCCGTGCTCCTCGCGCTGCGGCGCGGTGTCTCAGTCGTTCTTCAAAAAGCGAAACCGCCAACGTCCCAGACCTACTGGCAGGCCTCGCACGCCTCCGGGTTCTCCAGCGAGCAGGCCACCGCCTCGGCCTCGGTCGCCTTCGCCACCGGGGCAGGGGCCGCCGACGCCATGCTGGCGCCACCACCCGCGCCCACCGTGGCCTTGGCAATCCGCGTCGCCGGACGCGAGCGCAGGTAGTAGGTGGTCTTCAGGCCCTTCTGCCACGCGTAGAAGTACATCGAGGACAGCTTCCCGATGTTCGGCGTCTCCACGAAGAGGTTGAGCGACTGGCTCTGGTCGATGAACGCGCCGCGGTCCGCGCCCATGTCCAGCAGCGAGCGCATCGGCAGCTCCCACGCCGTGCGGTACACCGCGCGCAGGTTCTCCGGCAGCTCCGTGATGTCCTGGACGCTGCCTTCCGCCATCTTGATGCGGTTGCGGATGTTCTCGTTCCACAGCCCCAGCGCCTGGAGGTCGCGTACCAGGTAGCGGTTCACCTGGAGGAAGTCACCCGACAGCGTCTCGCGCTTGAACAGGTTGGACACCTGCGGCTCGATGCACTCGTAGCAGCCCACGATGGACGCAATCGTCGCCGTGGGGGCAATGGCAATCATCAGCGAGTTGCGCAGGCCGTGCTTCATGATGCGCTGGCGCAGCGCGTCCCAGCGCGCCGTGTCCTCGGGCACCACGCCCCAGTGGTCGAACTGGAGCTCGCCCTTGGCCGCCCGCGTCTCCGCGAAGGACTCGTGGGCGCCGTACTGCTCGGCCAGCTCGCAGGACGTGGTCAGCGCCGCGAAGTAGATCTCCTCCGAAATCTTCTTGGAGAGCGCACGCGCCTCCGCCGAGTCGAAGGCCAGCTTGAGCTGGAAGAAGACGTCCTGGAGCCCCATCAGGCCCAGGCCCACCGGGCGCCAGCGCTTGTTGGACGAAGCCGCCGTGGGGATGGGGTAGTAGTTCAGGTCGATGACGCGGTCGAGCTGCCGCATCGCGAGCTGGGCGTTGGCGCGCAGCCGCTCGAAGTCGAACTTCCCGTCCACCAGCATCCGGCTCAGGTTCAGCGAGCCCAGGTTGCACACCGCCGTCTCACCCTGGCTCGTCACCTCCAGGATTTCGGTGCACAGGTTGGACAGGTGAATGACGTTGCCCGCCTTGCCCGTCTGGTTGCTCTTGCGGTTGCTGATGTCCTTGAAGGTCATCCAGCCGTTACCCGTCTGCGCCAGGCACTTCATCATCCGGGCGTAGAGGTCACGCGCCTTCACCTTGCGCATGGCCAGGCCGTCGGCCTCGGCCTTCGCGTAGGCCTGCTCGAAGGCGTCACCGTACAGGTCCGTGAGGTGGGGGACGGACTTCGGGTCGAACAGGCTCCAGTCGCCGTCCGCCTCCACGCGCTTCATGAAGAGGTCCGGCACCCAGTTGGCCAGGTTCAGGTTGTGCGTGCGGCGCGCGTCGTCGCCGGTGTTCTCACGCAGCTCGAGGAAGTCCTCGATGTCCGCGTGCCACGTCTCCAGGTACACACAGCACGCGCCCTTGCGCTTGCCGCCCTGGTTCACCGCCGCCACGGAGGCGTCCAGCGTCTTCAGCCAGGGGACGATGCCGTTGGAGTGCCCGTTGGTGGACTTGATGAGCGAGCCGCGCGCGCGCACCCGGTGGTACGCCACGCCGATGCCGCCGGAGAACTTCGACAGCATCGCGATGTCCGAATACTTCTTGTAGATGGCGTCCAGCTCGTCCGCGGGCGAGTCCAGCAGGAAGCAGCTCGACAGCTGCTCGTGGCGCGTGCCCGAGTTGAACAGGGTGGGGGAGCTGGGCAGGTACTCCAGCGAGCTGAACAGCCGGTACAGCTCGATGGCCTCATTCACATTGTCGCCGCTGAGCGCGCTGGCCACGCGGAGGAAGAACTCCTGCGGCGTCTCCAGCACCTCGCGCGTCTGCGGGTTCTTCAGCAGGTACCGGTCGTAGACGGTGCGCAGGCCGAAGTACTCGAAGAGGTCGTTGCGCGACGGGTCGATGGCCGCGTTGAGCTTGCGCGCGTTGGCCTGGACGAACTGGAGCAGGCGGTCCGCGATGAGACCGTGCTTGTGGCCCGCGGCGACGGACTGGCTGAAGGAGTGGATGTCCTGGTTGCTGACCTCCTTCTGGATGAAGGTGGCCAGCAGGCGCGCGGAGAGGCGGCCGTACTCGGGCTCCTCCACGATGAGGGCGGCGGCCGTCTGGATGGAGAGGCTGTCCAGCTCGCGCGTCGTCGCGCCGTCATACAGGCCGGAGATGGTCTTCGTGGCCACGCGCATCGCGTCCACGCGGGGCAGGCCCACGCAGGAGCGGCCCACGGCGCGCACAATCTTGTTGAGGTCTACCGTCTCCGTGCCGCCGTTGCGCTTACGCACCCGCATGGAGGTGGCGCTGAAGTCGCCCGCCGTGGGCTCGGAAGCAACCGCGCCCGAGGCAGCGGCGCCCGTCGGCGCTGTCGTCGTCGCCGGCGTGGACGGACCGGAGGTGACGGGCGGGACAGACATGTTGGCGGACGGCTTCACGGGCGTATCGAAGTTCACGAGCGGCTCACTCCAGACAAAAGCAGGGCGCTTCGGGCAGACACGAGGCCTGTCCAGGGAAGCGGACTTCCCCACCACGTTACTGGAAAATTGTTCAGGTGAGTCCCGTTCCGGCGGGACGGGACTAGCGACTGGAGTCGACGGTGTGTCTGGGGGGATTTATGGGCCAGACCGACGTTGTAAGCAAGAAACCCACAGTCCCTCCTCTTCCCCGCTCCCAGCCACATCGGCTGGTGGGGCGCCATCGACCAGCCACAAGCTATGGGGGGGTACCCAACCTGTCAACGCGAGATCTAGTGCTCAGCCCGGCATGGCCCGTGCAATCTATGATCGATCTCCGAGTCGATCTCGCAGTCATTCCGTGAACACTCGGTGACCCCGCTCAGGAACGTGGAGTGTGGGCCTCCTGGAATCCACCGTGGACGGTCAGAAAGGGCCCTACGGAGGGGTTGGAACCACACCGCCCGCATCCGTCCCGGTGGGGGCCTGGGGGGCTCCGTCCAGGGCCTCCCCGGTGGTCTCCGGCTGCGGCGTGGGGGCCGGAGCCGGCGCAGTGGGGGCGGGCT
>NZ_JABFNS010000236.1 GCF_013116825.1 Myxococcus xanthus
CGCCCTCCACCGCCCACCCTGCCTGCGTACCAGGCTCCGTCCAGGCCAGCCATGCAGCATGTCTACCTTCAGAGGCGAAGACACGCGGGGCTGATGACCTGTGAAGCCCCCGCGACAGTTCCCCCCCTCGGAACCTGAAGGAGTCAGCATGGGAAGCGCCATTGACGGCAGTATCCAAGGCAGCGGGTACGGGCAGCGCTCGGGAGAGGGTTCCCGCCTCGCCCGTGGCGAGCCCGGTCCATCCGGAATCAGGCAGGCCGGCAAGGAGCAGGCGAAGCAATTGAGCAGCGCCGCGAAGAAGCGCATCTACCACCAGGTGGAGAGCCGCCGGGGTGACGTGGCCAAGGGGATGCGGGGACTCGTCTCCACGCTGGAGAGCATCTCGGGCAGGGACGAGGCGAAAGTGGCGCGGCCGCTGCTCGGCAGCGCGGCGGGACTGCTTCGCCGCACGTCCGACCGGCTGGAGAACGAAACCACCGAAGAGCTGCTCGCGGATGCCCAGACACAGGTCCGCGAGCGGCCCGGACTCTTCATCGCGGGGTGCGTGGCCGCGGGCTTCGTACTCGGCCGGCTCCTCAAGTCCTGAGGGGAGCGCCCAGCCTGGACCTGAACGAACGATTCACCCCCCAAGGAGGCTGGGCGAGCAGGACCGCGCGCGCCATGAAATCACCGTGGGAGACGTCACGCAGGGCATGCTGGCGCCCGCCCTGCTGCCGGTGACCGGCCAGGAGCGCGAGCGCATCCAACCCGCGAAGCGCCGCGCGACAGGAGGTGCCCCAGCTCGGTGGGCAACCCCAGTTCGAAACGGCCCGCTTGCTTGGAGGATTCAGGGAAAACGCGCTGATGGGCGGAACTCCCAGGAGGAGGCGGACCTGAACCCGCGCCGTTGAAGGTGCGAGGCGCCGGGCCCAGGCAGGCGGGCTGCGCCCCTGGAACCCGGGGTGTGCTCCACTGCCGTTTGACTCAGCCTGGAGCCTCTGCCATGTGCGCCGCCGTGGCCGTCCCTCCTGAACTCCGCACCGCCGTCAGTCATCCCCCGCCGCCGGGCCCCGCCGTCGCCTTCACCATCCGGCTGGGCGAGGCGCTGCACCGCTACGGCACGCCCGCGCATCGCCTGGAGCTGCTGATGCAGCGGGTATCGGAGCGCTTCGGACTGGAGGGGCGCTTCTTCTCCACCCCCACGTCCATCTTCTCGTCCTTCGGGCCGCCGGAGGCCCTTCGCACCTCGCTCATCCGCGTGGAGCCGGGGGACATGGACCTGGAACGGCTGTCGCTGCTGGACACGCTGGCGGACGAAGTCATCCATGGTCAGGTGCCCCCGACGGAGGGGGCCCAGCGCGTGGACGCCATCCTCGCGCAGCCCGAGCGCTTCGGCCCCGCGCTCCAGCTCCTGTGCTGGACGCTCGCGGGCGGCGCCGCGGGGCGGTTGTTCGGCGGGGGCCTCAAGGAGATGGCGGTGGCCGCGTTCAGCAGCCTGCTCATCGGCACCCTGGGCGTGCTCACCCGGAAGCAGCCCACCACGGCCCGGGTGTTGGAGCCCGTGGCCGCCATCCTGTCCTCCGCCGTCGCCGCGCTGGCCGCGAGCCTGATGGGGCCGCTGTCCTCGCAGGTGGCCACGCTGGCGGGCCTCATCGTCCTGCTCCCCGGCCTGTCCCTGACGGTGGCCATCAACGAGCTGGCCACGCGCAACCTCATCTCCGGTACCTCACGGCTCACGGCGGCGGCGCTCGTCTTCCTCCAGTTGGGCTTCGGCGTGGCCCTGGGCAGCCGGCTGTCGGTGGTGCTGCCCACGCCGCCCGTGGCGCCACTGCCGCCCGCGCTACCCGACTGGACACAGCTGCCCATGCTGCTGGTGGCCATCTTCGCGGTGTGCGTGCTCTTCCGCGCGCGCCCCAGGGACTGGGGCTGGATTGCCGGGGCCTGCACCTTCGCCTTCGCGGGGGCCCGCCTGGGCTCGCTGCTGCTGGGGGCTCAGCTGGGCGCCTTCGTGGGCGCGCTGCTGCTGGCCATGGGCAGCAACGCGCTGGCACGGCTGCGCAACAAGCCCTCCATCACCACGCTGGTGCCCGGGCTCATGCTGCTGGTCCCCGGCAGTGTGGGCTTCCGCAGCCTGTCCTCCCTGCTGGAGCGGGACGTGGTGGCCGGCGTGGACACGGCCTTCTCCATGCTGATGGTGGCCGTGGCGCTGGTGGCCGGACTGCTGTCCGCCAACGCCCTGGTCCCCACGCGCAAGGTGCTCTGACTCAGCCCAGGCGGGTGACGTACACCGCCACCAGCGTCAGCAGGAAGTAGTGCACCAGTCCGCCCGCGCCGGCGTAGTCCTTCGCCATCCGCTGGCCGAAGAAGAGCGCCACCAGCGACACCGCGGAGAGCAGCGCGCCCCAGAAGGCCAGCGTCGCGCTGCCCGTGGCCACCAGCGACACCAGCCCCGCGGCGCTGAGCGCGCCCGCCGCCAGCTCCAGCACGGTAATGGCGGCCAGCATCAGCGGCACCACGCCACGCAGGGGGCTCTTGGCGAAGTGGCCCGTGAGCCAGCCCAGGTTGCCCTTCCAGTCGATGACCTTGTCGAGGCCAGACTGGAGGAAGAGGATGGCCAGGAAGACGGCGCAGAGCGCCTGGAGCAGCCAGACAGTGAATTGGGTGGATTCGAAGGGCGGCATGGCGCGGCCACTCTAGCCGCCTTGGGGCCGGGCCCAAGCCTTCTTGGCAGGACAGCAGGCGAGCAGGCGAAAGCGTCGCCCGTCCCTAGCCTTCTGTGATGGCCGCCCTACCTTGACGGGTATGGCAACCGAGCAGACCGCCCGGCGGGTGTTCACTGGCCTCATCATCCTTTCCATCATCCTGCTGGCCCTGGTTGTCCGCCCGTTCGCCAAGGCCTTCTTCCTGGCGGCGGTGCTCGCGGGAACCTTCTACGGCGTCTATTCGCGGCTGAGCCGGAAGCTCCGCGGACGCAACAACCTGGCGGCGGGGGTCATCGTCTCGGGAGTCATCCTGGCCCTGCTCCTCCCCCTGGGAGGTCTCACGGCCTTCATCGTCACCGAGGTGTCGGACGGCGTGAGGTTCGTCTCCGACACGGTGCAGCGGGAAGGGGTGGAGGGGCTGATTGGCAAGATTCCCAGCCCCGTGCGAGGCCCGGTCGAGGGGCTGCTGGAGCGCATCCCGCTGGAGCAGGCCCAGCTCGACGAGACGCTCCAACAGCAGGTGAGCACCCAGGGCGGCACGGCGGCGCGGGCCGTCACCGGGGCGGTTGCGGCGACGGGCTCCATCGCGTTCCAGACGGTGATGATGCTCATCGCCCTCTTCTTCCTGCTGACAGAGGGCGCGCGGCTGGTGAGCTGGGTGGAGAGCGTGTCGCCGCTGCGGCGCGGCCAGACACATGAAATCCTGCGGGAGTTCCGCAGCGTCTCCGTGGCGGTGCTCGTCTCGTCGGTGGCCACCGCGGGCGTGCAGGCGGCGGCGGCGCTCGTCGGTTTCCTCATCGCCCGCGTCCCCGCGGCGCTCTTCTTCGCGGGCGTGGCGTTCTTCATGGCGCTCATCCCCGCCGTGGGCGCCGCCATCGTGGTGCTGGTCGCCGCGGCGCTGATGTTCTTCAGCGGGCACCCATGGGCGGCGCTGTTCCTCGCCATCTGGGGCACGGTGGTGGTGGGGCTGGTGGACAACATCGTGAAGCCGCTGCTGGCCAGGCGCGGCATGCACCAGCACGCGGCCATCGTCTTCTTCGCGCTGCTCGGAGGTCTGGCCGCGTTCGGCACGGTGGGCCTGCTGTTGGGGCCCCTCATCGTGGCCTTCTTCCTGGCCCTGCTGCGCATCTACGAGCGCGACTACGGCCGGCCCACACCGCGCCCCGGAGACCCGGCCACGCCCGGGGGGCCGAGCGGCGACGAGAGCCTCATCATCCGCCCGTCCGTGCTGTCGGCGGAGACGCGCGAGCGCGTGCCCCTGTCTCCCACGCCGCCGGAGAACCACTGAGGCTCCGCTGAAACAACACGGCCCCGCCTCCCGCGCGAACGGGGAGCAGGGCCGCGACACTTCCAGCGGGGAGGCTCAGAACGCCAGGCCGTTGACGCGATGGCCCGGCGAGGACTGCAGGCTGGACAGGCTGGTGTGCAGCACGAAGGTCGCCGTGGCGCCCAGGTCCGGGCTGCGGTTGGCGGACACGCCATCCGTGCCACTCACACCGGAGGACAGCACCGCGGACTCCACCACCGCGCCGGCGGCCGTCTTCACGGTGACGGTGTCACCGCTGTTGGACAGGCCCAGCGTGCCCGTGGAGGCGGACACCGCGTTGGGCGTGCCGGCCGGGATTCCCGCCGCGCCGCCGAACACCACGATGACGCCGCCCGCCGCCAGCGAGGTGCCACCGGGGAAGGTGTGACGCAGGCTGGCCGCGTCGGACACCGTCCACCCGCTCAGGTCCACCGCCCCGGTGCCCGTGTTCACCAACTCCACGAACTCGCCCGCCACGTTCGAGCCCGGCTCGTTGACCATCACCTCGTTGATGATGACCTTGCCCGTGCCCCCCGCTGGCGCCGTGGTGATGGTGAAGGCCGCGTTGCCAAGGTCACTGACGCTCGCGTTGGACGCGTCGCTGATGCGGACCCGCGCGGTGGTGGTGGCGCTGGACGGCACCGTCCACGCGTAGCTGCCCGCGGAGGCGGCCGTGCTGGCGGCCAGGGTGCTCCAGGTGCTGCCATCGAGCGTGTACTCCAGCTTCACGTTCGTGACGCTGGTCGACGTCCAGGTGATGTCGCGCACGCTCCCGCCCGCCCAGCTCTCACCGCCGTTGGGCGACGTCACCGTGATGGAGGCATCGTTGCCGGGCGAGCTGTCACCCGGGATGATGAAGTCCTTGATGACGGCCATGTGCTGCATGCCAGAGGCCCCGCTGTCACCGGACAGCGCGGGCGCGATGTCGCTCAGCGGCGAGTAGACGCGCGTATCGACCACCAGGCCGTTGGTGAAGGTGCTGCTACCGATGACAACGGGCGTCTGGTACGCGAACAGGTCGCTGTCCACCAGCACGTGGTCATACGGGGCGTTGCGGCTCGCGTTGGTGTTGGTGTTGCCATTCTTGTCCGCCGGGTGCGGGCCCGACGTGCGAACCACCTGGGACAGCGTGCTGAAAGCGGACTCGTTGCGGCTGCCGGTGTTCAAGTCTCCGCCGATGACCAGGTAGTCGCCCGCGGGGATGTTGGCCTTGATGCGGCTGACCAGATTGCTGGCCTCCGCGTTGCGGTTGCTGCTCCCCGTGGTGAGGAAGTGCACGCTCACCGCCCAGAGGTCCTTCGGGCCCGGCACGTCGATGCGCGCCCAGGCGAAGTCTCGGTTGGAGACGTACGGGTCATCCCACTCGCCCGAGGCGATGATGGGGTAGCGGCTGATGATGCCGTTGGGAATCTGCGCTCCACCCTCGCGGTAGTAGTGGAACTGCGTGCCGAACGTCGTGTCCACGAAGCCACGGATGTCCGCCGCGGAGTTCGACTTGTAGTTGAACTCCTGAATCATCACCACGTCAGCGTCCGTGCCTTGGAAGATGCGGATGCCGTGGCCCGGGTCGTAGTCCTGCCCGTTGCCGCTGGACGTGTTGGCCGCCAGCAGGCGGAGACGGACCTCGCCCAGCGCGTCCTGCCGCTGCCCGACTTCCGCGCCGTCGAGCCCCACGGACTCCAGCGCCGAGTCCTCGCCACCACACGCCGCGAGCACCGCCAGCAACAGCGCGGCGGCATGTCGCCGCCAGTTCGACTGCACATGGCTCAAAGGATTTGCATCGTCACGCATGATGTCCGGTCCTGCCCCCTGACAAGGAGCTGTTGAGTGGTCGGATGAGACACCACACGCTACCCGATTAACGGGGAAAGCGATGCTCACCCGTCTCCTTTATCGAACGGAACGCAGACACGTTGCGTGAAACATCGGTGAAACCACCCGAGACGGGCACTACAGCGCGGCGGCGGCGGACAGGGCGACGGCGAGGTAACGAAGGCCCTTGCCGAGCGTGACGAAGAAGACGAAAGGCAGCGGGCGCACCCCCAGCATGCCGCCGGCGATGACGAAGGCGTCACCCACCACGGGCATCCAGGACATGACGAGCACGGGCGCGCCCCACTTCCGTGTCCAGTCCTCCACGCGCTGCAGACGCGGCCCCTCCTTCTCACGGCGCCGCGCGTACCAGCGCCCCAAGGCGCCTCCACCACCGCCCGCCACCCACCGGCCCAGCACGTAGAGAGACAGCGCGCCCAGCACGTTGCCCGTGGTGGCCACTCCAATGGCGGTGACGGGCGCCGTCCCGCCGTAGACGAGCGCGGCCAGCAGCGCCTCGGACGGCACTGGCACCACCGAGCCCGCAAGCATCGCGATGAGGAACAGCCCCGGGAGGCCCCAGGTGGCGAGTACGGACGGGTCGGGCATCAACGATTCGAAGGTGAGAGCCCCCGAGCCTGCCATGCCCCCCGCCGCGGCGCACGCGCTCAGACACCCAGGGCGCAAGGTCTGCGCC
>NZ_JABFNS010000237.1 GCF_013116825.1 Myxococcus xanthus
GGCGGCGCGCAGGGCACCCAGGCGCGGGGGGAGGCGACGGCGGGGCCCGGTGCGGCGCCGCTGCTTCCCCGCAACCGGGACATGGTGAGGCGGTACTTTGGTGGCGAGTCGTCTGGAAGGGGGCAATGACGTGGCAGCGGAGCTTCTCAGTCCCGCCGAGGCACAGGGAGCGGCGGAGGTGGCGGCCCGGCTCAAGGACGGGCTGAACACCGTCATGCTGGACCAGGAATCCGTCGTCGAGCAGGTGGTGGTGGCGGTGCTCGCGCGCGGGCACGTCCTGCTGGAGGGCCTGCCTGGCCTGGGAAAGACGGAGCTGTGCAAGGCGCTGGCGCGGCTGCTGTCGCTGCCCTTCCGCCGCATCCAGTTCACTCCCGATCTGCTACCCGGCGACATCACGGGGACCTACGTGCTGGAAGGCGATGGCCGCCGCGACTTCGTCTTTCGCGAGGGCCCGCTCTTCGCCAGCCTGGTGCTGGCGGACGAAATCAACCGCTCCAGCCCGAAGACGCAGTCCGCGCTGCTGGAGGCCATGCAGGAGCGCAGCGTCACCGTGCTGGGGCAGACGCGTCCGTTGCCGGACCCCTTCTTCGTGCTCGCCACGCAGAACCCCATCGAGCTGGAGGGCACCTATCCGTTGCCCGAGGCGCAGCTCGACCGGTTCCTCTTCCGCATCCAGGTGCCCCCCGTGGGCGCGAAGACGCTGCGCGCGCTGCTCACCACGCGCGTGCGTGGCGCTCCGCCGGAGCTGTCGCCGGTGCTGGACGCGGAGGGCCTGGGCCGCCTCTTCGCCGCCGCGGACCGCGTGCACCTGCCGGGCCCCGTGGCGGACTTCATCGGCCGGTTGGTGGAGGCCTCGGACCCACGCCAAGCGTCGGCGCCCGACGCCGTGCGCCGCTTCGTCCGTTATGGCGCCAGCCCTCGCGCGGCGCTCGCGCTCGCCGCCGCCGGGCGCGCGCTGGCGTTGCTGCGAGGCAGGCCCAACGTGGGCTTCGATGACGTGGTGGCCGCCGCGCCTTCCGCCCTCAATCACCGGTTGGTGCTCGCCTACGAGGCCTCGCTGGAGAAGGTCAGCGCGGCGGACGTGGTGCGCGCGCTGCTGCAGGCCGTCCCCGAGGTGCCGCGTGCGTAGCGCGGTGCTGACCGCGAGTGTCCTGCTCTGCGCCCTGGGAGGCTCACGGGCCCTCGCCACATCGCTCGCGGACGAGGCCGCGCCGGCCGGCTACGGGTATCGCGATGCTTCCGGAACCATTGATACGCGGAACCACGGCGACCTGCGCGTCTCCATCCGGACCAGCGCGCTGAAGCCGGAGCGCGGCTACACCCCCATCGATGTCGTGCTCCAGAACTCGGGGCTCGTGTCCCTCCAGGTCCGTCTGGCCTTCCAGGGACATTCGAACTCGGGGCCGCGAACCTCCGAGCGCACCGTGGAGGTGCCGCCGCAACGGCGGCTCGTCACCTGGCTGCCGGTGCCAGCGACAGTTCAGGCGGGGAGCATCCTGGTGGAGTCGCCCGGCCTGTCTCCGCTGACGCTCCCTGCCCACACCCCCGTCTATGTGGAGCGCTCCTCGGGCGGGACGGTGTTGGTGCTGGGGACGCTCAAGGACTTCGACGACACGTCGGGGGTGCCTCGGGTGGAGGCGACCGGCAGCCCGCTGTTCTCAGTGCGCACCGTTGACCCGCGCGATGCGCCCAGGGAGCTGTCCGCCTACGTGGGCTACTCCGTGGTGATGGTGCCGGGAGACCTGGCTGCCGTGCCCGCGGATGTCTGGGCCGTGCTGGAGTCCTACGTCCTCTCGGGAGGCCGGCTCGTCCTGCCGCAGGCGTCGAGCCGCCTGACGGAGCATCTGCCATTGTTCACCGCGGAAGGCTCCAGGGATGCCGCGCCGTATGGCTTCGGGCGGGTGCGGTTGTGTGGCGCCGCGCTCGAATGCGGACAGGCCTTGAACGCGATGCTGGGGGTGTTCATCCCAGGGGCCGTGAGTCCCGCGGGGGCCGCGCCTCGGTGGGAGCGAAGCAACCTGCTCGCCGGGGGCCTCACGCCGCTGCTGGACCATGCCAACACGCCCGTGGGGCGGTTCCTGCTGCTCATCTTCGCCTTCGTGCTGGCGGTGGGGCCGGGCGGGCTGATGCTGGCGCGGCGCCGAGGGCCGGTGGCGGTGCTCGTGGCGGTGCCCCTGGTGTCGGTCCTCACCTGCGTGGCGCTCGTGATGTGGTCGGTGCTCGTGGATGGTTTCGCCGTGCACTCCGCGCGCTACAGCCTCACGTGGCTGGACGCGGAGCGCTCGCGCGCGGTGACGCTCGGTGTCTCCGCCTGGTACGCCAACGTGTCTTCGGGGCCGGTGCGCTTCCCGGCGACGAGCGCGCTGCTGGCACCGGAAAACGCCGACGAGATGCTGGCGGACCTGGACTGGACGAATGGCCTGACGGTGACGCATGGCTTCCTGCCGCCACGGACCTACCGTGAGTGGGGCGAGGTGGCCGTGCTGCCTTCTCGCGCGCGGCTCGTCGTCCGGCGGGAGGGCGACACCGTCCGCGTCCAGAACGCGCTGGGGGCGCGGCTGGAGCAGGGCTACGTCCGGGTGGGGAGCCAGAGCTACGCGTTGCCCGCGCTGGAGGATGGCGCGGAAGGGGCGCTGGGGGAACCGCTGCCCGAGGGCGCGACGCCGGTGAACCAGTTGGTGTCCAGCGTGGGGGGGACGTCGCTCGCCGAGGGGCGTCTGTCAGGGGGCGAGGAGAACTTCCGCGCTCCGCTCCCGGAGGGAGGCTTCATCGCGCGCCTGGGGGGCTTGGGGCCGGCGCCCTCGTCCGCCGTTGACGTCGAGTTGGAGGCCGGCATCCACCTGGTGCGAGGCCAGTCGGAAGGGGGGCGGCCATGAGCCTGCTGGAGGTGAAGGGACTGCGGCGCGACTACGGGCCGCTGCGCGCGGTGGATGACGTGTCGTTCTCCCTGGAGGCCGGAAGCATCCTGGGCTTCATCGGGCCCAACGGCGCGGGCAAGAGCACCACGCTGCGCATCCTGGCCACGCTGGATGTGCCCACGTCGGGCGAGGTGCTGCTGGACGGCCACTCGCTGGTGGATGCGCCGGACCGGGCGCGTCCGCTCATCGGCTACATGCCGGACCGGTACGGCACCTATGACGACGTCACCGTCTTCGAGTTCCTGGACTTCTTCGCGCGCGCCTACGGACTGAAGGGCGCGGCGCGCCGGCAGCGGGTGGATTCGGTGATGGCGTTCACCGGACTCACGCCCCTGGCGGACCGGCTCACCACCGCGTTGTCCAAGGGCATGCGGCAGCGCGTGGCGCTGGGGCGCACGCTGCTGCACGACCCATCGCTGCTGCTGCTGGACGAGCCCGCGGACGGGTTGGACCCGCGTGCCCGTATCGAGCTGCGCGAGCTGTTGCGCGCCCTGGCGGACCAGGGCAAGGCGGTCATCATCTCCAGCCACATCCTCACGGAGCTGGCGGAGATTTGCGACACCTGCGCCATCATCGAGCAGGGGCGTCTGCTGGCCACCGGGAAGGTGGCGGACCTGCTCCAGCAGCAGGAGCTGGGCGCGGCGGTGACGCCCGAGCTGACGGTGCGGCTGGCCGTGGGGGACGCGGGCAACGCCGTCTGGGAGCGCGCGGAGCGGGTGCTCCTCGAACAGCCGCGCGTGAAGCGCGTGGCGCGGGAGGGCGAGGCGCTGCGCGTGCGCCTGGAGCTGGATGCGGGCGCGGGCCCCGCGCAGGTGGACGCGGCGGCGGCGGTGCTGCTGGCGGCGCTGGTGGCCGCGGGGCTTCCCGTGTGCGCCTTCAGCGCGCGGGAGCGGAACCTCGAGGATGCCTTCATGACGGTGACGAAGGGGAGGGTGGCGTGAGCGCGCCCGTGGATACGGCGATGAGCCCTCCGGCCCCGGAGCCGATGGCTTCGGGAGGGGGCCAGGTCGCGGGCGCGGCGCCCTGGTCGCAGCGGTGGGGGGACCGGCTCAACCCGCTGGTGGTGAAGGAGCTCCGCCAGGGACTGCGCACGCGCGTCTTCTGGGTGTGCTTCGGGTTGATGCTGCTGGCGTGCCTGGCGGTGGCGCTGGTGGCCTACGTGGACACGCGCGAGGGCGCCTACGCGCGGCGCGGCCAGGGGTACTTCTTCTCCTTCTTCGTCTGTCTGGGCGTCGCGCACTTCTTCGTCATCCCGTACAGCGCCTACCGCTCGTTGGCGCGTGAGCGCGAGGACGAGACGTGGGTGTTGCTGGTGCTCACCGGCCTGGGGCCGCGCCGCATCCTCCGGGGCAAGGTGGCGTCGTTCCTCGTGCAGGCGGCCCTGTATGCCTCCGCGGCGGGGCCCTTCCTCCTCTTCAGCTACTTCCTCAACGGCATCACGCTGCCCACGATTCTGGTGGTGCTGGCGCTGGGCGGCGCGTGGCTCGTCTTCCTCACGGTGGCCAGCGTGTGCGCGGCGACGCTGGCCGACGGCCGCATGGGGCGTGCCTTCGTCCACTTCGGCCTGCTGGGCGCGCTGGGCCTGGCGCTGGTGCAGGGACTGGGCGCGGCCTACGCGATATCGGAGATGGGAGACCGGTTCCTGAATGATGTGGAGTTCCTCTATCTGGTCGGCATCGCGCTGATGCTGATGCTCATGGACGGCTGGCTGCTCTTCGAGGCCGCCGCGTCCCGGCTGTCCCTGCCCACGGAGGATTACACGCGGGGGCCGCGTCGCGCGGTGGGGGTGCAGGTGCTGGTGGGCATGCTCGCCGGCTGTGCCATCTGGTGGCTGACGGGGCGGAAGCACAGTGTTCCGGAGATGTTCGCGCTCCTGGGCGGCGTCCACCTGCTGGGCGTGGGCATGTTCGTGGTCGCGGACGTGGATGGTCAGGCGCGCCCGCTGCGCGCGACCACCCGGCCCTGGTCCGTGCTGCAGCCCGGCGCGCTGCGGGGCTTCCGCTGGATGGTGTTCCTGCTGGGGGCCTGGAGCGCGCTGTTCTGGGGCTTGCAGGTTGGGTCCTCGGACCTGCCGCTGAAGGGCCTCTCCCTGCGGATGGCCACCCTGGCGTTGCCGGCGTATGGCGTGCTCTTCCTGTCGCTGGCGGTGTGGCTGGGTCGGAAGGTGCGCCCGGACCGGCTGGCCACGCCCGTGGCGGTGCGCTTGATGTTCGTGGCTTCCGTGGCGCTGGCCTCGGCGCTGCCTCCGTTGGTGGCGGTGTTGATGGGATTCGATGGGGATGACCCCATCCTCAACCTCTTCAACCCCGTGGTGGGCATCGCGAACTTCGCCACGTACGACTACGGGGCGTCCGGGCCGAAGATGTCCTGGGACTTGCTGGGCGCGGTCGTGGGCCTGGCGCTGGTGGCCGCCTTCGGGACGGACCGGATGCTCATGGCGCGTGAGCAGCGGGCTCACACGTCGTGAGCGAGCGGATGGACGCAGCCGCCGTCGCGCGGCTTGTTCCGGGGCTGGCCCTGGCGTTGCCCAGGGGGCCCCACCGGGGGCTCGTGGGGGAGGTCCGTGCCACGTCCGCGGGGAGCGCGCTGGAGCTGCATGACTTCCGTGCGTACCAGCCCGGGGATGACCTGCGGCAGGTGGACTGGAACGCGGTGGCGCGCACGGGAGAGCTCGTGCTGCGCGTCCGCCAGGACGAGGTGTCGCCGCGCGTGGAGGTGGTGCTGGATGGCTCGCGCTCCATGGCGCTGTCCCCGCGCAAGGCCGCGTGCGCGCGGGAGGTGGCGCTGCTGACGGCGGAGGTGGCGGCGCGGCAGGGACTGTCACCGACGTTGCTGGTGGCCGGTGCCCGACCGGAGCGTGCTCAGGGACAGGCGTGCCGGACGGCCCTGGAGGCGGCGGACTTCGACGCGCGGGACGGACTGCCGGAGTCACTGGGGCGCCTGCCGCCGCTGCGGCCGTGTGGGCTGCGTGTGGTGGTGAGCGACTTCCTCTTCGAAGCGGACCTGCCGGCGCTGTGCGCGCGGCTGGCGCGTGGCGCGTCGGGCCTCTTCCTGGCGCAGGTGCTGGACGCCGAGGACCTGGACCCGGCGGGTGGAGATGGAGCCCGGCTGGTGGATTCGGAGAGCGGCGCGGCGCTGGAGGAGTTGCTGACGGACGAGGTGCTGGCCGCGTACACGCGCCGCTTCGCGGAGCACCAGCGCGGCTTGAGGGGCGCGGCCTTGCGTGCTCGCGGAGCGCTGCTCACCGCTCGGGCTCAGGATGGGCTGGGCGCGTTGGTGGCGGGGCCGCTGCGGCCTCTGTTCCTCGCGGCGGGTGCGTCGTGAGGGGGCGCGGG
>NZ_JABFNS010000238.1 GCF_013116825.1 Myxococcus xanthus
CGGAGCGCTTCGTCCCAAGCCCATTCGGTGAGGGAGAGCGGCTGTACCGCACGGGAGACGTGGTGCGGTGGCAGGGGAACGGGACGCTGGAGTTTCTGGGCCGAGCGGACACGCAGGTGAAGGTGCGCGGCTACCGGATTGAGCTGGGCGAAGTGGAAGCGGCGTTGGCCCAGTACGATGGCGTCAACGAAGCCGTGGTGGTGGCGCGGGAGGACGGGAGCGAAGGCAAGCGGTTGGTTGCCTACGTGACGGCGCAAGAGGGCGCGGAACTGGAGTCCAGCGCGCTGAGAAGTCACGTGAAGCAGCGGCTGCCGGAGTACATGGTGCCTTCTGCGTACGTGGTGCTGGAGACGCTGCCGCTGACGCCGAACGGCAAGGTGGACCGCAAGGCGCTGCCTGCTCCGGTGTCGAAGCCGGGCACGCCAGGTTCCGATTATGTGGCGCCGCGCACTCCCACAGAGGAACTGCTCGCTGGGATCTTCTCGCAGGTGTTGGGCGTGGAGCGGGTAGGTTCGAAGGACAATTTCTTCGAGCTGGGCGGCCACTCACTGTTGGCAACACAGATGGTGTCGCGGATTCGGAGCACCTTCCGAATCGAGCTCCCGCTCCGTGAATTGTTCGAGGCCCCCACGCTGTCGCTCCTGTCCGAGCGGGTAGACCAAGCTATTCGCACCGGAGCGTCGATCACCGCTCCGCCCCTGAAGCCACGAGCGGATGGGAGCTGGGTATTGCCTCCGTCGTTCGCGCAGCAGCGGCTATGGCTCCTGGACCAGATGGAGCGAGGGAGCGCCTCCTACAATGTGCCGGCCGTCCTTCGGGTCGAGGGGCCGCTTCATGCCGAGGTGCTCGAGCGGAGCTTCGTCGAGCTCGTGCGGCGCCACGAGTCACTGCGGACGACGTTCAGCACTCGGGATGGAAAACCCGTTCAGATCATCGCAGCCGAGCCGGTGCTGGCCTTCCGAAGCATGGGGCTGGAGTCATCGGCGGAGGTCGCGCGCACGGCGGAAGTCACTCGTCTGGTCGAACAGGAGGCACACCAGCGGTTCGATCTCGAACGGGGCCCATTGCTACGTGTGACGCTCCTGAAGCTGTCCGAGCAGGAGCACGTGCTGATCCTGGTGACACACCACATCGTGTCTGATGGGTGGTCCATGGGAGTCCTCGTGCGGGATGTAACCGCGCTCTACGAGGCGTTCTTGCAGGGGCGCCCCTCTCTGCTACCGAAACTGCCAGTGCAGTACCCGGACTACGCAGTGTGGCAGCGGGAGTGGCTGAAGGGCGAGGTGCTGGAGTCGCAACTCGCATACTGGAAGCGGCAGTTGAAGGGGGCACCCCAATCGCTGGAGCTGCCGACGGATAAACCGCGGCCCGCAGCGCAGAGCTTCCGAGGAGCGCATCTCGACCAGTCCTGGCCCCTGTCCTTGTGGGATCGGGTGAAGGCCCTGGCACAGCGCGAAGGAGCAACGCCATTCATGGTGCTGCTGGCGGCCTTCCAGGTGGTGCTGGCCCGCTACTCGAGACAGGACGACGTGTGCGTGGGGGCGCCCATCGCAGGGCGCACGCAAGGTGAGACGGAAGGACTGATCGGCTTCTTCGCGAACATGCTGGTGCTGCGGACGAAGGTGTCCCCGGCATCCACCTTCCGTGAGCTGCTGGCTCAGGTGCGGGAGGTGACATTGGGTGCGTATGCGCACCAGGACGTGCCGTTCGAGAAGTTGGTCGAGGAGCTTCAGCCCGAGCGTGACCTGAGTCGCAGTCCGCTGTTCCAGGTGACGCTGACGCTGCAGAACACGCCCGTGACGGAGGTGAAGCTCCGAGATGGCTTGAGGCTCTCCGGCGTGGAGTCGGAGGGGCGGACGTCGAAGTTCGACCTGTCTCTGGTGATGGAGGAGGTGAAGGACGGCGTCATGGCCATGGTCAACTACAACAGCGACTTGTTCGAGGCCGGGACGATGGACCGGATGCTCGGACACTTGAGGGTGCTGTTGGAGGCAGCCGACGCTGAGCCGGAGATGCGGCTGGCCGAACTGCCGCTGATGGGCCGTAAAGAGCAGCAGTTGGTGAAGGAGTGGAGCGGGAAGGCTTCAACGTACCCGCGCGAAGCGAGCCTGAGTGCCCTCTTCGAACAGCAGGTGCAGCGGGCGCCGGACGCGGTGGCGGTGGAGTACGAGGACCGGCGACTGACGTACGCGGAGTTGAATTGCCGTGCGAACCAGTTGGCACACCACCTGAGAAGCATGGGTGTGGGGCCCGAGGTGCGGGTGGGGTTGTGCGTGGAGCGCTCACTGGAGTTGGTGGTGAGCGTGCTGGGCATCCTGAAGGCAGGTGGCGTGTACGTGCCGCTGGATGCCAGCTACCCGCTAGAGCGTCTGGCGTGGATGAAGGCGGAGGCTGGCGTCGCGGTGCTGGTGGCGCAGGAGAAGCTGGCGGACGAGGTGGCCGCGGGTGGCGAGTTGGTGGTGTGCGTGGACACGGAGTGGGAGACGCAGATTGCCCATCAGCCGGAGAGCACGCCGAGTGCCAACGTGGGCGGTGGAAACCTGGCATACGTGATGTTCACGTCAGGAAGCACGGGGAAGCCAAAGGGCGTAGGCGTGCCGCACCGAGCGGTGGCGCGCCTGGTACTGGGGACGGACTTCGCGCACTTCGGGCCGGAAGAGGTGTGGCTGCAACTGGCGCCCATCTCCTTTGACGCCTCGACGTTGGAAGTGTGGGGCGCGCTGCTGCACGGCGCGGAGTTGGTGGTGTACCCAGCAGGGACGCCGACGCTGGAGGAGTTGGGCCGGAAGCTGGAGTCGTCGGGCGTGACGTCGCTGTGGCTGACGGCGGCGCTCTTCGAGCAGATGCAGGCGCGGCAGCCGAAGGCGTTGGCCAGTGTCCGCCAGTTGCTGGCGGGTGGTGACGCGCTGCCCGTGTTGCGAGTGAAGGAGCGGCTGGCAGCAGGCGGTGTGCTCATCAACGGGTATGGCCCGACGGAGAACACGACGTTCTCCAGTACGTACCGAATGGAGAGGCCCGAGGAAGTAGGTGCCTCGGTGTCCATTGGCCGGCCGGTGAAGAACACGGTGGCTTACGTGCTGGACGGGACAATGCGTCCAGTGCCGGTGGGGGTACCGGGCGAGCTGTACGTGGGGGGAGACGGCCTGGCAGTGGGGTACGTGGGACGCCCGGAGCTGACGGCGGAGCGCTTCGTCCCAAGCCCATTCGGTGAGGGAGAGCGGCTGTACCGCACGGGAGACGTGGTGCGGTGGCAGGGGAACGGGACGCTGGAGTTCCTGGGCCGAGCGGACACGCAGGTGAAGGTGCGCGGCTACCGGATTGAGCTGGGCGAAGTGGAAGCGGCGTTGGCCCAGCACAGTGGCGTCAGCGAAGCCGTGGTGGTGGCGCGGGAGGACGGGAGCGAAGGCAAGAGGTTGGTGGCCTACGTGACGGCGGAGGAAGGTGCCTCGCTGGACATGGGTGCACTACGAAGCCACATGAAGCAGCGGCTACCTGAGTACATGGTGCCTTCTGCGTACGTGGTGCTGGAGTCGCTGCCGCTGACGCCGAACGGCAAGGTGGACCGCAAGGCGCTGCCCACCCCGGATGCGCAGGGGCCGAAGACGGCGCACTTCGAGGCGCCTCGAACGGCGACTGAGCAGAAGCTGGCGTCCATCTTCGCCGAGGTACTCAACGTTGAGCGCGTCAGCATCGACGATGACTTCTTCGAGCTGGGTGGCCACTCGCTGCTGGCCACGCAGTTGGTGTCACGCGTCCGCGAGTCCTTCCAGGTGGAACTCCCCCTGAGGGACGTCTTCGAATCGCCGACGGTAGAGAAACTGGCCCTCCGGCTAGGACACGCACAGGTGGGGAGATTGATGCCCCAGGGGCCGCCTCTGAGGCGGGCACCGCGCCAGGGGGCATTGCCGCTATCATTCGCTCAGCAGCGACTGTGGTTCCTCGACCAACTGGAGCCTGGCAGCGCCTTCTACAACGTGCCGGTCGCAGTGAGGCTCACAGGCGCCCTCAACGTTGCCGCGTTGCGCCGTAGCTTCGATGAGTTGGTTCGCCGACACGAATCGTTGCGAACCACCTTCCGTGCTCAGGACGGGATGCCCGTCCAGGTTGTCTCCGACACTGCCTCGACCCGGTTGGAATTTTTGGCGTGCGGACCTCAGGACGGCGGCGAAGAAGGGCTGGAGACAAGACGCATTGCGGAGCAAGAGGCGCTTCGCCCGTTCAACCTGGCGACAGGGCCGCTGCTGAGGGCGACGCTGCTGAAGGAGGGGGAAGAAGCGCACGTGTTGGTGTTGGTGATGCACCACATCGTGTCGGACGGCTGGTCGATGGGGGTGCTGGTGAGGGAGTTGGTGGCGCTGTACGAGGCGTACGCGCAGGGGCGCGAGTCACCGCTGACGGAGCTGGAGGTGCAGTACGCGGACTACGCGGTGTGGCAGCGGGAGTGGTTGAAGGGAGAGGTGCTGGAGGAGCAGCTTGAGTACTGGAGGAAACAGCTAGAGGGTGCGCCAGCTGCGCTGGAGTTGCCGACGGACAAGGCGAGGCCGGCGGTCCAGACGTACCGAGGGGACACGAGAGGACTGGAGTGGTCGAAGGAGCTGTGGGAGGGCGTGAAGGGGCTGGCACAGCGGGAGAACGCGACGCCCTTCATGGTGCTGCTGGCGGCCTTCCAGGTGGTGCTGTCGAGGTACGCGAGGCAGGAAGACGTATGCGTCGGGACGGCGATAGCGAACCGGACGCGGGCTGAGACGGAGGGGCTGATTGGCTTCTTCGTGAACACGCTGGTGCTGCGGACGAAGGTGTCTGCGGCGACAAGCTTCCGCGAGTTGTTGGCGCAGGTGCGTGAAGTGACGTTGGGTGCGTACGCGCACCAGGAAGTGCCATTCGAGAGGCTGGTGGAGGAGCTGCAGCCGGAGCGGGACTTGAGCCGCAGCCCGCTGTTCCAGGTGATGTTGGTGCTGCAGAACGCGCCGGGAGGAGCGGTGAGCCTGCCGGGGCTGACGCTGGAGGCGGCCGAGTCGTCTGCGACGACGTCGAAGTTCGACGTGACACTGGGCTTGGGAGAGTCGAGTGCGGGAGGGCTTTCGGGCGCGCTTGAGTTCAACAGCGACCTGTTTGAAGCCGAGACGATGGAGCGGCTGCTGGGGCACTTGCGGGTGCTCCTGGAGTCGGCTGTGCGCGCCCCAGAGCTGCCGCTGGCTGCGCTACCGCTGATGGGCAGTGAAGAACAGCAGCGGTTGGTGAACGAGTGGCGTGGGACGGCTTCCACGTACCCACGCGAAGCGAGCCTGGGTGTCCTTTTCGAGCAGCAGGTGCAGCGGACGCCGGACGCGGTGGCGGTGGAGTACGAGGACCGGCGACTGACGTACGGGGAGCTGAATCGCCGTGCGAACCAGTTGGCACACCACCTGAGAAGCATGGGTGTGGGGCCCGAGGTGAGGGTGGGGTTGTGCGTGGAGCGCTCGCTGGAGTTGGTGGTGAGCGTGCTGGGCATCCTGAAGGCAGGTGGCGTGTACGTGCCGCTGGATGCCAGCTACCCGTTGGAGCGGCTGACTTGGATGATGCAGGAGGCGAGCGTCACGCTGCTGGTTGGGCAGCAGAAGTTGCTCAAGGCCATGATGCTCTCCGACACCGAGTCCAATGTGTGTCTGGACACGGAGTGGGACACGCAGATTGCCCTGCAACCGGAGGTCGCACCGAGCACTCATGTGGGCGGTGGAAACCTGGCGTACGTGATGTTCACGTCGGGAAGCACGGGAAAGCCAAAGGGCGTAGGCGTGCCGCACCGAGCGGTGTCACGTCTGGTGCTGGGGACAGACTTCGCGCACTTCGGGCCGGAAGAGGTGTGGCTGCAACTGGCGCCCATCTCCTTCGATGCCTCGACGCTGGAGGTATGGGGCGCGCTGCTGCACGGCGCGCGGTTGGTGGTGTACCCAGCAGGGACGCCGACGTTGGAGGAGCTGGGCCGGAAGCTGGAGTCGTCGGGCGTGACGTCGCTGTGGCTGACGGCGGCGCTCTTCGAGCAGATGCAGGCGCGGCAGCC
>NZ_JABFNS010000239.1 GCF_013116825.1 Myxococcus xanthus
GGCCACGGTGGGCTTGGGCGCCGGCTTCTGGGCAGGGGCGGGCGCCGGTGCCGGAGCGGCGGCGGGCTCCGCGGGCTTGGCGGGCATCTGCAGGGCCTTGCCATTCTCCTGGACGATGCGCCGGTACCAGGCCTCCTGGTACTTGGGATGGTTCACCTTGCCCATCTCATCGCGCACGTTGCCGTCGATGTACTTCACGAGCAGCGTCTCACCGAGCTTGCGCCAGCGGGTGTGGACCTTCTCACCCTGCTGGAGCGAGTAGTCGGTGAGGTACTGGCGCGCCTCCTCGGGGCTGCGCTTGAACTGCTCCTGGGCGCGCTTCTCGATGTCGGCCTGGTCCGCGAGGAACTGGCCTTCCAGCGCGCCCTGCTCCTTCTGCACGTCATTCACCATGTCGCTCCAGCGCCCGTAGGCCTGGTTCGACACCCAGTTGAACACCCAGAAGGAGGAGTCCCAGGAGAACTCTCCGCGGCTGGCCACGCCCTGCGCGAAGTTGCGCGGCACCTGCCGGATGCCGGCGTACATGGGCGTGTAGACGGTGGTGAAGGTGTCATCCACGCCGAACCAGAGCACGCCGCCAATGGGCGCCGGCAGCCAGTCCCGCATCTGCGCGACGAAGGAGAAGCCCGTCTGCTGCGTGGAGATGGCGCGCTCGTGGACGTACTGCTTGCCGTCCACCTCCCACGTCATCGGCCGCCAGCGGTACGGCGCCGCGTAGGGGCCCGCGCCCACGTCCTTCGTCATGTCCAGCGGCGTGCCCGTGAAGTGGTCTCGCATCAGCGCCATGGTGTCCTGCACGGACAGCTTCTTGTCCGGCTTCACCCACAGCGGCAGCCGCTTCTGGGGCGCCGCGCCGTCCGCGTACTCCGCGCCCAGCTTCATCGACGGCGCCGCGCGCCGGAAGATGCTCCACACGCGCGCCTCGGAGAACCGCTGCCCGCCGAAGTCGATGGGGTTGTACGTCTCCGCGAAGTTGAAGTCCTTGTCCGCGCCCTTGAACCAGCCCTTCGCCCGGGCGAAGGAGATGACGTCCGGCGAGTAGAACGTCGTCTGCTTCTCGGTCTGCGGGAACGTGCCGATGCGCGCCTGGTTGGCGTGCGCGGAGAGGTACCCGTCGGGCAGCTTGCGGGCCACCCACACCGCGCCCTTCTCGCCCTTGCCCTTGCCAATCATCTCCAGCAGCCAGGCCTCCTTCGGGTCGGCGATGGAGAACGATTCACCGGTGGAGGCATAGCCGTGCTCGGCGACCAGGGTGGTCATCACCTGGATGGCCTCGCGCGCCGTCTTCGCGCGCTCCAGCGCGATGTACATGAGCGAGCCGTAGTCGATGATGCCCGCGGGCCCCGCCAGCTCCTCGCGGCCGCCGAACGTGGACTCGCCGATGGAGAGCTGGTGCTCGTTCATGTTGCCCACCACCGAATACGTCGCGGCGGGCTGGGGGATGCGGCCCAGGAACTTGCCGGTGTCCCACTCGATGATGTCGCGCATGGCGCCCGGCGCGTGGCGGCGCGCGGGCGTGAAGTACAGCTCGCCGTACAGCTCGTGCGCGTCCGCGGCGTAGGTGATGAAGGTGGCTCCATCCGCCGTGGCTCCCTTGGAGACCAGCATGCTGGTGCAGGCGAGCACGGGCGGAGCGACCAGCGCGGCGGTGACGGGCAGCGCGGTGAGCAGGTTCGTCAGGCGTCGGTTCATGGCGGCGGATGGTACCAATCCACTCCAGGATGGCTACCGCTCCCAAGGGGCGCTCCCCTGTTTGCCCCTCATGGGCCCGTCCTCGACAGGGCCGCCGCGCCAGGCCACGAGAGAAATCCCGGGCGGCGGCCCCCCATTGTCGGAGCTTTCAGTCTCAGTCGTTCGTCGCGCTCACCTCCTTTCTCTCAGGAGGGGCGGGCACCTGTTCGACTCGCAGCGTCGTGGGCCCGCTCAGCGCCAGGTGCGCCTTGAGCTTGAGGAACTTCTTCTTGCCGAAGCCCTTCACGCGCACCAGCTCCTCCACGCGTTTGAAAGGCCGCTTCTGGCGGTGCGCGATGATGCGCTGCGCCGCCTTCTCACCGACGCCCGGCAGCAAATCCAGCTCCGCCGCGCTGGCCTCGTTGAGGTTGACCGTCCCCGTGTGCTGCGTGCGCAGCTTCGCCGCCTCCGCCACCCCGGGCCCGCACAAGAGCAGGCCCACCACCACCGCGCACAGCGCCCTCACGAGTGGCCACCCACCGGCGCCGCGTCCAGCCCCAGCTCGCCCGCGTAACGGCCGCCGCTCATTCCCGCCGTGTCGCGCTTCTCCGCCGCCTCGCGGACGTGCAGCTTCCCGTCCAGCGGCAGCACGTCCAGCAACACGTTGAGTGAGCCGTCCTTGTTCACGAAGGCGCTCCCCGCCCGCACCCAGATGCTCCCGCCCTTGCCCTCGCGAATGGAGAAGACCGCCAGTCGCTTACCCGCCGTCAGCATCATCCACCTCCACGCTCCGCATCGCGCCACCACGGCGCGGCTGCCTCGTCGGCTTGACCGCCTGAGGTCGGGGAGCGCTTGAGCAGCCGGCGTGCCAGCGGTGTTCTCCTCGGGGGGCTCTCCGCACACCGTGCGCGGATGTGAGAACCGTCCAGCGGCGAGGACGGACAGCGACGCGCCAGTGGCCTCTCAGCGGACGAGAGCGCGGCGCCAGGCACGGGAGGGCGCGAGCGCGCACTCAGGCATGGTTCACGTCCAGGTGCATGTCCGCCGGAGCCGGCCGAGGCGCGGCGGGTCCGCTGCGTGGAAGCGCGACCGTGAAGGTGGCGCCGCGTCCCGCCTCGCTCTGGACCCGGACCGCCCCTCCCAGCCGTTCGACGAGCTGGCTGACGATGTGGAGGCCCAGGCCCAGCCCTCCGTAGTGGCGCGAGGACACCGCCCGCTCGAAGGCCCGGAAGATCAACGCCTGTTGTCCCTCCGGGATGCCGATTCCCTGGTCCCTCACTTCCAGGAGGGCGGTCCTGGCGTCTCCGCCGACCTGGATTTCAATGGGCTTGCCCTCGCCGTACTTGATGGCATTCGAGAGCAGGTTGGTGACAATCTGGTCGAGCCGCGACCGGTCCCAGAGCCCTGTCATCGGCGTGTGGGCATGAACCTGGAGCGTGGCGCCGGAGAGGGTCAGCTCGGGGGCGAAGCGTGCCGCGATGTCTCGGACCAGCGCGGCCAGGTCCACTTCCTCCAACTCGAGTTCGAGCCGCCCGGCATGGATGCGCGAGACATCGAGCAGCGTGTTGACGAGCTTCGCCATTCGCATCGCCTGGCGTTCGATGCCTTCGACCGATTGGGTCACGGTCTCCGCTGACGCGGTGCGGAGCGCTCCCGACCGGGCGCGGCGCAGCAGGCCCTGCACGGACAACTGGAGGGAGGTGACCGGGGTCTTCAGCTCGTGGGAGGCAACGGAGAGGAACTCATCACGAAGGCCAATGGCCTGCTGGGCTTCCCGATAGAGCCGGGCGTTGTCCACGGCCATGGCCGCGCGGCGGGCCAGCTCCTGCGCGACGGTGAGCTCGGCCAGGCCATAGCGGCTCCCGTCATCCATCCGGGCGAGGGTGAGCGCGCCGAGCGTCCGGCCACGCGCGAGCAGCGGCACCGACAGCCAGGACTGGAACTCAAGGCCGCCGCATTCGAGGGCAGCGGAGCCGCAACCCTCCAGGCAGGACTCCGGCTCGCCGCGGCGGAGCACCCGCCCGGGGCCGTGCGTGGCATTGAGGTCCGGTGGCGCGTGGGCGTCCTTCGCGGGCCACGGGGGCAGCAGTGTCTGGGATTGGGCCACCGCGATTCGCTGGGGGGAATGGTCGTTGTCCAGCAGGTCGACCGCGCACCAGTCCGCGAACCGCTGGACGGTGAGCGCCGCCACGTTTCGCAGCGCGTCCTCGGGGGCGAGCGAGCCCGCGAGCAGTCCCGAGGCTTCCGCCAGGAACGCGGAACGTCCTTCCTGCTCCTCGGCGCGGGTCCGCGCTTGCTGCTCACGCAGGAAGGTCTGGTCTCGCTCCCGCTCGGCCCGGCGTTGCTCGGTGATGTCGATGCCCGTGCCGATGATGTACTCAACCGCTCCCGTCGGGCTGCGGAGGATGTTGCTGGACCATGCGATGAGGCGGCGCTCTCCCGCTCGCGTGAGCCAGTAGCTCTCGTATTCCTCGTGCCCCTGGCCCGCGGAGAGCTGGGCGAAGTCCCGCTCGACCCGCGCCGCTTCTTCCGGGGCCTGGAGCTGCTTCCAGAACCGCGCGCCGCGAAGCTCCTCGAAGGAGTAGCCGGTCATCTCCTGGCAGGCACGGTTGAAGCGGACGATCCGGCCCTCCACATCCAGGACGATGAACAGCGCGCGGGCCGTATCCAGGACCGCCGAGCTGAAGTCCCGCTCGTGCTGGAGGTCCCGCTCCATGCGCCGCCGAGCGGTGACGTCCCGGAAGTAGACGGCCCGCCCATAGTAGACGCCGTCCGCACTCACCACCGGGGCGTCGTACTGCTCGAATATCCGCCCATCCTCGAGCCGAAGCTCGTCGTGCCCCGACGCGTCGCGGTGCTCGATGAAGAAGGATGCGCGCGCCGTGAACCGGGCAGGCTCCTCCACGAGCTCCGCCGCCGCACGGACCCATGCCTCATAGGAGGCGGGCATCCGCTCCTCCTTCAGCCCCCACATCTGCGCGAGGCGGCGGTTGTGTGTGAGCGTCCTTCCTTCCTGGGTGGAGATGAGGATGCCTTCGTCGGAGGCTTCGCTCAGGGACTCCAGCAGCGTCTTCTGCTGGTGGAGCGCGCGCTCGCTCTCCAGGATGCGGGTGAAGAGCTGCCGGTGCATGAGCGCGGTACGGAGGACGCCGCCGAGGCGCTCCACCATGCCCCGGTAATGTCGCGGCAGCTGCGGCTCGCGGTCGAAGTACAGCAGCAGCGCGCTGGCGCTGTGCGCCGCGTCCGCCCCGATGATTGGAATGGACCAGCGCACGAGCCCCGGCAATTCCAGCTCCGGAAAGGGCAGGTTCACCTCGGCGGGCCCTTTCTGTCCTCCGGGCTCAGCGCGGGCGGGAATCGGAAGCTGGCGGGACGCAGCGGAGAGCCCACTCGCGCCCTGAAGGATGACCTGCCCCCGCGCGTCCACCTGGACCCAGAGCGCGACCATGCACCCCAGGCGCTCCGCGACACGGTCCATGAAGGCGTCCGTGGGCTTGCTCGGGTCGAAGAGGTCGAGCGCCGCGACGGTGAGCTCCTGGAGCACGCTCAGCAGCGCGAGTCGCTCCTCGGTGAGCTTCCGGTCCTCGTCCTCGCGGGGGTCCGCCATGTCCGACCTCGTCCCATCACCCTGGAAGGGCGAGCACCACCACCGTCTTGTTGTGGAACTGCGGAACGCCACCTCCCATGGCCCCCACCTCGCCGAGGGTCAGACAGCCCACGAGCGGAGTGGCCTCCCCGAGCGCCTCCTGGACGCGTGAGAGCTCGTCCCGGATTTCCTCGCCCAGGATGGGGTAGCGGGAGAAGCAATCGAACACGACCGCGCCGCCCAGCGCGCCAGGGGTTCCCTTCCGGGCCAGGGTGGCCGCGCCCTCGGCCGCGTCCAACAGGTCCGCGCGCGCTCCTTCCATCACTCGGACCAACGAGCCATCAGGTATCTCAGCGACGCAGCGGACCGAGCCGTCGGGGCCGATGGAGATTGGCTCGCGAATCACGAACTCTCCATTGGCCTGGGGAATCCCCAGCGGGTGGGTCATCGCGAAGCGGGCGAAGCCCTGCACGTCCAGCGCGTCTCCGCGGCTCGCGGCCGTGCGCCGGTAGACCTCGAACGCGCTCTCGTAATCGAGCTCGATGGCGGTCGCGCCGTGGGCCTTCGTGACCTGGGTCGGAGGGCCGTATGGATACCAGCCGTGCTGAATCCCGACGCCTATCGGCGCCTGGGCGTCCAAGGCAATCACCACCACCCGGTCCTGGTATGCCTGCCCATCCGCGAACTGGGCCGTCATGGCGCTCCGGAGGTCGCCTCCCGCTCCGCCCCCCGCCCACACG
>NZ_JABFNS010000023.1 GCF_013116825.1 Myxococcus xanthus
CCGCGGGGGCGGGGTGCTTCAGGACGGATTCAGTCTCAGGCATGACGCCTCCGGAGGTTGGGTGAGTACGCGCCGCATCGGGATGGGGGGCCGGGACCGTAGCACGCGCGTTGTGACAGGCCCGTCAACGCCGCGCGGCTGGCCGCCGTGGGAGAGGGCTGCCCGCGATACCTTGCGAGGGGCCGGTATGAGACACTCCCTGCTCCCCATGGTCGAAGACCCCAACTCCGAGCGACAAGTCATTGGCGACCGCTACGTCCTGGAGCGGCGGCTGGCGGGCGGTGGCATGGGCACCATCTGGGTGGCGTTGGACCCCAAGCTCCAGCGCCGCGTGGCCCTCAAGCTGATGGCGGCCCACTGCGCGCCCGCGCCCCTGGCTCGCCGGCAGTTCGAATGGGAAGCGCAGGCGATTGCCCGCCTCCAGAATCCCCACGTCATCCAGGTCCACGACTGCGACCTCTCTGGCGAGACGCCCTACATCGTCATGGAGTGGCTGGTGGGCGAGGACCTGGAGGCCCTGTTGAACCGCCGCGGCCGGCTGTCCCTGGCCATGGTGGAGCGGCTGGTGACGCAGACGGCCCGCGCGCTCACCGCCGCGCATGCCGCGGGCGTCATCCACCGCGACCTCAAGCCGGCCAACCTGTTCCTCGCGCGCACCGAGCATGGCGAACAGGTGAAGGTGTTGGACTTCGGTCTGGCGCTGCTGATGTCGGGCGGCGCGGCCCGGCCGCATCCCGAGGAGGAGATGGCCGGCACGCCCCGGTACATGAGCCCCGAGCAGCTCCGGGGGCTGGCGCCGCGGCTGGACCACCGCTGTGACCTCTGGGCGCTGGCCGTGGTGGCGTACCGCGCGCTGACGGGACAGCACCCGTTCCCCCTGGAGTCACTGCGGCAGATGCGCCTGGGCAACGTGCCGCCGCCGCCCGCGACACCGTCCAGCCTGTCCCCGGAGCTGGGCCCGGAGGTGGACGCCTTCTTCGCGCGCGCCCTGGACGTGGACCCCGCGCGCCGCTTCCAGTCCGCGCACGAGCAGGCCTCCGCCCTCACCAGCGCGGTGGACGCGGGCCGGCCGTCGCGCCCGGCGAAAATCCTGGTCGTCGATGACGAGCCGGACATCGTCGTGCTGATGGAGCAGAGCTTCCGCAAGCAGATCCGCCGCTCCGTCTACCAGTTCCTCTTCGCCGCGGACGGCGAGGAGGCGCTGGAGGAGATGCGCCAGCATCCCGATATCGAAGTCGTCCTCTGCGACATCAACATGCCGCGCATGGATGGGCTGACGTTTCTGTCGCGCGTGGGGGAGATCAGCTCGCTGACCCGGGTGGTCATCGTCTCCGCGTATGGCGACATGAACAACATCCGCACGGCGATGAACCGCGGCGCCTTCGACTTCATCACCAAGCCCATCGACTTCCCGGACCTGGAGGCCACGCTCGTCAAGACGCTGAAGCACGTGCGCGAGCTGCGCCGCACCGTGCGCTACACGGAGGAGAACGGCCTGCTGCGCATGTTCGTCCCGGGCGCGGTGCTGGAGCGCCTGCCGCCGTTGCTCCAGGGCTCGGACGCCATGGCGGGCGAGTGGGTGGACGGCACGGTGGTGTTCATCGACGTGGATGCCTTCACGCCGGTGCTGCACCAGGAGGCGCCGCCGGAGTCCCTGCGCCGGCTCAACGCCAACTTCGAGGCCATTGTCCCGGAGTTGCTCGCGCGCGGCGGCATCGTGGACAAGTTCATGGGGGACGCGGTGATGGCCGTCTTCCGAGGCCCCGGGCACGTGGACCTGGCGCTGGAGGCCTGTCACGCCATCCACCGGCAACTGGGCGCGCTGGCGTCGCGTGGCGGCGAGGGCGCACCGTACGCGCATGGCGTCTGCGTGGGCCTGGATTCGGGCGACCTGGTGGCCGGCAGCGTGGGGGCGAAGGCCTCCGGCCGGCTGGACTTCACGGTGCTGGGGGACGTGGTGAACACCGCGGCGCGGCTGGCGGCGAGGGCCGGGCGTGGGCAGGTGCTGCTCAGCGGCCGGGCCCAGGCGCGTGCGGCGTCTCGCTTCCGCCTGCAGCCCGTGGAGACGGGCCTCTTCGAACTGGCCAGCGACGAGGGCCATGGCTCGCCGGACCCCGGCGACGCGACCGGCTTCCTGGCGCCGGATGCGGCGCCAGAAGACCGGGGAACCACGCAGGGCGGCTGAGGGGCCGCGCTCGCTGTCCCGTGATGTGGGAGTCCGGGGCGGCCGAGGGCGCCCCGCTCCTGGCGCACGGGAGCGGGGCAGGGGACTTCAATCAGGCATTGCTGACGCGCACCGTGGTCTTCATCTCGCGGCCGGACGCCGGGTCGCGGGCGCGCATGGTGAGGATGCCTTCCACGTTCACGTCGAAGGTGATCTCCACCTGCGCGGCGCCGGCGCGGCCGGGCTGGATGCCAGAGAAGGTGAACTCGCCCAGCATGTCGTTGCGGGCCACCAGCTCGTTGTCGCCCTGGAAGATGCGCACGGCGAGCTCGGTCTGGTTGTCCATGCTGGTGGTGGCCAGCAATTGCTTGGCGTTGGGGATGGACGCGTTGCGCGGGAAGACGGTGTGGAAGGCTCCGCCCGCCTTCTCCAGGCCAATGGCCATGGGAATCACGTCCAGGAGCTGGATGCGCAGGTTGGTGTCGTCCTGGAGCGAGTGCGCGTAGAGCGCGGCGCCGATGGCCACGGCCTCGTCCGGGTGCACGCCCTTGCTGGGCGGCTTGCCGAAGAACTTGGTGAGCCGGTCCTGGACGATGGGCATGCGCGTCTGGCCGCCCACGAGCATGACCTCGTCGACGTCCTTGGTGGACAGTCCCGAGTCCACCAGCACGCGCGCCACCATCTGCAGGGTGCGGTCCACGAGCTGGTTGGTGAGCTGCTCCAGCATCTTCCGGCTGAACTTCATCTCGATGTTCAGGGGCTGGCCCTGGGACGTCATCGTGATGAAGGGGATGTTGAAGGGGACCTCCTCGCGCGCGGACAGGTCGATCTTCGTGCGCTCGGCCAGGTCCTTGATGCGCTGCATCGCCACGGGGTCCGTGGCGAGGTCGAGGCCCGTCTTCGCCGCGAAGTCCTTGAGGACGTGGTGGATGATGGCGTTGTCGAAGTCGATGCCGCCCAGGAAGACGTCACCGCCGGTGGCCTTCACCTCGAAGACGCGGTCGCGGATCTCGATGATGGAGACGTCGAAGGTGCCGCCGCCCAGGTCGTAGATGACGACCTTCTCCTTCAGCCCCTTGCCCACGCCGTAGGCCAGCGCCGCCGCGGTGGGCTCGTTGATGATGCGCACCACTTCCAGGTCGATGAGCTTGCCCGCGTCCTTCACCGACTGGCGCTGCCGGTCGTTGAAGTAGGCCGGCACCGTCACCACCGCCCGCTTGATGGGCATCTTCAGGTAGTTGGAGGCGACCTCGCGGATCTTCCCCAGGATCTTGGCGCTGATCTCCTGGAGGGCGAACTCCTTCTTGCCCACGTCCAGGATGACGTCGCTCTGCTTGCCGGGGCGCATGTTGTACGCCACGACCTGCTTCATCGTGTCGACGACTTCGCTGCCGAAGCCTCGGCCCACCAGTCGCTTGGAACCGTAGACGGTGTTGCGCGGGTTGAGCTGCCACTGGCGCTTGGCCTCGTAGCCGATGAGTTCGTTCCCCTTGTCGTCGATCGCGAAGATCGAGGGGATGGTGTACTCGCCGCCCTTGTAGGGGATGAGCTTGACGTTCCCGCTGTCCTCGACAATCGCCGCGCACGAGTTGGTCGTGCCGAGGTCGATGCCGATGATGGGCTCCTTGTGCATCTTGCTTGGACTCCGGGTGGGTAGGCCGCAGAGGAAGGAAAAGACCGTAGCGCACCCTCGCGCCGCGCGCGAGTTCACACACCGCGGCGTTTGCCGCTCCCCGGGAATGCGGACCTGGGCTCCCTGCTTCCCCTGGAGGGGGCCGTAGCGCCCCCTGTGCCCGGCCGGTGGCCAGCAGCGCGTGCCCCAGCCGACAATGGCGTCCGGGGTGCTGGACATTGGTGACCCGGGCGGAAAACTTGGTGGTGGACGACGGACCAGAGGAGAGTCAACTTGGACGCGAAGGGTTATCTGCAGGAAGTGGGCGCGCAGGTGAACGCCGACTTCGTCAAGAACCGGTCGATTCTCTCCTTCGAGGAGTATCTCTCCCTCTTCTTCAGCGACCCGAAGGGGCAGGCCCGCAATGCGGCGCAGTACCTGCGGGACGTGATGGACCACTTCGGCACCACCACGGTGCCGCACCCCACGGGCACCATCCGGCGCTTCCAGGTCTTCGACGTGCCCGGCGGCGACCAGGACGACCGGGTGGCGGGCCAGGAGGAGGTGCAGAACGCCATCTACCGGTTGCTCGGCAACTTCGTGCGGGCCGGCCGTATCAACAAGCTCATCCTCCTGCACGGGCCCAATGGCAGCGCGAAGTCCACGCTCGTCAATGCCCTGAAGGAGGGCATGGAGACGTACTCGCGGCTGCCCCAGGGCGCGCTCTACCGGCTCGCCTGGGTGTTCCCGTCGGAGAAGCTCATCAAGGGCTCCATCGGCTTCGGCGAACGGGACTCCGCCAGTGGGGAGATGACCACCTTCGCGCACCTGGATGCGGAGTCCATTGACCTGCGCATGCCGTGCGAGCTGCGGGACCACCCGCTCTTCGCCGTCCCGCCCGGCGAGCGCCGCAAGCTGCTGGAGGCGGCGCTCAAGAAGAAGGGCCTGGGCAACGGGGATGGGGAGAGTGGCGACTTCATCCTGTCCGACTACGTGCGGGACGGCGAGCTGTGCTCCAAGTGCCGCCGCATCTACACCGCGCTGCTCAACTCCTACGGCGGGGACTGGCTGAAGGTGATGCGCCACGTCCAGGTGGAGCGCTTCTACGTGTCGCGCCGCTACCAGGTGGGCACGGTGACGGTGGAGCCGCAGATGAGCGTGGACGCCGTCGTCCAGCAGCTCACCGCGGACCGCACCCAGCTCAACGTGCCCGCGCCGCTGCACAGCACGGTGCTCTTCGAGCCGCACGGCCCCCTGGTCCACGCCAACCGCGGCCTCATCGAGTACGCGGACCTGCTCAAGCGGCCCCTGGAGGCCTTCAAGTACCTGCTGGGCTTCAGCGAGACGGGCGAGGTGCCGCTGGAGCCCTTCGTCCTCCAACTCGACGAGGTGCTCATCGCGTCGGCCAATGAGAAGCACCTCAACGCCTTCAAGGAGCTGCCGGACTTCGCGTCCTTCAAGGGCCGCATCGAGCTGGTGCGCGTGCCCTACCTGCGCCGCTACCGTACCGAGCAGCAGATCTACGACGCGCAGATCACCTCCACCACCGTGGGCAAGCACGTGGCGCCCCATGCCACGGAGCTGGCGGCCATGTGGGCGGTGCTCACCCGGCTGAAGAAGCCCATTCCGGACCGCTACCCGCAGGACGTGAAGGAGCTCATCGACCAGGTGACGCCGGTGGAGAAGCTGCACCTCTACGAGGAGGGCGCGCCGCCGGACCGGCTGAGCCTTGCCAACACGAAGGAGCTGCGCAAGCTGCGCGAGGACCTGTTCACGGAGTCAGACGCGTACCCCAACTACGAGGGGCGCTCGGGCGCCAGCGCGCGCGAAATCAAGACGGCGCTCTTCAACGCCGCGCAGAACACCGACTACAAGTGCCTCAACGCGCTGGCGGTGCTGGAGGAGCTGTCCGCCATCTGCAAGGACAAGAGCGTCTACGAGTTCCTCTTGCAGGAGGTGGTGGACGGCTACCACGACCATGACGCCTTCGTGCGGTTGGCGGAGGCGGAGTATCTGGACCGGGTGGACTCGGAGGTGCGCGAGTCCATGGGCCTGGTGTCGGAGGGGCAGTACCGCGAGCTGGTGGAGCGCTACATCCAGACCATCAGCCACTGGGTGCGCGGGGAGAAGATGCGCAACCGCGTCACCGGGGTGATGGAGGCGCCGGACGAGCAGCGCATGGTGGAGGTGGAAGCCATCATCATGCCGCGCGGCGAGGACGCCGCCGACTTCCGCCGGGGACTCATCGCCTCCATCGGCGCGCACCGGCTGGACAACCCGGACGCGGTCATGGACTACGGCCGCATCTTCCCGGACATGTTCAAGCGCCTGCGAGATCACTACTTCGAGGAGCGCAAGCGCGTGCTGCGCAAGAACAAGGAGAACGTCCTCAAGTATCTGTCCGAGGACCGCAACCAGCTCACCGCGCGCGAGCAGACGCAGGTGCAGAGCACGCTGAAGACGATGGCGGAGCGCTACGGCTACTGCGAGGCGTGCGCGAAGGACGCCATCCTCTTCCTGATGAAGAAGCGCTACGCGTGACCGGGCAGGCGTCCGAGGCCCGCCTGGACGCCTGCTTCCAAAGCCGGAAAGGGCTCGGGATGATGGGGGCTGCCAGGGAGTTGTACTGGCTGCATCCGTTTTCCCCCCAGACCGGAGAGTCGATGACCCGCTTCCTCCTGGGCGCCCCCGCCCTGCTCGCCCTCGTGTCGTGCGCCGGTGCCCCGCCTCAACCGGCCGCCGCCACCCCCGCATCCCAGGTGGCGCCCGTCGTCGAGCGTGTCATCGCGGTGCCGGACGCGCCGCGCATGACGCGCAAGGAGCAGGTGCGGCGCATCCTCCCGCACAACGTGCGGCTGCAGCTGGCCTCGCAGGGCAGGGTGCGCAGCACGGCGTCGGGCGTGGTGGTGGGCGCCGAGCGGGACGCGAACGGCGCCACGGTCGCCTGGGTGGTCACCAACGCACACGCGGTGGCCATGGACGGGCTGGAGGCTCCAGAGCTGCGCGTGCTGGTGGACCGCCGCGCGGAGTCGCTGGAGCACCGGGGCGAGGTGGTGGCGATGGGCGAGGTGCCTGATCTGGACCTCGCGCTGGTGCGCGTGCCGGGGCTGGACCTGCCCGCGGTGGAGCTGGCGGACGACGCGGAGCTGGAGCTGGGCGAGGACGTGGTGGTGGCCGCCTCGCCGTTCGGCCGCGCGCTCTCGCTCTCCGGCGGCATGCTGTCCCAGGTCGAGTGGGACAAGGCCTCCCAGCGCCCGAAGATGGTGAAGACGGACGCCCCCATCGGCTACGGGGCGTCGGGCGGCGGCATCTTCAGCCTGACGACGGGCCGGCTGCTGGCCATCGTCGAGGGCTACCGCACCGCGAAGGTGGACTTCGAGGTGCAGGAGGAGAACTACAGCTTCGACGTGCCCATGCCCGGAGAGACGTTCGCCGCACCCAGCGCGAAGGTGCGCCACTTCCTCCAGGCCAAGGGCTTTGGCCGGCTGCTGGCGCGCAAGCCCATGACGGAAGGTGGCGTCGCACACGCCGCCGGGCGTTAGCCACTTCGCGCGGCGTCCCAGTCCTCCGGGCGGGCTGGCAGGAATCTCGACACCGCGCGCGAGCGGGGTACATCCGCCGGACTGGAGGCGTGGGATGGCCGGACGTGTCTCGTGGGATCAGTACTTCATGGACATCGCGACGCAGGTGGCCTCGCGCGCCACGTGTGATCGCAAGCACGTGGGCGCCGTCATCGTCCGGGGCAGGACCATCCTGTCCACAGGCTACAACGGCGCCATCCGCGGGCTGCCGCACTGCGATGACGTGGGCCACATGATGGAGAACGGACACTGCGTGGCCACCGTCCACGCGGAGGCCAACGCCATCATCCAGGCCGCCACCAACGGCGTCAGCATCGACGGGGCGACCATCTACACCACCGCCTCGCCTTGCTGGCCGTGCTTCAAGCTGATCGCCAACGCGGGCCTGGTGCGCATCGTGTTCGGCGAGTTCTACCGGGACCCTCGCATCTTCGAGTACGCGGCCCGGCTGAAGCTGGACCTGGTGGGTCTGGGCGAAGCCGCCCGGCCTCCCGCCTCGGGTGCCTGATCACCCCGCACCGCGGGGCAGTACGGGCATTTCCGCGCGGATCGCGCGGGCTCCTCAATCGTCACCTGAAAAACACTCGCGGGCGGACTTAAGTCCGCGCCGTGCATGGGGAATTTGCCACTTCCGGCAAGAATTACCGACCCAGGGTTGACGATGTTGGAACGGCTCCCTAACTCTTGGCTCCGGTTGGGCGGCGGCGGGGGTGGATCAGGGAAAATCCCGAGGAGTTCCAGTTGGTTACCTCGACAGCAATGTCAAATAGTGCACCCTCTGTTGAGGCCGCGCCGCAGCCCGTCGTGGGCGCGGCCCGGTATCTGGCCGTCCCCACGCTGATGGACAGCCTGCTGCACGACGTCCGCAATCCGCTGAACGCGCTGGCCATCCACCTGGAGGTCCTGTCGGAGAAGCTGAAGGCGGAGACGGGGAGCGTGCCGCCGTCGCAGGAGAAGAACCTCAAGGCCATGCGCGATCAGATCCAGCGCGTGGACGGCATCCTGAAGCTGTTCAGCGACTTCGTCGTCTTCCGTGGCGGCGCGCCGGGCGTGGCGGACCTGTCGGAGGCCACGACGCGGGCGCTGGGCGTGCTGGGGCACGAGGGCCGCAAGCGCCGCGTCCAGGTCCAGGCGGCGGTGGAGGCGGGCGTCCAGGTCCGCCTGCAGGACACGTCGGAGCTGGGCTTCTTCCTCATCCAGGCGCTGCTGCGCGCCTTCCGCCGGGCGGAGAACGGCGGCTCGATCCGCGTCACGGTGCGTGGGGACGAGGCGAGCGCGGTGCTGGAGGTCGAGGATTCGGCCGGCGCCTGCCCCGAGCCCCTGCCCGAAGCCGTGGCCGCGCTGCAGCTGCGCTGTTCACAGTTGGGCGTCGACCTGTACGTCCGGGCGGGGCTGTGCCGCCTGAGTTTCTCCCGCGCCTGAGTGTCTCATCTGGACGGGCCGGCTTCTGATTTCGAGTCACGACAACTTCGCGTCACGACGCAGTACGGGAGGTCTTCACTTGGGCAGCGCACGAATCCTGGCCGTGGATGACGAACGCGACACGTGTGAGGCGCTGGCGGACATGCTCAGCGCATGGGGACACAAGGTCGAGATCGCATTCGACGGGCATGACGCCCTTCGCAAGGCGAACGAGTTCCGGCCGGACGTGGTCCTGTCGGACCTGGCCATGCCGGAGACGGATGGGCTCTGGTTGCTGCGCAACTTGAAGGAGGAGCTGCCGGACTGCCCGGTGGTCTTCCTGACGGGGCGAGGCACCATCGACGCTGCGGTGGAGTCCATCCGCGAGGGCGCCTACGACTTCATCGTCAAGCCACTGGATACCGCGCGGCTCAAGGTCTGTATCGACCGGGCGCTGGAGAAGAAGGAGACGCTGCGCGAAGTGCAGACGCTGCGGCGGCGTCTGAAGCAGCTCGGCTCGTCGGACCTGATTGCCCAGTCCGTGGGCATGCGCAAGGTCATCGAGCTGGTGGAGAAGGTGGCGCCCTCCAAGGCCAGCGTGTCCATCAGCGGCGAATCCGGCACGGGCAAGGAAGTGGTGTCCCGCGCGGTGCACAACCTGTCCCTGCGCCGCGACAAGCCCTTCATCGCCATCAACTGCGCGTCCATCCCGGCCACGCTCATCGAGTCCGAGCTGTTCGGCCACGAGCGCGGCGCCTTCACCGGCGCGGATCAGCGGCGGCCCGGCGTGTTCGAGATGGCCCACGGCGGCACGCTCTTCCTGGACGAATTGGGTGAGATTCCCATCGAGCTGCAGGCCAAGCTCCTGCGCGTGCTGGAGGAGGGCAAGCTGCGCCGGCTGGGTGGCAAGGTGGAGATCGAGGTGGACGTGCGCGTGCTCTGCGCCACCAACCGCGACCTCAAGCAGGAGATCAAGAACGGGCGCTTCCGCGAGGATCTCTACTTCCGCCTCAACGTCTTCCAGATCCACCTGCCGCCCCTGCGCGAGCGCCGCGACGACGTCCCCATCCTGGTGCAGCACTTCGTGGACAAGTTCCGCGGCGACTCCGGCAAGCGCGTCAGCGGCGTGCACCCGGAGGCCATGGAGGTCCTGAAGAACTACGACTGGCCGGGCAACATCCGCGAGCTGCGCAACGCGGTGGAGCGCGCCGTCATCCTGTGTGACGGGGAGCTGATCACCCGCGAGCACCTGCCGCCCGACATGGCCGGCAAGAGCCCGGAGCGCCACACCTTCCGGCTGCCCTTCGGGCTGAGCCTGGACGCGGTGGAGCGCGAGTACATCCTGGGCAGCCTCCAGCGGAACGGGAACAACAAGGCCCGCACCGCCGAGGTGCTGGGGGTGAGCGAGAAGACGCTCTACAACAAGCTCAACCGCTACGCGGCCGAGGCCCGCGCGCAGCAGGCGCCCGGCGGTGGTGGCGGCCCCCTGGGCGGGCAGGGGAGTGACGGCGCGATGGGGGCCATGGGCACCAACTCGTTCGTCATCCGCTGACCTCACAGGTAGGAAATCCCCTTCGGATTCCGGGCCCTTGGCCTGGCTCGGAGGGGATGCCCGCCCAGGCGGCGACCCCGCCGCGAAACCCCCGTCAATTCTTGACTTTTGACCTCCGGACGGGGGATTCTGGGGGGGTCTCCCACCCACAGGGAGTGCCCGGCCGTACATGTTCCACGCCTCGGGCAACTCCAGCGGCGCCAATCTATCCGGGCGCCCCGGAGTGTGCATCGGGTGCCGCGGGGGGGCACAAGGAAGGCCACAACGCAATGAGCGACGCGCGAGTACTTCACTTCTTCGGCGGCAAAGGCGGGGTAGGTAAGACCACGCTCGCGGCGGCATATGCGTTGAGGCTGTCGGAGGAGGCGCCCAAGGAGCGGGTGCTGCTCGTGTCGTTGGACCCGGTCCGCTCCCTGTCGGACCTGGTGAAGAAGAAGCTCCCGGCCAAGGCGACCAAGCTGGTCCCGGGCAAGGGAGACGGCGGCGTCTACGGCCTGGAAGTGGAGCCGACGGCGCTGATGAAGCCCTTCCTGGCCTCCTACCTGCCAGCGCTGTCGAAGGCCGCGGCGAAGGGCACGCACGTGTCGGAAGACGACATGGGCAAGCTGTACCAGCAGGCCGTGCCGGGGCTGGAGGAGCTGGTGGCGCTCTTCCACGTGGTGGACCTGCTGGAGGGCGAGGAGTTCGACCGCATCGTGGTGGACGCCGCGCCGACCAGCCACACCCTGCGGCTGTTCGATCTGCCGACGAGCCTGCGCAAGTTCCTGGGGCTGGTGAAGGCCGGCGGGGACAAGGCGGAGGCGCCGGCGAAGAAGGGCAAGAAGGCGGCCGCCGCGGCCGAGGCGCCCGGCTTCCTGGAGCAGGTGGGGCAGAAGGCGGAGAAGCTGCTGGCGCTGCTGAAGGACCCCACGCGCACGGCCTTCCATCTGGTGGCGCTGGCGGAGCCGGTGCCCGAGGCGCAGACGCGCATGCTCTTCACCCAGCTTCGCGAGCGCGGGCTGCCGGTGACGGAGATCGTCGTCAATCAGATCGAGGACAAGGACGGCTGTCCCGCGTGCCAGGGCCGCCGCGGCCTACAGGCCCCTCACGTCCGCAAGTTCCAGGCGCTGGACAAGACGGTGCCGGTGCACCTGCTGGGCCGGCGTGAAGTGGCGCCGCGCGGGCTGGATGGCCTGGCGCTGTTCGCCAAGGCGTGGGCCGCCGGCAAGGAGACCAAGGCGCTGGAGTTCGCCGCGGCCGAAGGGCCTCCGGCGCTGGTGCGCGCGCCGTCCATGCCGCCCATCGCCGCGCCGCCGCTGCCGCCCACGCGGCTCATCTTCTTCGTGGGGCAGGGCGGGGTGGGCAAGAGCTCCTGCGCCGCCGCCGCCGCGGTGACGCTGACGGAGAAGGAGGGGCCGGTGCTCCTCATCTCCACGGATCCGGCGCACTCGCTGTCGGACGTGCTGCAGAGCCGCCTGACGGACACGGAGACGCAGGTGAAGGGCACCAAGGGCCTGTACGCGCGCGAGCTGGACATCGCCGGCTGGTTCAATGCCCTGCGCAAGCGGGTGAAGGAGAAGGCGGAGAAGGCCTTCGAGGGCGCGCCCCGGTCGGGCAGCGAGGTGCCCTCGGATCTGCTCTACCTGCGCAACCTGCTGGAGTGCGCGCCGCCGGGCATCGACGAGCTGGCCGCGCTGTCCTGCTTGACGGACGCGCTGGTGCAGGAGCGCTTCAAGCGCATCGTGGTGGACTCGGCGCCGGTGGTGACGTCCGTGCGCGTGGTGGAAATGGCGGAGACGGCCAAGACGTGGCTGGGCGCGCTGCACGCGGTGTTGGCCAAGCACCGCGCCAAGGGCCTGGGTGAGCTGGCGGACGACATCGCCGGGATGATCAAGCACGTGAAGCGCTTCGAGGACGCGCTGGCCTCCCCGAGCGAGGCGCGCTTCGTGGTCGTCACGCGTGGCGAGGAGCTGGCCGCGGCCCGCACCGAGCGGCTGGTGGAGTACCTGAAGGAGAAGAAGCTCCCCGTGGAGCGGGTGCTCGTCAACCGCGTGGGCCCCAAGTCCACCTGCGACAAGTGCGAGAGCCGGCGCAAGCTGGAGCTCAACGCGGCGAAGGCCATCGAGAAGAAGCTGGGCCTGCCTGTGACCATGGCGCCGGCCCTGGGCCGTCACCCGGCGGGTCTGCGCGAGCTGAAGGCCTTCCGCACGGCGTGGTACGCGTTGTCGCCGCCGGCCGCGAAGACCAAGGCGGCCTGAGGTTCAGGCTCGCCGTTGAGCGAGCCAAGGGGCCCTGCCGGGCTTCGTTTCACCCGGCGGGCGTGTCCTGGCTGTTTGCAGAAGTAGAGGGGGCCGCCGCCACATCCGCCTCACGCCCTGATTCCACCCCGAAGAATCATCCCTTCCCACCTGCCCCCGTGCGCACCATGACGACGCGCGGCATGGGTGCCAAGGGGGTTGCGCGGGCCGTATCTGAAAGCGAGCGCGCGAGCTCACGCGTCGCATTCCGAAGGTGAGTCGGTGAACGTCTCCAGGCCGGGGAAGGTGAGCGCGCCCGTCTGCGTCAGCGTGCCTTCCAGCGGCGCCCGGCCATTCAACCGAAGCGTTACCTGTCTGCCGCGCACCGTGTAGCGGCCTCGCGTCTCCTTGTTGCGGGGCGTCCCGTCGTCGCCCACCTCCTTCGTCCACAGGGTGACCTTGCCGGAGGGGCCGAAGCGCAGCCCCTGGGTGGTGCCGTAGACGCCCACGCCCGGGCCGAACCAGGACACCTCGCGCAGCAGCACGGGGACATCCGCCTCCCTCGCCGGGCTGCGGCCCAGCAGCTTCTGCCAGCCCAGGGTGTCCCGGATGGGGGTGAAGTCCGCGTCCTCCTTCGCGCGGGTGAGCCGCCGGGCATCCAGCTTCACCGCCTGGGTGAGGTGCTCGACGATGACGTCCCGGTGGGCGCTGTACTCGCAGACCTTCCCCTGCTTGCGGAGCATCCCCAGGGTGGCGGCCAGGTTGTAGTGCGCCAGCGCATAGCCCGGGGACTCCCGGGCGGACGCCTGGAAGCGCTCCAGGGCCTCTGGGTAGCGCCCCGCCTGGTACAGCCGGAAGCCCTGGGTGTTCAGTCCTCGGGCATTGGGGGTGGACGCGGCGCCCGTGAGGGCCAGGAGCAACAGGGGCAGGGCGGGGTGCATGTGCCTCCAGACAGGGGTGCGTAAACGCTTGCGCGTTGAAAGCCGCCTTACCCTGGTGCTAGTTCCGCGCCATGGCAACCGGTACCAGCTATGTGCTCGAGTTCGAGCGCCCCCTGATTGAGCTGGAAAAGAAGATCGACGAGCTCAAGGTCCTCTCCACCAGCGGCACGGTGGACTTCTCCTCGGAGATCTCCAAGCTCGAGAAGAAGGCGAAGAAGCTCCAGACGGAGATCTTCAGTGACCTGACTCGGTGGCAGGTGGTGCAGATGTCCCGGCACCCGAACCGCCCCTACTTCCTCGACTACGTCCATTACCTCTTCACCGACTTCGTCGAGCTGTGCGGCGACCGGGCCTTTGGCGAGGACCCGTCCATCGTCGGCGGCTTCGCGCGCTTCGACGGCAAGCCGGTGATGGTGATGGGCCACCAGAAGGGCCGCAACACCAAGGAGAACATGGCGCGCAACTTCGGCATGCCGCGCCCGGAGGGCTACCGCAAGGCCCGCCGCCTCATGGAGCTGGCCGAGCGCTTCGAGAAGCCCATCCTCACCTTCGTCGACACGCCGGGCGCGTATCCGGGCATCGGCGCCGAGGAGCGTGGGCAGGCCGAGGCCATCGCCGTCAACCTGGAGGTCATGAGCCGGCTGCGCGTGCCCATCATCTCCACGGTGGTGGGTGAGGGCGGCTCCGGCGGCGCGCTGGCCATTGGCGTGGGCAACCGCGTGCTGATGCTCCAGAACAGCGTCTACTCCGTCATCTCCCCGGAGGGCTGCGCCTCCATCCTGTTCCGCGACGCCGCCAAGGCGGACAAGGCCGCGGACGCGATGCGGCTCACCGCGAAGGACCTGCTGGAGATGAAGATCATCGACGAGGCCATCTCCGAGCCCGCTGGTGGTGCCCACCGCGACCCCGCGAAGATGGCGGAGGCGCTGGGCAAGGCGCTGCGCAAGCACCTGGGACAGCTCGCCGAGCTGTCGCCTGATGAACTGGTCCAGGACCGGTACGCGAAGTTTCGCGCGCTCGGTGTGTTCTCCGGACGCTGAATCCACCGTATCAGGGCCCTTACACCATGCGACCGCTCGTCCCCACCCACGTTGAGACGCTCAAGCCGTACGTGCCCGGCAAGCCCATTGAAGAGACCGAGCGTGAGTTCGGCCTCAAGGGCGTCATCAAGCTGGCCTCGAACGAAAATCCACTGGGGCCCTCCCCGCGCGCCGTGGAGGCCATGCGGAACGTCTCTGGCGCGACGCACCTGTACCCCGACGCCACGTCCTTCCACCTGGTGCGCAAGCTGGCCGCGCACGTGGACGTGAAGCCGGAGCAGGTGGTGCTGGGCAGCGGCTCCAACGAGCTCATCGAGCTGCTCATCCGCACCTTCACCACGCCGGAGGACGAAATCCTCCTGTGCCAGGGCTCCTTCTCCGCGTACCGCATCTCCGCGCAGGCCCATGGGCGGCCCTTCGTGGAGGTGCCCATGCGCGAGGGCTTCCAGTACGACCTGGAGGCCATGGCGAAGGCCATCACCCCGCGCACGCGGATGGTGTTCCTGGCCAACCCGGACAACCCCACGGGCACGGCGTTCAGCCGCGACGCCCTGACGCGCTTCCTGGCCGCGGTGCCGCCGGAGGTGCTGGTGGTGCACGACGAGGCCTACTTCGAGTTCGTCGAATGGCCCGAGTACACCAGCGCGGTGCCGCTGGTCGGCCGGCACCCGAACCTGGTGGCGCTGCGCACCTTCAGCAAGATTCACGGGCTGGCGGGCGTGCGGCTGGGCTACGGCATCATGGATGCCCGGCTGGCGGCGTACCTGCACCGCACGCGCATGCCCTTCAACCTGACGGTGCTGGCCCAGGCCGCGGGGCTGGCGGCCCTGGAAGACGCCGAGCACGTGCGCCGCACGCGTGAGGTGAACCGCGCGGGTCTGGACTACTTCGCCGCGGAGTTGCCGAAGCTGGGTGGCACGCTCACGCACAGCCACGCCAACTTCGTGTTCGTGGACTTCGGCCGTCCCGCGGTGGCGCTGTACGAGCAGCTGCTGCGCAAGGGCGTCATCGTCCGGCCCTTCGCGGGGCAGGGGTTCCCGAACCACGTGCGTATCTCCGTGGGCACGCCCGCGGAGAACGCGCGCTGCGTCCAGGTGTTGAAAGAGCTCCTGTCATGAGCGCCCGGCCCTTCATCGTCGCCATCGACGGCCCCGCGGGCGCCGGCAAGTCCTCGGTGTCCAAGCTGCTGGCGCGCCGACTGGGCTTCTCGCTGGTGGACACGGGCGCCATCTACCGCTGCGTGGCCGTGATGGCCCAGCGTGAGGGCATCGCCTTCGACGACGACGCGGGCCTGGGGGAGCTGCTGGGCCGCGTGCACATCCACTTCCAGGTAGTGGGCGAGGAGAATCACGTCTTCCTGGGCGCACAGGACGTGTCCGGGGAGATTCGCACGCCAGACATCTCCATGGCGGCGTCCCAGGTGTCCGGGCGGCCGGTCGTGCGCGCGGGCCTGCTGCAGCTCCAGCGGCGGCTGGCGCTGGAGGCGGAGAAGGGCGCCATCCTGGAGGGCCGTGACATCGGCACGGTGGTGTTCCCGGACGCGGACGCGAAGTTCTTCCTGGCGGCCAGCCCCGAGGTGCGCGCCCGGCGCCGCTACGAGGAGCTGTTCCAGAAGGGCGTGGAGAGCAGCCTGGACGCCGTGCTCGCGGACCAGATGAAGCGGGACCGCGACGATTCCGCCCGCGCCGTGGCGCCGCTGAAGGCCGCCGAGGACGCGGTGCACGTGGACTCCAGCAGCATCCCCCTGTCGGAGGTGGTGCACGGGATGGAGTCTGAAATCCTGCGCCGGATGGCCCAGCGCGCCTAGCGCGGGTGGGGGCCTTCGCCCGGCGCAGGGGACGACGCGCCGGGCTCAGCGGGAGCGCTTCGCCAGCGCCTTCTCGTAGGCGGCCTGCAGCTCGCCGGATACCGAGCGCGCCGGCCGCGGCGCGCCGAGATGCAGGTGGCGCAGCTCCTCCATGAAGGCGTTCCAGAGCGGAGCGCCGCCCTTTTCCAGCAGCTCCGCGCGTACGGACAGCTCCTTGCTCGGGCGCGTATGCCGGCGGCCCCAGGCGCCCATGTGCGCGAGGAGTGGGACGAGCTGGATGGCCGCCTCCGTCAGGCTGTAGATGACCTTCTGCCGGTGGGTGGGAGCCGCGCGTCGCGTCAGCAGGCCGGACGCCGTCAGGCGCTTCAGCCGGTCCGCGAGGATGTTCGAGGCGATGCGTTCCTCGCTCTGCGCGAGCAGCTCTCCGTAGCTGCGCCTGTTTCCGAACATGACGTCGCGGATGACGACGAGGCTCCAACGGTCGCCGAGCTGCTCGAGCGTCAGGTTGATCGGGCAGCCGGATCGCCCTGTCTGCGCCATGGCCATTCTCTCAAGGCTACTCCTTGCGATGTGCAAGTGGTAGGAATAGGGCTCCGACTGCTTGCAGTATGCAAGTGGTCTGCGACAGGAGTCCGCCGATGTCACTCGTGCTCTACGGTCATCCCTTTTCTTCGTACACGCAGAAGGTCCTCATCGCGTTGTACGAGAACGGCACGCCCTTCGAGTTCCGCTGTATCGGGCCGGAAACACCTCAGCACTCGGCCGAGTGGTCGCGGCGCTGGCCGCTGCGCAAGTTCCCGCTGCTGGTGGATGGCGAGCGCGACATCGCCGAGACCAGCATCATCATCGAGCACCTGCAGCTCGCACATCCGGGGCCCGTGCGTCTGTTGCCCGCAGACCCGATGGCCGCGCTCGACGTGCGTTTTCTCGACCGCTTCTTCGACCTGCACGTCATGAACGCGGCGCAGCACGCGGTCGATGGCGCGCTGACGGGGGATTCGGTGAAGCGCCAGGAGGGATTGGCCCTGTCCGTGAAGAAGCTGGAGGTCGCCTACGCCTGGCTCGAAGGGCAGCTCGCCGGCAGGACCTGGGCCGCCCCTGGCGAGGACTTCACGCTGGCGGACTGCGCGGCCGCGCCCTCGCTGTTCTACGCGGACTGGACGCACCGGATCTCCGATGCGTTTCCCGTGCTCCGCGCCTACCGCTCGCGGTTGCTCGCGCGCCCGTCCTTCGCCCGCGCGGTGAACGAGGCGCGGCGATTCCGGCCGCTCTTTCCCCTGGGCGCGCCAGACAGGGATTGACGCTCGGCGCGCGCCCACGCGTCGACACGCGGGCCGGGCGCCCCAGTCGGAGCCTAGAAGCTGACACCTTCCTTCGACGGCGCGGGCACCTGCAGCGGCAGCTTCAGCGCCCCCGTGCCGTCGCCGTAGAAGGAGTGGTAGAGGAACAGGTCCGCCACCACCTGCTTCACGTAGCCGCGCGTCTCCTTGAAGGGGATGGTCTCCACGAAGAGGTCCAGTGGCAGCGAGCTCCGCTCCTGGACCCACTTCGCCGCCGAGCCAGGGCCCGCGTTGTACGCGGCCGCCGCGAGCACCGGGTGTCCAAAGCGCTCCATCAGCCGGGACAGATACCAGGCGCCATAGCGGATGTTCCGCTCGGGGGAGAAGAGGTCCGCGGGCGCGGGGACGGGCTCCTTCAGCTTCTCCGCGATGGCGTTCGCCGTCTTGGGGATGATCTGCATCAGCCCTCGCGCATCGGCGAAGCTCATCACCTCCGGCCGGAAGGCGCTCTCCCGCCGCATGATGGCCCACACCAGGTAGGGGTCCACCTGGTGCTGCGTCGCCGCGCCCTCCACCGCGGTGGCGAAGGCGCGAGGATAGAAGGGCGCCAGGGCCTCCGGAGCGCGCGCGCCGAAGGCACGTCCCCACAGGTGGCGCGCCGCCACCGCGTGGGCGTGGCCGTACTCACCCAGTCCCAGCAATGCGTGCGCGAAGGGCAGGGCCTGGTCCGCCGAGCGCAGCCGCGCAGCGTGGGCTTCCACCTCCTCCGTCGCGTCACGGAACAAACCCGCGCGCGTCAGCTCCACCGCCAGCTCCAGTTCGGGAGGGCGGGGCAACTTCAGCATCTGCGGCGGTTGTGGGAAGTGCGCGGGCGTCTTCAGGCTCAGCGCCTTGAGCCGCTCGTTGGCCATCAGTGCGTAGAAGGACGCGGGCGCCGAGGTGATGACGGCCTCGTACGCGGGGCCCAGCGTGTCTGCCTTCGCGCCGTCCAGCTCGCGGCTGCGCGCCATCCAGTAGCGCGCCTGCGGTCCCATGTTGCTCTTGGGGTAGGCGGTCAGCAACGCGTCCAACGCGGCGCGGGCCTTCGCGTACTCCTCTTGACGCAGGTGGGCCAGCGCGCGGAACCACATGCCCTCGTCGCGCTGGCGTGAGCGCGGATAACGCGTTTCGAAAGCCGTGAAGGACTGCACCGCGTCCGCGAAGCGCCCGGCCTGCAAATCCAACCAGCCCGCGAAGAAGGCGCCTTCATCTCCCGCGGGCTGCGAGGGGTACTTCTTGTCCAGGGCCGCCATCAGCGTTCGGGCCTGGGCGTTGTCGTCGGACTTGAGCGCGCGCCGAGCCACCAGCAGATCCGCCTGAGCGGCGACGGCGGCGGGGCCCTTGCGCGCCAGCGCGAGCGCCTTCTCCGCAGCCTCCGTCCGCCCCAGCGCGAACCAGGCCTTCGCGCGCAGCAGCGCCACGCGGGCCGCCTGCGCCTTGTCGAGCTTCACCTTGTCCAGCGTCGCCAGTTCGTCGAGTCCGCGCTGCGTCGCGCCCGCGTCCAGGAAGCGGTCCGCGCGGGTGGTGCGCTCGGTGTAGCCCAGCTTCACCGGGGGCGTGCTGCCCTCCGTCAGCCACGCCATGGCCTCGTCGCCGTAGGGGTGGGCGGGGAAGCGCAGCGCCACCGTCATCATGTCGGCGCGCTGCCCCGCGCGGTTTCCGGAGCCGCCTCGCGCCAAGGCACGCTGATAGAGCAACTCCACGGTGGGCGACGCCTTCGCGGCGGTCTCCAGCACCTGGGCCGCGTCCTGGGGCTTGCCTGCCTTGAGCAGTGACTCCCCCAGCCGCGCCCGGGCACGGGCCGTGAGTTCCACGGGTGCCTTGGATTCCAGCACTCGCGCGAAGTCCTCGGCCGCGCCCGCGGCGTCCCCGGCGTAGAAGCGGGCCTGGCCCAGGTAGAAGGCATGGTACGGCGCCAGCAGCGGAGGGGCGGGCCAGGCAACCAGCAGCTCCCTTGCCTCGGCGGGTTGACCGTCAGAGAGGGCGAGCGTCCCCGCGAGCAGCGCCAGCCGCCCCACGTCGTCGCACTTCTTCGCGGCGCAGGCCGTCAGCTCCGCGCGCGCCAGGGCGGCCGCATCCGGCTTGTGGAGGCGGACGGCCTCCAGCGCCGTGGGGGATTGTCCCAGCGACATCCCCGCAACCACCCCCGCAACCCACCCACTCCAACTCATGTGGTCTTCCTTTCACGACGCGGCTTTGCGGCCTGCCAACGAGACGCACACACCGATCATTCCCCTTGCCCCGCAGGGAGGGTGGTTTGACAGCGGGCGCGACAAGTCCTAGATCCGCGCGGCGTCGGGTCAGTCCAGACTGTTCAGCACCCGATGTCATTCGCTGAAAGCGTCCTGGCGATTACGTGCACTTGGGTAGGAACTGCCGACCCATTGCGTCACCCGGAGTGAATCACTACCTTGCGCCGCCGCTCAGCGCCACTCCGGTCCGTCGTTGCATGGCGGGTCCAGTCGTTGTCGTCAGGTAGCACTGCTCGTTCACAGCGCTCGGGGGGGAAACAGTTCAGAGGGAGGGCTTCATGAAGCCGTGTCCAGCCGATCTGCCACAAACCATCAACCCCGAAGCCGGGCCGAAGCGAGCCGGCGTCGAGACCCACCGCAACCTCAACTGTCATCAGTATGACAACTGCCTGGATGAAGCCGTCCGGCGAGGTTGGCAGTCGTTCACCTGCATGAAGTGTCCGATGTATCAGCAGGTGGCGCCGCCGCAGATGGGGCTCGAGGCCTACGCCACGCAGCGCCGGCCTGTCTGAACGGGGTTCATGGCGTTGACGCCCCTGGCCACACACGCCGGGGGCACCACCACGCACGGCGACTCCGTGCGGGACGTCAGGGGACGGCCGCGTAGATGACGGCCACCCAGTATTGATTCGTGCCGAAGCGGCGGGAATCTCCCCGCACCACGCCTACGCCCACGCGGTTGTTCGTGGCGTCGGCCATGCTGCGGGACTCTGGAATCGCCGTGGGGTCCGACACCACGAAGAAGTCCACGGACGCCGTTCCCGCGTCGGGCAGCAGCTCGAAGACGCGGTCGTGCACCGGGGCTTCCCCCGGCTGGGCCGAGGGCTGGTCCAACTCCAGCGCGCGCCTGGCGTGGGCGCGTGCCAGGGACTCGAGCGCGGCGTTGCGCGTCAGGGGCGGCAGCTTGCGGGACGCACGCCGCCGGCTCAGGGCGTCGTAGGCCTCCTGCCGCGGGTCCGCCAGCTCCGGCGAAGCGGGCGGGGCGACGGTGAAGACCTCGGTGAGGACGGCCTCCTTGCGCCCGTTCACCGTGTGGAACGCCACGCCCACGCCCATGAAGCGGAAGCCCGGGTCCAGCACGTTGCGGCGGTGTCCGGGGCTGTGCTCGATGCCGAAGTGGGCCGCCAGCGGCCCCTGCGCCAGGCCCAGGTTCTCTCCCGCGCGCACGTAGCGCGCGCCCGCCGGCAGGCGCTTCGTCAGCGTGGAGCCGTCCGGGGCGATGTGGGCGAAGAAGCCCTCCTTCGACATGCGCGCGCTGTAGTCCTGGGCCACCTGTTCCAGCACGGCGTCGGGGGACAGTTCGGGCAACGCGTGGGCGCGGCGGAGGGCGTTGATGCGCTCGTAGACGGCCCGGCGGGCGTCCTCCAGCGTGGTGGGCTCTGCGGTGTCCTCGCTGGCGGCGTGCTTGCGGGGTTCGCCCCGGTCCACCAGGAAGAGCGCCGCCACCTCCGGCCCTCCGTCCGCGCGGCCCACCAGCTCCACGGTGTACGTACCCGGCGTGGCGAAGGCGAGCCGGCTGCAGAAGCCACCCCCCGGACCCCGGTTCTGGACGGGCACGAGGCTCACCCCGCCGTTGGGCTGGGTGACGTACACCTCTGCCCGCCGCAGCGGTGGGAGCAGGGCGCCACAGAGCGTCATGGTCGAGTGCGCGTCCTTGGCGATGACGCGCGGGAAGTCCTGGAGCTCCGCCTTGCGGTCCACCAGCAGCAGGACGAGCGCCGCGCGCTTGCCGAGCACGGACACGCCCACGCCGAAGTGCGAGGCGCGCTCGCTGTTGAAGTCGTCGCGCTCGAGGAAGGTCTCGATGGCGTGCCGTGGCACCCACGCCCGGATGACCAACGCGCGCGGTGAGGGGTCCGCCGCGCCCGCGTCACTGACGGCGGAGGTGAGGGTGAAGAGGCCCGGCGCGCCGGTGGTGTATTCGGTGAGGGCCTCGTGTGCCAGCCGCCGCGCGGCGGTGGTCAGCTTCGGGTCTTCCACCGGGGCGCGCCGTCCCACGCGCTCGAATTCGCGGCTGACGTGCTGAGCGGCGCTGCGTTCCATTCCGGCCGACGCCGGCGGTGCGGCGGCCAGGACGGTCATGAGCGCCAGCATGGCCATCATCTGCGCGCCACCCGGAACGTGAAGGAGAGGGACTTCACCGTGCCCGGGCCGAGCCGCGCGTTGAGCTGCTCGCAGAGCGAGGCCGCTTCGGACTCCAGCGACTGGGCCCACTCGGCACCCGACACCGCCACCACCAGGGTGGTTCCGTGCAGGGCCTGGGGGGTGGTGTGGCGCGCGAGGTGTGGACCGACCACCGCCTCCCACACCGGGGCCAGCGCGTGGCCCTTTCCCGACTCTCCCGCCAGCCGTGCCAGGACGCGGGGAAGGAGACTTTCCAGGGACTTGGGTTCACTACGAGCCATCAGGAGCCGATCATCGTTCTGTTAACCCTGAAAGCCAACCATCCCGTGCGGAGGAGGGGCGCACGGCGGGCGGACCGGCTATGATGGGGCTCGAAGGGCGGCGGCCGGCGCCGCGTACCGTCGCGCAGCGCGCGTCCTGCCTGTAAGGTTGCGGACGGTCCCCCCCGGAGCCGCATCCGTATGAGTCACCCCCCCCGCCCCCTCGTGCTGGCTTGCCTGGCCTGTGTCCTGCTGTACCTGAACGGCTGCGGCGACATGGACATGGGGCCTGACAGCCCCGTGGGTCCGTTCCCACAGGGGACTTACTGCTCCGTCGATCAGGACTGCCCGGACCCCTCGCTCTTCTTCTGTGACTCGGCCACCTCGCGCTGCGAGCCCGCCTGCCTGACGCGCGAGGATTGCGGCGTGGCGCGGCGGGGCCCTCATGCGCTGGCCGCGTGTGACGAGGTCGGCGGCGCCGGCTGCCAATGCGACATGAACCGGTGCGTGCCCGTTGTCTGTGCCGCCGACACGGACTGTGACGCAGGCACGGTGTGCCGAGACGGCGCGTGTGGCTCGCCGCCGTCCGAAACCCGCGCGGTCGCGTGCGAGGTGACGCCGGACGTCGTCGTGGGCACCCCGGGCATGACGGTGGACTTCCGCGTGTGGGTGCGCGAATCGACGGGCGCTCCATTGGTGTTGCGTGACGGCGTGGCATGGGAGGTGTTGTCTCCCTCCGTGGTCGGAGGCGGGGACGGGCACCAGGCCTCTGTCGTGCTGGGCGAGCCCGCCTCGGAGCACCCGGCGCTGGCGGTCCGGGTGGGCAACGTCTCCTGCCATGCGCGTGTCACCGTGCTGCCCGCCGAAGTGGCCCCGGGTGGGGTGCGCGTGCTGGTGGTGGATGCGCTGACCGGGCGCCCGGTGCCGCTGGCCGTCGTCGCGGTGTCCGCCGATGACAGCGGCCTGGATGCGGCCATGGTGACGAACGCCGACGGAGCCGTCTGGGTGCCCGCGGAAGGGAAGGTGGCGCTCTCCGCCTTCCACCCCGACTACGGCTACCTGACGCTGGCGCGCCACGACGCGAGCCAGTTCCGCGACGTGCGGATGGCCCTGCGCCGCAACCCCTTGGACCGCTTCGGCGGCGTGAAGGGTCCATTCCCCACGTTGACGGAGACCTTCTCGACGGCGGTTTCGCTGCGCGTGGGGCTGATGGGGTTGTCCGTGCCCGGGCTCCCCTCCGATCTGGCTCCCGAGTCCTTCCTGGGCCCGGAGCACGAGGTGGCGCTCCCCTTGGGCACGGGGCAGGACCGCCTGTCGCTGCCGTCGGGCAGCGCGCTGTGGTTGACGGGCAGCACGGCTCCAGACGTCGCGGCACCGGGCGTGGCGGGTGTGTGTGATGGCTCGCTACCGGGCGTGCTGGATGCGGAGTTGGCCATTCGCACGGGCGCCTGTGGGACGCGGACGGCCTGGGCGCTGACGGGCTCGCTCCCCCTGAAGGAACTCCCCCTCAGCCTCATGGCGCCGGGGACGGATCCGCTGCTGCAACTGGGGCAGCTGTTGCCCGGCTCGACGCGCTTCTTCTCGGCGCTGGCACGTGACGCCCGCTTCACCCTGGCGCCCACGTCCGGCATCCTCACCAGCGAGCCGGACACCCGCGCGGCGGAGTACGCGCAGGCGCTGCCTTTCGAGCGCGAAACGCCGGGCGTGCGGCTGTCGTTCCCCTTCGCCGTGCGTGTGCCGCCGCTGCCTCAGTACCGGGGCGCGCACCTGGACCGCGCCTACGTGTTGGCCACCGTGGCGGTCCCCGGCCGAGGCATGGTTCCGCTGGGGCTGGGCGCCGCGGCCAACGTGGCGCCGGCCGATCCGAACACGGACGCCGACGCGCGGCTGGGCCGGCCCGGGCTGGTGCCCGTGCGGATGGCGCCCACGCACCGGGGCCTGGAAGGACTGCCGTACAGGCTGGTGGTGTCTGCCACGTCAGGTGACCAGGCCGAGGACGGCACGGTGGCGACCAGCACGCTCGTTGCGGACTTGCCCAGGCCGGAGTTCGATCCGGACGGCGCGCAGCCCGTGGACGCGGGGCTGAGCTTCCTCTCCCTCCCGGAGTCCGTTCGCTACAACTTCGACGGGAACCCCCGCGGCGAGCTCGCCGGCCGCGAGTTCCAGGCCCAGGTGGACGGGCGGGCCAGCGTGGTCCGCGCCGAGTTCACCAACCGCGCCGGCCGCCGCTGGACGGTGTTGATGGACCCGGACGATGCGGACGACGGCGTCGTCGTTCCCCAGCCGCCGCTGGGGTTCGAGGACCGCACCCTCGACGGCTTGTTGCAGGACACGCGGGCGAAGCTCCTGGTGGAGGCGCTGCGCGTGCGGGGGCTGGACCGGCGCGTGGGGCAGGGCCCTTCCCGTCTGGTGGCCCCCATGGGCCTGGGCGCGGAGCGGCTCGCGGACCTGACGGATGCCGTCGCCACGCTGAGCCTGGGCCGGCCGGAGGTGGCGTGGCGTCATCCGGAGGCGGATGGGCAGCGGCTGGCCCGAGGCAGCGCGGTGCGGGTGAGCGTCTCCGGCTTCCGGCTGGGCACGGGGGCCGGCGGCGAAGGCCAGGTGCGCGTCAGCATGCGGGGCGGCTCGGGTTGCAACGACCAGGCGCTGTTCGCCTCCGCCCCCATTGCACCGGGACGCGGTGAGGTGGAGCTGCAGCTCCCGGCGACGTGCTCGGGGCTGGGCGTGTTGCTGGTGGCCACCCTGGTGGACCTGGAGGGGGACCCCCTGCGTCCGCTCGTCACCGCGACCCGGCGGGTCGACATTCCCTGAGGCGCGGGCGCGGGAACACCCATCTGGGTTTTCGTGCGCTGGCTCGCTTTCTTGATTTGCCGGGTGGTAGCGTTGTCGTCCCAGGAGGCAGGGTGCAGAAGGAGACGGTCGTCACGGTCATCTCGAAGATCTCCGACCGGCCGGTCAACCTCGACGCGGCGCTGGTGGTGATCTACGGCTTGGACCTGGGGCGCAAGTTCGACCTCACGTCCCACGAGACGCTCATCGGGCGCTCGTCCAAGGCGGACATCCAGATCGACCAGGAGTCGGTCAGCCGCAACCACGCGAGCATCACCAATTCGCGAGAGGGCGTGCGCATCCGCGACCTGGGCTCCACGAACGGCACGTTCGTCAATGACGAAGTGGCGGAGGGGGTGCGCGAGCTGCGCAACGGCGACCTCGTGAAGATTGGCCGCACCATCTTCAAGTACATCGCCGGCGGTAACATCGAGGCCGCGTACCACGACGAAATCTACCGGCTGACCACCATGGACGGCCTCACGCAGATCTACAACCGGCGCTACTTCGACGAGCAGCTGGACCGGGAGATTTCGCGGAGCCGCCGCTACGAGCGGATGCTGTCGCTGGTGCTGCTGGACATCGACCACTTCAAGGCCGTGAACGACAAGTACGGGCACCTGGCGGGGGACTCGGTGCTCAAGCAGCTCGCATCCACGGTGCGCACGAAGATCCGCCGTGAGGACGTGTTCGCGCGTTACGGCGGCGAGGAGTTCGCCATCCTGCTGCCAGAGGTGTCGCTGTCCGGCACGCGTCAGCTCGCGGAGAAGGTGCGCCGGTTGGTGGAGAAGCAGCGCTTCGAGTTCGACCGGCAGGTGATTCCTGTCACGGTGTCCGTGGGCCTCGCGGTGCTGGAGCCACACCACCGCGAGCCGGGCGAGCTGGTGCGCGACGCCGACGAGAAGCTCTTCGATGCGAAGACGTCCGGCCGCAATCGCGTGGTGGGCTGAGTCTCCAGCCCACCCGTGTCTGCCCAGGCGCTTCCGCTTCAGCCCGCGAAGACGGAGCGGCGCTCGCGCAGCAGCGACTGGAGCATGCTCTGGATGGCCTCACGGGTGCGCTCGGTGAGGCGCTGGACCTCGCCCAGGTCGTCCGCGGCCTCGGGCTCGAGGTCTTCGACGCCAATGGGTTCGCCGAAACGGATGCTCCACTTGGCCGGCAGGGGCAGGGGGCCCAGCGGCGTGACGGGCACGTAGGGCAGTCCCAGGAAGGAGGCGGGGATGCGGCCCAGCAGCGGCGACGTCTCCTCCGCGCCGACGATGGCCACCGGGACGATGGGCGCGCCGGTGCGCAGCGCCAGCTTCACGAAGCCGCCGCGGCCGAAGCGCTTCAGCCGGTAACGCTCACCGAAGGGCTTGCTGAGTGCCTGGTACCCTTCGGGGAAGACGACCAGTGGACGATGCTCGTCCAGGAGCCGCAGCGCGTTCTCCGGGCAGGCCCGCACGGCGCCGAGCCGGTTGAAGAGGGTGCCCACCATCGGTGCGTGGAAGATCTGATCCTCCACCAGCCAGCGGGGATCGCGCAGGTCCGGGCGCTCGCGCGTGAGCGCCATGGACATGACGAGCCCGTCGTAGGGCAGGGCGCCTGAATGGTTGGCCACCAGGATGGCCGCGCCCGGCGGCACGTGGTCCACGCCCTGCACGGACACGCGCCAGTACTGCGAATAAAGGAACTCGAGCACGGGCTCCAGCCGCTCGACGAGCGATGGGTCCTTGCCGTACTCGTCCAGGTTCGCGCCACCGCCAGTGCCCAGGCCGGCGCGGAGCATGTCCTTCAGTCCGCCCATCGCGAGCAGCGCCCGGGCCAGACTCTCGCTCGCCAGGGCCTGCCCAGCGATGTCACGCGCCAGGGACAGGGCCGCCACGGCGCGCTCCGCCAGGGGGCGGAGACCCTCGGGCTCCCCCCGTCCGGAATCCGCAGGGAAGGACTCCCGATAGGATGGCTCACCCGCGTTCGTGGCGGGCGGAGGCACCAGCGACAGCGGGCCCCTGCGGCTGGGAGGGAGCTCGTCGCGTGTGGCATCCGGAAGCTCTACTTCCGGCTCCACCGCGGACGTGTCCGCTTCTTCCGTCACCACGACGCGGACCGGCGTCTCACGCTCCCACCGCGTGACGGCCGGAGCATCCGGTGTGGCGTGGAGGGCACGCACCTGTTCGATGGCGGCCCGTGCGGCGCTGTCCGCGACCTGCGCGGCCACGGCGGCGGCGCGCTCCTGCTCTTGTTCCAGAGACGGGGCAGGAGCGCCCCGCTCCAGCGCTTCCTCCACCGCGGCTTCGGCCAGCTCGGTCGCGAACTCCGTGGCCATGAGCCGCTCGACCTCGGCGTCGGGACCGGTCTCCGCGCCCAGCGCCGCGTCCACCGCGGCGGTGGCGACGGCTTCGGCCACGTCGGCGGCCAGGGCTTCCGCCAAGGCAAGGTCCACGTCGCGCTGCTTCGGCGTAGGGGCACCGGCATCGTTCACCGGGCCGGGGGCCTGTGAATCCAGCGTGAGCGGCGTGGACACCGCGGGCTCGCGCAGGGGAAGCACGGCGTCGTCCGCGCCGTGGGCAGAGGTCTGCGGGGCCTGCGGCGTCCGCGCCTGCTGGGACGGGGCGGGTTCGCGCGGCGAAAGCGCGGCGTTCGCTGCCTCGGTCCTTTCGGCCTGCGGCGCGGGGGCCCGCGTCCCCGGTGCCTGCGCCGGAGGCCGGGCAGCCGCGGCGGCGCCCTTCATGCCTCCGGCCGCCTTGCCTCCCTTGGCCTTCCCGGACGTCTTCTTGCCCTCATGCTTGCGCGACTTCGCGGCAGCCGCCTTGCCACCGGCCTTCGCGGACGCCGTCCCGCCAGGCCCCGGCTTCTTCTTCGTCTCCGCGGCGGCGGCCTTGTCCTCGCCACCCGGCGTGGAGGATTCGGTGGGGCGCGACGCGGCGCCGCGCTTGAAGGGATCGTTCCCAAGGACACCCTTGGCCATGACTAGCTCCTCTTCAGCGCCGCAGCGGCGTCTCTGACATGGTGGAGGGGGATGAAACCGAGTGCGGACTCGGCGCGCTCGCCGTCCGCGACCCATGAGTAATGGATGTAGTCGAGCAGGGCCACGGGCAACGTGCCCGCGCCCACGGCGTCCAACGTATGCAGGCCGGCCCGGAACAAGGGCCCTGGCAGAGGGAGCGGCCGCGCGCCCGCCTGCTGGATGAGGCCGGAGATCGGCATCACCCCGCGGCCCACGATGTTGAACTCACCGGACGCGTCCGCGCGCAGGGCCAGGTGCAAGGCACGAGCGGCGTCGTCTTCGTGCAGCCCCTGCCAGAGCGGATCGAAGCCCATCAGCGTGGGCACCACGGGATTCTTCAAGAAGCGCGTGGCCGGGTTGTCCACCGAGGGCCCGAGTACCGGCGCGAAGCGCAGCACCAGCACGCGCATGTCCGGATGCCGCTCCCGGAAGGCGCGCACCTGGCCTTCCACCTCCACCTTGTCGGTGACGAAGCGACTGTGCGGGCAACCCTGGAGCGCCGAGTCCTCGCGCAGCATCGCGGGGTTGTTCCCGCGCGCGCCGTAGACGGCCGTCAGGGAGGGCACCACCAGTCGGGGCAGCCGCGAGCGGCCCGCCGCCGTCAGCACGTTCATCGTGCCGATGACTTCCAGCTCGTGCGCCAGGGATCCGTTGCGGATGGGACCGAACAGGAACGCCAGGTGATAGAGCGCGTCCACGGGGCGCTCGGTGAGCGCGTCGGTGAGCTCGCTCTCGGCATCGTACCGGGTGAGGTCCACGCGGTGGAACTCCACCTTGTCGCCCTCCGGCCGGACGACGTCGAGCACGAGGATGCTCTCCACGTCGGGATCCTGGTCCAGCCGCGACAGCAGGAGCCGCCCATAGTCGCCGCTCGCGCCCGTGACCGCGATGCGCAGCCGCCCCTTGCCTGGTCGTGACACGTCCATACGCGGTGTCGTGTGTTAGCCCAGCCGCCTGGGATTGTCAGCCGCCACCCATGCTGTGTTGCTGGACAACGTCTCCTGGGTGGCGGAGGGTGTCCGGCCGCCATGTCCCGGATTGCCCGTCTCAGCGACGTCCTCATCAACAAGATTGCCGCCGGCGAAGTCGTGGAGCGCCCCGCCTCCGTCGTGAAGGAGCTGGTGGAAAACGCCATCGACGCCGGTGCCGGCACGATCCGCGTCGAGCTGGACGGCGGAGGCGTGGACCGCATCATCGTGTCGGATGATGGGCACGGCATGGGGCGCACGGACGCCGTGGCCTGTCTGGAGCGCCACGCCACCAGCAAGCTGCGCGAGCTGGACGACCTGTTCCACATCGACTCCATGGGGTTCCGGGGCGAGGCCATTCCCGCCATCGCATCCGTTTCCCGGTTCACACTTCACTCCGCGGCCACGAACTCCGAGGTGGGCACGCGGGTGTCGGTGGAGGGCGGTGGGCCACCGCTGGTGGAGGACGCGCCGCCGCGGACGGGGACGGTCATCACCGTGGAGGACCTGTTCTTCAACGTGCCCGCGCGCCGCAAGTTCCTGCGCCGGGGCGACACGGAGCTGAAGCACGCGGAGGAAGCCGTGGTGCGCCTGGCGCTGGCGTACCCGGAGGTGGGCTTCTTCGCCTCGCACGAGGGCGGCGCGCTCTTCTCCAGCGCGGCCTGCCCGGATGACCCGCGCGAGCGGATCGCCGCGGCGCTGGGCTCCACGGCGCATCCGCACCTGTTCCCCGTGGAGGAGCGCCGGCTGGGCGTGGCCGTCACGGGGTATGCCGCCTCGCCCGAGTTCACCTTCAACAACGCGCGCGGCCTCTACACCTTCGTCAACCGCCGCTACATCCGGGACCGCGGCCTGATTGGCACCATCCAGCGCGCGTACCAGGACTTCCTCGCCGCCGGGCGCCAGCCCGTGGTGGTGCTGCACATCGACGTGGACCCGCGCGCGGTGGACGTCAACGTGCACCCGCAGAAGCAGGAGGTCCGCTTCGCCGACGCCCGGGGTGTCCAGGAGGCGGTGACGGCCGCGCTCAGCCGAATGCTGCGCGCCGCGCCGTGGCTGGGCTCGGGCGTGGAGGGCGCCGCGCCCCAGGCCGGCCAGCCCATGGACGCCGCGCACTACGCGCACGCCGTGGAGCGCTTCCTCACCCGCGCCCAGGAAGCCGCGTGGGGCGGCCCGCTGCCCACCGCCATGGACGCGCCGGGCCCCGGTCCAGGGACGCCATCCCTGGGGGCGCTGGGGCAGGGGGCTCGGCCGGGCGCGCTGCCCTTCGCCGCCGCGGTGGGGCAGGCCCCCGCCTTCGGTCAGGCGCAGCCGCAGCTCAACGAGGCGCCTCCGCCGGGCTACTTCGGCGCGCTGCGGCCCCTGGGCATGCTGGGGGGCCGCTTCCATGTCTGCGAGGGACCGGGGGGCACGCTGGTGGTGATGGATCCGCACGCGGCGCTGGAGCGCGCGCGCCTGACTGGCTACCTGCGCGCGTTGGAGTCCGGCAAGCCGCCTCCGGCCCCCACGCTCTTCGGCACCTCGCTGGAGTTGCCCGTCGCGGCGGCGAAGGCCCTGGTGGAGGGCAGGGAAGCCCTGTCCCGCCTGGGCTTCGACGTGGAGCCGTTCGGCGGCACCACGGTGGCGTTGAAGACGGTGCCGCCGGGACTGGAAGGGGCCGACGCGCGTTCGCTGCTGGAGGCCCTGGCGCGGGCGCTTCCGCCGAAGAGCGCGACGCTGGACACGGTGTCGCTGGCGGAGGCGGTGCGGGTGATGGCGTGCCACGCCGCGAAGCAGGCCGGCGCCGTGCCGCTCTCCGACGCGCAGTTCCGCGCGCTGCTCGGGGAGTTGGACCGGGCCGACTTCCACCCCACGTGCAGCCACGGCACGGTGGTGGTGCTGGAGATGCCCTTGCTGGAGCTGGAGCGGCGCGCCCGCTGATCGCCCCGAAAATTGACGGGGGGGGACCCCCTGCTACCGTGCGCCACACGCTTGTAGCACCCAGGCCAACCTCCGCAGCGCACAGGAGCGGGCACATGCACGGTGTGATCACCCTGCGGGACGTGGTGGCGAATCTCGGCGTGGTGCTGCGCGAGTTCGGCGCCGGATGCGTGGTGCGCTGCTTCGTCGCATCCCTTCGCCGCCGGCGGACCACCTTCCTGGAAATCGCGCTGAGCCCCAAGCGCCCCTGACGCCAAAGCCGCCATTGATGCTCCGTCGCCTTCTTCCGCTTGCACTGCTGCTTTCCGCTCCCGCCGCCGCTCAGGATTACGGGTACGGTGATGAGGATGTGTCCACGTCGCTGGATGGGGTGGGCCGCATCACCATCCAGGGCGGTTGGCGCATCACCCCCAACAAGACGCTCTACGACGGCTGGTACTCGCGCTCCGCCAACCAGGGGCTGCCGCGTGCCCGGGAAGTGGCGGGCGGGCCCACGGTGGTGGCGTCCTTCGCCTACGCCATCTCGGACCTGCTGGAAGTGGGCATCGACCTGTTCGGCACGCAGAGTCGCCTGTACCTCAACGAGCCGGGCGTCGACGGCGGGCCGCCGCAGGCCCGGCAGATGGACGTGCTGGGCTATGGGGCGCTCATCGGCCTGCGCTTCCAGACGGTGATTCCGCGGCTGGGCCCCCATGGGCTCGTGCCCTTCGCGGGCATGCTGACGGGGCCCACGCTCGTCTCGTCGGAGCGCAAGGGGGAGGCGCTCCAGGAAACCACCACCCAGACGTGGATGGGCAACGTGGGCGCCACGTTGCGTCTGACGCCGCGTTGGGGCATCACTGCCGACTACCGGCTCGCGTTCCTGCGAGGCCCGGTGGGGCCGTCCACGGCGCGCGTCGGTTCGTTCAGCCTGGGCGGGAGCTGGCTCTCGCTGGGCGTGACGTACAGCTTTCCAGCAGAGCCATCACGGCCGCTGCCTGGGAGCCTGTAAGTCCACAGGGGAAGCAGGCGAGCCGGGCGCTGTTGCCCCTCTCCGGGAAATGCATTGGCTAAGCAGCGCTGTTCCGCTGCGGAAAATATCGACGCATGACCGGGAGAACTCCTTACGATGCGTGAATCGGCCGAATTCATTTCCGGGCCTAGGAAGATGTCCATGCCAGACCAGCCGAAAACGGATGTGGAAAAGGAGCTCACGGATCTGCGCCGTGAGATCGTCGAGGCACGCAACCTCGTCATCAAGAGCGACAACCTGCTCAAGAACCTCCATGCGGAGGTGAAGGCGGTTGGAAAGCGCCACGAAGATTTCCAGAAGCGCCAGTGGCTGTCGTCCGCGGTGGCCTACGTGCTGTTCGCGGTCATCTGCGTGGGCGCCGCGCTGATGATCACCAGCGCGCGCAGCACCAGCGCCACCAGCGAGAAGGAGCGCCTGGAGAAGACGGTCGCCGACCTCACCGGCCAACTGGAGAAGCAGCGCGCGGACACCGCGGCGCACCAGTCGGTCCAGCAGGAGGCGAACAAGGTCTACAAGATGATGACCAGCCTGCCCGGTGACGAGCGCCTCAAGGGCATCGACGCGCTGGTGAAGCTGGACACGTCGCGGTTGAGCAACCTGGAGCGCCAGGCCCTCAACGACCGCGCCGCCGTGCTGCGCCGGGAGACGGGCGACGCCGCGTTCGAGCAGGGCAAGATCGCCTTCCGCAAGAACGAGATGGTCAGCGTCATCTCCAACATGGAGCGGTTCCTGGCCATGAACCCGCCGCAGGACCAGGCCCTGGACGCGTCCTTCTTCCTGGGCACGGCCTACAACAACACCCGCAACCACGAGAAGGCGGTGCCGCTACTCGCCCGCTTCGTGGACGGGGACCGCAAGTCGAAGACGCGCGACTACGCCATGTTGATGCTGGCGCACTCCTACCAGGAGGTCGGCCAGTACGATAAGGCGCTGGAAGTCGCCCGTGACGCGGCTGGCGCCTACCTCAACAGCCCGTACCAGTCGCAGTTCCGGGGCCGCATCGCCGCGGTGAAGCGCCTGATGAACCCGGAGAACGCGGTGCCCGCGGCTCCGGCCCAGGCGACCAGCCAGCCCGGCCAGTAGCCGCCCGTGGGGTCCGGAACCCCACCCACCGGAAACGTTGCCACACGGAAGCGTTGCCACACGGGGTCCACGGTCATAAGACGTGGGCCCCGTGTCCGCTCCCGACCCCCGGAAAGATCCCCGCTACCGCCGCTTTCGTGGTGCCGCGTATGGGATTTACATCCTCGTCACCACGCTGTTCTCGTTGTGGCTCATCTGGAGTGTCGGCCGCTCTGTCTTGGCCATGACGCCGGAGAAGCTGCCTCCCGCCCCCGTGGCGCTCACGTTCCGCGAGTGCCTGGATGGCGCGCGCGCCTTGTGGACGGAGCTGGAGAGCGGGCGCGAGAAGCTGGTGAACGTGTCTCCCGCCAAGAGCGTCGACCAGGAATGGATGCGCTTCCGCACCGCATGGCTGCAGCAGCTCCGCGTGCGTGAGTCCGAGTGCGCGCTCGACTCGCGTGATCGGGCCCCCCTGCGCGAGGTGTTCCGCCGCCTGATGCGCGTGCAGGACCTCTACGCCATCCACGCGGTGCAGTACGCGGGAGAGGTGGGCGGCGAGGTGGATGCGCTGCACGAGGCCTTGAACTCCGCGGGCCGCAGCCCCGGCGCCGGCCGGCTGCCCTGAGTCAACGCACTGGCAGCAAGGCGGTGTAGCGGCCCAGGTGGTCCGACACCGTCTGCGACAGCAGCACCGGAGACGGCCGCCCTCCCAGGTCCGCCACCCGGTAGAAGCGCACGGAGGCATAGGGCGAGGGCGCTCCTGCCTCGGTCACCATGCCCCGCACAGTGCGGCCGCGCTGGAGCGGGAAGGTGGCCAGCACCTGCTCGGACGCGTCTTCGCCGGGGAGCACGGTGATGACGCGGCTGACGCGGGGCAGGTTCTCCGTGGGGATGAAGTCCACACGGTAGATGCCCGGATCCAACCCCAGGCGGAAGGCGCCCGTGTCGTCGGTGGTGCCCAGGGACTCACTGCCCGCCGGTGGACGCGGCCAGCCGGGCACCTGTCCCACCGGATCCGCCAGCACCCTCACGCCCAGCGCCGGTGAGGCGTTGTCCGTCTGGAGAATCGTCCCCCGGATGATGCGCCGGTCCGGGCACACGACGTCCGGCAGCACCGCGCCGGTGCGAGGCACCTCCACCGACTGCACCGTCAGGCCCGCGGTGGAGCCTGACGGCGGCACCACCACCAGCGACAGGTTTCCGCCCGGCCCTGACGGGAGCGTCTCCACCGTGAAGCGGCCCTCCGCGTCGGTGGTGCTCAGGGGCCCCTGGTACGTGCCGCCGCCACCCACGGGGCCGCGCAGGGACACGGAGGCCCGGACCACGGGTCGGCCGTCCCTCCCCAGGATTCGGCCGGACACCTGGACCGGCTCGCCATAGTCTCCCAGCTCCAACGGCGCGGTGAGCGGCTCGCGGGGATCCACGGTGAACGTCTTCTGCGGCACCCACACGTCGCCTGTCGCCGTCACGCGCACCAGGAGGCTGGTGCGCTGCGAGGCCTCCAGGGGCAGGGCCAGGGAGAATGCGCCCGAGCCACGCACCACCGGCACGCGCTGGGACAGGGGTGTCAGGTCCGCGTCCAGCGCCTGGACCTGCAGCGCGGCGTCCACGAGCTGCGCGCCCTGGCGCACCACCCGACCTTCCAGCCGGGCCACCTGGTTGGGGGAGGGCAGCACTAGGTGCATGGGCACGGCGCCGCCGGGTGACACGGTGGCTTCGCCTCGCACCGGTGGCAGCCCCAGGTCCTCCGGCTCCAACGTCACCGTGTACGTCCCGGTCCCCACGGGCAGCACCCAGGCGCCGTTGAGAGGGACCAGGTCGGCCGTGAAGAGGCGCGCCACCCCCGGCAGCAGCGCGCTCTCCCCACGGGCGGTGAGGTGGAGCGGCTCGTTGTAGGGGCTGGGGGCGCTGCCGACGGAGCTCGTGGCGCGCACGGTGCGGCCCTGGACGGTGGCGGGCCCGAACAGCGCCAGGTTCAGCTCCGGCCGGATGGCGTCGACCTGGAAGTCCTGCGCGTGCAGGCCGTCATGGGGGTTGGGCGTCACCTCCACCACGATGTCCCGGCCCGGGTCGCCGCAGCCGTCCGGGAAGCACACCTCATTGGTGGCACAGTCGCTGTCCGCGCGGCACACCAGCTGGCTGGGGTCGGGCGCTTCCTCCAGCAGCACGCAGCCGGCGCTGGGCAGGCCTGACAGCAGGACCGTCCACGCGAGTCGCCGCACCCGCTTCACCGGCAGTCTCCCTGGACGGTGTTGACCACCCACGAATAGGTGACGACGAAGCCCGGGTTGTCGATGGTGGTGCCGTCCGGCAGCTGCACCGGCCGGGGCCGCACCACGCGGTCCACCAGCTCCGCGTCGGTCACCAGCGCCTCCACCAGGTGGGGGCCGGGCGTGCTCAGCGGGTTGTTCGCGGACGAGAGGCTGATGAGCAGCGTGCCCCGGTCCGAGCGCCGGGGTTCGCGGGTGCTGGCCAGCTCATACTGACGGTAGGGGCCGCGCGGATCCTGCGGGTTGTAGTCCACGTACCAGTGCACGACGATGCGGTCGTCCACGTCCGGGTCCTCGACGGCCACCTCGAAGGTGAGGTCGCAGCCGTCGGCGCCGAAGTCCGAGATGAAGCGCTGCTGGGGGGCGACCAGGCTGTCGATGATGCGCGGCGGCCGGTTCATGAAGTCCGGCACGGCGTCCAGCAGCGTGTCGTCCTGGGGGATGAGGCAGCCGGACGCGGCGCAGCCCGCGGCCATCAGCAGCCACAGCTCTCGTCTCCAGGAGTATCGCCGCGTCGTCGCTTCCATCATCCGGACGGGCTGCTCCCCTAGAGCAGCTCGTCACCCTCCTCGGGGGGCAGGGGCCGCCCTGACTTCTCCGCTTCCAGCTTCTCCAGATGCCGGAAGATGGTGCGCGGGTCCACTCCCAGGTCCTTGGCCGTCTTGGTGCGGTTCCCGTTGTTCCGGGCGAGCACCTCGTTGATGTAACGCTTCTGGAATTCTTCCTTGGCCTGGAGCAGCGGCATGATGGGCTCCAGGTTCTCCGGCTTCAGGTCCAGGTCATCCGGCCCCAGGAGCGGCTTGTCCGCGAGCACCACCGCCTTCTTGAGCCGGTTCTCCAGCTCTCGGATGTTGCCCGGCCAGCCGTACTTGCGCATGGACACGGTGGCGGAGGGGGTGAAGCCGCGGGCCTTGGAGCTGAACTCGCGGGCGTACTTCTGGAGGAAGAAGCGGCCCAGCACCACGACGTCCTCGCCGCGCTCACGCAGGGGCGGCAGCTTCAGCGTGACGACGTTGAGGCGGTAGTAGAGGTCCTCGCGGAAGGCGTTCTTCTTCACCTCGTCCTCGAGCACCTTGTTGGTGGCCGCCACCACGCGGATGTCCACCGGCTCGCCGCGGTTGTCGCCGACCTTGTAGACGACCTTCTCCTGGAGCGCGCGCAGGAGCTTCACCTGGAGCTGCAGCGGCATCTCCCCGATTTCGTCCAGGAAGAGGGTGCCGCCAATGGCCGCCTGGAACTTGCCGGCCTTGGTGGCCACCGCGCCGGTGAAGGCGCCCTTCACGTGGCCGAACAGCTCGCTCTCCAGCAGGTTCTCCGGAATCGCGCCGCAGTTGATGGTGATGAAGGGGCCCTTCGCGCGCGTCGAGCGGCGGTGGATTTCCCGCGCGATGAGCTCCTTGCCGGTGCCCGTCTCTCCGGTGATGAGCACGGAGATGTCCGTGGGCGCGATCTTGTCGATGCGCTTGTACACGTCCCGCATGCCCTGGCACGCGCCGACGATGTCGCCATAGCGCTGGTCCTCCAGCTTGCGGCGCAGCTCGGTGTTGTCGAGCTTGAGGTCGCTCACCAGCATCGCGTTCTGGAGGATGAGCGACGCCTGCGCCGCGAAGATGGTGAGCATGTCCGCGCTCTTGGGCTCGAACCGGTTCACCAGCCGGTCGTTGCCCACGTAGAGGACACCGAAGAGGTCGCCCTTCTGCATCAGCGGCACGCACATGACGGAGTGGACGCGCAGGTTCACCACCGACTCGCTCTTGTTGAACTCCGGCGAGTCCAGCGCGTCCGCGACGATGAGTGCCTTCTGCTCCTTCACCACCTTGGCGATGATGGAGTCGGAGATCTTGTCCTTCTCCACCGCGTCCTCGATGTTCTCCCGGGACACGTTGCGCGCCACCTTCACGCGCGGGTCTCCGTTCTCCATCAGGATGAGGAAGCCCTTGTCGGCGCGCGTCACCTCGATTGCCTCGTCCATCAGGCTCTCCAGGAGGCGCTCCAGGTCGTAGAGCCCCAGCAGCCGCTCGCTGAACGCGGTGAGCCGGCGCAGCAGCAGCAGCTCGCGGCCGGGGACGCCGGGCAGCTCCGAGGTGTGCGAGTCGGGGTTGGACGTGTGAATCAGCTCTCGCGGAGAGGACGCGGCGAGCGGCGGAGCACGGGGCGCGTCGTCCCGGGCGAAGATCAGCTCGGTGTGGCCCACGCGGACCACGTCGCCGGTGGAGAGCGCATGGGCGTCGCGCTTCTTGCCGTTGACGTGGAAGGTGGCGCCCAGGCTGCCCACCTCGTAGCGCGTGCCGTCGAAGGTGACGTGCAGGGCGCTGGCGGGCACGGAGGTGTCCTCCAGCGGGATGTCGTTGTCCGGGCCCCGGCCAATGCTGGTGAGGCGCTTGTGCAGGGCGACTGCGCGGACCTTGCCATCGGGGGTGCGGACGGTGAGGCTGGCCATGGCTTCACGTACCTGAAGGGAGTCTCCGTCAGAAGGAGAGCGTGAGACCGGCGCCGAGTCCGCCGGAGGTCGGGTAGATGCCCACGCGCGTGTACGTCTTCGGTGCCGTCGCGCGGGCGGAAGTGGAGCGGGGGAGCGGCTCCGCGGGTTGTTCGGCGCGAGGCTCCACCGTGCTGCGGACCACCTGGTCCTCGTGGTGGAACAGCGCGTCCACCACGCCCACGGCATAGATGGCGTAGAAGCCCGCGGCCGACGACAGCTTGAGCAGCTGCCACGCGTCGCGCTGCCTGGCCCGGCTGGTGGGGATGTAGCGCACGGTGACGGAGGCCCGGCCGTCCGGGTCCAGCACGTTGTCCAGATCGATGGTGCGCTCTTCGAAGAGCCCTTCGTAGGCGAAGAAGGAGATGATGCTCGTCACCGCCAGCACACCCTCGGTGGCGGCGAAGACGATGCCCAGACTGGTGCGGCCCTGCTGGAACTGGCCGGCGCCGAAGGGGACGAAGTTGACCAGGAAGTTGCGCTTCTCCACTGTGCGCACCGTCACCTGGGACGCCAGCTCCTCGGCGCGGCGGCGCTGCACCTCGGCTTCCAGGCGCTCGCGCTCGCGGCGCTCGGCCTCCGCCTTCTCGCGCTCCTGACGCAGCCGCCGCTCCTGGCGCAGGAAGTCCAGCTCCGTGTCCATGTCCTCCTTGAGCGTGTCGAAGAAGGCCACCGCGGGCGGCGGGACGACGAAGGGGTCCAGGCTGAAGTCCGGATCCAACCGGAGCAGCGCGCGCAGGTGACGGCGGGCGTCGTCGGTGCGGCCCAGGTTGAAGGCCGCCAGGCCCGCGAGCTTGTGCAGCTCCGCCAGGTCGTCCTCGTCCAGGCCGCCCCGGTCGATGCGCGAGGCCGCGCGGTCCATCACCTCCGCGTACTTGCCGTACTCGAAGCTGGCGCGCAGCGCGGCGACCTCCGGGTCACCGGCGTCCTGGGCGAACGTGGCGCCCGGAACGAGCAGCATCAGCGCCGTGAGCAAGAGCGGGAGGCAGCGGCTCATTCTGGGCGGAGGCTCCCGCGCAGGGTGGTGGGTTCGCCCGGCCGCAGATGCACCACCCGGCGCTCCGGCACGTAGCCCGGGTGGGAGACCTCCACCACCACGGTGTGCTGGAAGCCCGCGGGGCCTCGCGGGGAGCGGACCTCGAAGGGCGTCTTCACGCTGTCCTCCGCGGAGCGGAACTCGTCGCCCACGCGCACCAGCGCGCCCGCGGGCTCGAAGTCGACCGACAGGCGGGACGCCTTGGGCTGGGCGCGCAGGTGGAAGACGTTGTCGCCGTCCGGCTGCACGTCGATGGTGTCCACCACGTCCTCGCAGTAGTCGCAGGAGATGGTGACGGTGTGCCGGCCCGGCGTCACCTCCACGTCATGCTTCTGGAGCGGCTGGGCGCTGGGCGCGCCGTCATCCACGCGGATGCTGCCATAGGGGCGCACCAGGATGGACACCGGCAGCTTGCGCACCAGCGGCTTGCGCGGTGCTTCCTCGTCCTCGCCCGCGGGGCGTGTGCCCATGCTGCGAACGGTGCCGCCCACGGCCGGCGTGCCATCCGTCCGCGGCGACAGGTCCCCCGGTGCCGTCGTGCCCTTGACCGCGCGCGAAGCCGGGCGGGGCGGCTGCGACGTGCCAGGGCCGGGACGCCCGGCGCTCTCCTTCGGAGCCGGGGTGGCGTCGGGGGGCGCGACGGTGGCGAGCGGCTCGGGAGGCGGGGCCGGAGGCAGCGTGGCCGCGACCTGTCCGGGCGTGGCGGCGTCGGGCGGGAGGGTGGCTTCGGCGTCGTTCGCGTGGCGGGCCTTCCAGCCGCCCAGTCCCAGCAGTCCGGCGGCGGCCACGCCCACGCCCAGGCGCAGCCCCCGGCGGCGCCACGTCTTGATGCGCTGGGCGCGCTGGATGCTCTTGAGGAGCGCCAGCGCCCGCGCGTTGGTCGTGTCCAGCGCCAGCACCTGGTTGAGGCTGGCCAGGGCGCGCGGGGTGCGCTTCTCCGCGAGCTGCCGCTCGCTGCGCTCCAACAGGGTGGCGACGATGCGCTGACGGGCCAGCTTCCGGTACGACGCCGGGTCCGCGAAGTACGACACCAGTTCCTCGCCCACGCGGGCGAAGCCCAGGCCGGCCAGGTAGTCCGCCAGGGCGTCCCGCAGCCGGGCCGCGTCGGGGTAGCGCCGCTCCGGGTCGCGCTGCAGGCAGATGGCGCAGATGTCCGCCAGCTCGTCCGACAGCGCGGGCACGCGCCGGCGTGCGTCCTCGTAGTCACCGTCCAGGATGCGCTTGAGCGTGGCGGTGGTGTTGGGCGCGCTGAAGGGCAGCCGTCCCGTCATCGCCGCGTAGAACATGATGCCCACGCTGAAGACGTCCGCCGTGGGGCCCGCCTCCAGGCCTTCGATGATCTCCGGGGCCATGTGGGCCGGCGAGCCCACCAGCGTGCCGGTGACGGTCATCCGCTCCTCGATGTCCATCAGCCGCGCGATGCCGAAGTCCATGAGCTTGAGGACGCCGTCCTCGCGCACCATGACGTTCTCCGGCTTGAGGTCGCGGTGGATGACGCCGGACTCGTGCGCGTGCGCCAACGCCGCGGCCAGCTCGTGGATGACCATGGCCGCCAGCTCCGGCGGGTCCATGGGCCCCTCGTCCAGGAACGTCTTCAGCGTCTGGCCGCGGATGTACTCGGTGACGATGAACGCGTCCTGGGCGTCCGCGGCGGAGAAGTCGAAGACCTCCAGGATGTTGGGGTGGTGCAGCTTGGCCACCGCGCGGGCCTCGCGGGCCAGCCGCCGGCGGGACTCGTCCTTGCCGGCCAGGTGGGGGTGCAGCACCTTCACCGCGACTTCACGGTCCAGGGCGGTGTCGAGCCCCTTGTACACGACGCTCATGCCCCCCGAGCCCAGTTGCTCGAGGATGCGGTAGCGACCGATATGGCGGCCGACGAGCGTCGTCATGGTGGTTTGGCGGTCCCCTCAGTCCCCGAAGCTGATGCCCATGCTCTTGCTGAAGCGCACCAGCTCACCCGCCGGATCCACCCGGCGCTCCTTGCGCGACTCGCTCAAGGGAACCGCGATGATCTCGCCCGCGCGCAGGGCCACCATGTGGTCCCACTGACCCGCGCTCACCAGGTCCAGCACCTTGCAACCGTAGCGAGTGGCCAGTACCCGGTCCGCCGCGCTGGGGCTGCCCCCGCGCTGGAGATGGCCCAGCACCGTCACGCGAATCTCCGCCTCGATGTGCCGGGCCAGCAGGTCCGCCAGCACCTTCCCCGAGCCGCCGAGCCGCACCACGCCCCGGCCGGGAATGGCCTCCGCCGTGTCCAGCACGGCCAGCTCGCCGCCCTGCGGGAACGCGCCTTCGGAGATGGCGATGATGGAGAAGCTGCGACGGTGGGTGGAGCGGCGGCGGATCTTCTCCACCACGGACTCCACGCGGTACGGAATCTCTGGAATCAGGATGACGTCCGCGCCCCCGGCGATGCCGCTCTCCAGGGTGAGGAAGCCGGCGTGGCGGCCCATGATCTCCACGACCATCACCCGGTCATGGGCCTCGGCGGTGGAGTGCAGGCGGTCGAGCGCCTCGGTGACGATGAGCCGCGCGGTGTCGAAGCCGAAGGTCTGATCCGTCCCGGACAGGTCGTTGTCGATGGTCTTCGGACAGCCGACCACCTTGAGCCCCTTCTCCACGAGCCGGTGGGCGATGGACAGCGTCCCGTCGCCGCCCACGGCGATGAGCCCGTCCAGGCCCAGCTCCTCGCAGCGGCGCAGGACCTGATCGGACACGTCCCGCTCCACCCAGTGCCCATCCTCACGGGTCGCGTAGCTGAAGGGGTTGGCCTTGTTGGACGTGCCCAGGATGGTGCCGCCCTTGGGGAGGATGCCGCGGGTGTCCTCCTCGGTGAGCGGGTGGGCGAGCCCTGGCTCCACCAGCCCCATGTAGCCGTTCTCGATGCCCACGAACTCGTAGCCGAATTCGTGCGTGCCCCGCTTCACGAGGCCGCGAATGAGTGCGTTGAGGCCGGGGCAGTCGCCACCGCCGGTCAGGACTCCAAGTCTCATGGGACGGGACATACAGGTCGGACGCGGGTGTCAGAGGGAGGGTGCTTCACCATGACAGAAACGTCGGACCTGATTGTAGGGGGGGGGCCCCGGGGGTGCAACGCGTGAATCACCGGCCAGGGCTGATTCGCGAGTGGAAACGGGCGTTTTCCTCAGTCCCGCTTCAGGCGGCGGCGCGAGGCCACCCGGTCCAGCAGGGCCTGGAGCCGAGGCTCCGGCTTGTCGGGAAGCGCCCTATCTGTCGGGGACTGTAGGGGCATGGCCTTCGCGAGGCCATAGAGCTCGATCAGCCGCTCCTTGAGCAGCTCGCTGTCCGGGCGTTCCTGGACCGCGCGCCGGTAGCAAGCAGCGGCGCCCGCATAGTCGCCCAGCGCGAAGAGGCGCTCGCCTTCCTGGACGGGGGAGGACGGGCCCACAGGGAGGGGGATGCTGGCCTCGGCCCGGGCGGCTTCGAGCACCTCCAACTCCGCGGGTTGGAGCAACTCGCGCGCGTTGGCGAGCTTGAGGGCGAGCCCCTCGTCGGCCGGGAAGGCCCGCACGAGCGACTCGTACAGGCGGAGCGCTTCGGTGAGCTCGCCGCGGCGCAGGGCGCGATCGGCACGTGACTCCATGTCGGCCCTGGCGGCGGGGTTCATCTCTCGGGCAGGTTACCCGCGCCGCGCGGGGATGTCACAACGAACACGCGGGGAGACGCCGCGACAAGGCTCGGATTCCGGGAGGCCACACGCAGTGTCGGGGTGGCCGACACTCAGGCTCGGATTCCAGGGGCTGTCTGTGTGGTGCCTGTCGCGCGCGCAGGCGCCGAGGCCAGGGCGCTGTGCGAGGGCGGCTGCCGCGACTGCGAGGAGACGTGGTGCCTCAGGCTACTTCGCTTCGGTTCGCCGGAAGAACACGTCGGTGTTTTCGCTGGTCAGGTCTTCCAGCCAGGCCACGTAGCCATGCGATCCGCCGCTGGAGGCGAAGACACGTGGCGCGGAGGAGCGCGTCGGCGTGTTGCTGAGGTCCGTCACGGGGGTGAACGACGCGCCCAGGTCACCGCTGGCCCGGTAGAAGATGTCGACCGAGCCGGCGGTGGTGTCCTCCCACGCGACGCGCAGATGCGACTGGGCCGCGGAGAGGCTGACGGCTCCGGAGTATCCTGGGCTCAGGCTCAGGTTGCGTGGCGCGGAGAACGTGGCCCCGTGGTCGTTGCTGGTGCGCAGGAGGATGTCGAAGTTGCCGGGGCTGTCGTCCTGCCACGCCACGAAGACGTGCTGACCCGAGATTTCGAGGTCCGGAGCGAGCGCGAAGCCTCGGCCCCCACTCATGGCTTGGGTGGGCCCAAAGCTCGCCCCCCGGTCGCTGCTGCGGCGGTAGAGGATGGTGCAGGTGTCCGGGAAGAGGTCGTTGCATTCTTCCCAGACCACGTGGACCTTCTGGTCCTTGACGGCGATGCGGGCGAGCAGTGACGGCTGCCCCGGGCCCTCGCCGACACTGAGGTTGAGGCGCGGTGCGAAGGCCGTTCCCTCGTCGGGGCTGGTCCTCATGTACACGTCGGGCCGGTCATCCGCGTCGATGTTGTCACCCACCATGTAGACGCGATTGTTGGACGCGGTCATCTCCGTCACCCCGGTGCCATGACGGTCATCCAGCGCCAGTGTGGGGCCGAAGGTCAGCCCCTTGTCGTGACTCGCCCGGAATCGCTGGGTCGCGGACCGCGCGCCCGTGGGCTCGGTCCATGTCACGTACACATCGCTGTTCTCGGCCGCGAGCCGGGGCGAAAGGCCGTGCGCGGCCAGGGTGACCGCGGGGGCGAAGTTCCTTCCGTTGTCGTGGCTCACGCGGAACTGGATGCCCTGTTCGTACCAGGCGACGTAGACCTTTTTTCCCTCCGCGACGACGGTGGGGAGGTAGGCGGACCCGGTGTTGTTGCTCAGCCTCAGGGGAGGCTCGAAGCTCCTTCCCTGGTCCGAGCTCCTGCGCAGGTAGACGTGGGTGACGTCCTGGGACGATGTATCACTCCACACGATGTAGACGTTGCCGTCGGAGACGGCTGTCTGGAATTCGAAGTTGAAGGTGGGCGTCCCGCTCAAATTCAGCACCGGACCGAAGGTCTCCTGGAGTCGCGCCGGAACTTCCTGGGCCGCCGCGCTCCTGGAGAGCAGCACGGTTCCGAACAGCACGCCCCTGAGACATCGGCTCATCGTGCTCGCCATGTTCCCCATCCCCCTCATCAAATGCGAGGCGGAGGAATAGGCGCTGGCCGCGTGCGGTGTCACTGAACGAGGGCGCGGTTCGCATGGGGATGGCGAACAGCGAGACGCCCTGGAAAACGAGGGGCCCGGCTCGTCCGCGTGCCTGTGCTCCTTCAGGACGGCGGAGCCCGTGCGCGGCCGAGTCGCCCGAAGGGACGTCCGGCGTTCCTACCCTCGTGGCTGAGCCCATTCAGCAGAGGGATTCGCCATGTTCCACCCAACACGACACCGACACTCCATTCACTGCATCCTGCCGCCTTACCTGGCTCGCTCCATCGCGCAGAACGGCACCAGCGAACAACGTGAGCGCGTCCTGCGGACGCTTTCCACGGATTCGACGTTCCGTGCGCTCCGGCTCGCAGGGAGCAGAACGACCCCATCGACGCTCGTCACCCGTCCCAGGGCCATGATGGTGGAATCCGCGCTGCATCGGACCATCTTCGACTTGAAGAACAGCGAAGCGTTTCCTGGCACGCCCGTTCGCTTCGAGGGACAGGAGGCGACGGACGACATCGCCGTCACGGAGGCCTATGACGGCCTGGGAGACACCTACAACTTCTTCTGGGAGATTTTCGGGCGCAACTCCATCGACGGGGATGGGATGCCGCTGCAGGCCTTCGTCCACTACGGGAACAACTACGACAACGCCTTCTGGGATGGGCGGCGCATGGTGTTCGGAGATGGGGACGGCGACCTCTTCAACCGCTTCACCATCTGCCTGGACGTCATCGCGCACGAACTCGCGCACGGTGTCACCGAGGACGAGGGGCCGCTCTGGTATTTCCGCCAGGCTGGCGCGCTCAACGAGTCCATGTCCGACGTCTTCGGCTCCCTGGTGCGCCAGATGAAGCTCAATCAGAAGGCGGATGCGGCGGACTGGCTCATCGGCAAGGGACTCTTCACCGACAACGTGGAGGGGGTCGCGCTGCGCTCCATGAAGAACCCGGGGACGGCCTTCGATGATGACGTGCTGGGCAAGGATCCTCAGCCTGGGCACATGAAGGACTACGTCCGTACGTGGGAGGACAACGGGGGTGTGCACATCAACTCCGGAATCCCCAACCGGGCGTTCTACCTGGTCGCGTCGCACCTGGGCGGCTACGCCTGGGAGCGGGCGGGGCGCATCTGGTACGACGCCATCCGCGACTCACTCATCAAGCCCGACATGGGCTTCCTCGACTTCGCGCGCATCACCGTGATGTCCGCGACGCGCTTGTTCGGCCCGGGCGAGGAGGAGGACGCGGTCCGGGAGGCCTGGGAGCAGGTGGGCATCCGCGTCGCCCGGTCTGGTGTCCGCATGCCCGCGTTCGTCGGCGCCGTCACCCAGCCCTCGACACAAGCGGGGCGCGCCCCCAGGGCGTAAGGGCTGCGGCGCGGCTGCCATGCACATCGAAATCAAGCGTGAAGGTGGGCCGGCCTACTTCCCTGGGCTGGCTCGGCCAAGAGAGGTGGACCTGACGAGCCTGCCCCCAGAGCAGGCGGAGGCGCTGCGGCAATGCGTCCAGGCGGCCCGCTTCTTCGAACTGCCTCCCGTTGTGGGCGCTCTGCCTCCAGGCGCCCCGGACGCCCGCCGGTTCACCCTGACCGTGGAGGAGGGGGGGCGGCGGCATACCGTCCAGTTCATCGAGCCCGTGGAGGAGCCACGGCTCCATGAACTGCTGGAGCAGGTGACGAAGGCGGAGCGGGCGCAGCGCCGCGGCGCTCGGCCAGGCACGCCTGGGTGAGGCACCGTGCCTGGTCGAAGACAGCGATTGGCTGGCATGCCCGGGCAGGTATTCTCCCCGCGATGCGTATGAACCGTTCCCTGGTCTTCTGCCTCCTGCTGACCGCTTGTGCGACCACGCCGCGCGAACCCGCCTCCGTCGCGGAGGCGTATGCCCGCGCCCTCGAGGAAGGACGTGTCGGGGACGCGTTCGCGCTGACGGTGGGGGGGGCCGAGGAGGAGGCGGCGTTCCTGGAGCGCTATTCGGATCCCGGGGCTCGCAGCGCCAGGGCCGCGGACGTCCGCGCCGGCGCGCCGCTCCTCGAGGCGCGCGCGCCCTCCCTGACGGTCGCGCAGTCCACCCAGGGGTGGCGTGTCGTCGAGGCCCGGCCCGCGGACGTGCCTCGGGCCGCTCTTCGCCAATTCATCGACAGCGTGGAGGCCCGTGACTGGAAGGCCGCCTGGGGCCAGCTCGCCGGGCCCTTGCGAGCGCGTTACACACCGGAGCGCCTCCGCGAGGATTTCGAGCGTGAACCGCTTGCGAAGGAGCGTCTCCGCCGTGCTCGGCTCGCACTCAATACGCATGTCCGCGTCGGCGCGGGTGAGGCCGTGTTCCCCCTGGGTGACGAACGCGCCGTTCGGCTGGTGCTCGAAGAGGGGGAGTACCGGATCGCGGCGCTCGAGTGAGGCCAGCGCCAACGCTCAGCGCGTGAACTCCAGCGCCAGCTTCTCCAGCAGTTCCTTCGTGCCCGCTTCGCGGCCGCGGATCGCATCCTGTCCGCCCTCGAAGTACGCGCCCTGCTCGGTATAGGACATGAGCGTCTTGTCGCCCTCGGCGGTGAACTGCACCGTCACCAGCGACGAGGAGATGCGCTTGCCTGCGATGGTCATCGTGTAGGCGAAGACGATGCGCTCGTTGGGGATGATGTCCGTGTAGAGCGTGTCGTTGCCAACCTCCGGGCCTCCCTGGAACCGGAAGACACCGCCCTCACGGCCTCCCGTCTGGAAGTTGAGCTCGTAGCGGCCAACCTCCCAGCCCTCACCCTCGACGAACCAGCGGCGGCGGATTTCAGGGTTCTCAAACGCGTTGAACACGCGGGGAACGGGGGCGTTGAAGGCACGGTCGATGGTGAAGGTGCTGTGAACGACGGTCATGGCTCGTCTCCAGAGGGTGGGGTGGGTTCTTCGGACAGCAGGGCTTCGAGCCGATCGAACTTCCGCTCGATGAGGCTCTTTCGATCGGCAATCCACTGCTCGGCCACCCGGAACCCCTTGGGCTCCAGCCGGCACGAGCGCACGCGGCCAACCTTCTCGGTCGTCACGAGGCCGCTCTCCTCGAGCACCTGAAGGTGCTGGACGACGGCCGCGAGCGAGATGCCGAGCGGCTTGGCGAGCGCGCTCACCGAGGCGGGTCCGCTGCCCAGGGTTTCGACCATCGCTCGTCGCGTGGGGTCCCCCAGGGCGTGGAAGACCCGGTCGATGTCTGATTGCTTAGGCACGTACTTAAGTATCAAGGCGCGGGGTTTGATTGTCAAGCCGACGCTTAAGTGATGGTGGCCATCGACGCGCCTGGCCGCCGCTCGGGTTGGGCGAGAGAGGCGGAGCGTTGCGGCGGGGCGTGCACGTAGCGCCGGCTGGGCGCGCCCTCGTCGTGCAGGCGTTCCATGGCGATGTGCTGAAGTACCTGGAGCATGGCTGCCAGGATCGGAGCGGCTCAGGTGGGACAGGAAGTACGCCCCAGCCCAGCCACGCTGGGTCACAGGCCGAGCGTTGAGGTCATGAGGCCACCCGGCTTCCGGGCGGGCGCGGGCGTGGGGGGATGACTATGATGCCTCGGTGCACGCCACCTTCCTGGCCGTCGGACTGCTGACGTTGCCGGGCGCGCTCGGAACGGAGCTGCGCCGGGATGGCTATTCGTTTCGCCCACCGAAGGGCTTCCACATGGTGCGGTGGGAGCAGTACGCCGGCTCGCGCGTGGGCGCGGTGGCGCTGGATCCAGACGCGCCGCGCGCCTTGTCGGCGGCCCTCACCGACGGTGAGGGCCCGGACGCCGCCACGCTGCTCGTGTCCGTGGTGGGGCGCGGCTTCAGCGCGAGCCCCTCTGACCGGGAAGAGTTCGCGTCCGCGGTGATGCAGCACTACCAGCGTGAGCTGGGGCTCTCGCTCGCCGCCGAACGCGTGGAGCGCCTGGGCGGGGTGACACCGCGTGTGGAGGTGCTGGGGACGCTGCGCGAGGCGGGGCAGGTCCGCACGGTGCTCGTCGCGGGCCTGGCCTCGGAGGGGGAGCACGCCGTGGTGATGGTCAGCGCGCCCGCGGTGCGGTGGCAGGCGCTGGAGCCGCAGGTGCGCGCCTCGCTGGAGACCTTCCGCCACGAGCCGCCGAGCGCGGGGGGCCCCGTCCCACGCCGGGTGCTGGGCGCGCTGGCGGGAACCCTGGCCGGAGCGCTGGTCGTCTCGTACACGGCGTGGCGCCGGCGGCGGCTGCGTCACGCGGCGGGCAACCCCACGTAGTCACCCGCGCCCCGCGTGGACGGTCAGTGCACGGAGAGGAACACCCGGGCCTGCGGGATTCCGCGTGAGACGGTATCGAAGTCGCGGAAGAAGCTGTTTCGCTCGAAGAAGGTGAAGCTGGCGCCCAGGCCCAGGTTGGCGAACAACGGCACGTCCAGCAGCAAGGTGCCCTCATGGACCAGGTGGTTGCCGTCCGCGCCGTTGAGCGTGTGCAGCCACGTGGTGCCCGCGTGCAGCTTGAGGTACTCCCAGGGCCAGCGCCCGTAGGACGCCTCGAAGTGGAAGCCCAGGCCCGGGCCGTAGTCGTAGTCGCGGCCCACCTTGTCCGCGTACTCGGAGGTGATGCCCGCGAGCACCACGCCTCGCAGATGAAGCGCCAGGCGCAGCTCACGGCCCTCCTTCGTCAGGTACCGGTACACGAGCCCCGCGCCGATCGACTGACCGCCCAGCTCGTAGGCCTGCGTGTCGTTGTAGTCGAAGTGCTGGAAGGCGCCGAGCAGCACGCGCTCGTTCCCACCGTTCTCCAGCGGGAGCATCGCCAGCGCGCCCTTCACCTCGGCGCGGCTGATGAGGCGGTTTTCGCCGGTGGTGAACTGCACGCCCATGTTGAAGGCGTCGAAGGGCGCGTCCACCGGGAAGCGCAGGGCATCGCCGTAGCGCAGGTCCAGCTCCGCGAAGAACTGGTTCAGCGTCGTGCCCGCGTCGATGTTCAGGTAGCCGGTGCGCGTCAGCACGGCGAACACGGGCGGCTGCCAGTCCTTCGGGGTGGGCGCGCTGCGCCAGGCATCCCCGCGCACCACGCGGTTGAAGCCTCGGATGGGATTGAGCAACCCCGCGCTCACCTCGCGGGCGACGCGCCGGGTTCCCGTGGCGCGCTGGTCCAGCAGCATGGAGGACAGCCGGTAGATGGCCTCTCCATGGGCCCACCCACCCATCGTGGTGTTGATGAGGTCGTTGTAGGAGGGCAGATGGTTCTCGCCGAACAACTCCCACTGCAGGCTGCCCACCAGGGTGAAGCCCATGGCGCCCCAGTAGCTGAAGCCGTGGTCCCGGGCGGCGTTGAAGTACGTGCTGCCGTGGTAGGGGTGCGCGAACTGATTGGTACTGAAATCATCCTTGTCCCAGAAGAACCCCATTTCGAAGTTGGTTCGCCATGCGTCCAGTCCGACCCGGGCAAAGTCCTTGTTCATGATGTAGCGGTTGAAGCCCCACACCGTGAGGTTGATGGCCGTCACTTCACCCAGGGCCCACCAGAACTGGCGGGGCCGGGGAGGTAGGGCGGCGGCCTCCTCGTCGTCGTCCTCGGCGCGTGGCGCATCCGCGGGCAACTCCGCCGCCTGGGCGAGCGAGGGCAGCAGGGACACCAGCAGCGCCACCTTCCGCCATCGCGCCGCGGGGCCGCGCCGGCCGCACCACTGGCTGTGACGCATGCCGGCTCCCCCACCCGAAGGGCGAAGATGGGGACCTCGCGCGCGGTGCGACCATGGACCGGCGGCGCAGGCCCGCGTCGGTGGGTGGACGGGCCGCCCGGTCGCCTGCCTGGCGCGGGACATGCGGCTGCACGTCCGTCGGGGGGCGCGGTGGGGTAGGGTGCGCCGCATCCATGTTCGCCTTCATCCTCGCAGCGGTGCTCACGCAGTCGCCGGTCGTGCCGGCGGCGCCGAGCCCGCCTCCCGCACCTGGCACCCCCGAAGCCGTGCCCTTGAGCACGCTGCCACCCGCCACGCACGAGCTGTTCCAGCGCATCGAGGGGCAGGTCGCGCAGGTGCGCATCATCGAGCGGCGCTCCGGCACGCGCTCGTCCATCGGCTCGGCCTTCTTCGTGTCGGCCGCCGGGCACGCGGTGACGAACTACCACGTGATTTCAGACGTGGTCATCCACCCGGAGGACTACACGGCGGAGCTGGTCCTGAAGGGCGGCGCAGAGCCCGTGCCGGTGCGCCTGGTGGACGTGGACGTGGTGCACGACCTGGCCATCATCCAGACGGCCACCCCGGTGCAGAGCTTCTTCGACCTGGACGACCGCGAGCCGCCGCAGGGGGCGCGCCTGTTCGCCATGGGCAATCCGCGCGACCTGGGCACCACCATCGTGGAGGGGACGTACAACGGCTTCATCCACGACGCGCTCTATGAGCGGCTGCACTTCAGCGGGGCCATCAATCCGGGCATGAGCGGCGGCCCCACCCTCACGGGCGAGGGCCGCGTGGTGGGCGTCAACGTGGCGACCATGGGCAACCAGGTGGGCTTCCTGGTGCCGGTGAAGCACGCGCGCGCGCTGCTGGCCCGCGCGCTGGGAGCCAAGGACTCCGGCGCGCAGGCGCTCCTCGACACCGTGCGCGCGCAGCTCCTGGACAACCAGCAGCGCGTCACCGAAAGGCTGCTGGGCGCGCCCGTGCCGCAGCAGACGCTGGGCAGCTACCGCGTCCCGGGGCGCTGGGGCACGTTCCTCAAGTGCTGGGGGGACACGCCGCATGACCCCGAGGTGCCGTACACGGTGACGAACTACCAGTGCTCGTCGGAGGAGGACATCTTCGTGTCCTCCCGCCACCGGACGGGCGTGGTGGCCTTCCTGCATCAGCACGCCACCAGCCAGAAGCTGGGGGCGCTGCGCTTCTCCGCGCTCTACAGCGCGCTCTTCTCACAGGACCCGGACGCGGTGGAGGCCACGCGGCAGGACGTCACCAACTACCGCTGCCAGTCGGAGTTCGTGGACGTGGCGGGCCTGCCCGTCCGCGCCGCGCTGTGCATGCGTGCCTACCGGAAGTTCCCCGGCCTCTATGACCTGGTGCTGCGCGCGGCCACGCTCAATGCCAGCACCAGCGGCGTGGACACGTCGCTCACGCTGGCGGGCTTCACCGCGGACAATGGCCGCAAGCTGGCGCGCCGCTACCTGGAGGGGCTGTCGTGGACGAAGTGATCTTCCTGGAGGTGTTGGAAGGGGACTCCGTCCAGGCCCGTCATCGCCTGGAGCGCTTCCCCGTCAACGTCGGCCGGGGTTACGGCAACGACGTCATCCTGGATGACCCGAAGGTCTCCGCCGAGCACCTGCGCATCGAGCGCCGCGAGGACGGCACGCTGGTGCTGCGCGACGTGGGCAGCCAGAACGGCACCTACCGCGTGGAGCCCTGGGCGCAACTGGCCGAGCTGGAGCTGGCCACGAATACCCGCGTGTCAGTGGGGGACACGGTGCTGCGCTTCCGCGCGCGCAGTCACCCGGTGGAGAAGACCGTCGTGGCGGCGGCGCCCACCGCGCCGAGGCCCCGCGTGTTCGAGCAGCCCCGCTACTTCTCCCTGGCCCTGCAGGCCCTGCTGGGCGCCAGCCTGCTGGAGGGCTACCTGGCCAACTACGGGCGCACGGACTGGGGGGAGCTGACGGTGGCGCTGGTGGTGCCGCTGGGCATCACCTTCCTGTGGGCGGGGGGCTGGGCGGTGGCGAGCCGCATCGGCAGGCGCCAGTTCCACTACCGCACGCATGCCACCGTGGCCGCGCTGGTGCTGCTGGGCTCCGTCGTCATCCAGCCGCTGCTCACGCTGGTGGGCTTCAGCCTGGGTGTGAGCGGCAACCTGGCCTGGGCCCACCACGTCGCCTTCCTGTCGCTGATGGCCTGGGGGCTCTACTGGCACCTGCGCTACGTGACGCGCTGGGAGCCGGAGCGGCTCATCCGGGTCATCGCCGTCGTCACGCTGTCGTTTGGCGCGCTGTCGCGGGCGGATGAATGGCTGGGCAACGAGTCCTTCAGCACGGAGCTGGGCTTCCGCCGGTCGCTCCTGCCGCCGGCCTTCCGCCTGGTGGGCACCGAGCCCATGGATGACTTCTTCTCCGACGCCGTGAAGGTCCAGGAGCAGGTGGACGCGCTGGCGCGCGACCCGTGAGCCGCCAGGGGCCGGCAGGACGTCACGGGCGGGACGGTGGATGTCAGACCGGGCAGGTAGGAATGCCCGGATGGACGTCCATCAGGAGTTGAGGCCTGTCATCGGTGCCCGGTGGTCGCAGGTCCGGGGCGCGCAGGGGGAGCGGCTCGCGGCCAGACACCGGGACGGTGGGCTGACGCGGGTCTTCGTGGCGCCGGACCTGGCGTCCTTCCGGGTGGTGGCGCGAGGGCTGCTGGCGCGGGGCGAACCTCCAGAGCGGGTGCACTTCGAGGAGACGCGTGGGCGCCAGGGCATGTGGCTGGAGGCCGCGCGCTGGGAGGCCTGGGGGCGCGCCGCGTCCGGGGTGCCTCGGGACTTCGTGGGGCTGGCGCAGAAGGTGGTGTGCCACCGCGAGCCGGCGCGCTGGGCGCTGCTGTACCGCGTGCTGTGGCGGCTGACCCATGGAGAGCCGTCACTGCTGGAGTGTCACGACGACGCAGACGTGCGGCGGCTGCGGTGGCTGGAGCAGGCGGTGCGGCGGGACACGCAGGCGCTGATGGCGGCCTTGCGCTTCCGCCGGGTGTGGCGGGACGGGCGCGAACACCATGTCGCGTGGTACCGGCCCGAACACCTCATCGTCCGGGAGGTGGCGCCGTTCCTCGTGCGCCGCTTCCCGCACTTCTCCTGGAGCCTGTTCACGCCAGACACCTGGGCGCACTGGGACCGGGAGCGGTTGACCTTCGAGGAAGGCGGGGCGCTGCCGGAGTGGGCACGCGCCCGGGGAGGACTGGCGGCGTCCCATCCGCCCCCACGGGCGGACGCGGAGCGCGCGTCCTTGCTGCTGGTGGGGGCTTCCCCCGTGGACATCGCGGAGCCGCCTTTCGCGGGGGCCGCGGGAGCGCTCCTGGAGGTCGTGTTGGGCCGCGCGGGGCTCACGCGTTCCAGTCGCCGGGTGGTGCGGCCGTGCGGGGACGGATGCCGCTCGCGGCACGGGGGGCTCCCTCCGGCGGTGTGGGGGAAAGGGCACACCTGCCGCCATGAGCTGGAGGGCGTGGTGGCGGAGGTCCGCCCTCGGATGATCATCGCGCTGGGGCCCGTGGCGGCGCAGGCCTTCTTGGGGGTGGGGTTTCGCATGCACCTGAGCCGTGGGCAGCTGTTGGACACGCGGTGGGCGGAGGGCTGGATGGCCACGTTTGCCCCCGAAGCGGTGCTTCGGCTTCCAGAAGGCCGGGCGCGGGCGGAGGCGCGCATCCACTTCGAAGCGGATCTCCGGTCGGCGGCGGCGTGGCTGCGGCAGCGGCTCACGGGGGACGCGCGGGCCCGGGTGCATGCTCAGAGTCCACGCACGGCGTGAGGCTGGTAGGGGGCCTCCAATGCCTTCACTTCGTCGGCGGTCAGCTTGAGGTCCACCGCGCGCACCGCGTCCTCCAGGTGCTCCAGCTTCGTGGCGCCGATGATGGGCGCCGTCACCGCGGGGCGCGAGAGGAGCCAGGCCAGGGCCGTCTGCGCGGGAGACACGTTGCGCTTCTCCGCGACGCTCCGGTTCGCTTCCGCCACTTCCCAGTCACCGGCCTGGTCATAGAGCATGGGTGACAGCGTGTCCGACTTCGCCCGCGTGGTGGCGTCCCGGTCCTTCAGCGACTTGCGAGAGCCCGCGAGCAGGCCGCGGGCCAGCGGCGACCAGGGGATGACGCCAATGCCCTCGGCTTCGCACAGGGGCAGCATCTCCCGCTCCTCCTCGCGGTAGACGAGGTTGTAGTGGCCCTGCATGGACACGAAGCGCGTCCAGCCGCGCAGGTCCGCGATCCCCAGCGCCCGCGCGAACTGCCACGCATACGCGGAGGACGCGCCCAGGTAGCGCACCTTGCCCTGGCGCACGAGCTGGTCCAGGGCGGCCAGCGTCTCCTCCAGCGGCGTGTTCGGGTCCATCCGGTGAATCTGGTAGAGGTCGATGGCCTCCACGCCCAGCCGCTTCAGGCTGGCCTCGCAGCCCTGGACGATGTGCTTGCGCGACAGGCCCCGCATGTTCTGCCCGTCCCCCATGGGGAAGTAGACCTTGGTGGCCAGCACCACCTCGTCCATGCGCGCGTAGCGGCGAAGGGCACGGCCCGTGATCTCCTCGCTCGCGCCTAGCGAATACATGTCCGCGGTGTCGAAGAAGTTGATGCCCAGCTCCACCGCCCGGCGGAAGAACGGCTGCGCGGCTTCTTCATCCAGCACCCAGGGGCGCCACTTGGGCGTGCCGTAGCTCATGCAGCCCAGGCCGAGGCGAGACACACGAAGACCCGTGCGTCCGAGGTTGGTGTATTTCATTCCGTTGGTTCCTCATTCATTCAGCGTGGATGGCGGCACGCCTCGTTGTGCCACTGGGCGTGTCATGGCTCATACCGTGGAAGACCGAGGCGCGCGCGTACCAGGCCTTTTCTGGTTACTGGGAATCCGGTAGAAAGAACCGGAATCCAAGGGGCGCTGTTCGGAGCAATGCGGAGCGTGCCCCTCGTGCTTCCAGCAGGGGATGTGAGGCGGCGTTCCGGGCGGTGCCTCCAGGCAGTGCTTCGGGACTCTCGACATGCACCTTCCGACCCGCGCCGACCCCGCCTCCGAATTCGTCTGCCCAGAGGATGTCACTCTCGTGGATATGTGTCGGGCTCGCGCCGCCGCGCAGCCAGACGACTGGATTTATACGTTTCTCGACGATGCGGGGGAGCAGGCCCTCTCCTACGCGGAGTTGGACGCGAGCGCTCGCGCGGTGGCGGCGCTGCTACAAAGACACCTGGCGCCCGGTGAGCGCGCGTTGCTGCTGTACCCACCGGGCCGCGACTACACGTTGGGCTTCCTGGCATGTCTCTACGCGGGCGTGGTGGCGGTGCCCGCGTATCCACCGGACCCGATGCGGCTGGGCCGCACCTTGCCCAGGCTCCAGGCGCTGGTGGCGGACTGTGGCGCGCGGGTGGCGCTGACGACTTCCGGCATCGCGGACATGGTGGAGCCCCTCACGCAGGGGGCGCCCGACTTGCGGGCGCTGCGCTGGTTGGCCACGGACTCCGTGGCCCCGCACGAAGCAGAGGCCTGGCGCGCGCCAGGTCTGCGGGGCGACTCGGTGGCGTTCCTGCAATACACGTCGGGCTCGACGGGGACGCCACGAGGCGTGGTGCTGCGGCACCGTCACCTGCTGCACAACTCGTGGTTGATTGCCCGGGGCTTCGACACCCGCCCCCACCCGGTGGCCGCTCTCTGGCTGCCGCCGTATCACGACATGGGGCTGATTGGAGGGCTCATCCAGGCGCTGTACCGCGACATCCCGTCGGTGCTGCTGCCTCCCATGTCCTTCCTCCAGCGCCCGCTGCGGTGGCTGGAGGCGATGTCGCGTTTCGGTGCGACGGTCTGCGGTGCGCCCAACTTCGCGTTCGACTTGTGCGTGCGCAAGACGACGCCCGAACAGCGCGCGGCGCTGGACCTGAGCCGGCTGGAGGTGGCGTTCAGCGGCGCGGAGCCCGTACGCGCCGACACGTTGGAGCGGTTCGTGGAGGCGTTCGCCCCGGCGGGCTTCCGGCGCGAGGCCTTCTATCCTTGCTACGGATTGGCGGAGGGGACGCTGATCGTCTCGGGAGGGACGCGCTCGGCCGTGCCGGTGGTGCGGCGTTTCGCTCGTGATGGCCTGCTGCGCGGCGAGGCGCGGGCACCCGAGGTGGACGCTCCAGCGACGGCGCTGGTGGGGTGTGGGCAGGCGCTGGGCGGCCAGGACGTGCGGGTGGTGGACCCGGAAACCCGCCGTCCATGTGCGCCGGGCCGCGTGGGTGAGCTCTGGGTGCGCGGTCCGAGCGTGGCGGATGGGTACTGGCAGCGCCCCGACGAAACGGAGCGCACGTTCCATGGCCGGCTGGCGGACTCGGGAGAGGGCCCGTACCTGCGCACCGGAGACCTGGCGGTCATCGACGGCGGCGAGGTCTTCATCACCGGCCGCTTGAAGGACGTGCTGGTGCTGCGCGGCCTCAACTACTACCCGCAGGACCTGGAGCACGCCGCGGACCGCTGCCATCCGGGCGTGCGTCCCGGATGCGGTGCCGCGTTCGCGGTGGACGTTGGCGACGAAGAGCGGCTGGTCATCGTGCAGGAGGTCGCCGCGAAGGTCGCCACGCCGGAAGCGGCGGCGGAGGTCGTCGCGAGCATCCGCGCGGCGCTGGGCGAAGCGCATGGCCTGGCCGTCCATGCCGTGGTGCTCATCACCGCGGGGACATTGCCGAAGACGTCGAGCGGCAAGGTGCAGCGGCGCGCCACGCGTGAGGCTTTCCTGGCGGGCACGCTGGACGAGGTGCACGGATGGAAGGAGGACGCCGCGGCGGCGTCCTTGGACATCAAGCCTGACGCGGCACCCGAAGCGGCGGACGTGCTCGCGGTGCTCCAGTCCCGGCTGGCGTCACTGCCTGGCGCGAATGGACCGGCGCTGAGCGTGGATGTGCCCCTGACGCACCAAGGGCTCGACTCGCTGAGAGCGCTGGAGGTGTTGCACGCCGTGGAAGAGGCATGGGGCGTGTCGCCCCCCATCACGGCGGTGCTCCAGGGGCAGAGCCTCCGCGAGCTGGCGCGGTGGGTCGGGCGGGCCCGGACCGAGGGCGCCGAGGCGCGCCCCGAGGCTCCGGCCGTCATGCCCGGCGACCCCATGGCCTTCGTTTCCGATGGCCAGCAGGCATTGTGGTTCCTCCAGCGCATGGCGCCGGGCAGCAAGGCCTACCACGTGTCCCAAGCGGTGCGCTTCGTCACGCCAGTGGATGCTGGAGCGCTTGTGCGCGCGTTCTCCGTGCTCGTTGCCCGTCACCCCGCGTTGTCTTCCGCGTTCCCAGAGGTGCAGGGAGCGCCAGCGAGGAGGGCCTGCGTCGCGCCGCTGGAGCTGGCGCGAGTGGAGACGTCCACCTGGACGGATGAAGCGCTGCGTGAGCGGCTCGATTCGGATGCGCGGGAGTCCTTCGACCTGGAGCGGGGCCCACTGGTGCGCGCCCGGCTCTACACCGGCGCGCCACGGGGCGACGTGTTGTTGCTCGCCATGCACCACCTGGTCACGGACTTCTGGTCATTGGAGGTCATCGCGGGGGAGCTGGGCGCGCTCTACACGTCGGAGGTCCGAGGCTCGCCGTCCAGCCTGTCGCCACCGCCGCCACCCGCGGCGCCCATCCTCCTGTCGTTGGCGCGGCGGTCCACGGGAGCGCAGGGCGAAGCGCTCCTGGCCTGGTGGCGTGAGCGCCTGGGGGGCGAGCTGCCCGTGTTGGAGCTGCCCACGTCGTTCCCACGACCCAGGCTCCAGTCATTCCGAGGAGCGCAGGTGGCCTTCCGTCTGCCGCACGAGACGTCCACGCGGCTCAAGGCCCTGGCGCGGACGCACGGCGCCACGCCGTTCATGGTGCTGCTGGCCGGCTACCTGGCCTTCCTGCGGCGCTATTCGGGGCAGGAGGACCTCATCGTCGGTACGCCGACCACGGGCCGCCCGCGCGCGGACCTGTCGCGACAGGTGGGCTACTTCGTCAACCCCGTGGCCCTGCGCGCCCGGGTGCCGCGCGCGCTGTCCTTCTCGGGGCTGGTGGCGCGGGTTCGGACCACCGTGCTGGAGGCGCTGGAGCACCAGGCGCTGCCCTTCACTCGGCTCGTCGAGCAGCTTCAGCCACGGCGTGACCCGTCGCGCGCGCCCATCTTCCAGACAATGTTCGCCCTGCAGTCCCCCCGTCCCGAGAACGAGCTTCTGGGCGCGTTCGCCGTCGGGGCTTCGGGCGCGCGCGCCCGGCTGGGCGAGGACCTGACGGTCGAGTCCGTCCCGCTGAACCATCCCGGCGCCGCCTTCGATGTCGCGCTGATGATGGCGGAGCTGGAAGGGGCCTTCGTGGGGAGGTTGGAGTACTGCGCCGACCTCTTCGACGCCGCGACCGCCGAACGGATGGCGCGCCACCTGGGGGCGCTGCTGGATGCCGCGGTGGCGCAGCCGGAGGTGCCGCTGGGGGACCTGTCCCTGTTGGCTCCCGACGAGCGCCGTACCCTGCTGGCGCTGGGGCGGAGGACTCAGGACACGCGGGGGGCGCCCGTGCCCGGCATCGTTCACCGAATCGAGGACTGGGCCGCGAAGACGCCGGAGGCGCCTGCGCTCGTCGCGGGCGCGTCGAGCTGGTCCTATCGTGAGGTGGCGGCATGGGTGGCCCGGCTCGCCGCGCGCCTGCGGCGCCACGGTGTCGGGCCGGAGGTCCGTGTCGGCACGCTGCTGGAGCGCGGCAGCCCCGAGCAGGTCATCGCCTTCCTCGCGATCTTGAAGGCCGGGGGCACGGTGGTGCCCCAGGAGCCTTCGTATCCCCCCGCGCGCGTGGCGTGGACGTTGGCGGACTGCGGCGCGCGCGTGCTGCTGGCCCAGGAGCGCTACGCGCAGCGCCTGGCGTTGCCCGAAGGGGTGACGCTGCTGCCATGGGAGGCGCACGGCGGCGGTGACGACCTGCCAGACGCGTCCCTGTGGGAAACCGGCGAGCCGCCTCCGGACTGCGTGGCCTACATCACCTATACGTCCGGGAGCACGGGCAAGCCCAAGGGCGTGATGGTGCCGTACCGCGGCACCGCGCACCTGTGCGAGTCGATGGTGTCGGACCTGCCTGTCGGGCCCGGCTCGCGGGTGTTGCAGTTCGCCTCGCCCGCGTTCGACATGTCGGCGTGGGACTACTTCCTGGCGCTGGCCTCGGGAGGCGCGCTGCACCTGTCACCCGGTGGCCCCCCCACGGGTGATGCGCTGTACCGGATGCTGCGCGAGCAGCGCATCACCTCGGCGACGTTGCCTCCTCCTGTCGCCACGCTCCTTCCGGAGGGGCCGCTGCCGGACCTGTCGATGTTCATGGTGGCCGCGGAGGCGTGTCCGGCGAGCCTCGTGGCCCGCTTCGCCGAGGGCCGCGCCTTCTACAACGGCTATGGGCCGACCGAGGTGACGGTGGGCGCGACCTGGGGCGTCATCGCTCCGGATGAAGTGGGGCCGCCCAACATCGGGCGTTCCATGCCCCACGTGGACACCTATGTGCTCGACGAGGCGCTCCAGCCGGTTCCGGTGGGTGTCGCGGGAGAGCTGTACGTCGGCGGGCCGTCGGTGGCCCGTGGCTACCTGGACCGGCCGGACCTCACGGCCGAGCGCTTCATCCCCGACCCCCACGGCGGCGAGCCCGGGGCACGGCTCTACCGCACGGGCGACATGGCCCGCCGCCGCGCGGATGGAAGGCTGGACTTCCAGGGGCGCGCGGACGCGCAGCTGAAGATCCGTGGCTTCCGCATCGAGCCGGGCGAGGTGGAGACGGCGCTGCGCGAGCTGACCGGCATGCGCCAGGCCCACGTCACCGCGTGGCGTCCTTCCGTGGACGGTGAGCCGCGGCTGGTCGCGTACGTCGTGCCACCGCCCGGAGACATCCTTCCACCGGGAGAGCTCCGGGCGCGGCTGCGCGAGCAGCTCCCCGAGCACATGATTCCGGTCGACATCGTCCCGGTGGAGGCGCTCCCGCTGCTGGCCACGGGCAAGGTGGACGTGCGCGCGCTGCCGCGGCCGTCGCTCGTCGTGTCACCAGCGGGCAAGCCTCGCACGCCGTTGGAAGAGACCGTGGCGCGCGCCTGGGCGGAGTCTCTGGGGCTGCCCGCCGTGGACGTGCATGCCCACTTCTTCGACGACCTGGGCGGCAGCTCGCTGTCCGCGGTGCGCGCGTGCTCGCGGCTGGGCGAGGCGTTGGGCCGGGACGTCCCGATCACCCACTTCTTCGAACATCCCACCATCCACGAACTCGCCCGCAGGTTGCAGGTCGAGGCGCGCCCCGAGCCCGCCTCTGACGTGAAGCACCAGTCGCGCGCGGAGGCCCGCCGGCAGGCACTCCAACGGCGCGGAAGGAACCCCCGGGGCCATGACTGAGCACGACACCATGAGCGAGAACAACGGCAGCGCGGGCAACGACATCGCCATCATCGGCATCGCCAGCCGCTTCCCCGGGAGCGCGGACGCGCGGGCCTTCTGGCGCAACCTCCGCGAAGGCCTGGAGTCCATTTCCCGCGTGCCCGCCGAGGCGCTGGAGCCTTCTCCGCTGATGTCCGAGGCGGTGCGCCATCATCCGGACTTCGTGCCGGTGGCGGCGGAGCTGGAAGGCGGCGACCGCTTCGATGCGGCCTTCTTCGGCATGGCCCCGCGCGAGGCGGAGTGGATGGATCCGCAGCAGCGCGTGTTCCTGGAGTGTGCCTGGACGGCGCTGGAGGACGCGGCGCTCGACCCGGAGCGCTTCGCGGGGAAAATCTCGCTCTACGCGGGGGCGAGCGCATCCCTGCACGGCCTGGCGATGTTGGGGCAGGGGAACCTGGATCCGGCCTCGTTCTACGAGCTGATGAGCACCTCCGCGGAGAACCTGGCGACGCGGGCGTCCTTCAAGCTGGGCCTGCGGGGCGAAAGCCTGTCCCTCTACACCGCCTGCTCCACGGGACTGGTGGCCGTCCACATGGCCTGCCAGAGCCTGCTGATGCGCCAGTCGGACGTGGCGTTGGCGGGCGCCGTGCGCCTGTCGATGCCGCAGCGCTCGGGCTACCTGTTCCAGGAGGGGATGATCCTGTCTCCGGACGGGCACTGCCGCGCGTTCGACGCGCGCGCGGCGGGGACGGTGCCGGGCAACGGCGTGGCGGTGGTGGTGCTCAAGCCGCTGGAGGACGCGCGCAGGGACGGTGATCGCGTGTACGCGGTCATCCGAGGCTCCTCCATCAACAACGACGGTGGCCTCAAGGTCGGCTACACGGCGCCCAGCGTGGAGGGGCAGGCGGACGTCATCAGCGAGGCGCTGGCCTTCGCGGGCCTGGACGCGGGCGACATCGGCTACGTGGAGGCGCACGGCACGGGCACTCCATTGGGAGACCCCATCGAGGTCGCGGCGCTCACGCGGGCGTACCGTCGGCACACGGACCGGAAGGGGTACTGCGCGCTGGGGTCGGTGAAGCCGAACGTCGGCCACCTGGACACGGCCGCCGGTCTGGCGGGGCTCATCAAGGCCACGTTGGCCCTGGCGCATGAGGAGCTGCCACCCACGCTCCATTTCGAGCGGCCGAATCCCGCCATCGACTTCGCGAACAGCCCGTTCTTCGTCGTCGACCGCCTGCGGCCCTGGCCCCGGGGCCAGGTGCCTCGCCGCGCGGGCGTCAGCTCGTTTGGAATCGGAGGGACGAACGCGCACGCGGTGCTGGAGGAAGCGCCGCTTCCGGAGCCTGCCTCGCCCAGTCTCCGGCCCACCCAACTGGTGACGTTGTCGGGCCGCTCGGCGGAGGCCTTGGACGCCGCGGTGCGGGAGCTGGCCGCCTGGCTGGAGGCAGCGCCGGCCGACGTGGCGCTGGAGGACGTGGCCTTCACGCGCAACGTGGGCCGCCGTGCCTTCGAGCACCGGCGGGCCTTCGTGGCGAAGGACCGCGCGGAGCTGCTGACGAAGCTGCGCGGCCCGGGGAAGCCCCAGGTCGTGGAGAACGTCGTGGCGGCACGCGAGCAGGGCGTGGCCTTCCTGTTTCCGGGCCAGGGCGCGCAGACGGTGGGCATGGGACGCGCGCTTCACGCGGCGGAGCCCGTCTACCGTGAGGCACTGGAGGACTGCCTGGAGGGGCTGGGGGTCCGGTTGGGGGCGGCGGTGCGTGACGTGCTGTTTCCCTCGCCTGGAGCCGAGGCCGCCGCGGAGCAGGCGTTGGCCGACCCGGGCATCGCGTTGCCCGCCCTGTTCTCGGTGGAGTACGCGCTGGCGCGTCAGTGGGAAGCCTGGGGCGTGCGCCCGCGCGCGTTGCTGGGGCACAGCTTCGGCGAATACGTGGCGGCCTGCCTCGCGGAGGTCCTGCCGCTGGAGGATGCGCTGGCGCTGGTGTCGGCGCGAGGCCGTCTGATGGCGCGGATGCCGCCCGGAAGCATGACGGCGGTGGCTTGCGCCGAAGAGGGGGTTCGCCCGCTGCTGACAGGGGCGCTGTCGCTGGCCGCCGTGAATGGGCCGGACCGGTGCGTGGTGTCCGGGCCCTCGGGGGACGTGGAGGCGTTGGAGCGCGAGCTGAGCGCGCGGGGCGTGGGCGTGCTGCGGCTGCCCTCGCGGCATGCGTTCCACTCGGCGGCGGTGGAGCCGGTGATGGAGGAGCTGCGGCGCGTGGTCGCGGGCCTGCGCCTGTCCGCGCCCCGGCGTCCGTACATCTCCAGTGTCACCGGGACGTGGATTCGCCCGGAGGAGGCGACGGACCCGGACTACTGGCTGCGCCAGATGCGGGCACCGGTGCGCTTCGGGGACGGGCTGGAGACGCTGAAGGCGGACGGGTGCGACGTCTTCATCGAAGTTGGCCCGGACCAGGCGCTGACCGCCCTGGCGAGGCTGGGGCTGCGAGGGCACGGAGGACGCGCCGTGGCCTCGCTGCCTCGGGCGGGCTCGGCCCTGGATGCACACGCCGCGTTGATGGAGGCGCTCGGAGCGGTCTGGGCGCAGGGGCTCGCCATTGACTGGCAGCGCGTCTACGCGCACGAGTCACGCCAGAAGGTGGCGCTGCCCACCTATCCCTTCCAGCGGCAGACCTTCCGGCCCCCGCTGCCCACCTCGGTGGTGGCCCGGCCGGAGACGTCCACGGCGATGGCGGAGCGCGCCGCGGAAGCCGGAAGCGCGCCCCACCTGGAGACGCCAGCGGAGCAGGCCGGCGCCCACACGGACGTGGAGCGCAAGGTGTTGGCCATCTGGCGCGAGCGGCTGGGCCGGACCGACTTCGGCATCCACGACGATTTCCTGGAGCTGGGTGGCAACTCGCTGATGGCGGCGCAGTTGTTGACCCGACTGCGGGAGGCATTCCCTGTCTCACTCCCCTTGAGCGACGTCTTCGACGCGCCCACGGTGGCGGGCATTTCGGCCCGCATCCAGGCGCGGCTGGGCACGCCCGGGGCGGCGCCCACGGAGCCGGTCCTGCCGCCACTGGTCCGCATCTCGCGCGGCGGAGCGCTGCCGCTGTCCGTGGTGCAGGAGCGAATCTGCGCGCTGGAGCAGGCCCTCCCCGGCAACCCGGCCCTGAACATGTATGTGGTGCTGCGGCTGCATGGCGCGCTGGACGTGGCGCTGCTGGAGCGGGGACTGGGGGCGGTGACACAGCGCCACGAGGCGCTGCGCACGTCCTATCCGCGTGGCGAAGGCGCTCCGAGCGTCCGCATCGCCCCGGAGCTGAAGTTACCGCTCTCCGCCGAACCGCTGGACCCCGCGGCGTGGCAGCCGCGCGTGCACGACGAGGTGGCTCGGCCGTTCGACCTGGAGCACGGGCCGGTCGTCCGCGCCCGGCTCTGGCGGCTGGCGCCGGAGGAACATCTGCTGGCGGTCACCGTGCACCACGTGGTGTGTGACACCTGGTCGCTGGTGGTGCTCGCGAAGGAGCTAGGAGACCACTACACCGCCTTCATGCAAGGGCGTCCGGTGGCGCTGTCCACCTTGCCCGTGCAGTACGTGGACTACGCGGCCTGGCAGCAGCAGGCGCTGAAGAACGGCGCGTTCGCTTCCCAGGTCGCGGCCTGGCGCGGGCGTCTGGCGGCGTTCCCGCGTCCGCTCGAGCTACCGGTGGACCGGCCGAAGGGGGAGGGGCCCGCGCTCCGTGGCCAGTGCTTGCGCGTGGGCTTCTCGCGCGCGCTGTCGGCTTCGGTCCAGGCGTTCGCGCAGCGAGAGGGTGTCACGCCGTTCATGGTGCTGTTGGCCTCCTGGAAGGCGCTGCTGTCGCGCTGGACGGGCCGGGATGACGTCGTGGTGGGGACGCCCATTGGCAACCGGAGCCGGCCGGAGCTGGAGCCGTTGATCGGCTACGTGGCGCACTCCGTCCCGTTGCGGACGGACCTGTCCGGGGACCCACCCTTCCAGGAGCTGGTGGCGCGCGTGCGCGAGGTGATGATGGATGCCTACGCGCACCCCGACGTGCCGTATGAGTCGCTGGTGCGGGAAATCGAGCCCGCGAAGGACACCGGCCGCGGCCGGGTCTTCGACTCGATGTTCGTGCTGCACAGCCGGTTCAATCTGAACCTGGAGCTGCCGGGTCTGCGCATGAGCCTGGCGGAGCTCGAGAACGGTCCACCCGAGTTCGGCACCGTCCTGTCGGACCTGTCCGTGGGCCTGGGGGAGCACGAGCACGGCTTCTCCGGTACCGTCGACTACGCGGAGGAGCGCTTCGAGCGGGACACCGTGGAGCGGATGGTGGCGCATTGGACCGCGCTACTCGAAGCGGCGGTGGCGGAGCCCGGCCTGGCCCTCTCCGCGCTGCCGCTGGAGCACGCACGGGCCAGTCAGGCGCTGGCCTCGGAGCCCGAGGCGTCCGCATCGGCGGTGACGCCAATCGCGGCGCTGCTTCGGGCTCGCGCCATGACGGACGCGTCCCAGGTGGCGATGATGGCGCCGGATGGGCGGGGCGTGACGTGGGGCGAGTTGCAAGGGGCCGTGGGGCGTCTGGCCGCCGTGCTGTCGGACCGCGGCGCAGGGCCCGAGGCGCTGGTGGCGGTGTGCCTGGAGCCGTCGGTGGAGCGCGTGGTTGCGCAGTGGGCGGTCCAGGAGACGGGCGCGACCTACGTCCTGCTTTCCGTGCCTCGGTTGATGGAGCTGCCGGACCTCGCGCCTCCAGGCGCGCCGCCTCCGCTGCTGTTGACCCACGCGAAGGTCCGCACGGGCGTGTCCCTGGATGCCGCGCGCGTCCTCCATGTGGAGACGGTGCTCGCGCACGCAGGAGATTCAGGCCGAGGCACCCCAGTGGCGCCGCTTCGGGCTTCTGGCTCGGAGCGGGTCTGCCTCGAGCCGTGGACAGGGCCTCGGGGCGAGCAGCTCTGGGCCATCCACACACACCGCACCGTGGCGGAGCTGTTCGGCCGTCTGGACGCGGATGCGACCACGGCGGAAGGTGTCTGGCTCGCGGCGGAGGAACCGCAGGCCGCTGGCGCCGGGCTGGAGGTCCTCTGGGCCCTGACTCGCGGGCTGCGGGTGGTGTTGCCGGCGGAGCGCGCGCGCTTCACGCAGGCGGGGGCTGGCGCGGAGCCTGCTCGACGGCGCCTGGACTTCAGCCTGTCGTTCTTCGCCAACGATGAGGACTCGCTGGGCGGCCGTAAATACCGCCTGCTGCTGGACGCCGCGAAGTTCGCGGATGCGAATGGCTTCTCCGCGGTGTGGACGCCGGAGCGGCATTTCCATGCGTTCGGCGGCCTGTACCCGAGGCCGGCGGTGGTGGGCGCGGGGGTGGCCACGGTGACGCAGCGCCTGGGCATCCGCGCGGGGAGCGTGGTGCTGCCGTTGCACGACCCCATCCTCGTCGCGGAGGAGTGGGCCGTGCTGGACAACCTGTCCGAGGGCCGCGTGGGCGTGTCCTTCGCTTCGGGCTGGCACGCGAATGACTTCGTGTTCGCGCCGGACCGGTACGCGCGCAGGAAGGAGGTCATGCACCGAGGCATCGAGGAGGTGCGCACCCTGTGGCGAGGCGGGACGGTATGCCGACGCAACGGCGCGGGCGCGGAGGTGTCGCTCTCACTGCGGCCACGCCCGGTGCAGCAGACGCTGCCCATCTGGCTCACCGCGGCCGGAAACCCGGAGACCTTCCGGCTGGCGGGCGAGCTGGGGGCCTACGTGCTCACCAACCTGATGGGCCAGCACCTGGAGGACCTGGAGGGGAAGGTGGCGCTGTACCGCGACGCCTGGCGGCAACATGGCCATGCGGGACGGGGACACGTGAGCTTGATGCTGCATGCGTATCTCGGCGACGACCCGGCCGAGGTCCGGCGGCGGGCACGACAGCCGCTGCTCGACTACTTCCGCAGCTCCGTGGACATCGCCGCGGGCTTCATGGCCGGCATGGGGCTCGGCATGGACCCCCGTTCGCTGACGCCCGCGGACATGGATGCGCTGCTGGCGCATGGCGTGGAACGGTACGTGGAGAGCGGTGGCCTCTTCGGTACGCCGGACTCCTGCGGTCCCATGGTGGAGCGTGTCCAGCGGCTCGACGTGGATGAAATCGCCTGCCTGGTGGACTTCGGGGTGGAGGTGGAGGCGACCCTGGAGGGGCTGCGGCACCTCGACGCCTTGCGCGGTCGCCATTCCCCGGAGCCTGGGCCCGCGGTCCCCATGCCGTCGCTGCGGGAAGGCCCCGGGGCGGCGGAGGCCCTGCTGGCGCTCGTGCGCGAGGCGGGCATCACCCACCTGCACTGCACCGCGGCGCTGGCGCGCTCGATGCTGACGCTCCCCGACGCGGCGGAGGCGCTGCGGCCCATCCGTCACGTCTGGCTCGAAGGCGCGTCCGAAGAGGCGGCGGAAGCCCTGGCGCGCGCCATGCCCTGGCGTGTCGCGCACCGGCAGCCGGACCTGGGCCTGGGGGCCTGGGCGCTCGCCGCCGTTCCGGGAGATGCCTCGCGCTGGGACGTCGTGGATGGGCGCGGCCAGCCCGTGCCGGTGGGTGTCATCGGTGAGCTGGTGGTGAAGGGCGCGGGCGTGCCTCGCGGGCTCTGGAACGCGCCGGACTCCACCTCGGTGCGCATCCTCGCCGGAAGCACGGAGGCCGCGAGGCGGATGGCCACGGGCCGGCGTGCGCGGCGCAAGCGGGATGGCTCGCTGGAGCTGTTGCCCGCGCTGCCTGTCCCGGAGGGCAGGCCGACACCCCCGAAGGCGATGGGCGCTCGGGACCGCGCAGCGAAGAAGCCAGAGGCGCCCTCGTCCATCACCCGGGTCCCCCGGGGACGTCCGCTGCCGCTGTCGTTCGCGCAGCAGCGGCTCTGGTACCTGGACCGGCTGGAGCCGGGCAACGCCGCCTACAACAACGCCGTCGCGTTCACCGTGAGCGGCCCTCTGGATGCCGCGGCCCTGGAGCGAGCGTTGAACGCGGTGGCGCGCCGGCATGAGGCCCTGCGGACCACGTTCTCCATGGAGGGCACCGAGGCGGTGCAGACCATCGCGCCGTCGCTGGAGATCTCCATCTCCCTGGAGGCGGCGGAGGGCGTCAGTGCAGCGGACGTCGCCCGCTGGACACGTGAAGAGGCGCGCCGTCCCTTCGACCTGGAGCGAGGGCCGCTGCTCCGCGCGACCTTGCTGCGGTTGGGAAGCACCGAGCACGTCCTGCTCATCACGCTGCACCACATCATCTCGGACGGCTGGTCCGCGGGGGTGATGGTGCACGAGATGGCTCGGCTGTACGAGGCCGAGCTGACGGGCCTGCCCGCCGCCTTGCCCGCCCTGTCGGTGCAGTACGCGGACTACGCGCGCTGGCAGTTGGAGCAGATGCGAGGCTCCGCCTTGAAGTCCGAACAGGCATGGTGGCGCGACGTGCTGGCGGATGTCCCCGTGCTCCAACTGCCCGTGGACCGTCCGCGTCCTCCATTGCAGACGCACGAGGGCGAGCAACTGCCCTTCGCTGTCCCGAAGTCCCTCACCGACGCCCTGGTGGCGGTGGGGCGGAAGGAGGGCGCCACCCCCTTCATGGTGCTGATGGCCGCGTGGCAGGTCCTGCTGCATGCGTACACCGGGCAGGACGACTTCGCGGTGGGCACGCCGGTGGCGGGCCGCGACCGGCCCGAGGTCGAGCCGCTGATTGGCTGCTTCATCAACTCCTTGGCCCTGCGCGCCGACCTGTCCGGCGACCCCTCGTTCGCGGAGGTCCTGGGGCGGGTGCGAAGGACAGCGCTGGATGCGTTCGCGCACCAGGAGGTGCCCTTCGAGAAGCTGCTGGAGGTGCTGCACGCGCCGCGCGACCTCAGCCACACGCCCGTCTTCCAGACGATGCTGATTCTGCACAACACGCCCGCCGCGGCGTTGTCGCTCGTCGGGCTCCAGCTCCGCAGCCGTCCCGTGCATGCGGGTGCGACCAAGCTGGACCTCGCGCTGGAAGTCACCGAGACGCCCGAGGGGCTGCGAGGCAGCATCGAGTACAACACCGGGCTCTTCGACGCGGAGACCATCGCCCGGCTGTCAGGCTCGCTCATGCGCTTGCTGGAGGTCGCCGCGGGCAGCCCGGAAGTCCGGCTGTCCCAGTTCGACCTGCTGGACCGCGCGGATCGAAGCCGGTTGCTCGAGGAGTGGAATCCCGCGCCCACGGCAGGGCCTCTCCCAGCGGACACGTTGCCTTCGCGGTTCCTGGCCCAGGTGTCACGGACGCCGGACCGGGTGGCGGTGGAGGATGGCGTCCGGACGCTCACATATCGCGAGGTGGAGGTGTTGTCGGGGCGGCTGGCCCGGCACCTCGTGTCGCGAGGCGTGAAGCGGGGTGACATCGTCGCGCTCGCGGTGTCGCAGCCCGCGGAGGTGGTCGCGGGGCTGATGGGTGTGACCCGTGCAGGGGCGGCCGTGGTGGTGCTCGACGTGGACCATCCGGCGGAGCGCCTGGCCGGCATCCTCGCGGACACACGGGCCCAGGCGCTGGTCGCCTCCGAGTCGTGCCTTGCCCGCGTTCCCTCGCGCGACGGGCTGACGGTCATCCCCCTGGAGTCCCTGCCCGAGGCGTCCGAGGACGTGCGCGGCCTCCCGGAGGGGACGGATGCGGCGTGTGTCGTCTACACCTCCGGCTCCACCGGGCGGCCGCGTGGCGTGGTGCTGGAGCACCGGCACCTGGTGGCCGCGACCCAGGCCCGCGCCGACGTGTACGGCGAGCCGGGGGTGGTGATGTCCCTGGCACCGTTCACCTTCGACGCCTCGCTCGCGGGGCTCCTGTGGTCCTTGTTCGGAGGCGGAACGCTGCGCTACCCGGACGCCGAGGAACATGGGGACCCGCGCCGGCTCGCCGAGCGGATCGCGCGCTCTCACGTCACGCACCTCATCTCCGTGCCCTCGCTCTATGGGCAGATCCTGGCGGCGGCGCCGGTGGGAGGGCTGAGGGGCCTGCGCGCGGTGAGCGTGGGAGGCGAGCCGTGTCCCGTGGAGTTGACGCGGGCGCATCATGAGGCGCTGCCCGCGGTGTCCCTGTTCAATGAGTACGGCCCCACGGAAGCCACCATCTGGAGCACGGTGCACCGGGTGCGTGTGGACGAAGCGGGGCGCGTGCCCATCGGGCGCGCGGTGCCAGGGGCCCGCGTGTACCTGCTGGACGCGCACCGCAGGCTGGTGCCGCGGGGCGCACCGGGCGAGCTGTACGTGGGCGGCGCGGGCGTGGCGCGAGGCTATCTGGGCCAGCCCGGGCTCACGTCCGAGCGCTTCGTAACGGACCCCTTCGACGGCCGCTTGGGCGCGCGCATGTACCGCACGGGCGATTTGGCGCGCTGGCGGGCGGACGGGACGCTGGAGTTCATCGGCCGCGTGGACCATCAGGTGAAGGTGCGGGGCTTCCGCATCGAGCCGGGTGAGGTCGAAGCCGCGCTGCTCGCGCATCCGGCGGTGAAGGAGGCCGTCGTCGTCGCGCGTGAGGATGGGAAGGGGCCGAAGCGCCTGGTCGCCTACGGGGTGCTCGCGACGGAGGGGCCGGGTGAGAAGCCAGACACTCAGGCACTGAAGGAGTGGGTGCGTTCGCGCCTGCCGCCGTACATGGTCCCCGCGGCCTTCGTCGCGATGGACGCGCTGCCGCGCACCCGGCACGGCAAGGTGGACCGCCGTGCGTTGCCCACGCCGGACCCGGCCTCCGCGGCGGCGCCGGCCGCGCCTCATTCAGAGGTGGAAGCCACGCTGGTGTCACTCTGGCGGGAGGTGCTGGGCGTCGAACGCGTGGGCATCCACGACGACTTCTTCGAACTGGGGGGCGACTCCATCCTGGGACTGCAGATCGTCACCCGCGCGCGCGCGCAGGGCATCGAGCTGTCCCCGAAGCAGCTCTTCCAGAACCCGACGGTGGCGCGGCTCGCCTCGGTCGCGGGAACGCGCCTGGCGGTGCAGGCCGAGCAAGGCCCCGTCGTGGGGCCGGTGGCGTTGACGCCCATCCAGCACTGGTTCTTCAGCCTGGGATTGGAGGCGCCACACCACTGGAACATGTCCCTGCTGCTGGAGGCGAGAGCCGCCCTGGACGCTGCCTTGCTGGAGCGCGCGTTGGCGCACCTGCTGGCACATCATGACGCGCTCCGGCTGGGCTTCGCGGGCGGGGAGGACGGCTGGCACCAGGCCATCTGTGAGCCAGGAGCGCGCGTCACGGTGGCGCGCGTGGACCTGTCGGCCGTGCCGGAGGCGGAGCGCCCCTCGGCGCTGTCGCGGCACGCGGAGGCGGCGCAACGCGCGCTGCGGCTGGAAGGGCCGCTCGTCCAGGCGGTGTTGCTGGAGCGGGGCGCGGGCCACTCCACGCGGCTGATGCTGGCGGTGCATCACCTCGTGGTGGACGCGGTGTCCTGGCGCATCCTCCTGGAGGACCTGGCGACGGCGTACACGCGGCTCGCGGCGGGGGACGCCGTGGTGCTACCTCCGAAGACGACGTCGTTCCAGGCGTGGGCCCGTGGCCTGGAGGCGCTGGCGCGCTCGCAGGCGCTGACGGCGGAGCGGGCCTGGTGGTTGGAGCGGCCCTGGCGCGAGGCCCACCGGCTGCCGGTGGACTTCACGGGGGGCCTCAACACGGAGGCCACCGCGAGCACGGTGCAGGTGACGCTGGAGCCCGAGCAGACGCGCACGCTGCTGCAGGATGTCCCAAAGGCGTGGCACACGCAGCCTCAGGAGCCCCTGCTGACGGCGCTGGCGCAGGCACTGACCGCGTGGGCGGGAGGGGCCGTCGCGCTGGTGGACGTGGAGGGGCACGGACGGGAAGAGGTGCTTCCGGGCGTGGACGTCTCTCGCACGGTGGGCTGGTTCACCCGGGTGTTTCCCGCGCTGCTCGACCTGCGGGGGACGACGGGGCCGGGCGAGGCACTTCGCGCCGTGAAGGAGGGGCTGCGCGCCGTGCCGTCACGAGGCATGGGGTGGGGGCTGCTCCGCTACGTGGCGAGGGACGAGGCGCTGGCGGCCTTGCCGTTGGCGGAGGTGGGCTTCAACCACCTGGGGCAGCTCGACGGCGTCGTGGGCGAGGGGGCTCCCTTCGTGCTCGCGCCCGAGGCGGCGGCCCTGCGGCAGCGAGCCCCGAGCGCGCGGCGGCCATACCTGCTGGATGTGACGGGCATGGTGCGTGACGGGCGGCTGGTGATCCTCTGGACGTTCAGCGAGGCGGTGCACCGCCGTGAGACGGTGACGCGTGTCGCCGAGGACTTCCTCGCGCGCCTCCAGGCGCTGGTGCACGCATCGCGCGCGCCGGATGCGGGAGGGCACTCGCCTTCTGACTTTCCGCTCGCGAAGGTGAAACAGGCGCAGCTCGACAAGCTGTCCGCACGGTTTGGAAAGAAGACGCGATGAGCGACAACATCGAGGACCTGTACCCCCTGTCGCCGTTGCAGGGCGGCATGCTGTTCCATGCCATCGCAGAGCCCGGCCGGGGGCTGTACTTCAACCAGCTCGTCTGCGAGCTGCGCGGCCACCTGGACGTGGCGCTCTTCACCCAGGCGTGGAACACGGTCGTCGCGGCGCACCCGGTGCTGCGCACGGCGTTCGTCTGGGATGACGTGGACGAGCCGATGCAGGTCGTTCTGCGCGAGGTGGACCTGCCGGTCCGCATCGAGGACTGGCGCGACCTGTCGCCCGAAGCACGCGAGTCGCGTCTGGACGCCTTGCTGGCACAGGACCGTCGCGAGGGCTTCGACCTGTCCTGGGCGCCATTGGTGCGTCTGGCGCTGCTGCGCGTCGGCGATGATGCGCATCGCTTCGTCTTCAGTCACTCCCACCTGATCCTGGACGGCTGGTCCGTGCCGCTGGTGATTCGCGACGTCCTCGCCCTGTACGAGGGCTCGTGCGCGGGGAAGCAGCCTCGCATCACGGCGCCTCGGCCGTATCGGGACTACATCGGGTGGCTGGGCGAGCAGGACCTGGCGGTGTCCGAGTCGTTCTGGCGACAGGCGCTCGAAGGCTTCGACGCGCCCACGAATCCTCGCGTCGAGCCCGGTGGCGGTGAAGGGAAGGGCAAGGCCTCGCGGGAGCTGTTCCTGTCGGAGTCGCTCACCTCGGAGTTGAGCCGCTTCGCGCGGAGGCAGGGGCTCACGCTGCACACCCTGGTGCAGGGGGCCTGGGCCTTGGTGCTCGGTCACCTGTGCGGAGCGGATGATGTCGTCTTCGGCACCACTGTCTCCGGACGTCCCCCGGGACTCGCGGGCGTGGAGGACATGGTTGGGCTGTTCATCAACACCCAGCCGGTGCGAGTGCGGCTGCCTCCCGGTGCATCGTTCGGGCCCTGGCTGCGGCAGATCCAGGAGATGCAGGTGGAGGCGCGGCAGCACGAGCACGCGCCGTTGGTGAAGGTCCAGCGCTGGAGCGGCGTGCCCGCGGGCACCTCGCTCTTCGAGACGCTGGTCGTCTTCGAGAACTACCCGCTGGATGCCGAGCTCACGTCCTCCGCCAGGGCCTTGGCGGTGCGGGATATTCGCGCGGTCGAGGCGGACCACTTCCCGCTGACGCTCATCTCGACGAACGGCACCCGGCTTCCGCTGTGCTTGCGGTACGACCGGGCGCGCTTCACCGCGGCCTTCGCGGATGCACAGCTCGAACGACTCCGCTTCGTGCTGGAGGCGATGGCGGCAAGGCCGGACGGCGCTCTGGGGACGCTGTCTCTGCTCTCCGAGCCCGAGCGTCACCAGGTGCTCGTGGGGTGGAACGACACGCGCACCGGATTCGCTCCCTGGGCCAGCGTGCAAGAGCGCTTCCAGGCGCAGGTCGCGCGCAACGCGGACGCGCCAGCGGTCCGGTGCGAGGAAAGGGAGGAGACGTACGGGGCGCTGGATGCGCGTGCCAATCAGCTCGCGCACCAGTTGAGAGGGCAAGGCGTGGGGGCGGATGTGCCCGTGGCGCTGTGCCTGGAGCGAGGTGTGGAGTGGGTGGTGGGGATGCTCGGCATCCTGAAGGCAGGGGGCGCCTATGTGCCGCTGGACCCCTCGCAGCCAGAGTCCCGGCTGCGGATGCTGGTGGAAGAAGTCGGCGCGCCAGTGGTGGTGACGCAGGCGCGATACGCCGCGACCTTTGAAGGGACTCGCGCGCGCCGGGTGGTGGTGGATGGAGAGGCCGCGCTGCTGGAGCGGTGGTCTTCAGCGGCACCGCCGATCGTGGAGGTGCACCCGGAGCAGCTGGCGTATGTGCTGTTCACGTCAGGCAGCACCGGGCGGCCCAAGGGGGTGGCGGTCACACACGGACAGCTGGCGAATTATGTGCAGGCGGCCATTGAGAGGTTGGGGTTGGCCGACTGCACCAGCTTCGCGCTGGTGTCGACGGTGGCGGCGGACCTGGGGAACACGGTGCTGTTCCCCGCGCTGTGCACCGGAGGGCTGCTGCATGTGTTGACGCAGGAGCGAGCGAGCAGTCCGACGGGCGTGGCGGAGTACTTCGCCCGGCATGGGGTGGACTGCGTGAAGCTGGTGCCCTCGCACCTCGCGGCGCTGATGAGCGGCGCGGAGCCGAGACAGGTGCTGCCGAGGAAGCGGCTGGTGGTGGGCGGGGAGGCGGCATCGTGGAGCCTCCTGGAGCAGGTGCATGCGCTGGCGCCCGGGTGCGAGGTGTACAACCACTACGGCCCGACGGAGGCGACGGTGGGCGTGTTGGCGGGGCGCGTGGAGCTGCCGCGCCGGCCGATGTCGCCGGCGGCGGTGCCGCTGGGGCGGCCGATGGGCAACACGCGGGTGTACGTGCTGGATGGGAGCCTGCGCCCCGTGCCGGTGGGAGTGCCGGGGGAGCTGTACGCGGGAGGTGCCCAGGTGACGCGAGGGTACCTGGGGCATCCGGAGCTGACGGCGGAGCGGTACCTGCCGGACCCTTTCGGTGGGGAGCCAGGCGCGCGGATGTACCGCACGGGAGACAAGGTGAGGTGGCTGGCGGACGGGCGTTTGGAGTTCATCGGCCGGGTCGACTTCCAGGTGAAGGTGCGGGGGTTCCGGGTGGAGCCCGGGGAAGTGGCGACGGTGCTCAGAGCGCATCCCGAGGTCCGGGACGCGGTGGTGCTGGCGCGCGAAGACGTGCCCGGAAACAAGCGGCTGGTGGCGTATGCCACGCCCGCCTCGCAGCCAGCGCCGGACACGGCGGCGCTGCGCGCGTTCCTCCAGCAGCGGCTCCCTGGGCACATGGTGCCGTCGGCGCTGGTGGTGCTGGACGCCCTGCCGCTGACACCCAATGGCAAGGTGGACTGGCGCGCGCTGCCGCCGCCTGCGCTGCCCGAGGACGCAGCACGAGTCTTCGAGGGGCCGCGCAACGCGAAGGAAGAGACACTCACGGCCATCTGGGCGCAGGTGCTCGACCGGCCGCGGGTGGACATCCACGAGAACTTCTTCGAGCTGGGTGGCGACTCCATCATCGCCATCCAGGTCGTCTCGCGGGCCGAGCAGGCGGGGCTGCACTTCCGGATGAAGCAGCTCTTCGACCATCCGACCGTGGCGGGGTTGGCGGCGGTGGCGGGGGATGCCCCTCCCGCCGATTCCCTGCTCACGGAGGAGCCTCCAGCCGGGCCCGCTTCCGGCTTTCCGTTGTCGGGGCTCTCCCCGGAGGGCTTGGAGGCGTTCTCCAAGAGGCTGGCCGCGCACGGTTACCACCTGGAGGACATCGAGGACCTTTACCCGCTGTCACCGCTCCAGCATGGAATCTTGATCTCCCATCTCCAGGAGAGCGAGACCCAGCCGTACTTCAATCAGATCTCCTTCGAGCTCGAAGGCCCACTGGATGAGCACGCCTTCGTGGAAGCGTGGCGGCAGGCCGCCGAGCAGTACGCCATCCTCCGGACCGCGTTCTTCTGGGAGGGGCTGGACACGCCGCTCCAGGCGGTGATGCGCGAGGTGCGGCCTCCCGTCGACGTCGAGGACTTGCGCCACCTGTCCGAGGCCGACCAGAAGGCCCGACTGGCCGCGTTCTTCGAGGAGGATCGCCGAAGGGGACTGGTGCTCACCCGCGCGCCCGGCTTCCGGCTGACGATGCTTCGCACGGGAGCGCGTGTGTGGCGCGTGGTGTTCAGCCTGACGCACCTGTTGCTGGACGGGTGGTCGACACAGGTGGTGCTGCGGGAGGTCCTCACCCGGTATGAGGCGCTGCGGCGAGGCGTGACGCTGGCACGAAGCGCCGTGCGGCCGTACCGCGACTACATCGCGTGGCTGGGACGTCAGGACCTGGGCGCCGCGCGGGACTTCTGGCGTGCCGCGCTGGCGGGCTTCAAGGAGCCCACCCGTTTGGAGCTCGGAAGGGCGCCGCGTGATGTGACGCTCCTGGGGGAAGTGCTGCTCCGGATGAGCGCGGAGGAGACTGCGGCGCTGGAGGCCTTCTCGCGCCAGCAAGGCGTCACGGGAGGCACGCTGTTGCAAGCGGTCTGGGCGCTGTTGCTGTGGCGCTATACCGGAGAGGACGACGTCCTGTTCGGGTTGACAGTCTCCGGCAGGCCCCCGGAGCTTGCCGGCATCGAGGCGATGGTGGGCTTGTTCATCAACGCCATCCCCGTGCGAGTGCGCCTGCCCGCGTCGAGCCCCGTGGGCCCCTGGCTGAAGGGGCTGCAAGCCTGGCTCCAGGAGGCGAGGCAGTACGAGACGTCGCCCCTGGTGGAGGTGCGCCGCTGGAGCGAGGTTCCTCCTGGCCCCGCGTTGTTCGAGAGCCTGGTCGTCTTCGAGAACTACCCCCGGGACGCGGGCCTCACCACGATGTCGGACGAGCTGGTGGTTCGCGACCCGTACATCGTCGAGGTGGATTCACACCCGGTGACGATGATGGCCGTCCCCGGGCGTGAATGGCAGTTGCGCCTGACCTACGACGCCAGGCGCTTTGATGCATCGGCGGCGAAGCGGATGGTCGAGCAGGCCCGCCAGCTCCTGCGCGAACTGTGTGGTTCGGAGCGTCGGACCTTGTCTGAGCTGTCGATGATGTCGGGGGACGAGCGGCGCCTGTTGGTGGAGGAGTGGAGCGGGCGGCGAGAGGAGTACCCGAGGGAAGCGTCGCTGGCGGAGCTGTTTGAAGCGCAGGTGAAGAGGACGCCGGGCGCGGTGGCGGTGGAGTGGGCAGGGCAGCAGGTGAGTTACGAGGCGTTGAATCGCCGAGCAAACCAGTTGGCGCACCACCTGAGGGGAATGGGAGTGGGCCCCGAGGTGAGAGTGGGGCTGTGCGTGGAGCGCTCGTTGGAGTGGGTGGTGAGCGCGCTGGGGATTCTGAAGGCGGGAGGAGTGTACGTGCCGCTGGACGCGAGCTACCCGCTGGAGCGGCTGGTGTGGATGAAGCGAGAGGCGGGGGTGGCGCTGCTGGTGGCGCAGGAGAAGCTGGCGGACGAGGTGGCGTCGGGTGGAGAGCTGGTGGTGAGCGTGGACACGGAGTGGGCCACGCGGATTGGCAGGCAGCCGGAGACAAACCCTGGAGTCCGAGTAGGAGGAGGCAACCTGGCGTACGTGATGTTTACGTCGGGAAGCACGGGGAAGCCGAAGGGTGTGGCGGTGCCGCAGCGAGCGGTGACGCGGCTGGTGTTGGGAAGCGGCGTGGCGGACTTCGGGCCGGAGGAGGTGTGGCTGCAACTGGCGCCGACAGGCTTCGACGCGTCGACGCTGGAGGTATGGGGCGCGCTGCTGCACGGGGGGAAGCTGGTGGTGTACCCGGAGGGGCCGCTGGAGTTGGAGGCGGTGGGGCGGAGGCTGAAGGAGGCGGGGGTGACGTCGCTGTGGCTGACGGCAGCCCTCTTCGAGCAGATGCAGGCGTACCAGCCGGAGGCGTTGGGTGGAGTGAGGCAGGTGCTGGCGGGAGGAGACGTGCTGTCGGTGGGGCGGGTGCGGGAGCGAGTGAGGAGTGGGGGCCTCCTCCTCAACGGGTACGGGCCGACGGAGGGGACGACATTCACGACAGTGCACCGCGTCGCAGAGGGTGACGAGGGGTTGACGGTGCCCATTGGGAAGCCGGTGGGGAATACGCGGGTGTACGTGCTGGACGAAGGAATGCGGCCAGTGCCGGTGGGGGTGAGGGGGGAGTTGTACGT
>NZ_JABFNS010000240.1 GCF_013116825.1 Myxococcus xanthus
CGCGGTGGTGAGTCAGCAGCGCGGCGAGTTCGTCCAGAGAAGGCGTGTGAGGCGGAGCGAGGACGAGGCGCGCGCCGTGAAGCAGGGCGCCCCAGAGCTCCAGGGTGGAAGCGTCGAAGGCGACGGGGGCCAGTTGGAGGAAGACTTCGTCGGGGCCGAAGTGGATGAAGGGATTGGCGAGGACGAGCCTTGCGACGGCGCGGTGAGGAATGCAGACGCCCTTGGGCCGGCCGGTGCTGCCGGAGGTGAACATGACGTAAGCGAGGTCATCACCGCCCACGGCCACGGAGGGCGGCGCGTCATGTGGCAACGCGGCGATGAGGTCCGCGTCCGTGTCCACGCACACCATCAACCCGCCCGAGCTGGGGAGCTCATCGGCGAGCGACTCCTGCGTGACGAACACGCTGACGCCAGCCTCCTGAAGCAGCAAGGAGATGCGTTCAGCGGGGTAGTGGTGGTCGATGGGCACGTAGGCGCCGCCAGCCTTGAGGATGGCGAGCAGGCCCACCACCATGTCCGGCGAGCGCTCCAGGCACAGTCCCACGCGGGTGCCTCGGGAGACGCCATACGCGCGAAGATGGTGCGCGAGCTGATTGGAGCGGCGGTCCAGCTCCGCGTAGGTGACGACGCGCTCACCGCTGATGAGCGCCATGGCGTCTGGCGCGCGAGCCGCCTGCTCGGAGAAGAGAACGTGAATCGGCGTCTCGCGCGGGAACACGGCGGACGTCGCGTTCCAGTCGACCAGGAGTTGTTGACGCTCCTCGGTGCGCAGAAGGGGCAACTCGGCCAGACGCCGGTTCTCATCCGTGACGATGGCTTCCAGCAGCGTGCGGAAGTGCCCCATCATGCGCTCGGCGGTGGAGGCATCGAAGAGGTCGGTGTTGTAGTTCAGCGCGCCAGAGAGCCCTTCTGGGGTCTCTTCCAGCAAGAGACTCAAGTCGAATTTGACGGTCTCCAGCTCCGTCTCCAGCACACGCAACGATAGCCCCTGCAGCTCCAGGTGTACGGGCGGCGTGTTCTGCAGGGTGAAGGTGACCTGGAAGAGCGGCGAACGGCTCGGCTCTCTCGTGGGTTGCAGCACCTCGACCAGCTTTTCGAACGGCACGTCCTGGTGTTCGGACGCGCCCAGCGCCGCCGCCTTTGCCTGGGCCAACAGCTCACGGAAGGTGAGCTCCGGCGACATGCGGGCCCGGAAGACCAGCGTGTTGACGAAGAAGCCAATAAGCCCTTCCAGCTCCGGCCGGGTGCGGCCCGCGATGGGCGAACCGACGCAGAGGTCCTGCTGACCGGAGTAGCGAGAGAGCAGCAACTGCCAGGTCGCCAGCAGGACCATGAAGGGCGTCGCCTCCTGACGGCGCGCCAGTGCAGTCACTGCCTCGGAGAGCTTCGCGGGCATCTTCACCGGGAGGAGGGCTCCCCGGTACGTCTGCACCGCCGTGCGCGGCCTGTCGGTAGGCAGCTCCAGGGCCGCGGGAGCTCCAGCGAGCTGTTCACGCCAGTAGTCCAGCCGTGACTCCAGCACCGGCCCCTGCATCCATTCTCGCTGCCAGAGGGCGTAGTCGGCGTATTGCACCGAAAGCGGGGGCAGCTGTGCCTCGCGGCCCTGGACGGCGGCTTCGTAGCCCTCCGCCACCTCCCGTACCAACACGCCCACGGACCAGCCGTCAGACACGATGTGATGCATCGTGACGAACAAGACGTGCCTGTCTGAAGCGAGCCGGAGCAAGCGTGCCCGGAAGAGCGGGCCGCGCACCAGATTGAACGGGAGATGGGCCTCCTCGTTCGCGAGCTGACGAGCCCGGGCATCACGCTCACCTTCAGGCAGGGGGGAGATGTCCGTGATGGGCAACTCCAGCGTCGTGATTGGATGGACGACCTGTACGGGCAGGTCCCCCTCGTTCCGGAACGTCGTGCGCAGCGCCTCGTGTCGTTGCACCACTCGCAACAGGGACTGCTCCATCGCGCGAATGTCGAGCGCTCCGTCGATGGCCACCGCCGCGGGGTTGTTGTACGTCGCGGTGTCGGGCGTCAGTTGCTCCATCACCCACAGTCGCTGCTGGACGAAGGACTGGGGCAGTGGTCGATCGCGTGGCGCGGCACGGATGGCTGGTAGGGTACTCGCGGTGCCGCGAGCCCGCTCGGAGTCCAGACGCGCGGCAAGCGCCGCCACCGTGCTTTGCTCGAAGAGGGCCCGAAGCGGCAGGTCCACGCCGAAGTCCTGCCGTAGCCGCGTCACCAACTGGGTGGCCAGGAGCGAGTGGCCCCCGAGTGCGAAGAAGTCATCCTCGGCGTTGACCGTCCCGACGTGCAGCAGCGTGGCCCAGTGGGCGGCGACACGACGTTCCGTTTCCGTGCTGAGCGGGCGCGTGGCGGCGTGCCGAGGAACTTCCGGTGCCGGCAGTGCCTTGCGGTCCAGCTTGCCATTGGGGGTGAGTGGCAGGGCCTCCACGGTGACGAAGGCCGAGGGCACCATGTGCTCGGGCAGCCGCTCCTTGAGGAACGGGCGGAACGTGCCGGAGTCCATGACGGTGGTGGCCTCCGCCTCCTCGACCACGTACGCCACCAGGCGTTGGAGCCCTGGCGTGTCTTCGCGGACCAGGACCACGGTGTCGCGAACCGCGGGGTGTTGGCGCAGCGCGGACTCAATCTCCCCCAGTTCGATGCGGAAGCCGCGCAGCTTCACCTGGAAGTCGATGCGGCCCAGGAACTCGAGTTCGCCCTGGGGCAACCAGCGAGCCCGGTCTCCCGTCCGATAGAGGCGGGCGCCGGGGGCCGTGCTGAAGGGGTTGGGAATGAACCGGTCGGCGGTGAGCTCAGGACGATTCAGGTAGCCACGCGCCAGGCCCGCTCCACCAATGTAGAGCTCGCCTGGCACACCTACCGGTACAGGCTGCAGGTACGCGTCCAGCACGTAGGTCTGAGCGTTCGCCAACGGACCGCCCAGCGACGGAGGCAGGGACGCTCCGCGCACGGGACGCAGCGTGGAGTCCACGGTGCACTCGGTAGGACCGTAGACGTTGAAGCACTCGATGTGGGGATGGGCGGAGAGCCGGGCCCAGAGCGCCTCGTCCAGTGCCTCGCCGCCGGCCAGTACGCGCAAAGGGCCGTGTGCGGCCAGGCCCTCGTCCAGAAGCAGCCGCAGCTGTGAGGGGGCGCAGTCCAGGACGTCCACGGAATGCCGCTCCAACCACGCCAGCATCAGGCGGGTGTCCTCGCGTGTCGCTTGTGACACCACGCACAGCGCATGTCCGTCCGCGAGCTGCACCAACTGCTGTACGGAGGCGTCAAAGGACAGCGACGCATTGAGGCTGACGCGGAGGGGCTTGTCCACACCTGCGTAGGCGGTGGTCGCCAGCGCAGCGCGCAGGTTCATCACCGAGGCGTGCTGCACCATGACGCCCTTGGGCATGCCGGTGCTTCCCGACGTGTAGATGACGTAGGCGAGGTTCAGGGGCCCGCTGAGTCGCGGCGGGTTGGACGCGTCCCGTGAACCGCTCACGAGCCCTGCGTCATCCACACAGAGGACCTCCACCTTGTGCCCGGCGAGCTTGTCCGCGACGCGCTGCTGAGTGAGCACGCAGCCGACATTCGAGTCACTCACCATGTAGGCCAGGCGCTGGGCGGGGTAGGCCGGATCCATGGGGACGTAGGCGCCGCCCGCCTTGAGGATGGCGAGGACGCCGACGACCATGTCGACCGAGCGCTCCATGCACAGGCCCACACGAGCCTCGGCCCCTACGCCTCGGGCACGCAGGGCCCAGGCGAGCTGGTTGGCGCGGCGGTTGAGTTCGGCATAGGTGAGCGTGTGCTCATCGTCCAGCACGGCGATGGCATCGGGAGAAAGGGCCGCGCGGTCCTCGAAACGCTCATGCAAGCATCCTTCCCAGGCGACCTCTCGGCGCGTGGCACTCCACGTCTCCAGCAACGTGGCGCGGTCGGCCGGTGGGAGCAGCGCAGCCAGCTCGTAGTGGCTGCCCGCGCCCGCGGCCACGGCCTCCAGCGCGCGCAGGTAGTAGTGTCCCAACTCCCGCGTTCGCTCCGCTTCGTGCCGAGTGCCCGTGGTGGCGATGGAGACCGATAGCGACGAGGTGTCCGGGTCTTGAGTGAAGGTGACGCCGAGCGGCAGCTCCATCCAGGCGGCGCCCAGCATCTCGTCGACGAAGCGCAGGCCCTTCTGCTGGGAGAGCCCTCCCGCGACGTGGAAGTGGATGAAGTTGAAGAGCGTGTCGAACAGCGGCTGTCCGCCGCGCTTCTGCTGGAGCCGCGCCATAGGGTAGCGGCGGTGAGGCATCAGCTCCTGCTCATGCTTCGCGACCTGCTGGATGAGCTCCAGCCATGTGCCTCCAGGCAGCGTCACCGGGAAGGGGACGCTATTGAGGAACAGGCCAATCATCCGCTCGCCATCGACGACTTCGGGGCGGCCGTTGGTGACGATGCCGGTGACGACGGAGGTGCTGCCTTCGACGAAGCCGCGGACGCGCAGATGCACGGCCAGCAGCACTGTCTTGAGGGACACGCCCGCCTCGTGAGCCACGCGTAGCAATGCCTGCTGGAGAGGAGCGGGGATGCGCACGTCGTGGGTGTGCAGGACGCGCTCGTCGTCCCGGGACCGGAGCGGGCGCGGACTTGCTGCGTCCACTCCATCCATGCGCCGCAGCCAGAACCGTTCACTCTCCGGGGAGCTCTGGGCTTCGCGCTCCAAGGCCACGAACTGCCGGTAGGTGGCGGCGGGGGATGGCGCGGCGGGGGCGTCCGAGCCCTCCAGCAATTCGAGATAGCGGCCGAAGAGTTCCGACAGAAGGGTCGCGGCGCTCCAGCCATCGAGGATGGCGTGGTGGAAGACGATGGTCAGCTGGACGGTGGTTGCCGAGCGCCGATGCACGCAGAGCCGCATCAGCGGCGCCTGGTTCCAGGTGAACGGCTGGACGCGCTCCTTCTCCGCCCATGCTTGCAAGTAGGTCGTTTGCTGGGCTGCCTCCACGTGCCGGAGGTCTTCGAACTTCAGCGGCGGTTCCACTTCACGGTGGACGAGCTGGAGGGGCTCTTCATGGCCGTCCAGGTGGAACGACGTGCGCAGGATGGCGTGGCGCGCGAACAGCTCCCGGAAGGCTTGTTGCAGCAGCGGTTCGTTCAGCGCCATCTCCACATGGAAGCTGAACATGTCGTGGTAGATGCCGGCCGAGGCATCCAGCGCGCTCTCGAACAACATGCCTGACTGGAGCGCGGCCAGCGGGTAGGCGTCTTCCACGTCCTGGGGCAGCCGCTGACGGTCTGTCTCAGACACGAGGCTGAAGGGCGCGACCTGGCTCTCGGGGGCCACGCTCGTTGCTTTGATGACACCGGCGAGTTCGCGGATGGTCGGGTGTTGGAGCAGCTCCAGCGTGGGCAGCTCCATGCCTTGTTCTCGCAGCCTCGCGATGACCTGGATGCTGCGGATGGAGTCGCCACCCAGCTCGAAGAAGCTGTCGTCGATGCCGACCTGACGGAGACCCAGGACCTCGGCCCAGATGTCGGCAAGGGTCTGCTCGGAGGCGTTCCGCGGTGCTTCGAACGGCGTTCCTGTCCGATTCAGGTCCGCGTACGGGGCGGGCAGCGCCTTGCGGTCCACCTTGCCGTTGGGGGACAGCGGCAGGACCTCCAGCGGCATGAACACCGCGGGCAGCATGTAATCGGGCAGCCGCGCCTTGAGGAATGCACGGATGCCTCCCACTGCATTCGCGGCCTGTTCTTCCGACCGTGCTGCGGCGGTGGGCACGAAGTAGGCCACGAGGCGCTTGTCGCCAGGAGCGTCTTCCCGAGCGAGGACGACGGCCTCCTGGACGCCCGGGGCCTGCTGGAGGACGGCCTCGATTTCGCCCAGTTCGATGCGGAAGCCGCGCACCTTC
>NZ_JABFNS010000241.1 GCF_013116825.1 Myxococcus xanthus
GGGGGAGGCGCGGCCACGGGGGCCGGAGCGATGAAGCCGATCACCGTCTTCTCGTCGGAGGCGTCATCCAACCCCTCGAGCGGATCCTCCGAGTCGGTGCCCAGCGTGTCGAGCGTGGAGAAGTCCTCCTCCACGCCATCCACCACCGCCTCGGGCGGCGCGACGACGACTTCTTCCTCGAAGGACGGCGTCTCCTCGGGCGCGGACAGGTCGCCAAAGGCGGCGTCCAGGTCCAACTCCTCGCCCGTGACGGAAGGCTCCTCCGCGGTCTCCACGGAGATCTCCTCGCCGAAGTCCGCCGTCATCGGCTCGTCGCCGAGCGCGTCCAGCGTGAGGCTCTCGTCGACGACGTCCTCGGTGGCGGGCAGCTCGGGGAAGCCGATCAGCGCACCCGCGCGCTCCACCAGTTGATCCGCCTCCACCGGCTTGGCGACGTAGTCGTCGGCGTGGGCCTTCAGCTTGCGGTGCTGCGCGAAGCCGTCCGGGTTGCCGATGATGATGATGGGGACGTTCTTGAGGTCATCGTCCTTCTTCAGCTTGCCGCAGATGAGGTAGCCGTTCTGTCCCGCGGACAGGTCCACCGCGAGCACCACGAGATCCGGCCGGTCCCTGCGGATCTGCTCCACGCTGCCCTTGCCGTCGGTCGTCTCGTCGACCGTGAAGCCCCGGCCCTCCAGGGCCGAGCGCAGGGTGGCGGAGAGCGCGGTGTCGCTTTCGACGATCAGGATTTTCTTCGACATGGAGGGACGGCCCGTCCTGGTGTGCGGCGCGCACAAACGCCCTACCGGCCGCGACGCGCAAGGTGATGATGTGCGTCGAGGCTATCGGCCATGTGCGGGAGCGTCAATGTTCGGACCGGGCGGAATTCCGGCTGCCCGGGGAGCGTGCAAGCGCAGTCACACAGGCGACGTTTCCGTCACTGCGGGTACGTCACTGGCTCGACGGAGATGGGAGGCCAGGCGTGCGGCGTGCGCGGCGCGGGCGGGAGCGAATACAGCGGCTCGTCGGCCTCGGGCGCGGACTTGCGCGCGAGCTTCTCGCCGCTGTCGCGCTCGGCGAGCATCCGGCGGATGTCGCTTTCGTCCATGTCCGTCACCATCTCGTAGACGATTTCATCGTCGCGCCAGGTGACGACGTTGAAGCCCTGCGCGGAGTCCACTTCCACGGCTTGCAGGGCCTGGAACTTCGGGATGACGACTTCGTTGTCACCAGGGAGCACGAAGACGCCCAAGCGGCGGCTCGGCTCACCTTCGTTGTCTGGAAGGGTCTCGTAGCTGATGTACGCGACCTCGCGGCCGTTGAGGATGGAGATGCGCCCGCCCAGCGGCTTCGCCTTGGGGATCTGCGGGACGGTGATGCGCGGATCCACCTTGTCCTTGAACCACTCCTCCACCTGCTCTGGCGTGTTGGAGGCAATCTCGAAGGGGAGCGCCTTGCTCTTGCTGTGGCGCTGCACCGCTTCCGTCCTGGCCGCGCTCAGCCGCTGCTCGGCGTGGAACGCGGCCCAGCCGCCGCCCACCGTCACCACCACCAACGCCATGGCCCCGGCGCGCAGCCAGACGCCGAACTGGACGCGGCGCTGCTCCTGCTTGAGGCCCACTTGGATGCCGGCCCGGAGCGAGGCGGGGGCCCGCATGCCCGAAACGGAGTGGCGCGCGGCTCGCCGCAGCGCCTGCTGCATCTGCTTCTCTTCCTCCGCGCGGCGCCGGCAATCAGCGCACCCGGAGAGGTGGGTTTCGAGGTCCACTCGTTCCTCGGGCTGAAATTCACCGTCGAGGTACGGATAGAGTAGCCGGTCGAGGTCCTGGCAGTTCATGGCGCGCGCTAGGAACGGGTTTCTACCCTGTCTTCTTCCTGTGGCGATACTCTTCCAGGTCCGCGGGGGCGTTCACCGGCTCCCCGTCGTGCCGGAAGACGCCCTGGCCCTCGGCGTACTCACGCAGGTTCTTCTGCAGGAGCTTGCGTCCGCGGAACAGGCGGCTCATGACCGTGCCCACGGGGCACTCGAGAATCTCCGCGATCTCCTTGTAGGAGAACTCCTGGAGGTCCGCGAGGATGACCACCAGCCGGAAGTCGATGGGCAGCGCGTCAATGGCCCGCAGCACGTCGTCCGACAGGAGCCGGTCGAAGAAGTACTGCTCGGGGTTGGCCGCGAAGTCCGTCGCGTCCCGGCTCACGAAGCGCTCGTGGACGGCCTCGCGCTCCACGCCTTCCACCACCGTGCGCTCCTTCACCTTCCGCCGGTAGCGGTTGATGAAGGTGTTGGTGAGGATCTTGAAGAGCCAGGCCTTGATGTTCGTCCCGCGCTCGAACTTGTCGAAGAAGCGGTACGCCCGCATGCAGGTGTCCTGCACCAGGTCCTCGGCGTCGCGCTCGTTCTTCGTCAGGCGCAGCGCCGCCGAATAGAGCGGGTCCAGATGGGCGAGCGCCAGCTCTTCGAATTCCTGCTTCGTCCGGTTGGGTTGCCTGAAATCCAACATGTCCCGCCTTCCAAGGGCCCGAAACAAAAGGGGAATGAGTTGTCGCTTACCCGCCAAATGTATGCACGGGAACAACCAGGGCAACAACGGCATCCCACGACACCCGCCCGGACGCCCGCTTCGGGAATACACGACGCCGGCCAGGGAAACATATTCCCTAGCAGAGATAACGAGCGGGGAGGCCGGATGTCGCCATCCGAACCTCCCCGCCAGGGACTGCGTCGTTTGCCTGCTTGTCGGGCTTACTTGCCGGCGAGCGCGTCCGCGATGGGCATGTAGGCGTAGCCCATGTCCTTCGCGACGGCCTCGTAGGTGACGTGGCCGTTGTAGGTGTTCATCGCACGCGAGAGGGCGCGGTCCGCCTTCACGGCCGCCGCCAGGCCCTGGTTGGCGATCATGAGCGAATAGGGGCGGGTGACGTTGGTGAGGGCGTAGGTGGACGTCTGCGGCACGGCGCCGGGCATGTTGGCGACGCAGTAGTGGACGACGCCGTGGACCTCGAACGTGGGGTTGTCGTGGGTGGTGGGCTTGCACGTCTCGATGCAGCCACCCTGGTCCACCGCCACGTCGACCACGACGGAGCCCGGGCTCATCTCCGAGATGAGGGCCTCGGAGACGAGCTTCGGGGCCTTGCGACCGGGGATGAGCACCGCGCCCACGACGAGGTCGGCCTCGCGCACGGAGCGGGCGATGCTCTCCGAGTCAGAGGCCAGCACGCCGACGCGGCCGAGGAACACGTCATCCAGGTAGGTCAGGCGCTCCATGTTGACGTCGATGATGGTGACCTCGGCGCCCATGCCCACCGCCACCTTGGCGGCGCACAGGCCCACCACGCCGCCGCCGATGACGGTGACGCGGCCCCGGCGCACGCCGGGCACGCCGCCCAGGAGGATGCCCTTGCCGCCGTGGGCCCGCTCCAGGCACTTGGCGCCCACCTGGATGGCCATCTTTCCGGCCACCTCGCTCATGGGCTTGAGCAGCGGCAGGCTGCCGTCGTCCGGCTGCAGCGTTTCATAGGCCACGGCCGCGGCCTTCTTCTGGAGCAGCGTCTTGGTCAGCTCCGGGTCCACGCCGGCCAGGTGGAAGTACGTATAGATGATCTGGCCGGGCTGGATGCGCGCGTACTCGGGCGCGATGGGCTCCTTGACCTTGATGATCATCTCCGAGCGCTTCCAGACCTCGTCCGCGGTGGAGACGATCTGTGCGCCGACGCGCTGGTACTCTGAATCGGGGATGCCGGAGCCAACGCCGGCGTTCGTCTCGATCAGGACCGTGTGACCCGCGGCGATGAAGGCGGCGGCGCCAGCCGGTACCATGCCGACGCGGTACTCGCGGGTTTTGATCTCCTTGGGAACTCCGACGATCACGACTGCCTCCGAGAGGGGACGTAAAAAAAGCGCGCGGACCCTAACGAGGGCTCAAGGGGGAATCAAGGCGCGGGCGGACAGCCCGGAATGAGCGCCATTGGCGTCAAACACCCCTGAAGACATGACGCGAGGCGTTGGATGCGATGCGTGATGAAGCGCGCGCCGCTCGTGTTAGTTACCAGGGGCATGACGTCTGCTCCGAAGCTCCTATTCGCGGACCCCAAGGGACGGGTGATGGAACATCCGTACCTGCTCGCCACGCTGCGCAGCGGCGAAGAGCTCGTTCCTCCGCAGGACAAGCCCATTCCGCTGCCGTCCTCCGGGCGGCTCGTCCACCTGCCAGGGCGCCTCCCGGTGGGCCTGCATCCGGAGACGGGTGAGCTGGAGCTCGTCCGCGAGATGAAGGTGGGGGGCAAGACGTTTGTCCCCAACGCGGTGGGCGCGCTGTTGCCCCCCGGCTACACGCGCACCTTCCTCCCCGGCGAGGTGAAGGGCAGTGGCCCCGTGCTGCCGCAGTGGGCGTACACCGCCGCGGCCTGGGTGGGTGAGGGGCCGGTGGCGTGGGCCATCCATACCGACCGTCGCTCCCACTGGGACCCGGAGCGGTTCTCCACGCCGGACATGAAGGACCTGGTGGCGAAGCACATGGCGCGCTTCCCGGACAACCGGGTGCTGAAGCAGCTCAAGACGTGCGCGCTGCTCTATCGGTGCTTCACCTCGCAGAACACGTTCTACGTGCGTGACGAGGCCGCCATCCCCGCGTCCGTCATGTGCAACGCGCGCTGCGTGGGCTGCATCTCCGACCAGCCGGCGGACGGCCCTCCGGCGTCGCACGAGCGCATGGATGACGGGCCCACGGGAGAGGAGATGGGCCAGATTGGCCTCTTCCATCTGGAGCACGCGCCAGGGCGCACCATGGTGAGCTTCGGCCAGGGCTGCGAGGGCGAGCCGCTCACGCGCTGGAAGCAGATTGCCGAGGCCATCCGCTACATGCGGGCGCGCACGCAGGCGGGCTCCATCAACATCAACACCAACGCTAGCCTCACGCGCGGCCTGGAGGCCCTCTTCGACGCGGGGCTGGACGCCATCCGCGTGTCGCTCAACTCGGCGGTGAAGGACCTCTACGAGGCCTACTACAAGCCGGTGAAGTACGGCTGGGAGGACGTGGAGGCCTCCATCGCCCTGGCGCGTGAGCGCGGCGCGTACCTGGCGCTGAACCTGCTGCTGTTCCCCGGCGTCACCGACCGCGAGGGCGAGGTGCGGGCGCTGGAGCGGCTGGTGAAGAAGTACCGCGTGGACCAGGTTCAGACGCGCTCGCTGTGCATCGACCCGCTGCAGTACCTGGAAGTGGCGCGCGAGCGCGGCGCGGGAGGAGAGCCGGTGGGCATCCGCACGCTGCTTCAGCGGCTGAAGGCGGCGCGCCCCGGGCTCATCGTGGGCAACTTCGCGCGAGGGCTGGAAGAGCGCGAGAACGCGGCCCGGCGCCGGTAGCGCCTGGGGGCGGGGGAGGGCGTTCCTTCCCCCCGTCGGAGGGGAGGCCCGGTGGGCGCTCCGTCCTCTGGGGGCAGGTGGCGTGGCCTCGGGGGCACGCGGCCCCTGGGACTACTCGTTGCCGGTGGGCATCAGCTCCTTGGCCACCAGGTTGCCCATCACCGCGTCCTTGGGGATGTAGCCGTCGGCGCCCGCCTCGCGGCAGATGCGCTGCAGCTCCTCGACGTTCTCACCCGAGCACAGCAGCACCTTGATGCCCTTGAAGAGGCTGTTGCTCTTGATGAAGCGGCAGAACTGCTCGCCGTTCACGTTGGGCATGCGCACGTCCAGCAGCACCAGGTCCGGACGCGTCTGCTTCTTGAGGATGATCTTCGTGGCCTTGTCGGCGGTGTCCGCGACGTGGACCTCGAAGCCCTTGGTCACCAGGTCCGCTTCGATGATGCGGGCCGTCATCTCGCTGTCATCCACGATGAGGATGCGCGGCTTGCGCCCGCCCGTGGTGGGCGCGGGTTTGAGGC
>NZ_JABFNS010000242.1 GCF_013116825.1 Myxococcus xanthus
GAGGGGGTGGGGCGACGGGGTTGGAAAAGCGAGGTTTTCCCGGGGTTTGGGGAGGCGCCCGAATGGAAGTGAAGGAGCCCCGGAAACCGGGCGATTCGGACGACAGCGAGTTGGGGGAGACGGCCCGGCAGATGCGGGCGGCGCAACCCTACATCTCGGCGGTGTGGAAGCTGGTGGGCGGAGCGGTGGTGGGCGTGCTGGGCGGCTACTGGCTGGACGGGTGGTTGGGGACGGGCCCCTGGCTGATGGTGGTGCTGAGCCTGGTGGGTATCTGCGTGGGCTTCTATGGGTTCCTCCATGAGATAGCCCGACTGGGGAAGCGGAAGTGACGGCGCGGAGCAGCGGTGGCAGGGAGGACTCGTTCAAGAGTCATGCGGCGCTGGCGGGTGGCGTGGCGGTGGTGGGCCTGGCGCTGGCGGCGTTGATGCCGCGGATGGTGGAGAACCGGGTTTCGGCGTTGTGGGGTGTGGGGCTGGCGACGGTGACGGGCGCGGTGGCGCTGGTGCTGAAGTGGCGGGCGGTGCGGCAGGACCTCAACGCCGCGCTGAAGGTGGTTGGAATCGTCTTTGGCCTTCGGGCCGTGGGCGTGCTGGCGGGGCTGTGGGGCGTGGTGTCGCGGGGAATGGCGGCGGTCCCATTCATCGCCGGCTTCTTCGGCGTCTACTTCGTGCTGCAGTGGATTGAAGTGAGCTACGTGATGGCCGCGTCGAAGGAATCGGCGGGCGGAGACGAGTGATGCGCAAGGCAATGGTGCTGTTCGCCAGTCTGTTTGCAGCCACGGCGTGGGCCGCGGGGTCCGAAGACGACGTGCCGGGGTACATCCTCCACCACGTCGTGGACTCGCCCTACCTCGAGTTCGAGGTTCCGCTCAGCACCCCCATCAAGGCGCTGGATTTTCCGAAGTGGCACGTCCCGCTGAAGGCCAACGGGTGCGCGCCCCGGATGACGGAGCACGGCGAGGAGATTCCGGGCTTCACGGAAGGCTGCCTGGACCTGTCCCTCTCGAAGCACGCCGTGATGATGTGGCTGGCGGCGCTGCTGCTGATTGCCACCCTGTTGATTTGGGGCAACCGCGACAAGACGAAGCTGGTGCCGCGCGGCGCGGGCGCCAACATCATCGAGATGCTGGTGCTGTTCGTGCGTGACGAACTGGCCATCAAGAACATCGGCAAGGAGGAGGGCCCCCGCTATGTGCCCTTCCTGCTCACCGCGTTCTTCTTCATTCTCTTCATGAACATGCTGGGCCTGGTGCCCGGGATGGCGACCGCCACCGGCAACCTGGCCGTCACCGCGGCGCTGTCGATCTGCACCTTCGTCATCACCCAGGTGGCGGGCATCCGCGCGGTGGGGCTGGGTGGCTACCTGAAGCACCTGACGGGTGGCGTGGCGCCGTGGCTGTGGCCCATCATGGTTCCCGTGGAGTTCCTGGGCCTGTTCACCAAGCCCTTCGCCCTGACGATGCGTCTGTTCGCCAACATGCTGGCGGGCCACATCGTCCTCTTCTTCCTCCTGGGCCTCATCTTCATCCTCGGCCACCCCGCGGTGGCGGCGGTGAGCGTGCCCTTCGCCTTCGCCATCTACCTGCTTGAGCTGTTCGTGGCCTTCGTGCAGGCGTATGTCTTCACGATGCTGTCCGCGCTGTTCATCGGCATGGGCGTGGCCATGGCTCATCACCATGACGACCACGGCCACGCCGAGGCGGGCCCCAGCCACGACCACGGCAAGGCGCACCACGTCTAGGCCGTTCTGACGAGTTAGCGGGGCGCTGAAGTCCAGCGCCCCGGTCGAAGACCCGGCGGTTCGAAAGGCCGCCGGAGGTAGTCCTCAAGGGACATCACGACCCCCCCACAAGCGGGTCCACGCTACGAAAGAACAAGTGTCACCATGACCAACCTCGCTCTTGCCTTCCTCGCCGCCGGTCTGGGTGCCGGTCTCTCCGTCATCGGTGCCGCGCTCGGCATCGGTAAGCTGGCCGCCGCCGCCATGGACGCCACGGGCCGTCAGCCGGCCGCGGGCGGCGACATCCGCACCACGATGATCATCGCGGCGGCCCTCATCGAAGGCGCCACGCTGTTCGCGCTGGTCGTTTGCATCCTGCTCGCCACCAGGGCTTAAGGCGCGCGCAGGTCGAGTCGTCGCTGGTGGCTCGCCGGTGCCCGTAGGGAATTCCTCCTCGGGCGCCGGCCGCTCCTGCCGCGGAAACCGAAGTCTTCGCAGCATCCCTCCCTCTCGCTGGACATCCCGCCATGTTCCTGCCCTCCGTCCTCGCCGCCAGTAACCTCGTGAAGGTCCAGCCGGGCCTCATCTTCTGGACGCTCGTCACCTTCATCCTCGTCGCCATCTTCCTGAAGATGAAGGCGTGGGGCCCCATCCTCTCGCTGGTCGAGGAGCGCGAGAAGCAGATCTCCAGCTCCATCGAGAGCGCCAAGCGTGAGCGCGCCGAGGCGGAGAAGCTGCTGGCCGACCAGAAGACGGCCATCGCCGAGGCCCGTCGCGAGGCCGCGGAGATGATGCGCCGCAACACGCAGGAGATGGAGAAGTTCCGCGAGGAGCTCATGGCCAAGAGCCGCAAGGAGGCCGAGGAGCTCAAGCTGAGCGCGCGTCGCGAGATTGACGAGCAGAAGGCGAAGGCCATCGCCGAGGTCCGCTCCATGGCGGTCGACCTGGCCATGGAAGTCGCCGGCAAGCTCATCAGCGAGCGCATGGACGACAGCAAGCAACGCGCGTTGGCCGAGCAGTTCGTCCAGGGGCTGCCGCTGACCGGCACCAGCGCCTCCGGCTCCGTGCGCCGCACCGCCTAATCCCCTTTTGGGGAAGCGCGCCCCCCGGCGCGCGTGTTCCAGGGAATCACCATGGGTCTATCCATCGGAATCGTCGGGCTGCCCAACGTCGGCAAGTCCACCCTGTTCAACGCGCTGTCGGCCGCGGGCGCGCAGGCGGCCAACTATCCCTTCTGCACCATCGAGCCCAACGTGGGCGTGGTGCCCGTGCCGGATGACCGCCTGGACCAGCTGTCCGCGCTCATCAAGCCGCTGAAGAAGGTGCCCACCTCGCTGGAGTTCGTGGACATCGCCGGCTTGGTGCGCGGCGCCTCCAAGGGCGAAGGCCTGGGCAACCAGTTCCTGGGCAACATCCGCCAGGTCAACGCCGTGCTCCACGTGCTGCGCTGCTTCGAGGACGACAACGTCACCCACGTCGAGGGCGGGGTGAATCCGGTGCGGGACCGGGACGTGGTCGACACGGAGCTGTGCCTCAAGGACCTGGAGACGGTGGAGAAGCGCCGCGAGCGCACCTTGAAGAACACGAAGGTGGGCGGCAAGGCCGGCGAGGAGGCCAAGGCCGAGGTGGCGTTGCTGGACCGCATCAAGGCGGGCCTGGACAACGGCATCACCGTGCGCGCCCAGAAGCTCACCGAGGAGGAGAGCGCCGTCATCCATGACCTGTTCCTGCTCACCGACAAGCCCGTGCTGTACGTGGCGAACATCGGCGAGGCGGAGCTGGGCAAGGAGGACGCGAACCCCCACGTGAAGGCCGTTCGGGAGATGGCCGCGAAGGAGGGCTTCGAGGTGGTGGTGCTCGCCGCCGCGCTGGAGTCCGAAATCCAGCAGCTTCCGGAGTCGGAGCGTCCGGGCTTCCTGGAGAGCGCGGGCCTGTCCGAGCCGGGTCTGCACAAGGTGGTGCGCGCCGGCTACAAGCTGCTGGGCCTGTGGACGTACTTCACCGTGGGCGAGCAGGAGTGCCGCGCGTGGACCATCCACCAGGGCTACAAGGCCCCGCAGGCGGCCGGCGTCATCCACTCCGACTTCGAGCGCGGCTTCATCAAGGCCGAGGTGATGCGCTGGGAGGACCTGGTGAAGCTGGGCAGCGAGTCCGCCGTGAAGGAGAAGGGCCTGCTGCGCGTGGAAGGCAAGGAGTACGTCGTCCAGGACGGCGACTGCATGCACTTCCGCTTCAACGTGTAGCGGTCAGCACACGGCAGTCATCGCGGGCGCTGTGCTTCCGGACGGTTCAGTCTGGAGGCGGCGCCCGCGAGCCGTTTCTGGGGCTCAGAAACCGCGCGGGCCTTGCAGCACGGTGTAGACCCAGATGCCCACGGCGATGAGCGCCAGCACGGTGGTGAGGGTCGCCGTGCGCCGCATGCGTGGGCGTTCCTCCACCGGGTGGCGCGAGGCGAAGAGCCACATGCCGCCCACCCGCAGGACGAGGAACATGAGGAGCAGGAGCGGGCCGACCACCTGCCAGCCCGAGGGGCGCATCAGCACCACACCCCAGGAGGCGAGGAAGGCGACGTTGCCGAGCAGGGAGGCGATGGCGAAACGGGGATATACGCGTCGAGTGTCCACGGCGCGGGAGTTTCCCCTCGCGCGTGCGTGGCTCCAACGACGGACTTCATTGGGTGCGCGGCAGGCGACAGTGGCTGTTGGCGCAGTCCCGCGTCACGCCGTGCCTGGACGCTTCGCTTCCATGTCGCCGCGGAGGTGGACTCCTGGAGCGGCGAGGAGCGATAGGCTGTGGGCCGAGATGGCCCCATTGCTCGACGTGCTCGCCCGGGAGCGACTCCTCAAGGACCGCGATGCCGCCGCGGCGCTGCTGCCGCGTGGCGAGCCTCCCCATGTGTCCCTGCTGCGCCTGTGTGACGCGGGCCTGCTCGAAGGCGGCTTGTCCGTGGGGTACGGCGTGCGCGCCGACGAACTGGTGGGGCCGCTCACCACCGCCATGGGCGGCGCGGCCCGCCGCTTCAAGGTGGTGGACGTGCGTGAGCGCCCCGTGCTGGAGCTCCACGTCATGACTGGCGACGTGACGGAGCGCTGGGAGGTGGAGGACCTGTCCGCGCTGGTGCACAACCTCAACAGCCTCTACCGCGATGCGCCGGACGTGCGCGCGGTGGCGGAGCTGGGCGAGTGGGAGGATGCGCTCCAGCTGTGGTGCGTGGACAAGCGCGCCCTGCCGAGGCTCTCGCGCCAGCCCTTCTTCGCACCGCGCAACGCCCGGGCGCTGATGAACCCCTCGGGCGAGTGAGCCTCCAGGGGACCCGCACTCGCGGTAGACCCGGCTTCTGAGGCAGCATGAGGGGGCATGCGCTTCGTCCTGTCCTGCCTGCTCGTGTTGCTCCCGGCGTCCCCCGCGCTGGCGGAGCTGGATTCCTTCGGCCTGGGCTCGGGCCGTTATGGCGCGCTGTCCGTCACGACGGTGGGGCGCGTCCTCAACGCCGCCACGCCGCTGACGGAGCTCGTGGTGGCCGGAGCCCACGACGCTCCGGTGCAGCGCGTTTCGGGCTTCACCGCCGGCACGCTGGTGCTCCTCCACCAGAGCGGAGGGGCGCAGGAGGCCGTGGTCTCCACGGATGGCGGCACCCTGGAGCTTCGGCGGATGGGCCACTGGGAGCTGGCGCGCGTGGAAGCGGTATCGGAATCGCCGCCCGGGCTGCGCTTCTCGGAGCCCCTGGTGCATGCCTATACCGCGCCGGGCGCGCAGGTGGTCTCCGTGCCCGAGTACACGAACGTCCTCGTGTCCGCGGGTGCCTCGCTCGTGGCCCGTCCATGGGATGGGCGCAGCGGCGGCATCCTGGCCTTCCTCGCCACGGGCAGCGTGACGAACCAGGGCCTCATCAGCGCGGAAGGCATGGGCTTCCGGGGCGGGTTCTTCGTCAATCACGCGAACCTCCTCGGCTGCACCGACCTGGACATCTCTCCCGAGGCAGGGGGGGCCTACAAAGGGGAGGGCCTGCGGGTGGACCGCTTCGGCACGGCCTCGGGG
>NZ_JABFNS010000243.1 GCF_013116825.1 Myxococcus xanthus
CTTCCGGCCCCTGCGCCCGCGCCTCCCCCGGGACTCGTTCGCCGCACACCCGGCGCGAAGGCTTCGAATGCGGTGCGTGCCTCGACGCTCACCCGCGAACCCTCGCGGGAGGATGCGCGCGTCGAAGGCCCGCCGACGGGAGTTCCTGGCACGGTGGCTGCCAACGGAGCCGCTCTCGCGAGCACGGTGGCGGTGCCGGAACTCACGCCCAGTTCCGAGACTGCTACGGCGGATGATGACGCACGCTCGGAAGTGCCGGACTCCAGCACGGCTGCTCCGCCCTCCGAGTCCGAGCATGTGTCGGATGAGCCTGCGTCCAGCACGGACACGCATGCGGTGTCTGGAGAGGCGGACACGGGCTCACGGGATGCCTCTGACGCGTTCGGCGGGGGTGCTTTCGCTGAATCAGGGACTCCGAGCACACAAGACGTGGACGCACGTCCGGGACCTGTCGCTCCGCGCTTTGAAGCTGATTCGAGTGACGGGCTCGACTTCGCCATCACCGCGAGCCTCGCGGCGTCCGAGGATGACGGTGGCAATGCGAATGCCGTAGCCGAGCAACATGGCCTCGCTGAGCCCGCCAAAGCGCCACTCGCCCCGGAGGATTCGTCAACCGACGCCGGCACCGCGCCGACAGCGACCACGACTCCGGACCTGACGGCGAACGCCTCCGACGCGCCGGCCTTGAGCGAGCCAGTGGAACCGCCTCAAACGCTGCTTCATGTCCCGCCCGCGATGGAGACAGGCGACGATGCGCATGCAGCCGCAGAGCCTCCCACCTCCGCGTCCGCGCTCCCTGCATCCCCGTCTGGTCCTGGTGGACCCGCGCCCGCTGAGCTCGACGAAGCCGTCGGTGACGAAACTACCGCCTCGGCGACGGATACAGATGCAGCGGCGCCCCACGGCGCATCTGTCGCTCAGGCGAGCACCTCGCTCGTTTCGGAAGCTGGCACGTCTGCAACGACGAAACCCTCCGCGACGACGCCAGTTACGGGCACCGCTCCCGCCAACGAAGCAGCCACGGAACCCTCCGCGACATCTGCGACCACGAGCTCCGAGCCCACCGCCGAGGGCAGCGATACATTCACGATTCGAGCAACCGCAGAGGCCTCGACCACAAGCGTCGAGCCCGGCACCGACGAGGGCAACGAAGCAGCCCCGACATCCTCCGAGACGGCGGCCCCCGCGAGTGAAAAGCGCGATGCCAAAGCAGGCGACGCATCTCCGACTGAAACGCCAACTGCCACTTCAACCACAAGCGTCGAGCCCACCGCCGAGGCAGTTCACGTAGCATCCCCGGAGGCGTCCGCGACGGGCGCGCTCACTCGTGCACAGTCCGACGCCGACGCAGGCGGCGCATCCACCACGAAGCCCCCCGCCGCGACGCCACCACTGAGCGATGCGCCCGTCGCCGAGGCAAGCAACGAGGCAGCTACCGAGCCCAAAGCAGCAGGGCCGACCACCGAAAAAAGTGGCCCGGGTATCGCGTCCGAATCGACGACGACGACCAGCGCGGATGAGCAGTCCGGCAGTGCTCCCGGCGAGGCTTCATCCGCACAGACGATGGCCGCGCTCCCGAGCGCACCTGGCATCGACAAGACGGTACCCGCCGCTCCGGCTGCGAAGTCCGCTGAGCGTTCGCAGGACGCCTCCACATCAGGTGATACACCGCCCCAGGCGGCAGCCAGTGCAGCCCCCGCGGCCGAGTCGAGTCCATCACCAGCGCCGACACACGCGACTGCCGAGCCGCATGGGCGCACCGCCGCCCCCGAAGGCGTGCGCCCCAGCGTGGCCTCGGATGATGCCTCTCTGTCCAACACGGAAGCAGCCCCAGCCCGTACCGAATCCGGGCCCACGCCTCCCGTCCCTCAGGACGCGGACGTGCCACGCCACCGCCGCCGTGCCCTGCTCGAGGTCCCCCTTCCTCAACCGGCCTCGGCGCCCGCGCTCCCCGAGGTCGTGCTGGGCATCGACCTGGGCACCTCACATGCGCGCGTCGCCGTCGTCCAGGACGGGATGCCCACGCTCATTCCCCTCCCCGGCACCACCACCACGGACCTTCCCGCGCTCATCGCGGTGAACGGCACCGGCGACCTCGTCGTCGGCACCACGGCTCAGACGGAAGGCCAACGTGCCCCCCGCCGTGCCATCTCCGGTCTCAAGCGACTGCTGGGCCTGAAGCCGCGTTCTCCGCAACTTCGCTGGCTCGCCCCGTTACTCCCCTTCCCCGTCACCACGGACACGAATGGGAACTCCGCCGTGGAGGTCCGGGGCCGCGTCATCTCCCCCACGCTCTTCACGGCCATGCTGCTTCGCGAGCTGAAGCATGCCGCCGCGACGCACCTGGGCCGCAAGGCAACCCGCGCCGTCATCTGTGCCCCCACGCACTTCACCGACCGCCAATGCGCCGCCCTTCGCGAAGCCGCCACGCTCGCGGGGCTCGATACCCAGCGCATCCTCATCGCCCCCGCGGCGGCGGCGCTCGCGTATGCACATGGCCGAGGGCTCGCGCGAAAGCGGGTGCTCGTCGTGGACCTGGGCGGTGGCGGTCTCCAGGTCTGCGTGGTGCAAGTCACAGGCGATGACCTCGAGGTCATTACCACCGGAGGTGACGCCACCCTCGGCGGTATGGACTTCGATGCGCGCATCGCCGAGGCCATCGCCAGCGACCTCTCGGAACAGGGCGTCCCCAAGCCGGACCATCCCTTCGACTGGGCCCCTCTGCGCACCGCCGCCGAGTCCACGAAGGTGGCCCTCTCCAGCCAGGAGCAGGTGGACGTCACCCTCCCCTCGGGAACCGTCCCCCCCATCAACCGGGAGCGAGTCGAAGCCCTCACCGCCGACCTCGCCCAGCGCGTCACCACCGTGGTCCGCGACGTGCTCGAATCCAACGCGCTCTCCCCCCAGGGGCTGGACGCGGTGCTCCTGGTCGGCGGGCAGAGCGCCGCGCCCCTGGTCCGCCGCCGGCTCGAAGAGAGCCTGGGCGTGAGCGTGCGCGACGACGTGGACACCCGAGGCAGCGTGGCCCTGGGCGCCGCGCTGCTAGGACAGGGGCTCCTGCTCGCCGCGGCCGGCAAGCCCGCGGCCACTGTCTCCGAGGTGCTCTCCTCCCCGCTCGCCGTCGCCGAGCGCGGTGGCACCTTGCGCCGCGTCCTCGAACGGAACACCCGCCTGCCCGCCACCAAGACGCTGGTGCTTCCCGCGGTGCCGGGCCCGCTTGAGCTGGCCCTCTTCCAGGGGGCAGCCTCGCAGGCGTCCGACGCCGAGTACCTCGGCCGGCTCACCCTCAACGTGGAGCGCGCGGGTGAGGTGGAACTGCACCTCGAGCTCTCAGTCGATGGGGCCCTGTCGCTCGAAGCCACCCTGCCTGGCGTGAAGCGGCACGCGGTGTCCCTGGCCACGGAGCACTTGGACGACGCGACCTTCGACGCGCTCATCGCCCGCTCGCCGCTGGTCCCTGAGCCAGAGCGACGCCCAGGTGGCGTGCTGTCCGGACTGAAGAAGCTCTTCGGCCGCCGCTGAGCCCCTCCTCGCTCGCCCGCGCACAAGTCACGGCGCCCTTCGCCCCATGGGCCGATGCGCCTGCGACCATCCAGGCCACCGTGCGTCCCTGCGGCTCTCTCTCTGTAGCCGTGGCGACAGATGGCCAGCTTTCCGGTGACTGATTTTCCGGGGAGGAATGCGATGCGACGTTCGATTGTGGGTGGAGTCGCCACGGCGGCGCTGGGCATGGCGGGACCCGCCTTCGCCATCGAGGCACAGCAGGTGGGCGAGCGGCTGCGCGTCGAGGAGCGGCCGCTGGTGGGCATCGACGTCCGACTGGGCCTCGGCAACTTCACCGGAGACCTCGGCAGCAACACCAAGGTGGGCCCGCTGCTGGGCATCAACGCCAGCGCCTATCCCTGGCAGTACGGCGGAGTCGAGGTCGGCTACGAAGGCCAGCGCTTCCCCATCGACGACTCGCGCCTGCGCGACAACGGCGATGGCGAAGGCGTCTGGCGCCACAACGCCACCCTGCTCGCCAAGGCGGGACCACTCATCGACGAGAAGTGGCGCCCCTTCGTCGGCGCGGGCGTCGGCCTGAGCTACCTCAACCCCTCGGACGGCGCGGACCGCTTCTACAACAATGACTGGCAGACGGAGCTCCCGCTGGCCGCGGGCCTGGACTACCGCTTCGGCAACCTGGTGGCCGGCGCACGCGCCACGTACCGGTTCGTCGGCGGGGAGGGCCTCCTCCGAAACCCCGTCACCAACGCCGACGAGAAAGGCAGCCTCTTCAACGGCAATGTGATGATTGGCGGGCAGTTCTAGCCCGCCCCCATGTCACAGGCTGAAGCCGTCCAGCAGCGCCTCGGGGCGGGGATTCTTCTCCCACGCCTCGAGCACCGCCACCGCGGGCGAGCGCCCCGACGCGGCCACCGCGTCCAGCGCGTCCAACAGGGGCGCATCCTGCGCATCCAGCCGCATCAAGCCCCGGCGGGAGATGGCCAGCATCTCCGCCGCCAGGCGGTGCAGCTCCTGCGAACCCAGCCGGCCGCCCAGTCCCTCGCGCCGCGCCGTATCATGGAAAGCCAGGTGCTCGGCGTAGGTCAGCTTCGGCAACAGGCGCTCGGCCTCCTCCAGCGCGGTGGCGTCGTACAGGATGCCGCGCCAGAGGGCGGCGAGCGCTCCCGTCATCGCGGGATTCACACAGTCCGCGCCGCGCACCTCGATGACCGTCTTCAGCCGCACCTCGGGGAAGAGCGTGGACAGATGGTCCGTCCAGTCGTTCAGGTCGGGCGGTTTGCCCTCGAAGCCCTCCTTCATCAACTGCCGGAAGGTCAGCTTCGGGTACAGGTACTCGTTGTTGCGCCGCAGGAAGAGCAGCGGCGCGTCCAGCGCCCACTCCACATAGGCGCGATACGAGAACGAGCCGTCGAAGAACGCAGGCAGGTAACCACAGCGCGTGGGGTCCACCTCGTCCCAAACGCGGTTGCGGAAGGACAGGTAACCCGACGGCTTGCCCTCCACGATGGGGCTGTTGGCGTACAACGCATTCATCAGCGGGGCGAGCCGCGCCACCACCACCGTCTTGCGGACACAGTCCGCCTCGTCCGCCCAGTCCAGGGACACCTGGCCGGTGGACGTCATCAACATCATGTTCAGCGCCAGCCGGCCGCGCTCTGGCAGCGTGCGGCGCATGATGAGGTAGCGCGTCTTTGGCATCCACGGCATCTGCGCCGTCGTGCCAAAGGGGCGGTAGCCGAGGAAGACGAGCCGCAAGCCCAGCTCCCTCGCGGCGGAGGAGACCTCCGACAGGTGCGTCAGGTTCTCCGCATGCGCCTCGCGCGCGGTGACGAAGGGGCTTCCGGACAGCTCCACCTGGCCGCCGGGCTCCAGGGAGATGGTGGCGCCACCGCGCTGCAGCGCGATGATGGGCGACTCCGGCGTCTCCCGGAAGGGCGTGTAGCCCGCCGAGGCCACCCGGTTCAGCAGCGCGCCGACGCCCCGCTCACCTTCGTAGGTCGGCGGCTCCGCGGCGCCCACCGGGTAGAGGAACTTCTCGTGCTCGAGCCCCAGACGGTGCGCACCGCTGGGCTTCTCGGCGGCTCGGAATCCAGCCAACAGCATGTCGACGGAGGAGATGGGCTCTGCGGCCGCGCGCTTGAGGTCGAGTGACATGGGCGCGCCCTATATAACCTAGACTTTTGGACCCGCCCGGATTTGCGCACTGGCCTTTATGAGCCCACACTCCACCCTCCCCACCAT
>NZ_JABFNS010000244.1 GCF_013116825.1 Myxococcus xanthus
CCCCACGCCGGCGGACACGCCCACCCCCTGAAGCTGCACCGAGCGCACGCCCAGCACGCCCAGCGCCAGGTGGTTGCGCCCGCCGCCTCCCCACAGCGAGGTGGTGGCCAGCGGCGGCACCAGTGACAGGTTGAAGGGCACGGAGGGCATGTCGCCGAGGATGACCGGCTCGCCGGTGGACAGGGCCTCGGCCCGCATGTCCGTCCCGCCTCGCGCCGCCGTGCGCGTGAGTGTCATGGGGACGAAGTGCTCGGCGCGCAGCTCCGAGCCCCCCTTCGGCGACACCGTCAACTCCGCCTCGAACCGCTGCGAGGGACGCTCCAGCACGACCTGATAGCGCCCCGCCTCCAGCCCCAGCGCCAGGCGCCGGCCCGCGGGCTTCTGCAGCTCCGCGACCAGTTGGTTGCCCCAGTCGCGCACGAAGAGGCGGCCCTGCACGTCCTCCGCCACCGTGAGCCGCACGCGCGAGGTGCGCAGGTCCGTCAGCACCAGGTCGCCGCTGCCCGCCAGTTGGATGTCATAGGCCGCGTGCTGCGGACCGCCCTGCGAGCGCTCCGTGCGCGCCAGCGTTTCATGGAAGGCGAACTGGTAGGCCTCGTGCAGGGTGACGCGGCCGTCGCCGCTGGCGTCCGCCGCGCCGCGCAGGCCCGTCACCAGGAAGTGCGTGAAGAAGGACGCGCCAATGGCGTCCGACTCCTGCGCCACCTCATCCGCGGAGCTGGAGGCGAGGTACGCGTGGCCCCGCACCTGCGACGCCGCGTCCATGAGGAAGCCCGGCCGGTGCACCCCACCCTTGAAGCGCGTCACCGCGCCGGAGCCGCACGAGTCCAGAATCGCGATGCGCACGTCCACCGGCACCGCGCCCAGCCCCTGCTTCAGCGCCGCGTAGGTCAGCCGCTCACCGCGCGGCAGCAGCCCCTCCGCGTCCGAGTGGCCCGAGTAGTAGAGCACCAGTTCGCTGCGAACGCCGTCGGCGGCCGCGGCCTCCACCAGCACCCGCATCCGCTCCAGCGCGCCCAGCAGGCCCTTCCGGTCCGCCTCCAGCAGCAGCACGCGGTCCGCCACCGCCACGCCGCCCAACTCCCCCAGCACGCGGGACATGGCCAACGCATCCGAGCCCGCGTAGCGCAGCCGCTCGCGTCCCTCACCGCCCTCGCTGGAGCCCACGAGCAGCGCGAAGCGGCGCAGCGTCACCGGGGGCTCCTCCACCGGGGGCGGCGTGGCCGCGGCGGACACGGCGGCCCACACGCCCAGGCAGACGGCGGCCAGCAGACCGCACCGGCGGCCCCATTCCCCAGCAGTGGTGCGTCTCATCATCCGCGTTCCACCCCACGCATCAGGCCCGGCCCGGCCTCAAGCGAGTCCCCTCGGCATATCTCGACTGGAGGCCGGCGAGCGAGCCCGGCTCACGGGCTCCAGAGCGCCCGCCGCACCAACCAGGAGCTGCCGCCCCGGCCGTCCCGCACCACCGCCCAGAACGTCACCTCTTGCGCCTGCGCGCCCTCCGGCGGCTCCCACTCCGTGCGGTGCCGGCCTTCCTGCCCGCCGAAGGACGAGCCACCCGTCTCCTGCGGCGAGAACTCGCCCAGCGTCGCGTGCCAAGAAATCACCCAGCTCTCCCGCAGCGTCACCGCCTCCAGCCGCAGCCCGGGCACCACGTACGTCTCCTGCAAGGCCACCACGTCCTCGGACGTCACCACGAAGGGCCCGGCGCCCCGCAGCTCCAGCGGCGCCTCCGCGGCCCAGGCCACGTCATCCACGCGCAGGCCCGGAATCACCGGCTGCACGTTGGCCCGCATGCCCTCCACGGCCGGGCACCAGAAGACCATCAGCTTCTGCGCGTACACCCGCTCCTCACCCGCCTGTGTGAAGAGGACCAGCGGCATGCGCAGGCCGCCCAGCCCCAGGTAGGGGTCCAGCGCCTGCACCCGCGCCAGCAGCGGCGTGTCATCCGCCAGCGTGGCCGCGCCCGGTTGGATGCTGAGCGTCAGCTCACCCGGCGCGGTGGTGCCCTCCGCGAGCAGCACGCGGTTGGCCTCGTTCGCGCACGTCCGGTCCTCGGGGTCCGCGCACGCCCACAGCGTGTACTGGATGGGGCGGCCCTCGCCCGCCGGGTCCACCAGCAACGCGCGGTATGTCACGGGCTCGGAGAGTTCATCCAGCGTCGCTGGGTTGAGCTCACAAGCAGACGCCATGAACTCCGGCGGCTCCGTGGCGAGACCGAGCACACGGAAGTCGTGGACGCGCGAAGGCTGGTCCTCGACGTCGACACACGCGGTGGCCCCCAGCAGCAGCAACAACCCACCATATTCGAGCAGAGCCTTCATCTCAGAAGCTTCCTTTCACACCCACCACGGGGAGGATGGGGATGCCCGGCACCTCGTACTCCCGACGGAACCGGTAGTCGTTGAAGACGAACTCGACGTTCTTCGCGTTGTAGAGGTTCTGCACGTCCAGGTAGGCCGTGAGCGTCCAGCTCTGGAACCGCCAGCTCTTGTCCACGCGCACGTCCAACTGGTGGAAGCCGCCCGTGCGGTCGGAGAAGTAGGGACCAAACGTCGCGTTGTAGCGGTTGCGGTCCGCGTCGTAGACGTCATGGCCGCCCGCCAGCGGCGTCATGGGCCGGCCGCTGGTGTAGCGGAAACGGCCACCCAGCTCCCAGCCGTCGCCCAGCACATAGCCCGCCACCAGCGTGAGGATGTGCGTCTGGTCCCACGGGCTGAGGCCATAGGTGGAGTCGTCGGGCGCGCTGCCGCCACCGAAGAGCCCTCCGCCCTGGGGGCGTGGCCCCGCGCGCCCGTCCTCCGCGCGGCTGAAGGTGTACGAGAGCCAGCCAGACCACTTGTCCGTCGCGGAGGCGCGCTCCTTCTTCAGCATCACCTCCACGCCATACGCGCGGCCGATGCCGTCGTTGGAGTACGGCAGCGTGAAGACGCCGCCCCCCTCGTTGGTGACGAGTTGGCCGGGCGACACGATGTTGTTGAAGCGGCGGTTGAAGAAGCCGGTGACGTCCACGTTGAGCACGTCGGTGATGCGGTGCTCCACGCCCAGGCTGCTCTGGAACGCGCGCTGGTAGGCGAGGTCCGGGTTGCCGTAGGGCGCGGTGATGAAGCGGAACGTCTCAGGCGGCTGGCTGTAGAGGCCCAGCGAGCCCTTGAGGTTGGTGCGCGAGGTGGCCGCGTAGCGGACCCACAGCCGGGGGTCCAGCGCCAGGTTCCGCGTGTTGCCCACCGTCTGGAGGTTGCCGCGCACGCCCGGCGTGAAGGTGAAGCGCCCCACCAGCAGGTCCGCTTCCAGGAAGAGCGCGCCGTCGAAGGCGCTCAGGGCAATCTGCTCCTCCAACTGCTGGCCCACCGGCTCGGCCCCGGGGAAGGGCACGTATTCGACGCCGCCCGGCGCGGGGAACGACACGTCGTAGCGCTCGTGCTCGAAGACGAGGTCCAGACCCGTGCGGACGGTGAGCGCGGAGGACAGCTCGATGCCCAGCACCTCGCGGGCGCCCAGCGTGTACGTCTTGCCTTCCTGCCGCGCCATCCCGAAGTCGACGTCGCTGCGGTCCATGCCCACGAAGGGCGTGAAGACGGACCACATCGCGCCCTTGCGGTAGGTCCAGTCGCCCTTCACGCGGTGGAAGTTGGTGCGCGTGTTCAGCTCCAGGTCCCGCTCCGTCTCGGGGCCGGTGGACACGATGCGGAGCTGGTCATCACTGCCGAAGGCCATGATGTAGCCGGAGCTGCGCGCGCCCCCCGCCGTCACGGCCGCGTCGTCGTTGGGCGTCCCGCGCTTCGCGCCGAAGTCCACGCGCAGCTGGTAGTCCCAATAACGCGGCACCACGGAGAGCGTACCTCCCTCCGTCTCCGGCAGGACGGCGGGCAGAATCGCGTCGATGTACGAACGGCGCGCGGCGGCGGCCACGCTGATGCCGTCCGTAATCGGGCTCTCCAGGAAGAAGCCCGCGTCCAGCAGGTCCACCTTCACCGAGCCGTGCAGCGTGTCCGATGCGCCCTTGCGCGTGCCCACCTCGACGATGCCGCCCACCGCGCGGCCGTACTGGCTTCCGTAACCGCCCGGGAAGAAGTCGAGCTGGTCGATGAACTCGGCGTTGACCACCGAGGGGCCGCCGAGCAGGTGGAACAGGAGGGGGATCTGGACCCCGTCCATCATCGTCGACGTCTGGCCCGGGTTCGAGCCACGCACCAGCAGCTCACCGGAGATGAAGGGCGCGCGCGCCACGCCGGGCAGCGACTGGATGACGCGGATGGGGTCACCGAAGGAGCCCGGCGTCTTCTGCGCCTCCTCGCGGGTGATGGTGCGGCGCACCACCTCCTTCTTCGGCCGGTCGGAGCGCACCACCGTCTCCAGGCCGCCGCCCGAGGGCGCGAGGTAGAAGTTCACCTCCGTCGTCTCGTTCGCCTTCAGCTCCTCCTTCGTCTGGTAGAGCTGGAAGCCCGTGGCCACCACGCGCACCTCGCAGGTGCCCGCGGGCACCTCGAGCGTGAAGCGGCCGTCCTCGTCGGACATCACCTCGGGCGCGTCCGGGTCGTCGCCGCAACGCACGGTGGCGTTGGGTACGCGCGAACGGCTTCCGCGGGAGATGAGCTGGCCGGTGAGCGTGGCCTTGGGCTGCTCGACCTCCTCGGCCTCGGCACCCGCCTCCGGCTCCGGCGCGGTGAGGGTGAAGTGGTAGACGTACTCCACCTGCACCGGCGCGGGCACGCCGTCGACCTCGGCGGGCGAGAAACGGAACTGGCGCACCGCCGCGATGGCCGCCTCGTCGAAGCCGTTGCCCACCGGCTCGGTGGGCAGCACCTCGGCGACGGACCCGTCATCCGCGATGGTGATGATGAGCCGCACGGACGCGGTGAGCCCCTGCGCGAGCGCCTCGGGCGGGAACTGCGCCTCCACCTGCTGCACCAGTTCGGGAGGCTTGGTGATGGTGGGCTGGGCCTGCGCCGCGGGTGGCGTGGCCGCGTCCGAGGGAGGCGCGCCGGCCTGGGGTGCCTGCGCGAGCACGGGCGCCGCCAGCAGGAGCGAGGCCGCGACGAGCGCGCCTCGAGCTTTCAGGGTGGAGGACATGGCGTGTCCAAGCATACGGGTGAGGGGGGGGCCGCTCCCGCTGAAAGAGAGACGGAGCGATGGCGAGGTGGAATCCCGCGATGCCTGTGGGGATGGGTCCCCCTGACATGCCGGGCACGCCCGTGCTCCGCCGCTCTCCCAGCGGGAGTGGCGACATCAATCGAGCAGGAAGGTGTACGAGTATTTCATCTCCGTGGAGACAGGCTCGCCGCCCTTGATGGCCGGCTTGAAGCGGAAGCGGCGGATGGCATCCCGCGCCGCCTCGTTGAGGCCGTAGCCGGGCCCCTTGAGAATCTTCACCGCCACCACCTTGCCCTCATGGTCGATGGTGATGGAGAGCGTGACGGTGCCCTCCACGCCCGCGCGGCGCGCTTCCTCCGGATAGGGAATCTTCACCTCGGAGGCCACCGTGGGCTCCGAGTCCACCTGGTAGATGGGCGCGTACTTCGGCGCGCTGTACGCCTTCACCTCCTGGGGCGCTTTCGCCGTGGGGCCCGTCCTTCCGTAGAGCGTGTTGCCCACGGGCGCCGCGAAACCTCCAGCGCTGGTGGTGGAGGACATCGACAGGCCCACCACCAGGGGCGCGGGCTTCGCGGAGGGGGGCGGGGTGTCGT
>NZ_JABFNS010000245.1 GCF_013116825.1 Myxococcus xanthus
CCTCGGGTCCGCGGCCCGGAGCCCCCAGAGCTCCTCGCCTTCGTCGCCCCCCTGCCCGGGAGGCAACGGCTCGAAAGCAAGCCGCTCCGGGTTCATCTCCGCCTCGTCACCAAAGACGAGCGGTTGGCTTCCGCCACCGCGTGACACACCCGCGCCCTTCCGCACGCCCCGGCTCGCATGCCCCTGCTGGCCCGAGTTGGATTGCCCCTCGCCCGCGCCGGATTGCCCCTCACCCTCGCCGCCGCGCCCCGACTGCCCCTGCCCTTGGCGTCCCTGCCCCGAGCTCTGGCCGCCAGAACCCTGGCGACGGGCCTGCGAATCGGAACCATTGCGGCTGTTCGAATCGAAGCGGTTCTCCAGCGACTGACGCCTGCGCTCCAGCGCCTCGCGCAGGCTTGCAATCTGGTCCGGTGAGCCGGAGGCCCGCGCGCGAGCAGCGCTCCGCGCCTCACCGGAGCGCTCACTCCGCGAGCCTTCCGTTCCCTGCTGTCCGTCGGCTCCCTGCGTTCCTTGCCCGGACGCGCGCGCGGCATCCGCCTGTGCCGCTTCGCCGTTCTCGGACCCGTGCGGCGCCCCGTCCTCCCCCGTTCCGTCCGCGTTGTCGGACGAGCCACCTTCTTTGCCGCCTTCCAGCGCCATCAGCGCCTGCTCCAAGGCCTCGCGCTCACGCGTGGCGGCCTCGGCGCCTCCCGCGGCGCCCAGCGCGTCCTCCAACGCCCGCGCGGCCTCCGCGGCCTGGGCCAATTGCGCGGCGGCCTCCGCGGCCTGCTCGGCCAACCGCTTCTCCAGCGCGTCGGCGGCCTCCCAATCTCCGGCGTCGAAACGGCCCTCGGAGACTTCCTCGGCCAGGCGGCGCAGCTCCTCCTCGACGGCCTCCTCCAGCACCTCTTCCTTGGCGAGCGCCTCCGCCTGCGCCTGGACCGCGGCCACCTTCGCCGCGGCGGCGGCATTCACGGCGCGGCCTCGTGGCGCGGACAGGGGCAACAGGAAGCCCGCCACCGCGAACAGCACCGCGCCCGCGAGCGCCGTGACCGGACGCCGCCACTTCACGTCGGGAGGCTTCACCCCACTCGCGAACTGATTGACGGCCAGCTCCCACTCCCCCACCGGGCGCTCCAGCCGCGTGAGGAGCAGCCCGCCCGCGTTCGCCGACCGGTCCGCGAGCACCGCCGCCTGCTCCAACGACACCCGCCGGGAACGCGCACGCCAGAACCACGCGCCCAGCCCCAGCGCCAGAAGCGGCGGCAGGGCCCACACGAAGGCGCCGCGCAGGAGGAACCGGGCCAGCACGCAGGCCGTGGCGGTGGCCCACATCGGGACGATGCCGGCCTCCGCCCATGCCACCGCGTTGAGGCGCCGCTGCACGCGCCGGATGGGCGCGAGCACCAGGGCCTGGAAGCGGCGTTCTTCACTGGCAGCCATGAAGCGGCGAGTGTCGACTACTCGGCCCACTCCCCACAAGCGACGCGACGTCCAGCCGTCGCGGTCCGGGTGTGAGCGGTCGCATCCCGCCGTGCATTGACGCTCCCTTCCGCCGCCTGGCACGGACCGCCCGAGCCTCGCGGACACCGACGCAGCATCACCGCGGAGGAAGTGCCCATGGCCACGCCTTCACGCGAGACTGCCCCAGGTGCCGCCCCGCGCGGCAAAGACGGCCCACGCACCGTCCCCCAGTGCCATCAACCCCGCCGGACTGCTGCTACAACCCCTCTTCCGGATGCTCCTCGCCCGCCCTCCAGAACTGGCGCCCCAGGCGCCGTGGCCGGACATGCCCCTGGTGGTGTGGCCCACCGCGCTGGCGATGTGGGGCCCCGGCGACGCGACGACGAAGCACGCCCACCACGCCATGCACCTGGTGCTGTGCCGGCAGGGCCCCCTGTCCGTCCGCGCGCAAGGCATGAAGACCGCCGAGCAGGCAGCCGGCGCGCTCGTGGGCCCGGACATTCTCCACGCGCTCGACGCACGAGACAGCGAGGTCATCATCCTCTTCGTCGAACCCGAGAGCGACGACGGCGCGCGACTCCAGGCCGCGCTCGACGGTCCGATACGCCTGTTCGATACGACGCAGCGCGATGCCCTCCTCGGCGGGCTGCCCACTGCGGGAGCACTGGCACACGAAGCGGTCGGCGGATGGATGGAGTCCACGCTGGCCACGCTCTCCGGGACGCCCGGAGCCCCCCGTCACCTCCACCCGCGCGTGCGCAAGCTGCTGCGCCACCTGCGCGCGGAGGCCGCGCCGGAAGACACCTCGCTCGAAGCCCTGGCCCAGGTCGCGGGCCTCTCGCCCGGAAGGCTGATGCACACGTTCACCGAATCCGTCGGTGTGCCACTGCGCCCCTACCTCCTGTGGCTCCGGCTCCAGCGGGCCGCGGGCGCCATCGCCGCGGGCCACACCTTGAGTGAAGCCGCCCACGCGGCCGGCTTCTCGGATGCGGCGCACCTGACGCGCACCTTCCGGCGGATGTTCGGCACCACGCCGTCATCGCTTCAGCGCCGTGGACCGCGAGTCCAGGCGCAGGGCCGCAACGGCGCGACCCGCTGAGCACCGCGCACCTGGGGCGCAGCAGCTTGCGCGCGCTGCTGCTCGAGCAGGCCCGAATCACCCTCCAGTCCGAGGGCAGCCCGGCAGCATCAGCGTCGACGGGTGCATCGCCGCGAACTCCCCCAAGGACCTGAAGAAGTTCCTGCGAGACGTGCTCGCCGCCGCCGACAAGGCCGCGGAGTGGGATGGCGTCTCGGCCCGGAACAAGGTGTGGTGCCCCATCGTCAAGGTGGTGGAAGCCGTCAACCAGCGCGACAAGCGGTAGCGGCAAGGCCGGGGGCGGCGCGACGCGCACCGCCTCTCGGATCGCAGCCAGTTCGTTCAAGCGAACGCCAGCACCGGGGCCCCATCCTGGAGTCAACGGCACGGCAGGCCACTCCCTCCCGTGCCTCTCTTCAGGAGCACACCCATGTCCTTCGCCATCCTCCTGCTGTCCTTCTTCCTGCTGCTGCACCTGCCGCCGCTGCGGCGCATCCCCGCGCTGTCCACCCCCACGGCGCGCGCCGCGGTCGCCGCGGGGCTCTTCTTCGTGGGCGCGGGCATCATGCACTTCGCCATGCCCGCGCGCTACGCGGCCATGATTCCGCCGCGACTGCCATCACCCGCCTTCTGGGTCTACCTCTCTGGAGCCGCGGAGGTCGCGGGCGGGCTGGGGCTGCTGCTGCCACGCACCCGTCGACTCGCGGCGCTGGGGCTCATCGCGCTGCTGTTGGCCATCCTCCCCGCCAACATCCATGAGGCCCAGGCCAACACCGCCGCCCATGTGCTGCCCTTCCCGGACTGGTACTTCTGGCTGCGCCTCCCCTTCCAGCTCGTCTACGTCGCCTGGGTGGCGTGGGCTGGCGGCTGGTGGCCCGTCCGCGGCCGAGCGCGACCGGCGGCCCACGGTTAGGCTCGCGCGCACCATGCACTTCCGCAAGCTCGGCCGCAGCGGCCTCGTCGTCAGTGAGATTTCCTACGGCAACTGGATCACCCACGGCTCCCAGGTAGAGGAGGAGGCCGCGCTCGCCTGCGTGCGCGCGGCGCTGGACGTGGGCATCACGACCTTCGACACCGCGGACGTGTACGCGGCCACCCGCGCCGAGGAAGTGCTCGGCCGCGCCCTGAAGGGCCAGCGCCGCGCCGGCTACGAGCTCTTCACCAAGGTGTACTGGCCCACCGGCCCCGGCAAGAATGACCGCGGCCTGTCGCGCAAGCACATCCTGGAGAGCATCGACGGCTCGCTGCGCCGGCTACAGACGGACTACGTGGACCTGTACCAGGCCCACCGCTTCGACGTGGAGACGCCGCTGGAGGAGACGATGCTCGCGTTCGCCGACATCGTCCGCCAGGGCAAGGCGCTGTACATCGGCGTCTCCGAATGGACGGCCGACCAGATTCGCCAGGGCGCCGCGCTGGCCCGCGAGCTGCGCGTGCCCTTCATCTCCAACCAGCCGCAGTACTCCATGCTCTACCGCGTCATCGAGCCGCAGGTCATCCCGGCCTCCGACGAAGCAGGCCTGGGGCAGATTGTCTGGTCCCCCATCGCCCAGGGCGTCCTCACCGGCAAGTACCTGCCCGGCCAGGCGCCCCCGGCGGGCAGCCGCGCCACGGAGGCCAACGCCGTGCGCTACGGCATCACCCGCTTCATGACGGATGACGTGCTCACCCGCGTGCAGCAGCTCGTCCCACTGGCGAAGGATGCCGGCCTCTCCATGGCCCAGCTCGCCGTGGCCTGGGTGCTCCAGAATCCCAGCGTCTCCTCCGCCATCGTCGGCGCCTCCCGGCCAGAGCAGGTGCACGACAACGCGAAGGCCGCGGGCGTGAAGCTGGAGCCGGAGCTGCTGCGCCGGATTGACGCGGTGCTGGGCCCCGCCATCGAACGAAATCCAGCCCTGACCGACGTCCCCGCCCAGCGCCCCTGAGCCCGTCCCTCCCGGGCGGGCGCCTGAGCGTCCGCTTCCGGGAGGGTGACACCCAACCCATCCGTTCCATTTGACTTTCCGCGCCAAGGGAACAAGACATGGGCCCGCAGGTTGGCAACCGGGTTGCGAGTGCCCCGTGACCCACCTTTACCCAGGCTTCCCTCCATGACGCCCTTCCTCTCCCTGGCCCAGACGAATCACACCGAGCTGGGCTGGCTCAGCAGCAAGCTGCTCGGCGTGACGCTCACCTCCGCCGAATGGGTGCTCTGGGTGCTCGTCATCCTCTCAGTGCTCTCCATCGCCATCATGCTGGAGCGAACGGTGTACTTCGCCCGCCACCGGCTGCCGGACTCGGAGGCCCTGGCGGTGCGGCTGGCCCGCGGCGAGTACGACGTGGCCCGCAAAGCCATTGAAGGCAAGACGGGCATGGAGGCCGCCATCATCCGCGAGGCCCTGGCCTCCGCCGACCAGGGCGCGGACACGGTGGAGCAGGTGATTGCCTCCACCCTGTCGCGTGAGCGTCCCCAGTACGAGCGCTTCCTGTCGTTCCTGGGCACGCTGGGCAACAACGCGCCGTTCATCGGTCTGTTCGGCACGGTGCTGGGCATCATCAAGGCCTTCAATGACCTGGGGAAGATGAACGCCCAGGGCGGCGGCGGGGCCATGCAGCAGACCGTCATGGCCGGCATCTCCGAGGCGCTCGTCGCCACGGCCGTGGGTCTGGCGGTGGCGATTCCGGCGGTGGTGGCCTTCAACGTCTTCAACCGCCAGCTCAAGACGCTCACCAGCCGCGCCAATGCCCTGGGCTACGCCCTGGTGGGCAGCATGCGCGCCGAGCGCCCCGCGTCCGGCACGGCCGCTGCGGCTCGCGCCGCGGAGGCCCGCTAGGCCATGGCGGGCGGGGCGCAGGACAATGACGACGAAATCACCGGCATCAACGTCACCCCGCTGGTGGACGTGGTGCTGGTGCTGCTCATCATCTTCATGGTGACGGCCAACTTCATCGTCCGCGAGACGGTGGAGGTGGACCTGCCCCGAGCCGCCAACGGCGGTGAGACGGTGCAGGGCCTGGTCAACGTGGTGCTGGACAAGGAGGGCAAGTTCTTCTTCGACGGCACCGAGATGACCGAGAAGGAGCTGGAGGCGAAGGTCGCCGAGGCGGTGG
>NZ_JABFNS010000246.1 GCF_013116825.1 Myxococcus xanthus
CGCCTGGGGAGGCGGGCTGGGGCGTCGTGGATGGGGGTAAGCGTCATGGTGGGAATGGACATGGAAGCGCCGCTGCCCGCGGAGTGGGCGGAGGCCCGCCGCAGGCTGGAGCTGGAGCGCCAGGGCAACGAGGTGCTTCAGGGGCAGGTGGACCGGCCGACGCGCATCGTCGCCATCGGCGGAGGCACCGGGTTGCCCATGGTGCTGCGCGGCCTGGCCCGGCGCGCGATACCGAAGGCCCGGGAGCCGGGCATCGACATCACCGCGGTGGTGGCCATGAGCGACGACGGCGGCAGCTCGGGCCGTCTGCGGCGCCAACACGGCGCGCTGCCTCCGGGCGACATCCGCAACTGCCTGGTGGCGCTGGCGGGTGGAAAGAACGCGCTCAAGGACGTCTTCCAGTTCCGCTTCGGCGGGGCGCGCGGCCTGGCGGGCCACGCGGTGGGCAACCTGCTCATCGCCGCGCTCGCGGAGCTCAAGGGGGACTTCATGGAGGCGGTGCGCATGTCCGGGGAGCTGCTGGGCGCCCGGGGCCACGTGCTTCCGTCCACGCTGGCGTCCGTGCAGCTGGTGGCGCAGATGCATGACGACACGGAGGTGGTGGGGGAGCGCAACATCTGCCGCGCGCACGGCCGGGTGCGCCGCGTCACGCTGAGTCCTCGCTCGCCGCCGCCCACCGAGGGGCTGCTGGAGTCCATCTACACGGCGGACCTCATCGCCATCGGCCCGGGCTCGCTCTACTCGAGCGTGCTGCCCAACCTGCTGGTGGACGGCGTGGCCCAGGCGCTCAAGGAGACGCGCGCGCTGAAGATCATGGTGGCCAACCTGATGACGCAGCCGGGGGAGACGGACGGCATGTCCTGCCTGGACCACGTGCAGGCCGTCACGGACCACGTGGGGCCGGTGCTGGACGCGGTGCTCGTCAACGGCACGCTGCCCATGGAAGAGGCGACCCGGCGCTATGCCCGTCGCGGGTCGTTCGTGGTGTCGGCCAACCCGCGGGACTTGATTGGCGCGGGCGTGGTGCCGGTGCAGGCGGACCTGCTCAAGGCAGGGTCCAGGATCCGACACGACAGCCGCAAGGTCGCCGCCTGCCTGCTGAAGATGGCCCGCAGCGGGTTGTAGCCGCGAACCTCCATCACCACCTTGGGCACTCGACACCTCATGGAAGCAAGAGACCTTTCTGCCTCGCCGCGCGTCACCGAAGTGACGGGACGCGCGGCCTTCATGTCCCTGGAGTCCGAGTGGAACGCGCTCGTGGAGGCCACCTCCAACGAGCTGTTCTACCGGCATGAGTTCATCCGCATCTGGATGGACAACTTCGTCCCCGGTGTGAAGCCGCGCGTGCTGACGCTGCGGGACGCGGAAGGAAGCCTCGGCGCGGTGCTCCCGCTGTGGGAGGAGCGCACGACGCTGCTGGGTGTCCCGGCGCGGCAGTTGTCCGCGGCGGCCAACGCCCACTCCTGCCGGTTCGACCTGGTGGCGAAGGAACCGGAAGTCGCCGCGGCGGCCTTCGTGTCCCACCTGCGCTCGGCCGGTGGCTGGGATGTGCTGCGGCTCACGGATGTCCCCGACGGCGGGGCCGCCTGGCGGCTGCACGCGGTGGCGCGCGATTCCGGCCTGCCCGTGGGCGAGTGGGAGTCCCTGCGCTCCCCGTATGTGCCGCTGCCGGCATCCCGCGATGCCATGCAGAAGACACTGGCGTCGAAGTTCAAGGCCAACTGCCGTCGCCGCCGCCGCAAGCTGGAGGAGAAGGGGCCGCTCACCTTCGAGCGGGTGGACAGCGGGCTCGGCCTGGAGGGCGCGCTGGAGGAGGGCTTCCTGCTGGAGCAGAGCGGCTGGAAGGGCGCGCGCGGCACGGCCATGGCGCAGGATGCGCGCACGCGCGGCTTCTACACGGAGCTGGCGCGGGACTCCGCCTATCGCCAGCGGCTGGCGCTGTACTTCCTGCGGCTGGACGGCAGGCCGGTGGCGTTCCACTACGGCCTGGAATACGGCGGGCGCTACTTCCTGCTGAAGCCCGGCTACGACGAAAGCCTGCGCGAGTGCAGCCCGGGCCAGCTCCTGGTGGATGAGGTCATCGGGAGCTGCATCGACCGGGGCCTGCACGAGTTCGACTTCCTGGGGCCCGACATGGTGTGGAAGCGCGACTGGACGAACGAGGTCCGGCGCCACACCTGGCTCTACGTGTTCAATGACTCCCCCTTCGGCCGGGCGCTGTGTGCGGCCAAGTTCCGGTGGGGGCCCGCGGTGAAAGAGGTGGTGTCGCGATGGAGACGATGAAGCACTCTGGCCGGCTGTTCGTGCCGTCACTGCCCACGCTGTGGCCGCACATGCTGCTGTCTCGGCCGAAGCCCGGCGCGCTGCCGCCGTTCTCCTCGCCGAACGTCCGCTACTTCTACTTCGCCCGCAACGCCATCTGGCTGACGGTGAAGATGCTGGGGCTGGATTCGGGCGAGGTGTTGATGCCCGCCTACCACCACGGCGTGGAGGTGGAGGCCCTGGTGGATGCCGGCGCCACGCCGCGCTTCTATCGCGTGGGCAGCCGCTGGGACGTGGACCTGGACGACGTGGCCCGGCGCATCGGCCCGAAGACGCGGGCCCTGTACCTGACGCACTACGCGGGCTTCCCGGGGCCCGTCGCGGAGATGCGCAAGCTGGCGGACCAGCACGGCCTCATCCTCATCGAGGACTGCGCGCTGTCGCTGCTGTCCTCCGACGGCGCGGTGCCCCTGGGGACGACGGGGGACGTGGGCATTTTCTGCCTCTACAAGACGCTTCCGGTTCCCAATGGGGGCGCGCTGGTCGTCAACGGCCCGCGCCAGTACAGCCTGCCGGAGCCGCCCGCGCCGCCGTCCGTGTCCACCTTCAGTCACACGGTGTCCGCGCTGCTGCAGAACCTGGAGCTGCGCGGCGGCCTGGCGGGCCGGGCCCTGCGCAGCACCGTGCGCACGCTGGGGCATGGCACCGTGAAGGCGGCCAACATCGAGCGTGTGGCCACGGGGACGCAGCACTTCGACCGCAAGCACGTGGACCTGGGCATGAGCCCGCTGACGAAGCGGATTGCCCTGGCTCAGGACCTGGAATCCATCATCGAGCAGCGGCGCCGCAACTACTTCTTCCTGCTGGGCCGCCTGCGCGACATCTCCGCGCCGCTGTTCAACCAGCTTCCGCCGGGCGCGTGCCCGCTGTTCTACCCGCTGGTGGTGCAGGACAAGGCGGAGGTGCTGGCGCGGCTGCGCGTGCAGGGCATCGACGCCATCGACTTCTGGAAGCGCTTCCACCCGGCCTGTGACGCAGCGGCCTTCCCGGAGGTGGCGCAGCTTCGTCGCTCCATCGTGGAGATTCCGTGCCACCAGGACCTGACGCCGGAGGTCATGGCGGACGTGGCGCAGGCGGTGCGCGAGGCCGTGAAGTCGGACCATCGGTCGAAGAAGCGCGCGGGGTGAAGTTCATTCGGGGAACAGGGAGGGGCGGCTGCCCCTCCGGGAGGACGGGCGTTGATTCGGGAGGATGAGCTGTCGCAGGGCGCGTGGGCCGCGCACCCGTTGGAGGTAGGCGCCGTGGGCAGCCTCTCCACGCTGGCGGGAATGCGGGAGGAATGGGCCGCGCTGATGGAGGCGAGCGACGCGGGGCCCTTCAACGCCTGGGAATGGGTGTACCCGTGGTGTCGGCGCATCGCCACGGGCCGGCGCCCGCTGGTGCTGACCGCGCGCGACGCGGCGGGCACGTTGGTGGGCCTGATGCCGCTGGGCGTCGAGTACCTGGGCGTCACCGGCATCCCGGTGCGGCGGCTGAGCTTCCTGGGGGAGACACACGTCGGCAGCGACTACCTGGACGTCGTGGCGCGGCGGGGCCGTGAGCGCGAGGTGGCGGGCGCCTTCGCGCGGATGCTGCACGCGCTGCGCGACGAATGGGACGTGTTGGATTTGTCGGACCTGCGCGAGGACTCGCCCACGGTGGACGTGCTCCGGGAGACCTTCGCCAGGCAGGACGTCCGCGTGGCGCCGCGTTACGTGTGTCCGTATGACACGCTGACGCCGGACGAGCCCTTCGACGCGTTCCTCAAGCGCACGGGACGCCGCGACAACTTCCTGCGGCGGCGCAAGTGGCTGGCGAAGCAGGAGGGCTACCGCATCGAGCGCACGGACGCCCCGGGCGAGCTGGCGGCGCCGCTGACGGACTTCTTCCGCCTGCACTCGGCGCGGTGGGCCGCGGATGGGGGCTCGCAGGGCATCAAGGGCGCGGGTGTGGAGGCGTTCCACCGGGATGCCACGCAGTTCCTGGCGGAGCGGGGCCGGCTGCGCCTCTACACGATGAAGGTGGGCGGCCAGGCCGTGGCGTCTGTGTACGGCATCCTCCACCGCGACACCTTCGTGTACTTCCAGTCTGGTTATGACCCGGCGTGGCGCAATCGCAGCGTGGGCCTGGTGCTGGTGGGCGAGACGTTCCGCGACGCGATGGAGGCCGGCCTGACGGAGTATGACTTCCTCCGGGGCACGGAGACGTACAAGTCCGACTGGGTGTCCAAGCAGCGGCGCACGCTGTCCGTGCGGGTCCATGCCGGGACGTGGGCGGGGCGCTGGTTCTCCCAGTCCGAATCCCTGGCGCGCCTGCTGCGCAACGGCGCCAAGGCGGCGATGCCGGACACGCTGGTGGAGAAGGTGCGGCGCTTCCGCCGTCGGCGGGCCGCCGTGCACTGAGCGTCGAAAACGCCAGCGGCGCCTGCCTCGACCACTCCGGGTGGTTGGGGCGGCGCCGCCGGAGAGGGCAGGGGCTGGGCGTCAGGGCATGCCGCCAGCGACCTCCGCGCGAAGCTGGGCAATCGCGGGGCCGAGCTGCGGCGGCTGCATGTTGCGCGGCACTTCCACGGAGAAGCGCTCGAAGTGGGCCAGCGCGGCGGCCTTGTCGCCGCGGCGCAGGGCGAGGCTGCCCAGGAAGATGAGCGCCTCCTGCGCATCCGGCCAGGTGTCCACCAGCGCCGTCAGCTCCGCCTCGGCGCCGGCCATGTCGCCCTGGGTGGCGCGAAGCACGCCGCGGTGGACCTTCAGCTCGACGTTGAAGGGGTCCGCCGCCAGGCCCTTCGCGGTGACCTTCACGGCCTCGTCGAACTGCTGACGGCGGATGAGCTCGTGGCTCAGCAGCGCCGCCGCGTCCACATCACCGGCGTTGGCGTTCAGCCGTGCGCGAGCCTCCTGCATCTCCGGGCCTTCCTGCATCTGCTCGTCCATGCCCGCGCCCTGCTGCTGCGTGGCGGCGCCGCCCGGGGGCATGCGGCCGGTGGCCTCCATCCCGTCGGTGCGCGTCTGCTGCTCGGAGACGAGCAGGTAGCCCAGCCCACCAAAGAACACCATGATGCCCGCGCCCCACAGCGCGCCCACCAGCTGCGGATTGCGAGACGCCCACCCGGTGGGGGCCGGAGCCTGGGGG
>NZ_JABFNS010000247.1 GCF_013116825.1 Myxococcus xanthus
CCCTCTCGCGGCTGCTGGAATTGTCGATGCCGCAGAAGGAAGACGCGTCGGGCCAGCAGCAGGCGACGGGGCGGCTCGCACTGGTGCTGGCGTTGACCCGCTGTGCCCCGCTGCTGCTGTCGCATGCAATGATGAGCAGGGGCGTGACGCTGGAGCAATTGGAGGAGCGCATCCTCCTCATCGCAGAGGTGACCGCCCGCTCACGCCAACAGCGCCGCGAGCGTGAACGGCGCAAGCGTGAGGCTTCCCTCGGGAGCAGCGGCTAAACCGGAAGCGGATGGCCAACTGGCAGGGCCTTTTTCTTTAACACGGGCCTCGCGATGAATATCGCGGGGCCTTCGTGCTTAAGTCGCTGAATCCCAAGGGATTTTGGCTCGCGGTCACGATTTCGTCGGGCGGCGCGGATTTTCCTCAGTCGTCCGCTGCTCTAGACCAACGAGCCCTCGGATGCTGGCGATGGCGGGAGACGCCGCCAGTGGGGGTAGTTGTGCCCTGAGCCGCCGAGGTCCCTGGAGGACGCACGTCATCGACTGGCTTGCTTCGCCCGGCTGGAAAGCATGCGCGACGATGAAGCGTCGCGCTTGCTCATTTGAAAGCGAACTTCGAGAGATGGGGCGCTGGAGCTAGGTTGGCCGTGTCCTCACGTCATCCACAGAGGCCGTCACAGCGAAATTGATAGAAAGTCCCGCACCCACTGGTCTGCATCGTGCATGAGTAGGCTCGGCAAGTGTTGCTCCCACAGTATTGACTAACCCTGCTGCACTGGCACAGCGGCGCCAATGCTGGCGGAGCATCCGCGGGTGCTTCCACGGGCCCCAGCGTGGCCACGATGGCGATGGCTTCCTCTGCTCCAAAGGCATCCCGGATCTGCGCTCCAATGAGGGCGAGGCTAGGATGTTCCTCCTGGGTGAAGAGCTCGGGAGTGAGCAGCGCGAGCGCCGACTTCAAGGCCGCGACTTGCGGCTTGGAGAGGTCCGGATGGGAGGCGGCGTACTGGCTGAGATGCTCACGCCACAGCGACGCCTTTTGGACAGGCGAGAGCTCCGCGACGACGGCCTTTCGATAGGCCATTGGAAGGTGTCTCAGGTCCTTCAACTCTGTCGGAAGATTTCCTGCCTGGGCATTGACCCAGTCTTGAACCTGCTTCTGGGCCGCCTCGCACGAGTCTTCCGCGGACGCCGACGTCGGCGCCAGCAGCGTTGCAGTAGCCAGAAGCGCGACTCCGAGAGACAGTAGTTTGGCTTTCACGGTGTGTCTTCCTTTCCGTACATGAGTCACCCCATCGGGAATTCCGCTGGGAGCTCGAACGAGAAGAGGGACTGCGCCATCACGCGTCCCAAAAAACTCTCGGTCGTTCGTGTTCGTGCTCCCACGCGCCATGCATTCCCTGCGGGGGCAGTGGAGGCAATTCCTCCCAATGCGCGGTCGCTGGTTCATCGGAGTGTCCACGATTGGTCAAAACGTGCGTCGCGGACACGGCCGCCGCCGCGAGCGAGTTGGTCGTGACTCGTGTCAGTGGACACAGGGGGAGTTGACTCGCAGAAGCGACAGCTTCATCCAACGCCGCCTCAAGCAGGGCGCCTTCCGCGACGCGGGCAAGACGCTCGACGGCTTCGACTTCGACTTCAACAAGAAGATGAATCGCCGCCTCGTCTTCGAGCTGCCCACCGGCGGCTTCGTGGAGCGGCGCGAGGACGCGCTCTTCCTCGGCCCTCCAGGCACCGGCAAGAGTCAAATCGCCCAGGCCCTCGGCCGCGCCGTCATCCAGTCCCAGGGCCATCGCGTCCTCTACCGCGAGGCGCACCACCTGCTCGAGGAGCTCGCCGAAGCAAGCCTCGAAGGCACCCGACGCCAGAAGCTCGATGCGCTCACCGGGGCGCCTCTGCTCATCATCGATGACCTCGGCATGCGCAAGCTGCCGGCCTCCGCCGCCGAGGACCTGCTCGAGCTCATCATGCGCCGCTACGAGAAGGCCTCCACCCTCATCACCTCCAACCGGCCAGTGGAGGACTGGGGGAAGGGGGGCCATGGAGTTGCGGACCTCCGAGTCCGCGAGGTAGGAGTCCTCCTGTCTCGGTCCTCTCCCTTTGGCCGGTTTTCACGTGACCATTGAGGCTCCTCCAGCGGCGCTCTCTTTGCGCGGCCGGCATGCGCACTACGGGGGGGCCCCCTGGGCGACCCAATCGATGAGGGCCTGCTTCTGAGTGGCGGACAAAGGGCTGCCCTTGGGCATGGGGCCCCCCGAGCATGCGGGACTGGTGTTGGTCGCTAGAATCTTGTCGATGAGGAAGCTCTGTCCGCGCAGCGGGCCACACGCCATCACCCGGAGTCGCATGCCGCACCCCTTGCTGCTGGTGGAGATATCAACCAACTCGCCATACGAATTGCCAGCGGTGAGGTTCACTGGCGTAGATGCGGTCGAATGACACCCACTGGTGGCACAACTCGCAGTGAAGATAGGCTGCACATCCGACGCCAGCGTTGATACCTTGCTCGCCACTCCGAACGTCACGGGTGCAGACGCCTCGCGGCCTGGCGCCGGGTTGGTGACGGTGACGCTGGCGACATTACCAGGTGGCGCGGAGGCCACGAGCCCGGCGGCAATAGACGCACGCAGCTCGGTCGCGCTGGCGAAGGTCGCTGCCACAGGGCTGCCGTTGAAGGTAATGCTCGCCCCCTCCTTGAAGCCCGTCCCGCGCACGGTGAGGGTGAATGCTCCTGTGCCCGCAACCGTGCCGCATGGCGACAGCGACGACACCGTGGGGAGCGCCGTACCGGACGCAGTGACTGTGAACGCGAGGCTGGCGCTGGCCCCTCCACCTGGAGACGGAGTAGTCACCTGGACCAGGTGCGTGCTGGCCTGCGCGGTCAAGGACGCGGCCACGCGGGCCGACAGTCGCTGAGGCCCGTCGTAGATGGTGGCCATTGCCGTGCCGCTCACGCTCACCTGGCTGCTGGCCACAAAGCCACTGCCATTCACGGCAAGCACCACCTCGCCCACGCCCTCCGGAACGGAGGAGGGCGTGAGGAAATCGAGCGTTGGCGGAGGGTTGTCAGGGATGCCCCCATCTCCGGAGGAGGTGGAAGGTTCGGATGCACCAGCACAAATCCACCCGGCCACATCGCGCAGCGCGGCGGAATCGAGGAATGGGCCGCCCTGAGGCATGCGCCCCACCGCGTCCGGCAGCAGCTTGAGGTACATGCGGCTGCGCTCCGGGTGGCCGGGCTCCACGAGCAGCAGCGCTGAATCACCGACGGAGGTGCGCTGCACGGTGGCCAGCCACAACTCGTGGGCATTTCGGAAGGCCAGGCCTCCGGCGCCGCTTTCATGGCAACCCACGGTGCAGCCCGTGGGCTGGGCCGCCGCGAAGTGCGTCGCGTAGACCTCGTCTAGCGTCCGCGGAACAGCACCGTCACAAGTGCTCCCCGATGGAAACTCAGTCCCAGGGCGCACCTCTGCCTCGAGTTGCTCCGAGCATCCCGCAAGCACACACAGCGTGGCGGACAGCGCCCCTGCGAGCCTCGCAGCCCACGACGTCACTCCCTGTCCTGCGGCGCTCACGATGAATCCTCCTGGTCTGCCAGCAAGGACTCGCGGCGACGCACACTGGCCACAGAGGAGCCCCCCATGTGCCTACCCAGAATTCGCTTCGCGCTTCCCTGCTCGGCTAAAGAGGTCCGAAATCATCGTCGGTCTCATGGCCAACGCCAGGCCGATGTGAAGAAGCAGGTTCGCAGGCATCTCCAACTTCGAGGCACGGGCTGCCCGAAAGGCCTCGCCCAACACGCCGATGCCCAGGGCCACGCGCGCCTGGCCGTCCAGCCAGTAGCGGCTCTCCGTTGTAGTTGCCCCCGTCAAATCGGACAGCTCAGGGGTGGGAGTTAGCACTACGGAACTCGCGGGGTGACATCATCTTCAATCCGCGATGGGGGTGGCAGCGGTTGTAGTCGTCGCACCCGACGGGCAACCGGGCGAGGACGTGGGAAGCGGAGGGCAAGTCGTTGACGTACACGCAGTCGCGCTTGAACGTCTTCACGAAAGCCTCGGCCATGCCGTTGCTCTCCGGGGAGTATGCGGGCGTGGTGCATACCACCAAGCCCAGATTCCGGCCGAAATCGCGCGTGTCCTTGCCCGTGTAAACGGGCCCGTTGTCCGACAGCCACTCCACCGGGTGGGGCACCCTCGAGGTGCCATGGGCGCGCTATTACAGCCAGGGTAATAAGCAACACTCACTGCACGCACCGCAGAGTCGCCAAAGGCCCAGTCCGGGTTCTGCTGTTGCTCAACCACGTCCCGATGCAGTTTGACAAGGACGCATGGCACTGTTCCGGCGATCCCCTGCTTCCAAAGCCGTGACACAGCCTGTGGGACCTGACACCGTAGGAGAGCGATAAGCGGCACAAGCCCACGACCGTTGCCGGCATCGCCTCGACTTGGCGCCATGGTTTCTTCCACCAGTGATTCGAGCCCCGGACGTGTGCTGCACGGGATGGGGGCCATGGCCCTGCTTCTCGTGCTCCTCATCTGGGGGGTGTTCGTCGTAGTCCCTGTCTGGCTTCAGGCCGCGCAGGCATGCTTTCCGAACTTCGACCTGGGTATCTATTCCCAGGCAATGGCGCGCTTGTCGTTGACGGAGCCCAACCCGTGGATCAGCGCGCGGCAGGTCTTCATCTTCAACGACCACTTCGACCCCATCCTCTGGGTGGCACACCCTCTGGCGCGGATAATCCCACCCATGTGGGCCGCTTTGGTCGTCGAGGCACTCTTCGTGCTGCTCACCGTGGCCCCCCTGCTTTGGCTCCACTTGAAGGGGTTGCTGAGTCGCAATGCCTTGGTTCTGCTCGCGGCACTCCTGCTGCTGAGTCCCAGCATGGTGGAGGCCGTGAAGTTCCCCGTCCACCCGACGACGTGGTCCGCGCTGCCCTGGGTGCTGACGGGATTTGCCTTCCATCTGCGCCGCCAAGGATTGCTCCTGGCGTCGCTGGTCCTCCTGTTTGCCTGCAAGGAGGAGTTCGCCTTCGGAGGCGTCATGCTGACCCTCGCGCTGTTCCTGCGGGGGGAGCGACGCCTCGCGACATGCGTGGGGGCGCTGTCGCTCGCCTGGCTCGCATGGGTCTATGGGCTGCGCCCTTGGCTCCTGGGCTCCACCGTGGACTACACCTTCCGCCTCATAGCGCAGTTCATCTGGGCTGAGCGACGGAGTAACCGCAGTAGGCGAACCAGCCTGCTGCGTCGCTTGGGGAGATGGCCGCCAGAGCGAGCTTTATGCCCTGGTGCAAGGCGGAGCGGGTCCGCAG
>NZ_JABFNS010000248.1 GCF_013116825.1 Myxococcus xanthus
GGTGAAGGAAGCGGCGGCGGTGGTGAGGGGAGAGGGGCAGGAGAAGCGGGTGGAGGCGTACGTGGTGGCGCCTGGAGGAGAGGGAGGGGCGCTGAAGGAGTACGTGAGGCAGAAGCTGCCGGAGTACATGGTGCCGTCGGTGGTGGTGGTGCTGGAGGCGCTGCCGCTGACGCCCAACGGCAAGGTCGACCGGAGAGCATTGTTGGCCTTCGACGCGGGGCCCTCCGAGCCGCGTCAGCACATCGAGCCGCGTACGGCCACCGAGCAGCGGCTGAGCATCATCTGGTGTGAAGTGCTGGGCATCGAGCGGGTGAGCGCGGACGCTGACTTCTTCGAGTTGGGCGGGCACTCGTTGCTGGCCACGCAGCTCATCGCGCACATCCGCTCCGCCTTCGGCGTGGAGTTGCCCCTGCGCACGCTCTTCGCGTCACCGGCCCTCGAAGGGCTCGCGCTGCGAATCGAGGAGGCGGCGCGGGAAGCGGCGTCGCCGACCGTGCCAGCGCTGACCCGGGTACCTCGCATGGGCGCATTGCCCGTGTCGTTCGCCCAACAGCGGCTCTGGTTCATCGACCAGCTCCACCCGGGCAGTGCCAGCTACAACGTCCCCATCGTCCTCCGAATCGAGGGCTCGCTCGATGTGGGCGCGTTGCAGCGCGCGTTCTCCGCGCTGGTGGCGCGCCACGAGTCGTTGCGCACGACGTTTGCTTCCCACGAGGGACAGCCTGTCCAGGTCATCCATCCGGCCATGGACGTCCAGCTCGCCTTCGAGGACTTGAGCACGCTGCCGGAAGAGGAGCGGGAGGCCGAATTCCGCGCGCGTGCGACGCGCACAGCCCTGCGGCCGTTTCATCTGGAGCGCGGCCCCCTGATGCGCGTGGGACTGTCGCGGCTGTCGCCGGATGTGCACGCCCTGGTGCTGGTGCTGCATCACATCGTCTCGGATGGTTGGTCGCTGGGCGTGCTGGTCCGCGAGGTGGGCGCGCTCTATGCCGCCTTCCTCGAAGGACGGTCTCCCGGGTTGCCGGAGTTGCCCGTGCAGTACGCGGACTACGCGGTGTGGCAGCGGCAATGGCTGAGCGGGGCCGTGCTGGAGACACAGCTCGACTGGTGGCGGCAGCAGCTGTTTGGCGCACCTCCCCATCTGGAGCTGCCTACCGACAAGGCCAGGCCGGCGACGTTGTCGCACCGCGGGGCATGGGTGCCGGTGAGGTTGCCACGGCCGATGAGCGACGCCGTGACAGCACTTGCCCATGCGGAGGGAGCCACACCCTTCATGGTGCTGCTGGCGGCCTTCCAGCTCCTGTTGTCGCGCTACTCGGGGCAGGAGGACGTGCTGGTGGGCTCGCCCATCGCGGGGCGCCGGTACGAAGAGACGGAGGGGCTCATCGGCTTCTTCGTCAACACCCTGGTCCTCCGCGCCCAGGTCCAACCTCATGCCACCTTCAGTGAACTGCTAGCGCAGGTGCGTGAGCGCACGCTGGGGGCGTACGAGCATCAGGACCTTCCCTTCGAGAAGCTCGTGGAGCATCTGCAACCCGAGCGGAACCTGGGGCGCAGCGCGCTCTTCCAGGTCCTCTTCGTATTGCAGAACGCCCCGGTGGGGCCGTTGGCGCTGCCCGGGCTGACCGTGAAGCCGATGGGGTTGATCGACAAGGAGGCGGCGCGCTTCGAGCTTTCGTTGAGTCTGGGGGAGACACCACGGGGTTTCGAGGGCTTGCTCCAGTTCAGCACCGACCTCTTCACGGTGGCCACGGCGGAGCGGATGGTGTTCCACCTGGAGCAGGTGCTGAAGGCCGTCACCACGCGGCCCGCATCGCGCCTCTCCGAGATACCGCTGCTGGCCGATGCCGAGCGTCATCAGGTGCTGGTGGAATGGAACGGCTCGGCAACGGCTCTCCCATGGGAGGCTGTCCACCGGCGCGTCGAGCACCACGCGGAGCGGACGCCGGAGGCGCCCGCGGTACGGTGCGAGGAGCGGGTGCTGACGTACCGCCAGTTGGAAGCGCAGGCCAACCAGGTGGCGCACCAGTTGAGGGGAATGGGGGTGGGCGCGGAAGTGCCAGTGGCGCTGTGCCTGGAGCGGGGCGTGGAGTGGGTGGTGGCGATGCTGGGGATCCTGAAAGCGGGAGGCGCGTACGTGCCGCTGGACCCCTCGCAACCAGAATCCCGCCTGCGCGCGCTGGTGGAAGAAGTGGCCGCACCGGTGGTGGTGACGCAGACGCGGTATGCGGCGACGTTCGAGGGGCTGTCGGCGCGCCGGGTGGAGATGGATGGAGACGCGGCGCGGCTCGAGGCGCAGCCGACGGAAGCACCGCGGGTAGCGGTACATCCCGAGCAACTGGCGTACGTGCTGTTCACATCTGGAAGCACGGGGCGGTCAAAGGGCGTGGCGGTCACACACGGGCAGCTTGCCAACTACGTGGAAGCGGCGAATGCGCGGCTGGGGTTGGCGGAGTGCACACGCTTCGCGCTGGTGTCGACGTTGGCGGCGGACCTGGGAAACACGGTGCTGTACGCGGCGTTGTGGACAGGGGGACTGCTGCATGTGCTGACGCAGGAGAGGGCAAGCAGCGCGGCGGGCGTGGAGGAGTACTTCCAGCGGCATGGGGTGGAGTGTTTGAAGGTGGTGCCCTCGCACCTCGCGGCGCTGATGAGTGGCGCTGCGCCAGGGCAGGTGTTGCCGACGAAGCGGCTGGTGGTGGGAGGCGAGGCGGCGTCGTGGAGCCTGCTGGAGCAGGTGGCGGCGTTGGCGCCCGGGTGCGAGGTGCACAACCACTACGGCCCGACGGAGACGACGGTGGGGGTGCTGGCGGGGCGGGTGGAGCTGCCGCGTCGAGCGGAGTCACCCGCGACGGTGCCGCTGGGACGGCCGATGGGCAACACGCGGGTGTACGTGCTGGACGGGAGCCTGCGCCCTGTACCGGTGGGCGTGGGGGGAGAGTTGTACGTGGGAGGGGCGCAGGTCACGCGAGGGTACGTAGGGCGCCCGGAGTTGACGGCGGAGCGGTACGTGCCGGACCCGTACAGTGGGGAGGCTGGAGCGAGGATGTACCGCACGGGGGACAAGGTGCGGTGGTTGGGGGATGGGCGACTGGAGTTCATCGGGCGGACGGACTTCCAGGTGAAGGTGAGAGGGTTCCGGGTGGAGCCCGGAGAAGTGGCGGCGGTGCTCAGAGCGCATCCCGACGTCCAGGACGCGGTGGTGGTCGCGCGAGAAGAGGTGCCTGGAGACAAACGGCTGGTGGGCTACGCCGTTCGTACGGCCCGGGCGGCTCCGGACATCGCGGCCCTCAGGGCCTTCCTCCAGCAGCGGCTTCCCGGGTACATGGTGCCGTCGGCGCTGGTGGTGCTGGACGCCTTGCCGCTGACGCCCAACGGCAAGGTGGACTGGCGCGCGCTGCCCGTGCCGGACGTGTCGGCGCGTGGCCCGGCTTCCGCCTATGAGGCGCCGGCTTCCCCCATGGAAGAGTCGTTGGCCGCTGTCTGGGCCCACGTCTTGCGGGTGGAGCGGGTAGGCCGGGAGGACGACTTCTTCGCGTTGGGTGGACATTCGCTCCTGGCCACGCAGGTGGTTGCGCGTGTGCGTGCGGTCCTGGGCGTAGAGGTCCCGCTACGCGCCGTCTTCGAGGCGCCCACATTGAGGTCCTTTGCCCAGCAGGTGGAGCAGGCGACTCGAAGCCAGGCGCTGCCCGCGCTACGTCCGATGCATCGGGGGGACCGGGTGCCGCTGTCATTCGCGCAGCAGCGACTGTGGTTCCTGGATCGGCTGAAACCGGGCGGCACCGAGTACAACGTGCCGTATGTGCTGCGGGTGGAGGGCCCCCTGGATGTGTCTGTCCTGGAGCGAGCTTTCTCGGAGCTGGTGCGCCGTCATGAAGTCCTGCGCACGGCCTTCCCGGATGAGGGAGGAGCACCTGTCCAGCGCATCGCTGCGCCATCGCCGGTCCGCCTCTCCGTGGTGGAGCTGGGCGCCCAGGATGAGTCCGAGGTACGCCGCCGGGTGCGCGCGGAAGTCGACCGTTCATTCGAGCTCGCGCGTGGGCCGCTGCTACGCCTCCTGCTGTTGAAGCAGTCCGAGCAGGCGCACGTCCTCGTGCTGCTGTTGCATCACATCGTCTCGGACGGCTGGTCCGCGAGTGTGCTGCTTCGGGAACTGGCGGCACTCTACGACGCGTTCTCGCAAGGGCTGCCGTCACCATTGCCGGAGCTGTCCGTGCAGTACGCGGACTATGCGCTCTGGCAGCGTGAGTGGTTGAAGGACGAGGTGTTGGAATCGCAGGTTCGCTACTGGCGTGAGGCACTGGCGGGCGCGCCGCGATTCCTGGACCTCCCCACGGACAGGCCTCGCCCCGCGGCGCAGACCTTTCGAGGCGGAGTCCAGAGGCAGATGTGGCCGAAGGCGCTGTGGCAGCAAGTGGAGGTGACCGCGCGGCGAGAAGGGGCCACGCCGTTCATGGTGCTGCTGGCGGCGTATCAGACGGTGTTGTGGCGGCTCTCGGGGCAGGACGACATCAGCGTGGGCTTCCCCATCGCGGGTCGCACGCAGGCGGAGACGGAGGGGCTCATCGGCAACTTCGCCAATACCCTGGTGCTGAGGGCTCGCGTACGTCCTGAGCTCTCCTTCCGGGACATGTTGGCGCAGGTGCGTGAGGTGACCCTGGGGGCCTACGCGCACCAGGACGTCCCGTTCGAGAAGCTGGTGGAGGCATTGCAGCCGGAGCGGGACCTGAGTCGCAGCCCGTTGTTTCAAGTGTCCCTGACACTCCAGAACACGCCTGCGCCCGAAGTGAAGCTGCGACAGGGATTGTCGCTGACGGTGATGGACGCGCGGATCCAGACGTCGAAGTTCGACCTGTCGATGTTCGTCGTCGAGCTGCCGGAAGGAGCCGCCGCGTCAGTCAATTACAACAGCGACCTGTTCGAGGCGAAGACGGCGGAGCGGCTGCTGAAGCAGGTGTCGGTGCTGCTCGAGGCCGCGGTCGCGAATCCGGAGACGCGCCTGGGCGAGCTGTCGTTGATGACGGAGGAGGAGCGGCGCCTGTTGGTGGAGGAGTGGAGCGGGCGGCGAGAGGAGTACCCGAGGGAAGCGTCGCTGGCGGAGCTGTTTGAAGCGCAGGTGGAGAGGACGCCGGGCGCGGTGGCAGTGGAGTGGGCAGGGCAGCAGGTGAGTTACGAGGCGTTGAATCGCCGAGCAAACCAGTTGGCGCACCACCTGAGGGGAATGGGAGTGGGCCCCGAGGTGAGAGTGGGGCTGTGCGTGGAGCGCTCGT
>NZ_JABFNS010000249.1 GCF_013116825.1 Myxococcus xanthus
AGGCGGGTTTGCACCGGGGGCTGGGTGGGCCCGGGCGAGAGCCCGAACGTGGTGCTCAGCGCGGGGCGCTGCGTGGACAGGATGTGGTCCACCAGGGTCCCCAGGCGGTCATACTCGAAGAGCATCGACGCGGTGATGTCCACGGACAGCCGCTCCCTCAGGGTGGTGGCCAACTGGGTGAGGGTGATGGAGTCGAAGCCGAAGTCGCGCAGGTCCGTGTCGAAGTCGACGTCCGCCGCGTTCATCTTGAGCAGGGCGGCGGTGGTCTCGACGACGACGGCGCGCACGCGGCCGAGCAGCGCATCGTCCGCTGGCGGGGCGCTGGGGGCCATGGGCATCGGCGGCGCCGTCACGGTGGCCACCGGGTGACTCAGGGCCTGGCAGAGCCCGCGGACCGTGGGGTGCTCGACGAGCTGCCGCGGGCCAACCGCTCCCGGCAGCCGGGCCTCGAGCCGGGCGCAGAGTTCCCCCAGCGAGGTGGCGTCGAAGCCGTGGTCCTCGAGGCTCGCGTCGAGGTCCACGTCCTCCGGGCGGATGGAGAGGACCTCGGCGATGGCCTCCACGACGCTGGTCCGGGCCTCCGTCACCTCGGCGCTCCCCGTGGCGGCGGGCGGTGCGTCCCGCACGTCGAAGGCGCGGTCGATGGTCTCCGGGGCGCCCTCGATGATGGCCATCACGGGCTCCGTGGCGTGCAGCGCCTGCTCGAAGAACTCGAGCCCGGCGCGGGTGCCGAGGGGCTTCATGCCCAGCGTGCGCAGCAGGTGCGCCTCGGTTTGCGCATCCACGTGCATTCCCCCCTCTCGCCACAGCGGCCAGGCGATGGACAGCGAGCGGCCATGCCGTTCTCCCTGGCGCACCCGGGCCGCGCGTCCGCGCGCGAAGTGGTCGAGGAAGCGGTTGGCGAAGCCGTAGTCCGACTGCCCCACGTTGCCGATGACGCCGGCCAGCGAGGAGAACAGCACGAAGAAGTCGAGCGGCAGGTCGCGCGTCGCCTCATCGAGGTGGAGCGCGCCCAGCAGCTTGGGGTGGAGCACCTCCGGAATGTCCTCGAGCCGCTTCTGCGCGACCATGGCATCGCGCAGCACGCCGGCCGAGTGGATGACGCCGTGGAGCGCGCCAAAGCGTCGGGTCGCCTCGCCCACGAGCGCCGTCACGTCCTCCGCGCGTGAGACGTCCGAGCGCAGGTAGATGGCCTCCGCGCCCCGTCGTTCGAGCTCCCGGAGCTGCTCGCGGAGCGCCGCGTCCTCGGCGGCCCTGCCGGTGAGGACGAGCCTCGCCTGGACACGCTCGGCCAGCCACTGGGCGAAGCGGATGCCCAACCCGCCACGGCCTCCCGTGATGAGGTAGACGCCACGCGGACGCAGCACGGCCTCGCGCGCCCGGGCGGGGAGGGCCAGTCTCGTGCGTCGCAGGCGCTCGCGGCCGCCTGAGCCGTCGCGGACCTCGTCGTCCGAGGCGTCCACGAGCGAGAGCTCCTGGAGGAGCGCCGCCGCGTGCAGGTCCGGCGACGAAGGCGTCTGCACGGTCCGCAGGCGCAGCGCGCGGTGCTCCCGGTTGACGGACTTGCAGAACCCTGACAGCGCGCCGTGCTGGGGCACGGCGTCCGTGGGGCCCGGGCTCACACAGAGAAGGTGGAGCGAGGGCACTGGCCGCGCCTTCAGCCAGGCCTGGGTGAAGGCGGTCAGCGCGTGGATGCCTCGCGCAAGCTCCGTCTCCACCGCGCGAGGTTCGGGCCGCAGCAGCCCCGCTCCGGTCCAGGCGTGGATGGCGCGCGAGGGCAGCGCCCCTTCCCGCCGCAGGGCTTGGAGCAGGCGCTCGGCGTCCGCGACGTGGCCGGGCCGGATGTCGAAGGTGCCGTCGCTGGATTCGCGGAACGCCGCCCCTGGCTTCACGAGGTACACGGGGCCCGAGTTCCGGCGCTGAAGCGCGTCGCGCAGGTGGGGCGTGTGGTCGAACACGAGCAGCGGCCCCTCGGCCTTGCCGGACGCGCTGACCAGCGGCTCGGGCAGCCACGCCTCACCCAGCACGCGCGGCGTCTCACGCCGGGGGTTGGGGACCTCGCGGACGCGGAAGTCCGTCAGTCGGGCGCGGACCTGTCCCTCTGCGTCGATGAGGTGCATGTCGAAGCTCTCCACGTCCTGCCGCACGGCCTTGCGCGTGACATGGACGAAGCACTCGGTGTCCAGGGGCTGGTGGAGGTGGACCGCGCCCAGGGAGGAGGGCAGCCAGGCCCTGGCGTCGTCTGCCTCGCCGTGATGGGACAACAAGCCCACGACGGCTTGGAGCGCGCCGTCGAGGAGCCGGGGGGACAGGAGGATGCCGGGGGGCGTCCGCGCGTCACCGGACAGCCGCAGCACGGCGAACGCTTCCTCCTGACCCACGTGAAGCTCCTGGAGCGTGCGCAGGCTGTCCCCATACTCGATGCCGCGCGCCGCCAGCAGGGCGTAGCAGTCCGGCGCCGTCATGCGCCGAGGGCAGCGGGCCCGGAGCGCGTCCAGGGCCACGCGCGGCGGCGCCGCTTCCGGCGGGGCGTGGCGCGGCATCCGCCCCTGCGCCCGGACCCCGCCGTCCGCGCCGAGCAACTGGAAGGCGACGTGGTCACCGTCTGGCTGGAGCGCGAGGCTGACCTCCAGGGCCGGCGCGGGGGCCGTGAGCACCGCAGGGCTGCTCCAGGTGATGTCGCGCAGCGTGCGAACGTCACCGACGCCAGCCTCGCGGGCCGAGGCCAGCGCCATCTCCAGACACACCACGCCGGGGAGGACCGGCCGGCCTTCGACGCGGTGGTCCGCCAGCAGGGGCTCCGTGGCGGGGAACGCGGTGGTGAAGCGAACGCCGTCGAGCGTGGAGGCATTGCGCTCCAGCAGCGGGTGTCGCCGCTCCGTCAGGGGGAGCGTGGCGCCCGCCACCGTCCGAGGCAGCCAGTACGCGCGGCGCTCGAAGGGATAGGTCGGCAGCGGGTGCCGCCGAGGTGGGCCTTCGGGGTGGAGCACCGCCCAGTCGATGTCCGCTCCCGCCACCCAGCGCGCGGCCAGCGCGCGGAGCGCCAGGGCGTCTCCGGAGAGGGGGGGCGCCTGCTCCGGAGCCTTCTCACCCTTCGCCATGCCCTGGAAGCAGTGCTCCGCGTCGGGCTGTCCGCTCAGGAATCGGTGGAGGTGCTCGCGCAGCGCGCCCTCATGGGAGGCCACCAGGGCCAGTCGCGCCGGCATGGCTTCGCCGCGAGTCTGGAGCGACCAGGCGATCTCCTCCAGGCTGGCGGCTGGACCGGTGAAGCCCGGCGCCGTCTGCCGTTCGAGGAAATCGAGCAGCCGCTGCGCGTAGGGGCGCAGTTGCTCCGGCTTTCGCGCCGACAGCACGACGAGCTGGGGGCGTGTCGACGCGGCCCGCGTCCGCTGCGGGGCGAGGTATTCCTCGATGATGACGTGCGCGTTGGCGCCGCCCGCGCCAAAGGAGCTCAGCCCCGCGCGTCGGGGCAGTCGCGTGCCGTGGGGCTGGGTGGGGGCGGGCCACTCCGCCAGGGTGCGTTGCACCTGGAACGGCGTGGCCGCGAAGTCGATATGGGGGTTGAGCGTGTCCGCGTGCAGCGAGGGCGCCAGTTGCCGGTAGCGCAGTTGGAGCAGGATCTTGGTCAGTCCCGCCACGCCCGCCGCGGCCTCCAGATGCCCGACGTTGGACTTCACCGAGCCGATGGCGCATCGCCACCCGGCCGGGACCCGCCGCTGGAAGGCCTTGCTCAGGCCGGAGACCTCGATGGGGTCGCCCAGGCTCGTGCCGGTCCCGTGCGCTTCGATGTACCCGATGCTCTCGGGCTCCACACCCGAGCGCTCCAGCGCCGCGGAGATGAGCTGGGCCTGGACGTCCGGGTCCGGCACCGTATAGCCGTTGGCGCGGCCCCCGTGGTTGATGGTGGTCGCCCGGATGACGCCGTGAATGGTGTCCCCGTCGGCCTCCGCCCGGGACAGGGGCTTGAGCAGCACGGCGCCCACGCCTTCGCCAGGGACGTAGCCACTGCCCCCTTCGCCGAACGCGCGACAGCGTCCGTCGCTGGCGAGCATGCGCAGCTCGCTCAGCAGCACGTACTTGCTGGGGTGCAGCATCAGGTTGACGCCGCCCACCAGCGCCTGTTCGCACTCCGAGCGCCGCAGGCTCTCACAGGCCAGGTGCAGCGCCGTCAGCGACGACGAGCACATGGTGTCCAGCGACAGGCTCGGCCCATGGAAGTCGAAGAAGTACGACACGCGGTTCGCGATGGACGCCGCGAACGACGACGCGGCGAGCGGGTTCCCACGCAGCGTCTCCTCCAGGCCGAGCAGCGAGTACTGGCCCCACATCACCCCCACGAAGACGCCGACCCGGTGGCCGCGCAGTGCCCGGCCCGAATAGCCAGCGTCCTCGAGCACCTGCCAGGCCGTCTCCAGGAACAACCGCTCCTGGGGGTCCATCAGCTCGGCTTCCTTGGGGGACAGGTGGAACAGTCGCGCGTCGAACTGGTCGATGTCCCGGAGGAACCCACCCCAGCGGCTCTGCGACGTGCCCGGGCGGCTGCCAGAGGCGTCGAACCAGCGATGGGCGTCCCAGCGCTCCGAAGGCACCTCGGAGATGCAGTCCCGGCCGGTCCGGAGGTTGTCCCAGAACGCCTCCAGGTCCTCTGCTTGGGGATAGCGGCCCGCGAGCCCGATGATGGCGATGGGCTCGTCGTCGCCGCGGCTGTGCACGCGCTCCGCCGCTGTCACGGTCGGCGGCGGTGGAGGAGGGGTGGGCGCGTGCGCCTTGGGGGCGCTCACCGCGGATGAAAGCAGCTTCGCGGCGCGCTCCGCGTGGTGCTGCTCGATGTAGGTGGTCAGCTCCTGGGGCGTGCTGTGCTCGAACAGCAGGGTCGGGTACAGCTTGGTGTCGAGGTCCCGCTCCAGCCTTCGCACGAGCTGGAGCAGCTGCGAGGAGTCGAGTCCTTGCGCGTAGAAGTTCTCGTGGTCATCGAGCGACGCTCGCGGCACCTGGAGCTCGGCGGCGAGCACGTCGCGCACGTAATCCAGGACGGAGGGCGTGCCCACGTCGTGGGGCGGCGGCGGAGGCGGGGCGGCCTCGGG
>NZ_JABFNS010000024.1 GCF_013116825.1 Myxococcus xanthus
GCCGCCGCCTCCTCCGCCACCGCCCAGCAGCGGCGTCGCGTCGGGGTTGAGCACGTTGTACTGGACGGAGACGGTGCCGGTGAGGGTGGGCAGCAACGCGGCCAGGGCGACTCGCTGCACGCCCGCCGCGGACTCCACCTGGGCCAGCGCGGTGTACAGGCGGGTGGAGCGTTGACGCAGCAGGTGCAGCGCCTCCTCCCAGGTCGCCACCTGCATGTCGGCCGGGGGAACGGGCTCCAGCAGCGGGTCGGACACCGGGAACCGCGGTGGCTCGGGTGTCTCCGGGGAGAGGGCGGGAGCGCGAGCCGCGGGGGGCTCCACGCCCGCGTCGGTGCCTGGGCCCGCCTGGGCCAGCAGGAGGCTGGAGGTGTGGGACAGCAGGACTGCGAGCAGCAGGGCATTCATGGGAGCGCGCGCACAGGTAGGAAGCGCGTTGCCCAGCCACCACGGCCGACGGGGCTGCCCTGCGTCTGGTGGACAGAATAAGGGACGGGGCTGTGTGTCAGTGCATGGAGAAGGGCATGACATGCAGCCCCTGGGGCAGGGCTGCTGTCATGCACGGCCTCCAGGGGTGATGCGAATGCGCGAGCTTGGACAACAGCTCAGAGCTCCGCGTCCCAGTCGTAGTCGAAGCGCAGCATCTTCGTGAGGGTGCGTGCGTCCGTTCTCGGGAGGCTGGGCGCGAGAGGGGCCTGTGGCCGGCCGAAAGCGGCGCTGGGGCCAGCACGCCTGCGAAGCCTCGCGCGTTGACGTGCTCGCAGTCGAGGTTGGCGGTCATGTCGAACGAGGGGCCCAGGAAGGCCAGTGCCTTCAATACGCCCGCGCCCGCCGACCAGGCGCGCAGCTCGGACTCCAGGAGGTTCAGGCCTTCGACGTGGGTGAGCGTCGAACCGCTCAGGTGCGCTCGCACGGCGATGGTGGGTCACGCATGCGGATGCCAAGGCGCTGGACAGGGCGCCGCCCCGTGTCGCTGCATCACGGGACCCTCATGGATGGCGTAGCCTTGCGTCCTTCCTCCGCCACCATGGAGTCGGAATGAGAGTGGAAGAGTTTCGCCGTGCCCTCGACAAGCGAAGCGCCTCTCGTGGGCTGGAGGTGGTCTTCCACCCACCCGCTTCAACCGAGGCCCTCCAGGCGCTCTCGGCGCGGCTTGGCGGACCGCTTCCATTCCAGGTCGAGCTCTTCTTGCGCGCGCATGATGGACTCGTCGTGCGGGAGCCCGCGCTGAGCGTCCTGCCCTGTGCACAGTGGGTGCCGGTGGGCGGCTTCGTGCATTTCGCCACGTTCGACGGCAAGCATCGGCTGGGCTTCGACACCCGGAGCCGGAATGTCGCGGACCAGTGGGACATCGTCCATGTCGATACGGGCGACTGCGTGACGCTGACGATGGCCAGCTTCTGGTCCAACAAGGTGTTCGCGTGGGTGGACAAGCGCCGGCCCATCTGGGAGTCCCAGGAGGCCGTGCCGCCGTGCGGCGCGAGTTGACGCTGACGCGCCTGGGGAGCCAGTCTTCCGGCTGATGCTCAAGCTCCAGTGGCTCCAGGTCCACCAGTTCCGCTCCGTGAAGCCCGGGACGCGGTTGCTCTTCAGCCCGTCCCTCAACGTGCTGCTCGGAGAGAACGGCACCGGGAAGTCCACGCTGCTGGACCTCGCTGCCGCCGTGGTCAGCTCGGACTTCACGCCGCTGCGGCATGAGGCGTTCGATCTCGAATATGCGCTGGCCGCGGACACCGGCCGCATCACTGTGCGCGTGCGCAACGTGCCCTCGGGCGCGGAGGGCACGAGCGGCCTGTCCATGGACATCACCGTGGCCCCGCGCGACATGGCCTGGCCGTTGGTCATCCACCGCGAGGGCCAGCAGCTCCGCGTCTCCCGCGAGGACGACACCACGGACGTCGTGCATGAGCGCATCGCCCCCGAAGTCGGTGGCCGGCTCTGGCTCGTTTTGATGTCGGGCGGCATCGCCTGGGTGGAGAAGACGGGCGAGGGCACCGCCGCCGTCGAGCCGATGCTCGCCATGGCGCGCGAGGTCTCCGCGCAGGCCGACCTCCGCCGCTTCGACGAGGGGCTCGCCCACTTCGACCAGCTCTGGCGCGCCGAGCTGCGGCTCTCCCGCCGAACGGAGGGCGTGCTCGCCACGGGCACGGGCGTGGCTTCGGAGGACCTGCTCGACGGCCTGCGCAAGGTCGCCGCCGCGCAGTGGGGTGCCTCCCGCTACGTGTTGTCCTCGGAGAACGTCCCCTTCCTCCGTGACGCCGCCCGGCTCCTCGGCTTCGCGTCCGCGGAGGCGCTCCTGTCCCTGTTGGAGACCCAACCCCAGGGCAAATACGAAACGATGTCCCTGGGAAACCTGGACCTCTGCTTCGTCACCGCCGCCGGCCAGCGCCTCTCCGCCCGTCAGCTCGGCTACGGACAGAAGCGCCTGGTGGCCTTCCTTCACTACCTGGCCCACGCCCGCGCCGTCGTCATCGCGGATGAGGTCGCGCACGCCTTCCACCCCCGGCAGGTCCGCGCCATCCTCGAACAGCTTGAACCCCGGCAGGCCCTGCTCACCAGCCAGAGTCCGGAGCTGCTCGACAGTCTCACCTTCGACTCGCCCGAGCAGGTGCGCTCCACCTTCGTGCGTTGCCGCCGCGAGGAGGACACCGGCCAACTCGTCTGGGAGAACCTGTCCCCCGACGCAGCCGGGGACTTCTTCACCGCCTGGCGCGCCGAGCCCCGCCGCGTGGGCGAGCTGCTTCAAGCCAAGGGTCTCTGGTAGCCAGTCGCGTGGGCCCCGAGGGCCGCGGGACGTCAGCCGGCCAACGGCTCCGCGAAGAGGTGTACCCGTCCGTGCGTGTGGCTCGCCTATCCTCACCAGCCGGGGAGGGTGCCGCGCATGCCGATGCTGACCGTCAACGGAACGGAGCTGTACTACGAGGATTCGGGTGGCACGGGCGTGCCCGTCGTGTTCAGCCACGGCCTGCTGTGGAGCAGTCGCCTCTTCGATCCGCAGGTGGAAGCGCTGTGCGGACGTTACCGATGCATCGCCTATGACCACCGGGGCCAGGGCCAGAGCGCCGTGCCTCCGGCGCGCGTCATCGACATGGAGACGGTGTACCTGGACGCGGTGGCGCTCATCGAGCGGCTGGGCGTAGGGCCCTGTCACTTCGTGGGCCTGTCCATGGGCGGCTTCGTCGGCATGCGCATCGCCGCGCGGCGGCCGGACCTGCTGCGCTCGCTGGTGCTGATGGAGACGTCCGCAGACCCGGAGCCCCTTCACAACGTGCCGCGCTACACGCTGCTCAACCTCACCGCGCGCCTGGCGGGCCTGCGCCCGGTGGCGGACCCGGTGATGCGCATCATGTTCGGCCGCAGCTTCATGACGGACCCCAACCGGGCCGAGGAGCGCAGCCGCTGGCGCACGCGCCTCATGGAGAACCGCCGCGACATCTGGCGCGCCGTCAACGGCGTCATCGAACGGCGCGGCGTGGCCCACGAAATCCCACACATTCGCGTGCCCACGCTCGTCGTCGTCGGCGCCGAGGACACGGCCACTGTCCCCGCCAAGGCGCAGCGCCTGCACCGGCTCATCCCCGGCTCACGCCTGGTGACCCTGCCGCGCGGAGGGCACTCCTCCACCGTGGAGGAGCCCGCGCTCGTCAATGCCACCTTGGGAACATTCCTGGACGCGCAATCCGAGACGCGGACCTCCAGGGCGGTGTGACGGACTGCCGCCAGCGGGAACGAAATGCCAGCTCAGCGTGGCGTATTCCTGCTGTCAGTCGCCCGCGTCACGGGCGAGAGGAGCTGGGCCCAGAAGCGCCGGGGAAACGGCTCCACGAGCCCGAGCGGATACTGCTCGGGCCCGGTGGGCCGGTGGTAGGTGCCGAAGAGCCAATCCGTCCACGGCGCGAGGTTGCCGAAGTTGTGCCGCGTGTGCCGTTCGCGCGCGTGGTGCCAGTGGTGCAGTTCGGGCGCGCCGAAGAGGAAGCCCAGCGGCCCCAGCGGCAGCCGGACGTTGGCGTGGATGAAGATGGCCCACAGCCCGCGGAAGGCGATGAGCATCGCCAGCGTCTCGAGCGGAAAGCCCATCATCATCGCGGGGAGGTTCACCACCAACTGCGTGAGCAGTCCGTCCACGGGGTGCTCGCGGTGCGCGGCGAGCCAGTCGAGGTGCTCGGCGGAGTGGTGGACGGCGTGGAAGCGCCAGAGGAAGTCCACCTGGTGTGACAGTCGGTGGAAGCCGTAGACGAGCAGGTCGCAGAGCACCACCGCTTCAAGTGCCTGGAGCCACCAGGGCTGGCGTGCCACGGTGGCCTGGAGCCCCGACAGCAGGTCCAGGTGCAAGAGCGCCTGCACATGGCTCAGCATCAGCAAGGCCAGCGGCGCGAGCACCAGGTACTGCGCCACGAAGTAGGCGAGGTCGGTGCGGAAGGCAGGGCGCAGCAGCGGCTGTCCGGGGCGCGCGGCCCAGGCCTTCTCCAAGGGCCAGAAGACGCACGCGAGCACTCCGAAGGAAATCGCGGCTCCCCCGCCTAGGACCTCCAGGCTCATCACGGCGTGGCCGGGGGCGCCGCGTCACCGGCGTCGAGGGCGTGCAGGCCGCCCTCCGGCATGCCGAACAGCGGGCGGATCTTGGTCCCACCGAAGAAGGTTCCTGCCGCCGTCGCCACCACGAAACCCAGCAGGAGGACCGCGAGGACCACCGTCACCGTACGAAGAACCTTGCTGCCTTGTGATTGCATGGACATGCGCACTCCCGTTGTCCGGGAGGCTACACCACACAGGTTCTCAGCCCGACCGCATCTGGCAGTCCACCCGGTGCGTGCTGCAGGCGGGACGTCAGTACACGTAGGGCGTGCGCTTCGCCCAGCTCGTCTTGCCATAGTGCTTGTGGAGATAGCGGAAGGCCTCCCGTGCCTCGCGCGTGGCCTGTCCGCAGCCGCGCTTGCTGGCGCGGACCGCGCGGAACAGGGCGATGGGCGAGCGCGGGTCCTCCGGGTGGGCCTGGGCCCAGGCGATGGCGACGCGGGCGAAGTAGGGCACCGAGTTGCCCGCGTCCTGGAGGGCCTTCCACTCCCGCGCCGCGTCCGGTGCGTCGGGCGTGTCCTCGAAGTGTACGGAGGGCACGCTCGCGTCTGGCTTCAGGCCGCACCACCAGTTGCGCTGGTAGGAGATGTCCATGGTGAGGCTGAGGCTCGGATGGGTGTTCGCCAGCCGGTCCTGGCCCGGGTAGAGCCGCGCGGAGACGACGGGCAGTCCCATGAGGAGCAGTTGGGCCTCGAATTGACGCTCTTCGGGCGTGGGCTTGCCGGCGAGCGCCAGCAGCTCCGCCTTCGCCTTGGGCTCCGTCTCCGCCAGGCGCTTCGCCACGGCCTGAATCGTCGCGTCGTCACCCGCGACGGTGGCGCGCGCGAAGGCGGTCCACATGAGCTGCCGCCGAAGGGCGGGAGGCAGGATGTCCCCCGCCGCCAGCTCACCCATGCGCTTCGCCGTCAGCCGGGGCTCCAGCATGGCCACGGCACGCGGGCTGAAGAACTGGGGCCGTTCGGCCAGCGGCGTGGTGTAGGGCTCGGAGTAGCTGCTGCTCATTTCATAGTCGGCGACGATGTTGACGGCTTCCCGCATGGCCTCGTCCACGTCTCTGGCCACCGCGAGCCGCTCCTCGCGCAGCAGGTTGTCCGTGGAGGGAAGGTCCCGAGTCAGCTCGGCGGGCACCGTCGCGAGCCGCGCCCGCGCCGCCTCCACCTCGCCTCGGCCGTGCAGGAGCCGCGCGGCATGGTACGCCACCGTCAGGCCGGCGGGAGACGTGGGCGCGACCTTCGCGGAGGCGGAGAGCAGCTCCGGTACGCCCGGAGCGTCTGGCGTCGCCTTGACCAGCGCGGCGACGAGCCACGGCATGTGCGCGGTCTTCTTCCAGCGGGCCAGGGCTCCGTCGTATTGCGCGCGGCGCTCCGCATCGGGCGCCGCGCTGTAGGGCGTGTCCTTCATGGCGTGGAGCCACGCCTGGAGCGCCTCGGCGGGCGCGGGGAGGCCCTCGCAGGTGCTCGCTTCCCGCAACATCAGGTCGAGGTCGCCCAGCTCCGAGGTGAGGGCGGTGCCCGTCCCGGGTTCGAGCACGTGCGACAGCAGCTCACAGTGCCAGGTCTTGGGTCGCAGCCGGTAGCGCACCAGGCTCCGCAAGCCGCGCGCGGGCGCATGGACGCTCCGCAGCTCCGGAGAGGCGAGCACGGCATCGAGCACCCGGTCCGCCTCGCCCAGCCGCGAGAGGAAGACGGCGTCTTCCCGCGACTCGAAGTGATACTCACCCTTCTTCTCCATCAGCGCCTGCCGGACGTGGGTACGCGCCACGAGGTAGGCGGCGAGCGCCCGGTAGGGCGATTCCTGCGACGCAGCGAGCTTCTGGAACGAGGACAAGGCGCCGGGATAGTCGTCGCAGTAGAAGCGCGAGGCCGCCTCCTGATAGGCGCGCTCGTCCCGCCGGCGGGCCTGGTGCTGCGCGCTCACGCCTTCATCCAGCCGCGGGTCAGGCTCCGGCAGGATGGTGCAGGGGCCGAAGACGGCGTCCTGGTTGCGCACCCACTCCTCCACCAGCGCGGGGTGCTTCTTCCACGTCTGGGCCAGGTCGGTGGCGGTGTTCGCGGCGCGCTGGAACGCGTCACCCTGGATGCGGGGGACCTGTGCATAGCTCACCTGCCGGGAATGTTCGGGCGAGGCTTCCGGGAGCTGAGGCGCCACCTGCTTCCGTACCGCCAGCCAGCGCTGGAATCCGGGCGTCAGGGAGATGTGCTCCGGCAACGCCTGGTGCATGAGCTCCCAGCGCGTCACCAGGGGCTGTTGCTCCTCGGGCGTGGTGGGAATGCCCATCATCGTCCGATAGGCGAACGCGAGGTAGGCGGTGCGCATCGAGCCGTGCACCACGCCCAGCCGCCCGGACGCGAAGGTGGAGAGCGGCCAGTCGGGATGGCTGCTGGTGACGAACACGGGCCCGGCGGAATCGTAGGCACATGCCCGCGCTTCGGTGGGGGCGAGCAGGAACGCGAGGCCGCTGGTGACGGTGATGAGCAGCTTCTTCATGGATGGAGCTCCGCGACCGCGCGCGTGAACGCCTCGGGCGTCCAGGGGCGGGGGTTGAAGACATAGAGGGTGGAGACGCCAGGGGGCACGGCCTGCCACTCATCGAGCGCCAGCCCCACGCTGCCCCGGCAAGGGGCGGGCAGTCCGCGCGCGAAGCGGGCCCGCCACGTGGGGGCCTCCGGACCCATGCGGAAGAGCTGAGGCACCACCTCGTCCACGGGCGCGTGCGTCAGCCAGCTTCCGGGCGTGCACCATGAGGCGAGGCCGGTGATGGACAGCGCCATTGATGGGGGCAGCTTCTGGCGGAGCGCCTGGAGCAGCGCGACGTAGGCGTCGTATTCGGACGCGCGGGCATCGAAGTCAATCTGGAGCGCCGTCAGCTCCGGAAGGCGCGCCAGCGTGGCGAGCCGGTCCGCCAGCGCGTGCAGTCGCTCGGGCGGGTACTTCGCGAGCGACGCGCCCGGACGGGCCTCCATCCGCACCGTGGCCCTCAAGGGTGTCCCGGGCGGAACGTGGAGCGGCTGCCTGCGCGGGTGTTCGCGCACCTCCGTCTCCGTGAGCGCGAGCGTGGCGCGCAGGAAGGCCACGGTGACCGGGCGCCCCGTCCGCGCGAGGAAGCGGAGGTCTTCCGGCCGCTCCCAGGCCCAGAGCACCACCTGTGGAGGCTCCGGCGGCGTGGGCGTGCTGCACGACAGGAGCACGGCGAGGGTGGCCAGCAGGCCGCGCCGTGTCCGGGGTGCCACGAGGGGCGAAGGGGATGGGGGAAGCATCGTGGTCGTCGGGCCGCACTCGCGCGGTGGACCGGACTGTTTGCAACGCGCGTTCCGGGGGCGCGCCGCCTCAGGCCTGGGCCGCGCGCTTGTTCTGGGCGCGGCGCCGGAGCCAGTTGCGGAGGAAGGCCATCACCGCGGGGTGCTTTGACTCACGGAAGGCGTCTGGCGGGCCGTACTCCACGATGCGGCCTTCGTGCATCAGGGCCAGGTGGTCCGCCATGCCAAAGGCGGAGGCCACGTCCGGCGTAATCACCAGCGAGGTGGCGCCGAGCTGCTGCTTGCCGGTGGTGATGATTTCATTCACGGCCGCGGTGGTGAGCGGATCCAGTCCGGCGGTGGGGTCGTCGTAGAGGAGAATCTTCGGCTGGAGGATGGTGGCGCGCGCGAAGCCCACGCGCTTCTGCATGCCGCCGGACAGCTCGCCGGGGAAGCGCTGCGTCGCGTGCGACAGGCCCACGCGCTCCAGCGTCTTGTTCACCGTCTCGGCGATTTCCGCCTCGGGCATGCGGGTGCGCTCGCGCAGGGGGAAGGCCACGTTGTCGAACACGGTGAGCGAGTCGAAGAGGGCGTTCGCCTGGAAGAGGATGCCCTGCTTGCGGCGCATCTGGTCGAGCGCGGCCTCGTTCATCCGCGCGATGTCCTCGCCATCCACCAGGACGGTGCCCCGGTCCGGTCGCAAGAGGCCCATGATGTGCTTCATCAGCACCGTCTTGCCCGACCCGGACACGCCCATCAGCACGCAGGTGGTGCCTTCGGGCACTTCCAGGTTCACTCCCCGCAGCGCGTGCTGGTCCCCGAAGGACTTGTGGAGGTCCCGCACTTCGATGGCCAGCTTGCGGGAGGACGGTGGGCTCGAGGGACTCATGGCCGCGCGAACATAGTGCGCGTCCGCTGCCTTCCGCCTCCAAGAAGCGGCTGCCTGGCGTGGGGAAGGGGCGCCCGGCCGCCCGGCTTCCAGCCCGGTGTGGAATGGCGGTCAGAGGCGGGGCGGCCCCTCGCCACGGGGCTTGCCCTGGGCGCGGAGGGCGCGATGCTTCGAGGTCCGAGGGGGAGAGGGAATGACACATGAGGCGTCCAGAGGCCGGGCGCCGGGGAGGCAAGGCGTTTGGCGACGGTGTCCCTGGAGGACGTGCGCAAGGTGTACCGGGGCGGCGTGGCCGCGGTGAAGGGCGTGAGCCTGGACATCGCGGACGGCGAGTTCATCTCGCTGGTGGGCCCGTCGGGCTGCGGCAAGTCCACGACGCTGAACCTCATCGCCGGGCTGGAGGAGACGTCGGGTGGCACGCTGCGCATCGATGGCGCGGTGGTGAACGACATGTCACCGCGGGAGCGGGACGTCGCCATGGTGTTCCAGAGCTACGCGCTCTACCCGCACCTGGACGTGGCGCGGAACCTCGCCTTCCCGCTGAAGGTGGCGGGGATGGCGAAGGCGGACATCGACGCGCGCGTGCGCGAGGTGGCCTCGCTGCTGGGGCTGGAGGGCCTGCTGTCGCGCAAGCCGAAGGAGCTGTCGGGAGGCCAGCGGCAGCGCGTGGCATTGGGGCGCGCCCTGGTCCGCCGTCCCAAGGTGTTTCTCTTCGACGAGCCGCTGTCCAACCTGGACGCGGCGTTGCGCACGCAGATGCGGGGGGAAATCAAGAAGCTGCACGAGCAGCTCAAGGCCACCTTCGTCTACGTCACCCACGACCAGGCGGAGGCGATGACGCTGTCGGACCGCGTGGTGGTCATGAACCAGGGTGAGGTGCAGCAGGTGGCTCCACCGCGCGAGCTGTACGACGCGCCGGCGAACCTGTTCGTGGCGGGCTTCTTCGGCGCGCCACGCATCAACCTGGTGAGGCCCCGGACGCTGGGGCTGCCGGACGCGGACGTGGTGTTGGGGCTGCGCCCCGAGCACCTGGAGGTGGGGCAGGGCACGCCGCCCCCAGGCGCGCTGGAGGGCCGCGTGTACCTGGTGGAGCTCATGGGCGCGGAGAGCTGGGTGACAGTGGACGTGGCCGGGGAGCGCATGGTGGCGCGCGCCGCCGGGGACTTCCGTGTGCCCACGGGCGCTCCGGTGTGGCTGCGGTATGACGCGGCGAAGCTGCGGCGCTTCGACGCGAAGTCGGGCCGGGCCCTGTAGCGGGCCTCAGGCGTAGACCTGTTCTCCCTCCAGGCTCATGTCGAGCCGGCGGTTGAGTTGGTCCAGCCGCTCATATCGCTCGCGCAGCAGGTCGCGATGGGCGCGCGGGTCCGCATGGGCCATCTCTTCCAAGAGCACGCGCAGCGCTGTGTCCAGCGCTTGCTTCACGTCGCGCGCCTCCACGGCGGACAGTTCCAGCAACATGGTGCACCTCCTGCCTGGAACGTTAGGCACGCACCTGCCCATGTGGTCCCGATGCCTGCCCGGAGTTCGCCAGGGCTGGCGGCCTGGCGCCTCGCGCTCTCCTGGCAGGACATGCGGCTCGGCGGCCCCCGCGTTCGCGCGGCGGTGGAGCGGCGGGCCGTCGTCGCGAGCGCTCCACCGTGTGCGCCGTCGCAGGTGCGTCCCGTCACGCCCGCTCGCACTGTTGTCTGGGAGTCCCGGACGGGCCGGGCACCCGAGCGCGAGGAGGCCGGAATGATTCGGACAGATGACGTACACGAAGGCATGACCGTGCGGACGGCGACGGGCCGTGTCATCGGGCGCGTGGCGGGCATCGGAGACACGCACTTCGAACTGGAGCAGGGGCTGGTGCCCATTCCCCGGCGCGACTACCTGGTGGAGTTCTCCGACGTGGACTTCATCCGCGGCCATGACGTCTACCTCGTCAACGCGGACCACCCACTCCTCACGCTGGAGGTGGATGACGACGGCGGCGCGCTCCCACCTCGCCATTCCAACGGACTGGAGCGCGAGCCCGTGAATATCGACGTGGAGTCTTGAGCCGCGAGAAAACGAGTGACGCAAGGCGTTGCACGCTCGCTCTGGCCCGCTCTGGAAGGGTCGCCGGACAAGCCCTGAGTGCCGGGTAAGCGTCGGGAATCACTCAGGTTGGGCCGCCCTGGAATGTCAGACGGTCAGTCTAGACATGACTGCTTCGACGGGCATTCCAGGTGGGGTCATGCAACGGTTTTCGGCATCATGTGTCACGGTCATTCTCTTCGCTTTCGCGTTCGCATGCAGCGCGGGTCCGCGCGCGGAGGACGGGGGAAACAACGGGGCGGCGGAGCAGGGGCTGTTCTTGTCCACACCCCGCAAGCTCCTGCCCTTCGTGGTGATGGAGGGTGGGCGTGTGCTGGCCTCGGGCGGGCATGACGGGAGCCGAACGCTGGGGAGCTGCGAGGTGTTCGAGCCGGAGACGGGCCGGTGGCGTGAGACGGGGGCCCTGCACACGCGCCGACGCAACCACGCCGCGGTGCGGCTGGCGGACGGCCGAGTGCTGGTGATGGGCGGCTCCAACGGCGTGGCGATGGGCGCGCTCGCGGACGCGGAGGTGTATGCGCCGGCCACCGGGACGTGGACGGAGGTTCGCCCCATGGGCGTGGCGCGCAATGACCCGGCCGCGGTGCTGCTGGCGGATGGGCGCGTGCTGGTGGCGGGCGGGACGGATGTGGACCAGCGGCCGTTGCGCTCGGCGGAGCTGTTCGATCCTGCGACGGGGATGTGGAGCGCCGCGTCGCCTCCGGGCTTCTCACGGGGTGGGGCCCAGACGGCGGTGGTGCTGGCCAACGGCAAGGCCCTGTTCGTGAGTGGCCTGCAGGCGGAGCTGTATGACCCGGTGACGGGACTCTGGGAGAAGGCGGGACTCCCCGGTGGGGCGGCGGGCACGCACCGGCTGGCGCACTCGGTGACGTTGCTGCCGGATGGGCGCGTGTTGGTGGTGGGGGGAACCACGGCACGCGCGGCGGCCACGGCGGAGGTGTATTCGCCGGAGACGGGTGTGTGGACCCTGGTGGGCGCGCCCAATGTGCCTCGTGAGCATCATGCGACGGTGGTGCTGCCGGATGGCGCGGTGCTGATGATGGGCGGCGAGCACTACACGACGGGGGCGCTCGCGTCGGTGGAGCGCTTCGATTTGAAGACGGAGACGTGGTCTTCCGCGCCCGCGCTGGACGAGCCGCGCGAGAAGCTGGGCGCCCTGGCGCTGGGAGATGGCGCGGTGCTGGTGATGGGCGGCGGCAACGAGGCGGCGGGCATGCTGTCCGAGAGCGAGCGCTATGTCCCGGATGCTTGTGGCGTGGTGCCGTGTGTTGCGCGGGAGATGGGGGCGCCGAGGCCGTGATGGAGCTCTCCGTGGCCAGGCAGGTCGAGTGACGCGCGTCTCGCGGGCCTCGCTGTGTGTGGGTGAGCGCGGCGAGGCTCGAGCTCGCAGGGGGGCGAACGGGCGGGCAGGCGTTGAGGGTGACTCCACCGTTAGCGCCGGGTGAGATGCGGGTATGAACCCGTGGAAGGCGTCGCTGGTGGTGTGCGTGTGGCTCGTGGCGTGTGGTGGCCCGGAGGCTCCGCAGCGCTCCTACGCTGGCTGGTCGGAGCGCGTGGCGGCATCCGCGTGCGCGTATGAGGAACAGTGCGGAACCCTGGCGGTGTCACGCGAGCAGTGCGAGGCGGACCGCATCGCGGCCTACGCGGCGGTGGAGGCGGACCTGTCGCGAACCGAAACGGGCGCGAAGGCGGGCTGTGTGCAGTGCATGCGCGTGCGCATCGATGAACTCGACGCGGTCACCGCGAGCGGTTGCCTGCAATCCATCGACGAAGCCCGTCTGCTCGCTGTGTGCGGCGTGGATGGCGCGGCCTGTGCGGGCGTGCCCTGACTCCGGCGATTTCACGGCTGCTCGCTGCGTTCCGGAGTCGCGGGCCTCTCGGGGCGTGAGCCGCTGACGGCGTGTGGACTCCGCGCGCACCGCGTGCCGGTGCGTGACAGACTGCGCGGCCATGCGCACCCGGACCCTGTTGCTTGCCCCGTTGCTGCTCTCCACTTCCTGCGCCACCGTCTCTCCGAAGGCACAGGCACCGGACGCCACCACCGCCGAGGCGAAGTCCCCGGTACCCGAGCGTCCCTTTGGCACCCTGCGCGAGCAGGCGAAGCGCCAGCAGGCGTGGCTGGCCGAGCGCGTGGAGAAGGCCCTGCCCCAGCTCATGCGTCAGCACGGCGTGGACATGTGGGTCATCCCCATGCGCGAGTACAACGAGGACCCTGTCTTCAAGGCGCTCGTCTCGCCAACGACGTTCGCCGCGCGCCGCCGGACCATCTACGTCTTCTTCGACCGAGGTCCGGAGCAGGGCGTGGAGCGGCTCGCGCTGGGAGGTGGCTCGCAGGGAGGCCTCTACACGCCGCGACGCGCGCAGCGGCAGGTGGACGGCGGCGGTGTGAGCCGGCAGGCGGAGCTGTGGGGGCCTGAGCAGTGGCAGGTGCTCAAGGAGGTGGTGGAGGAGCGCCAGCCCAAGCGCATTGCCCTCAACGTGTCCCGCACCTTCGCGTTCGCGGACGGCCTCAGCCATGGTGAGTACAAGGGCATGGCGGAGGCGCTCGGGCCGGACTGGGTGAAGCGCTTCACGTCGGTGGACGGGCTGGCGGTGGACTTCATCGCCTGGCGCAGCGCGGACGAGGCCCGCTTCTACGAGGAGCAGACGAAGCTCGCGTGGAACATCATCGAGACGGCCTTCTCCAACCAGGTCATCACCCCGGGCGTCACCACCACCCGTGACGTGGAGTGGTGGATGCGCCAGCGCCTGGCGGACCTGGGCCTGGAGACGTGGTTCCATCCCTCGGTGGACATCCAGCGGCAGGGCGTCACGGAGCAGGAGCTGGGCGACGACCCCATCATCCAGCGCGGAGACGTACTGCACTGCGACTACGGCGTCACCGCGCTGGGCCTCAACACGGACACCCAGCACATGGGCTACGTGCTGCGCGAGGGCGAGCAGGACGTCCCCGCAGGGCTGAAGGCCGCGCTGAAGACGTCCAACCGGCTGCAGGACATCGTCTTCGAGGAGCTGCGTCCCGGCCGCACGGGCAACGAAATCCTCCGCGCCTCCCTCGAGCGGATGCGCGCCGAGGGCATCGACGGCACCGTGTACTCGCATCCCATCGGCCTCCACGGCCACGGCGCTGGCCCCATGGTGGGCCTGTGGGACCGTCAGGAGGGCGTGCCCGGCAATGGAGACCACCGGGTGATTGCGAACCAGTGGTACTCCATCGAGCTGCAGGCCACGTCCGCGGTGCCGGAGTGGAACGGCCAGCGGGTGCGCTCGGCGCAGGAAGAGGACATCACCATCGACGCCGAGGGCCGCGTGCACTGGGGCTGGAAGCGCCAGACGGACTTCCATCTGGTGCGCTGAGCACGGCGCCGGGATGCAGGGCGAGCGGCCTCACTCCGGGGCCGCTCGCGGCGAGCCCTACTGTGGCCGCGCGACGGTGAAGCCCGACAAGACCCAGGGGAACGCGTTTGCGTCGAGCAGGAACGTCGACAACGTCTCCCCGGAAATGAGTTGCTTGGGCTCCCAGGCTCCGGCGCGGCGCCTGCGGTAATAGGTCTTGTTGTCCTGGGGAAGCGGATATTCAGTCCAGGCCAACCAAGGCTCGTTGTCGCGGTCCACGACGAGCCTGAGCGATGCATGCGTGCTGGTCTGGCTCAGGACTTCGATTGATTCGGGCGTGGACCAGTTGGATGACCAGGAGTGCAGCGCCGCGGATGAGAATCGGATGGTGCTGACATGGGTCGTGGGGTTGAACTCGCTCCATGCGAGGGCGGCGCGGTTGTTGGGCTGAAACGCAAGCTCGATTCGATCCACGGATGTGTCCGCCGGGATGGGGATGGACGAGCCCACGGGAACCCATCTTCCGTTCTCGAACATGCTGACGTGAAGGTGGAGGGAGCCGGTATCAGCGGACGTCTCCAGCCAACTCACGAAGACTACGTTGTAGGCGGCGATGGCTGCCCGCCACGAAGGGGTGCGAGGCGCGGGGTTGGCACTGAGCGGCTCTCCCAGGGCAATCCACTCCGTGCCGTTCCACTCGATGACGCGCACTTCGGTTTCGTTCAGCTCAGGCATCTGTTCCAACGCGATGACGGGACGTCCCTTCCAGTTCAATGCCAGCTTGACCTGGGTGTACTCAGATTGTGTGTCGTAGGGCGTCCCCAGGCGTCGCCAGGCTGTTCCGTCGTAGCTCACCACGTGAATCTGGTCGAAACCGGTTTCTTCAACCTCTTCGCGCCAGGTGGCGACGAGGGTCTCTCTCGTCGCGGCAATCTGGAGGTCCAGGGCGCGCCGGGAGCGTGCATCTTCCGCCCGGAGTGGAGGGAGCTGCTGCCATGCATGACCATCCCACTGCGCGACGGCCGGCTCCGCCGTCTCCGATGCGCTATCGGTGTAGCCGACGACGGGCATTGTTCCGCTAACGCCGCTTCCCAGCACGAGCGACATGGGGACGACGGAGGAGTCCGTCGGGTCCAGGGGCTCCGTGGCGCGGGCGAAAGGCCAGTAGGTGGCGTTGTGGGTGAGGGAGAAGGCCGTCAGGCGCGGGTCGAGCAGGTTGCCGGCCCGGTCGGTCAGCGTTCGCTGGAGCAACACCGCATGGAGCGTGGTGGGAGGGCGGACCGGCGATGTCGGCACCAGCTCGAGGACCGTTCCGTCCTCACTGAGGACCGCTTGATGGGCGACGGAGAACCCGTCCGGGTCGCGCAGTTGGGTGGGCACGGACTGGAGTGAGCCCGGCAGCAGTGGCTCGGAGAAGACGAACGCCAGCGGCGACGTCGTAGCCGGGTGGCTGAGGCTTGGGCGCCGGGAGACGATGGTGGGGGGCGTGCGGTCCACCACCACGGAGGCGCTCTCCGCCTCGAAGTTCTGTTCCTCGCCCACGGCTCGTGCCACGAACGAGAAACGGCCCTCGGCATGCGTGGCGCAGTCGATGACGTGTTGGTAGGGCGACTCCAGCGTCATGGGCTCCTGCGCGTTCGTGAGGAGCTCCACGCGCTCCGGCGTGCCGCCTTCCACGGAGACGGAGAGCGTCCACTGTCCTTCCCGGCAGTACTCGGGTCCTTCGGTCCGCACGGTGACGCGCAGCTCGGGAGGTGGCTCCTCTTCGCCAACGGGAGGCGGCTGGACAGGCTCTGACTTCAGGGTGTCACAGGCGGTGGTTCCCAGTGCCATGTAGAGCAACGGGAGCGCCCAGCGGGCGCGAGTGCGGCGGGGAGTCATGAGGAGCCTCTCGGGTGGAGTTTCGCGTGTCGTGCCTTGGACACGCGAACCCGCGAAGTTGGGACTCAGCGCGCGAAGCTGATTCCCAGACTGCCCCCGAGCGACAGCGCGGACGCGGTGCCCGCCTCCTCACGGACCCAGGTATGTCCCGCGTTCAAGAGCAGCGACACGCCAAAGGGCCCGTGCACGGGCAGCCATGCGCCTCCCGCCGCGCCCACGGTGGGTTGCAGGGCGAGCGCTTTCTCTCCATTGCTGGGCTGCCATTGCTGGGACAGGGTGGCGCCCACCTCCACCGCGCCGTGGAGCCGCAGGCTCCGCCAGACGCGCGCGTCATGGCCCACGCCCAGCCGCAGCGTGTGGTCGTTCTGCCGGAGGTTCCCGGAAGGATGCCGTCCATGTCGCACGTCCATGCCTGCGGTCATGACGTTCGCCCAGGCCGCCGCCCACGTGTACTGGAGCGCGGCGGTGCCACCCATCATCGCTCCGAAGGACGGAACGAGCGGCCTGCCGACGCTGGGCCCCACGTGTATCCGCAACGCTGACGCCTGCTCGCCCTTGAGCGAGTTGACCTCCAGCCGCTGGGGGCGGAGCTGGGCCCGCGTGAGCTGCGCGCGCCCGGCGTCGGGCACCTGCACGCGCGCCGTCATCGCGGTGTGCTCGCCGCGAGTGGTGACGATGTAGCCACCCGCGGGAAGGGCGAGCGTGGCTGTGCCCGCGCCCTTGCGCAGGTTGCCCAGGAAGGGTTCTCCCGCCAGTGTGAAGACGGTCCAGTCCCCGGGCTCGTCGATGGCGAGCGTCAGCAATGACGTGGCCTGTGCGGGAGAGGAGAGGACGAGGTCCCCCTTCCCCTGGAGGTCGAAGTGGAAGCTGGGGTGCTGCGCGCCCGCGCGGGACATCAGCGAGGACTCCACCGTCCGCGCGTAGGAATAGGTGTAGGCCTCCGCGAGCGTGACGCGGCCATCCCCGGACACGTCCGCCGCCCCGCGCAGCGCGGCGACCAGGTGGTGCGTGAAGACGGAGCCCCCGAGCGCGTCCGACTCCTGCGCGGCCTCATCCGCGGCGGAGGCGGTGATGATGACCCGTCCCGCCAGCTCCGGCCGCTCCACGCTGACCAGGACGCCGGGGATGGGCTTCAGCCCCTTGAGCCGCACCGCCTCGCCGGATTGGCACGAGTCCACCACCAGCAGCGCGACGCTCACCGGCGCGCGCTCGATGAACCGCACCAGCTCATGCAGGGGCAGGTTCGTGCCGGACAGGTGCAGCTCGCCCGCGTCCGCATGGCTGGAGACGTAGACGAAGAGCTGATCTCCCTTCCGAGCCTGCGCCTGGAGGTGGCGCTCGAAGCGGGACACCGCCTGTCGCACCGTGTCCGCGTCATTTCCCAGGACGAGCACGGCATCCTCGCGCCGCACGCCGCCCACCTCGTACAGCACGTCCATCAGGGTGCGCGCGTCACGCTCCGCGTAACGCAGCACCGCGTCCGCGCTGGAGCCCCGGTTGTTGCCCACCGCCAGGGCGAACCGGCGCGGGCCGCCGTCCGCGACCGCTGCCGTTGGCTGCGCCGCCACCACCGCCGCCAGGAGCAGGGCGAGCGTCATGGACGGGCCTCGACCTGGAGCGCCACGGCCGCGTGCGCCACGCCCGGTGGGACGCCGGCGAGCGACAGACACGCGGCCGACATCGGCGCGGCGCGGCACTCCGGCTTCAGCGTGCCCAACCAATCCCGGACGGTGTCGAGCCGCAGCGGCGTCTCCGAGTACAGCGCGTGCACCACGAAGTCTCCTTGGGTGACCTGGAACAGAGGGGCGGGCTGCGCGGCGGCCAGCTCGCCGCTCTGACGTCCTTCGGGGGGCCACAGTGCCTCCACCTGTTTTCCGTTGTCCATGGCGACGACCAGCGCGTAGCGGTGCCCCCCACTCCTCAGCCGGAGCGCCACCTCGTCTCCTTCCTGGAGCAGGGGATTGATTTCGCCGTCCTTCAGCCGGAGCAGCTCCACCTGGGGAGGCCCCTTGATCCGCATGCCCAGGAGCGGCTCCAGCGTCTCCGGACGGACGAAGGGGGCCTCGGGGGAGGGGCCCTCGGGCGAGGTCACCGGGTCCACCGCCCGTGCTCCGCGGACCACCACCACGGTGGCCAACGTGGCCAGGGCGGGGACGAGCAACCACCGAATGCGCCAGGGGGCGCGGGGCTTCCGTGGCGGGGCGGCCCGCTCTGACAGGACGCGAGCCCGGACGCGGGTGAAGTGGGGCCCGGCACGGACCTTCTCGGCGTGCGATTCCAGCAGCGCCAGCCGCTCACGGCAGGCGGCGCAGGACTCCAGGTGTGGCGGACTCATTCCGCCCGCGACCACCTCGTCCAAGACGAGGTCCGACAGGTGTTCACTCATCCGGCACCTCTTCGAATCCCCTCGGGCTCACCCAGCGCGCGGGCCAGGGCGCTGATGCGCTGGACGTCGCGGACAATGGTCTTCCGGGAGAGCCCCAGGACCTGGGCAATCTCCTCCTGGGACATCCCGTCCAGGTAGTGCAGCGTCGCCACCGTGAGGGCGCGCTCGTCCAGCTCGCGCGCCAGCTTCATCAGGAAGTCGCGGCACTCGGTGGCGGCGAGCGCGTCGACGGCGCCCTCGTGTCCGGCGTCCTCCGGAGCGACGTCCCGCAGGGCCCGGGCGCGGAGCATGTTGAGGCAGACGTTGGTCGTCACCCGGTAGACGAACGTCATCGGCCGGGCCTCCCGCCGGAAGTCGGCGGCGGACTGGAGGACGCGGATGCAGGACTCCTGCACCGCGTCCCAGGCGTCTGCCTCGCGTTGAAGCAAGGCGAAGGCCCTCCGGTACATGCCAGGGGCATACCGGTCGTACAGGTCCTGGAGCTCCCTGGCGCTCAACCCTGGCGGCATCTTCGCCACCTTGGACACGGGGGGCGGGACAACTGGGACATTTCCCGTGCGAAAAGGTGCCGGGGCCCCAAGGGCCGCCTCGCCTGCATCAGGGGGGCGGCGTCCCCGTCATGGACTGGAGCAGCGTCACCAGCGCGCGCTTCTCCCCGTTCGTCAGCTCCAGCGGCACCATGGTCACCGTCTTCTGACCCACGAAGCCGCCGGCCGCGTCGCCGCCCGCGTTGTAGAAGTCGATGACCTCCCCCAACGTGGCCTGCTCGCCGGTGTGCATGTACGGCGCTGTCAGGGCCACGTTGCGCAGCGACGGCGTGCGGAACGCGCCTTCCAGCGTCGCCGGGTCCGCCTGGGTGCGCAGCGTCTGGAGCCGCGCCGCGATGGTGCCGGTGGGCGCGTCGCTGTAGCGGCTGGCGGCGTTGAACTCCCAGTCCAGCAGCGGCGTCAGCGCGCTCCACTGCCCGCCCGCGCCCGGGCTGCTGTCCTGCACGCCGATGTTGTGGAACAGGTCGTCGGTGAGCGCCGGCCCCTTGTGGCAGACGATGCACTGGCCCTTGCGCAGGAACGTCTTCAGTCCCAGGTACGCCGGGTCCGCCTCCGCCTGGCCGGCCTCGGCCGCCGTGATGAAGCGCCGCACGTCCGTGTCGAAGGGGGCGTCGATGCGCACGAGCGTCCGTTGGTAGGCCGCCATCACCTTGCCCACGTTGGCCAGCAGCGCCGAATCCGTTTCGTCCGCGGGCGCCTTGCCGAAGAGGGCCTGGTACTCCGTGGTGTACGACTCCACCGCGGTGAGCCGGGCGCGCACCACCTGCGCGTCCGTGTTCATCTCCACCGGGTTGAGCAGCGGCAGGATGGCCTGGTTCCAGAGCCGGTCCGCCCGTCCGTCCCACATGAACCAGCGGTTGTAGGCCACGTTCAGCAGGGTGGGCGGGTTGCGCTCGGTCAGGTGCCCGTCGCAGCCCTTCGCCTTGGCGGTGGGCACCGTCAGGCCCTCGCCGCCATGGCAGCTCGCGCAGGACACCGTGCCGCAGCGTGACAGGCCGCTGTCGTGGAACAGCACGTCGCCCAGCGCCTCGGCGCGCGCGAGCCCGTCCATCCGGTTGGTGCTGTCCTTCGGCGGCTGCCGCCCCAGGCTGTGGAGGCTGCGGAGCTGGTCCAACTCGTCGAGGTTGGGGAACGGCTCTTCGGATTCACACGCCATGCCCGACCCGCCCAGGGCCAGGGCGAGCGTCACGGCGCGCAAGCGGTACGAATTCATCACCCAACTCGTCTTTCTGCGAAGGACCCGGGAAGCTTCGCGTCCCCTTCGACGCGAATCAATCCACAAGGGCCTCTTGCCCGTCGGACGAGTTCGTGCTGATGGCGTGACGCCGCTACGCCTGCCCCATGGGGAGGGCGGGGCGGGCGGCGTCACGGGCGTGCTTCAGAACCTCAGGCGCCGCAGCTCAGGGTGAAGTCGCGCGTGGCGGTGCCGTAGTCGCCCACCTTCACCGTGGAGGGCTCCGGGGTGATGGTCGGCGTGGCGCCCGTCTCGCACTTCAGCCCGCCGCCCGCCGCGAGCCCGACCTGGAGGTCGGTGTTGCTGGGCACCCCCGACACCGTGAAGGAGCAGCGGTTGCCGCGGCTCGGCTTCAGCATCGTCCGGCCGAGCCCGTTGGTGGGCGCGTCCGGCGAGGCCACGATGACCTGGAGCTGCCCGCAGGCTTCATCGGCACGCAGCCCGCTCTCCGGCAGGCGGATGACGCCGGCGATGGTGGCGTTGCCTTCACGGCCACCACCACCGCCCGTGGTGGCGCAACCGGACGCGGCAAGGACCAGGGCGGCTACGGCAATGCGATACATGAATTCCTCAATTCTCGATGGTTGAGATGGCGGCAAGGTCGCCGTGCAAGCGGTCTACGATGCGCGCTCAAGACAATTGCGATGGGAATTCATTCCAGCCACCCCTCGCATTCTTCGCGGGGCCGGGATTTGAACAGTTCCCCAGGAGTTCAGGGCGGTTTTGAACGCCATGTGTCTCCGGCGGAGCACGCCCCGTAGCGCTCCATCAGATGGAATCATCGGTCGAATCAAACACAAACGCTTGACGCGTTTGGCTGTCACCTCGGTCCCAAAGACGGACACGCAAGTCCCGAATCCGGGCATGTCTGCTCTTGGCGCGGAGGCTCATCCCACGTGACGGGCGGCCCTGCCTCCGCCGCGCGGTCTGCTGTCAGCGCTCCCGCGCACCCCCACGGTGAAGGGGCAGGGAGAGGAGACGACACCATGTCGATACAAAAGCAGGAGCGCACGCCTTCGTGGACGGGACTGGGCGTGGGGACGGACCGCAAATCGTTTCTGGACGCAATATCCTCCCAGATTCCGGATTATGAGGCGGACAAGGCCGCCGAGGCGGTGTTCTGTGCGTTGTCGGAGCGCCTGTCCGGTTCGTGGGTGGCGCACCTGCGCGAGCAGCTCTCGCCGGACGTGCGCGAGCTGATGCGCGGCTGTCACAGGCACCGCGGCGAGGCGCCCGCGAAGCTGGACCGCGACGACTTCTATTTGATGGTGGCCAACCACCTGAACGCGGAACCGGAGAACGTTCGGTTGGTGCTCCACGGCGTGTTCTCCGCGCTCCATGCCCAAATCACCGAAGGGGAGGCGAAGAAGCTGGAGCAGCAGCTCCCCGCCTGGCTCCAGGGGACGTGGGCCGCCGCGCGGATGCATGTCGACCGGCCCTACTGAGGCCGTACAGGGGGGGCGGGGCACCGGGGGTGAGAAGGCCCCCGGTCGCTTCCGCCGCCGCCGTCAGTAGGTTCCGCCCAGCGAGAGCATCGCCGAGTAGCGGCCGTCCAGCGCGCCGGGAGCCCGGCCGCCCGGGGCGAAGTCCTGGTCGAACAGGAAGTTGTAGTTCACCCGGGCGTCGGCGGTGATGAGGTTGCCCATCTGGTAGCGCAGGCCCGCGCCGGCGGGCACGTAGCCGCTGGTGTCATCGGAGAAGCCGCGGACGGCGCCCCGGGCGTCGTTGCGGACATTGTAGCGGTCCAGGCCGATGCCCGTCAGGACGTAGGGCTGGAGCCGGGTGTCGGTGAAGCTGCCCACGACGACGGCCTGTCCGGCGTTGCGGACGATGTCCGGTCCGCCCTCGCCGTCGTCGAGCAGCCCCATGCGGCTGTCGATGTCGCTCAGGCCGCCGCTGTAGCCCAGCTCGACGGCGAAGAATGCGTGCGGCCGGTAGCCCAGCGCGGCGCCATAGGAGAAGCCCGGCGTGACCTCCGGGGCGAGCTGACCGGTGTAGCCCTCCAGGCCGCCGCCCAGCTGGGCATAGATGCCGGTGTCGGCCCGCTTCCGCCCGCGGTCGTTGAACTCCACCGACTCCGCGGACCGCATGCGCGGCTCCGCGATGGGGCGGTCCTCCGCCTGGGCCAGCGCGGCGCCGCCCCAGAGCGCCGCCGCGCACAGCGCGCCACGTACGAGTGCCTTCATGACGGACTCCTTGGTTTGCGTCCGAAAGGCAACGTGGTCCGCGCGGGAGGGCCTGGCAATCAGGCCCACGCGGGCCGTGGGGCACCTGGTGCGGCCGTCCTTCCCACCCCTCAGGGCAGCTGGGTGAGGACCTCCAGCGCGCCGCGGGCCTGCACCAGCCCATGGCCAAAGTCCTCGTCATGGCCGGAAGGCCCCAGGTCCTTCGCCGAGGACAACAGGGCGTGTTTGACCTGGTCCGGCGTGGCGGAGGGACGGGCGCTGAAGAGCAGCGCGGCCACGCCGCTCACGTAGGGCGCGGCCATGGAGGTGCCGGACATATAGGCGTAGTCCGCCGGGCTCATGCTGATGCGGGCCAGCTCTCCCAGCATCCGGTGCAGCACGGTGCCACCCGCCTGGGAGATGGTGACGGCGGGCACCCACTGCCCTCGCCGAGGCATGGCGAGGATGTCCACGCCCCCCTCCCAGCTCGAGTTGCCGAAGATGACGGCGCGCGCGCCCTGCTTCATCACGTTGACCATGGCCATGTCGGTGGGCACCTCGCCGTGCCGCACGTACGCGACGAAGCCGCTGCACGTGCTGCCCTTGCACGAGTCCAGCGTCGCGCCGCCCCCGCAGTCCACCAGCTTGCCCCACTTGTTCTCGATGGGGGCATGCAGCAGTGAGCGCGACAGCGGCCGGGTGTCCCGCACGTCCACCGTGGAGAACGCGCCCTGTCCGCGCGGGAAGGTGGACAGCACGTCCACGCCCGGGGCCACCAGCGCCAGCTGGCTTCCGCCGGAGGAGAAGGTGGCCCGCTGGTCCAGGGCGTCCACCGCGCCCACCGCCAGCACGTGCGGGTCCGACGCGGGGTAGTCCACCCGCTGGGCGTTGCTGTTACCCGACGCGGCCACCACCAGGATGCCCTGGGCGTGGGCCGCGGCGAAGACCTCGAACGTCGTCTTGGAGGGCACGCCGCCGCCCAGCGACAGGGAGATGACCTTGGCGCCCTGCTCCGCGCAGTACTCCACCGCCGCCAGGACGAAGCTCATGTGCGTGCGGCCGTGGATGTCCAGCACCCGGGCGATGATCAGCTCCACGCCCGGTGCCACGCCCATCACCCCGGTGTCCGAAAGCTGGGGCGAGCCGCGCCCGCCGTGGCCTGGCCGCGCCGCGATGATGCCCGCCACGTGCGTGCCGTGGCCGGTGCCCCAGCCGTGGCCGCTGCTGAAGTCGGAGGGGGCGTCATCGTCCTCCAGCAGGTCGCGGCCGGCGACCACCGCGTCGCGCAGCTCCGGGTGCTCCAAATCCAAGCCGCTGTCGATGACACACAGCCGCACGCCCGCGCCCGTGGGCCGGTCCGGGTCCGGCAGTCCGTCCCCATCCACGTCCCACACCTCGTGCGCCTGGACCTTGCGCAGCCCGGGGGTGAACTCGCGCGGCGTGGTGCCCCGCGCCACCGAGGCCAGGACGGGATGAATCGGCGCGGTGGCGGGGGCCAGGGCGCGCCACTCCTGGTCCTGCTCGATGCTCTCCACCGTCGGGTCTTCGGCCAGGAGCGCGCGCTGCTCCTGGAGCGACATGCGCGCCGCCACCGCCGGCGTGGAGCGGAAGGTGGCTGTCACCTGTCCACCCACTTGATGCACGCGGGCGGTGGCCATCACCCCCTGATTCCGATAACGGATGATGACCCGCTGCCGGCCGTCGTCATCCGTCAGGGGGGCCTGGACGTGCCGTGTCTCCACGGGTTCGGACAGGGAGCCCGCGATGATGTTCGGGCAGACCTGGCTCTGGGCTCCCTTGTCCGAGGCGTCGTCCGGCCCACATGCCGCGAGTGCCAACAGCCCCATGAGTCCCCACCGCTTCATGAGCCGCTCCTTCTCGAACGGCACCCGGCGGAGACACCGGGCGCGCATTCCCCAGGGAGCGCATTTCGCGAAAGCGTGGCAACGGACTGGGGGGCGCCCCCCTGCCTGAGGTGCGGCGGTTCACACCGCATGTGTTGAGCGCCGGATGGGGACCCCACATCAGGGTTGCCTTCACGCACGCACCCGGCATTCGCCTCGCTCCTGAACACCCACCCCGCCCGACGGGTGCGCGGCGGGCGCACTGTCGGAGGGCGAGTTTCCGTCCAAGGCCCTGGCGGTGTCAGAGGGAAGGAAGTTGCCCGCTGCTTGATTCCGTCCGCTTTCGGGTGCTTCGCTGCCGCCAGACGCCATGAGTACCGTCCCTACAGAGTCCTCTCGCTTCCTCGGGCGCTATGAGCTCGTCCACCCCCTGGGCCAGGGGGGCATGGGGGAGGTGTACCTGGCGAAAATCAGCGGCGCGGCCGGCTTCGAGAAGCCGTGCATCGTGAAGACGATTCTGCCGACGCTGCTGAAGGACCGTCAGTTCCTGGACCGGTTCCACCACGAGGCCAAGGTGCTGGTGCACCTGGTGCACTCGTCCATTGCCCAGGTCTACGACATGGGTGAGGCGGACGGCACGTACTTCATGGCGTTGGAGTACGTGGCTGGCGTGGACCTGGCCTACCTGTTGGAGCAGGCGCGCTCGCAGGGCGTGGCGGTGCCGGTGCCGGTGGCGTTGTTCCTCGGTCAGCGCATCGCGGAGGGCCTGGGCTACGCGCACCGCAAGACGGGGCCGGACGGCTCGCCGCTGGGCATCGTCCACCGCGACGTGTCCCCGCACAACGTCATGGTGTCCTATGAAGGTGAGGTGAAGGTCATCGACTTCGGCCTCGCCAAGTCCGCGGCGCGCAGCAAGTACACGCTGCCGTCCACGGTGATGGGGAAGCTGGGGTACATGTCCCCCGAGCAGGTGCGCGCCGAGCCCCTGGACCACCGCAGCGACATCTATTCGTGTGGCGTCGTGGTGTGGGAGATGCTGGCCGGCCGCTCGCTCATTCCCCACGGGACGGTGGGCGAGATGATGGCGGCCATGTCGCAGCCGGTGGTGCCGTCGCTGAGCGAGCTGCGGCCGGACGTGGACGCCGCGCTGGACGCCGTCGTGCGCCGCGCGCTGACGGCCCGCCCGGACGACCGCTACATGCGTTCGGACGAGCTGGCGCGCGCGCTCAACACGGAGTTGGTGCGCTCGGGGACCGCGATGGGCGCCGAGGAGGTGGGGCACTTCGTGCGCGCGCTGTGCCCGGAGGCGTTCGACGCCCAGCGCAAGCTCATCTCCAAGGTGTCTTCGTCCTCCAACCACCGCCGCACCCCCGCGCCGGGCTATGGCACCGGGCCGCAGCCAGCCGCGGGCTTCGAGCCCACGCTGATGCGGGGCCCGGCGGGGCAGCCCGGGTTCGGCTCGGGAGGCGTGGCCCGTCCCGGCGCCCTCCATGCGGACGGCGATGACCTGGGCACCGGGAGCACGACGGTGCGGCCGCCCTCCGGCGTCGGGGTGGCTTCGGGTGGCGAGCCCTCCGACTCGCCCTCCGGCGTCGCGCCCACCGTCTTGTCCGCGGCGACGCTGGAGGAGCGGGCGTCCCGGAAGCGGCCGGTGGGGCTCTATGCCGCCATCGCCGTGTTGCTGGTGATTGCCACCTCCGCCGTCACCGCGCTCTTCGTCCAGTCGTCGGGCGTGGCGCCGGTGGCCACCGGGCCCGTGGCTGGTGCTTCGGGGCAGGTCGCGCCGTCCCCGGCTCCGGATGAGGGAGGGGAGACGCCCGTCGCCGCGCGGCAGGGGGCGACCGCGGAAGCCGCGCCCTTGTCCGACGAGGGCACGGGCGCTGACGCCGGTGCGGAGGTGGTGGCCGCGGGCGGGCCGGGTGCCGCGGAGGTGGCGTCCGCGCCGTCCCCGGTGCGCGCCGAGAACGACAAGGTGGAGCCCGAGCGGGCTCGGACGCCACGCCCCGCGTCGGTGAAGACGTCCGCGAAGAAGCCGGCGGTCCCCGTCGAGCCCGCCGTCGTCTATGCCACGCCGGCGAAGGTGCTCCCGATTCAGAGCGCGAACGGGCGCTACTTTGTCGACCGGAGCATCATCGGGCGGGGCTTCCTCCCGGGGGTGGAGATGGACGTGCTGGGGCCGTTGAAGAACGGCAAGCGCGAGGTGCTGGGGCGGGCCCGGGTGGTGCGGCCAGGGCGGGGCGTCGTGATGCGGCCCACGCGGGCGTTCATCGAACTGGATGACCGTGCCCTGGCGGCTTCGGGGGACCTCTTCGTGGCGGCGCCTGGACGGGATGACGCCCCCGCCGGCGCGTCGGCGACCGAGGAGGCCCCGGCGCAGGCCGCCGAGCCCGACAAGGGCGAGGTGGAGGCCGTCGTGGCCGCGGCCCCCGCGAAGCGCACGCTGCGCGGCCACGCGAGCGTGCAGGGCGGGGTGGGCGGCTTGTTGGACCCGGGGGTGGAGGTCCAGAACCACGAGTCCATCGACTGGACGGACTGCTACGTGGTGAAGGACATCCGCAAAGCGGCGTGGCTGGGCGTCGTGAAGGCCGGGGAGCGGAAGACGGCCAGCCGTTTCCGCCACAATCCGAACTTCGACGTGGGTTCCGGCTACCTGGGCGTCATCTGCAAGGAAGGCGAGCTGCGGGTGAAGGCGCGCTGAGGCGCTCCGCGCCGTGACGGACGCGGAAGGCTCACGGCCCCAGCCGCGCGCCGGCGACGGGGCAGTCGGCGACGAGCGCCTTCACCTCCGCGTCCCCACTCCGGGCGTTGCGCACCGCGCGGTCCAGGGACGTGCGGCACTGCCACGTCACCTCGCGCGTGCCGTGGCAGCAGTGCCAGCCTGTCAGCGTGCGGCCCAGGTACTGGAGCATCTCCGCCTTGGTGGGGGTGACGAGCAGCCACACCGCGCCCGCCAGCACCGCCAGCCAGGGCAGTTGGAGCGCCACGCCCTTGAGGCGAGGGCCCGCGCCGGGAGCAACGGGCTCCGCGTGGAGCCCGAGCAGCGCGTCCAGGGGACGGCGCAACAGCACCCCGTTCAGCAGCAGGTCCAGCGGCGTGGTGAAGGCGCGGGCCAGGCCGCGGAGCAACCCCGGCGTGTGCTCCGCGTGCACCAGCTTCACCCCGGCCACCTGCCTCCAGAAGGTCCGGCCCGTCAACCCGCCCACGGCGGACGCGGTGAGCCACGCCAGGGCCATGGCCAGGGGCATCGATAGCGGGGTGCGGTCCTGCTCCAGCGCCCGTAACGCACCCCAGCCCACGAGGACGGACGTCCCCAGGTCCAGCACATCCGCCACCCACAGGTGCCACTGGTACCGCGCCTGCGTGGTCACCTGGTCCGTCTCAAACAACGACCCGTTGCTCATCCACCCTCTTTTCGGCGCGCGGAGCATAGACCGGACGGGAGGACGTGCGCCTCATGGCTCCACTGGGTTCGACCGGAGGACACCCGGGGTGTCGCATTCCCGCAGTGGCGCGGTGGGGGCGCGGCTCGCATCTTCACCCCTGCGCGACGCGTCGGAGGCCTCCGCCACCACCGGGGCCTCCTCGCCGGGCGCGCAATGGCCAAGGCCATGACGGAGTCGGGGGTGCGGTTCCCGGCTCCACAGGTGGTGGCGGCGCGGCGGCAGCGGCGGGGGGAAGTCGGTGGGGCTGTACAGGGGGAGGAGGCCGGTCCCTCGCCGCTGCCGCCAAGACCGTTCACTGAACGTTCCATCTTCGGTGAATTTGGCGGCGTGTGGCCTCTGGGCCGTTTCTGCTGGACACTGCGGGCGACATGCGCACTCCGGGGCAGCGAGCCCGCGCTCTCGGGCGGGGGTTCATCGGGTGGTTCTTCTTCGTGGGGCTCGTCCTGGCAACGCCGGGCATGGCCCTGGACCCCCAGCGTCGTGTCTCGCAGTACAGCCAGGACATGTGGCGCAGCGACGACGGGCTGCCGCAGAACAGCCTGCTGTCCATGGTGCAGACGCGCGACGGCTACCTCTGGCTGGGCACGTGGGAGGGGCTGGCCCGCTTCGACGGCGCGCGCTTCACCGTGTTCGACAAGCGCAACGCGCCGGAGCTGCGCAACCACACCATCAAGGCGCTCGCGGAGGATGCGTCGGGCACGCTGTGGGTGGGCACGGGCCAGGGGCTGGTGGCGTACCGCAAGGGCCACTTCGAGCGCGCGCCGGGCGCCACCGCGCCGCTGGATTCCGCGCGGGTGGAGACGCTGGTGGCGGTGGATGGCGTGCTCTGGGTGGGGACGACGACGGGCCTCTGGCAGGTGCTGCTGGGCGAGGGCGTGGCGCGGCAGTACACGGTGGCGGATGGCCTGCCTGCCTCTCACATCACGGCGCTGACGCCCGGCGAGGGCACGTCGCTCTGGGTGGGCACGCCGGAGGGGCTGGCCCGGTGGGTGGATGGGCGCGTGGAGCCGGCGCCGTTCCCCTTCCCCGGGCCGGAGCCCCGGCCCTATGTCATGGCGCTGCGTCGCGATGCGACGGGCGTGCTCTGGCTGGGGACGAAAGCGGGCCTCTATTCGTGGAATGGCGTGGTGGCTCAGCGCTTCACGACCGACGATGGCCTGCCGTCCCTGTCCGTCAACGCGCTGTACGCCGACGGTGACGGCAACCTCTGGGTGGGCACGCATCGCGGCGGCCTGACGCGGCACAACACGAAGGGCTTCAGCGAGCCGGTGCCCGGCATGGAGTGGATGGCGGAGTCCGCGGTGCTGTCGCTGCTGGAGGACCGGGACGGCCACCTCTGGGTGGGCACCTATTCGGGCCTGATGCGCCTGCGTGACGGTCCCTTCGCCACATATGGCATCCCCGAGGGGCTGGCCGACGAGACGGTCAGCGCCGTGCTGGAGGACCGCCGCGGCACGCTGTGGGTGGGGACCACCAGCGGCCTGTTCCGGTACGAGAACCACACGTTCCACCACGTGGGCACCGAGCAGGGCCTGCCGGAGAGCGTCATCCCCGCGATGCACGAGGCGCATGACGGGACGCTGTGGGTGGGCACCCTCACCGGTGCATACCGGTATGACGGCCAGCGCTTCACCCGGGTGTCGCGCGCGCAGGGGCTGCCGCACGACGTGGTGACGGCCATCCTGGTCGACTCGCGGGGGGACACGTGGCTGGGCACGCAGGCGGGCCTGGCGCGGATGCATGGCGGCGGCGTGACGGTGTATGGCCCGAAGCAGGGCTTCACCAACCCCATCATCGTCATGGTGGAGGACTCGCGCGGCCGGGTGTGGTTCGGCTCGGACACGGGGCTGGTGCGCTGGGACGGCGAGCAGAAGGGCTTCCAGCGCTTCACGCAGCAGGACGGGTTGCCGGGCGACCTGGTGCTGGCGCTGCACGCGGACCCTGACGGTACGGTGTGGGTGGGCACGGAGACGGGGCTGGGCCGGTGGCGCGAGGACACCTGGGCGCGCTTCACCGTCGCGCAGGGCCTGTACGACGACGCGGTGTTCAGCCTGGTGCCGGACGGGGACGGCTCGCTGTGGATGAGCAGCAACAAGGGCGTGTCCCGCGTGTCCCGGCGCGACCTGGAGGACGTGGCGGCTGGTGTGCGTCCGCGGTTGACGACGATGGACTTCGACACGCGCGACGGCATGCGCAGCGCGGAGTGCAACGGCAACACGCAGCCGTCGGCGTGGCGGGGGGAGGACGGGCGGCTGTGGTTCACCAACCTGCGCGGCGCCATCGTGGTGGACCCGGTGCGGGTGCGCGAGAGCCGGCAGCCGCCCGAGGTGCGGATTGAAGAGGTGCGTGTCCAGGGCACGCCGGTGCCGATGGAGGGGCCGGTGGAGCTGGAGCCCGGGGCCTCGCGGCTGGAGATTCGCTTCACGGCCTTCACGCCGGTGGACGCGGCGCGGCTGCCCTTCCGCTACCGGCTGGCGGGCCATGACGACACCTGGGTGCACGCGGAGTCGCGGCGGGCCCTGTACAACGGCCTGCGGCCAGGCAGCTACCGCTTCGAGGTCCAGGCGAAGGGCCGGGGCGGCGGGTGGACCGAGCCGGTGTCCCTGGACGTCGTGTTGGAGCCGAAGCTGTGGCAGCGCACGGGCTTCTGGCTGCTGTGCGTGCTGGGCGTGGGGATTCTGGGCGTCAGCGTGTACCTGCTGCGCGTGGGGCAGTTGAAGGACCGCGAGCGGTGGCTGGCGGAGCGCGTGAAGGACCGCACGCAGGCGCTGGCGCGGGCCAACGCGGAGCTGGAGGCGAACATGCGCACGCTCCGGCAGGCGCAGGCGCAGCTCGTGCAGACGGGGCGGCTGGCGGCGGTGGGACAGCTCGCGGCGGGCGTGGGGCACGAAATCAACAACCCGCTGGCGTACATCGTGTCGAACCTGGAGCACGCCAGCGAGGAGGCGGACGCGCTCGCGCGGGAGTTGGACGGGACGCGCGACGTGGGCGCTCGCTTGAAGGATGTGAACCAGGCGCTGCGTGACGCGCTGCTGGGCGCGGACCGCGTGCGGCGCATCGTCCAGGACTTGAAGATGTTCTCCCGGCCGGATGACGAGAAGCAGGGGCCGGTGGAGCTGCACGCGGTGCTCGACTCGGCGGTGAAGATCGCCATGGGCGAGCTGCGCCCGCGCGCGAAGCTGGTGCGCGACTACGGCGACGTGCCGTGCGTGGAGGGCAACGAGGCGCGCCTGGCACAGGTGTTCCTCAACCTGCTCATCAACGCGGCGCAGGCGCTGCCGGAGGGACAGGCGGAGTCGAACGAGGTGCGGCTCGTCACGCGCAGGGGCCCGGATGGGCGGGTGGTGACGGAGGTGCGCGACACGGGCAGCGGGATTTCGCCGGAGCTGCTCGGCCGCATCTTCGACCCCTTCTACACGACGAAGCCGGTGGGCGTGGGCACGGGGCTGGGGTTGTCGCTGTGCCACGCCTACCTGACGGCCATGGGCGGCACCATCGTCGTGGACAGCGAGGCCGGGCGGGGCTCGGTGTTCCGCGTGACGCTGAGGGCGGCGGAGGCGCAGCGGGTTGGCGGGGACGGCGCCTCGGTGGCGCCTCCCGCGACGTCGGAGCGAGGCGTGCCGGGGGCCGCGGTGTCTGTGACTCCAGCATCTGCGGGACACATCGCAACGGCGCCTGACGTGTCTGCCGAGCACGGCGAGGCGGCGAGCGACGCCACCACGCTGCGCCCGCGTGGCGAGTCAGCCCCGCGTGCCGAACTGGACTCGACGCCGCGTGCCGCTGCTCCGGAGCGGGCGCAAGACGCTGGAGGGGGCATCGCTCCTCCACAGGCGAAGTCCACGGACGGCCGGGCAGCGGATTCCGACGCCCGGGCGGCGAGCCAGGAGCGTGGAGGGCGGACGGCCGCGCAGGACGCCAGTGTCACATCCGGCATGTCGCGGTCATCGGATGCGGGCACCGTGGGCTCGCACCTGGGGGAACCGTCGTCCGCCCACGCGAGCGCGGAGGAGGCACCTCCAGGCGGCATGGGCGAAGATGGACGGTCCTCCGTTACCGAGGCGGCGACGCGAGGCCGCGTGCTGGTGGTGGACGACGATGCCCTGGTGAGTGGCGCCATCCGCCGCACCCTCGCGCGAGAGAACGACGTGGACGTGTTGGTGAGCGCGCGGCGAGCCCTGGAGAAACTGACCGGGACAGAGGCCCGTTACGACGTGGTGCTCTGCGACCTGATGATGCCGGAGATGACCGGGATGGACCTGTACGACGCGCTCGCGCAGGTGGACTCGCGAGCGGCGGAGCGCATCGTGTTCATCACCGGCGGCGCCTTCACGGCCACCGCGCGGACGTTCCTGGAGCGTGTGGGCAATCCGCGCGTGGAGAAGCCCTTCGACCCGGAAGCCTTGCGTCAGCTCGTCCGGTCGGAAGTGGCGCGTGCTCGCCGGGAGGCGTCGGGCCGGGCGGCATAGCTCCCGGCCCGGCCGTGTCAGAGGTCCAGCACCAGCCGCTTGGAGCGCGCGCGTGACACGCAGACGAGCATGCGCTGGTCACCCGCGGGCTCCGTCTGGAAGAAGGTGTCGCGGTGGTCGGGCTGGCCATCGCAGACCCGCGTGACGCAGGTGCCGCACGTCCCGGCCTCGCAGTCACTGGGGATGCGCACCCCGTTGCGGCGCAGCACGTTGAGCACCGACTGGCCCACGGGCACCTGCAGCACCTGGCCCGTGCTACGGATGGTCACCTCGAAACTCCGCTCCTCCCGGCCCGTGGCGGCGCTGGTGCCTTCGGCGGTGAAGGACTCGAAGTGCACCTTCTCCCAAGGCCAGCGGTGCAGGGTGGCCGCGTCGCGCACGGCTTTCATCAGCCCCGTGGGACCGCAACAGTACAGCCGGGCCCCTGGCAGCCGCGTGGCCAGCAGTCCCTTCACGTCCAGGCCCCGGACCGGGTCCCCTCCGTCGAAGGAGAAGCGCACGCGTTCGGCGAAGGGCGCCTGGGAGAGCAGCTCGTGGAAGGCGGCGCGGCCGGGCGCGCGCGCGCAGTAGTGCAGCGTGTAGTCCGCGCCGGTGCGCTGGAGCACGCGCGCCATGGACAGCATGGGGGTGATGCCGATGCCTCCCGCCACCAGCACGTAGCTTCGCGCGAACAGCAGGGGGAAGTTGTTGCGAGGCGGTTTCACCTCCAGCACGTCCCCCTCGTGTACCCGTTCGTGCATGGCGTTCGAGCCCCCGCGGCCCTTGGCGTCGCGGGCCACGGCGATGACGTAGCGGTGGGTCTCCTCCGGGTCGTTGCAGAGTGAATACGCGCGCAGGAAGTCGCCCGGACCCGGGACGCGGACCTCCAGGTGGGCGCCGGCCTCGAAGGGGGGCAGGGTGCCTCCCTCCGTCGCGACCAGCTCGTACGACAGGATGTCCTCGGCCTCGCGAGTCACGCGCGCGACCCGGACGCGCAGGATGTCATTCATCACGGTGCTCTCCCTTCCCCAGTCCCACCAGCGGCGCACCCCATCCTCCCGAGGTACGGTGGCACGGACATTGGCCCGCGAAACGCCCACGGGTGATTGCCCGGGAGTCTCGGCGCCCGTCGCATCCTCAGCGGCGTGGCGGGTTGCCCGTTGAGCGGCCGTGCGGCCAGGCCGTCTGTGCGCCGCCCGCGCATCCACGCGGCGTCATCCACACCATCCACGACATGCCGCGCTGCGCCAGGAAGCCAGCGGCCAACGAACGCTCAGGGAGGTGAGACCATGGATGCCATCGCGCTGCTGAAGGCGGACCACAAGACGGTGGAGCAGCTGTTCCGGAAGTTCGAGAAGGCGGGCCCCAATGCGCACAAGTTGAAGCGTCGGCTGGTGGACCAGATGGTCACCGAGCTGTCCGTGCACGCCGTCATCGAGGAGCAGGTGTTCTACCCCGCGGTTCGTTCACGCTCGGAGGCGTTGGGGCCGGACGTGCTGCGCTCGCTGGAGGAGCACCACGTGGTGAAGTGGTTGCTGGCGGAGCTGGACGGAATGTCTCCGGAAGCGGAGCGTTTCGACGCGAAGGTGCAGGTGTTGATGGAGAACGTGCGCGCGCACATCCTGCAGGAGGAGAGCGCGCTCTTCCCGGCGCTGAAGAAGGTCTTCCGTCCTCAGGAACTTCGGACGATGGGCGACGTGCTGGAGATGTCGCGGAAGACCGCGCCCACGCGGCCGCACCCGATGGCGCCGGACACGCCGCCCGGCAACCTGGTCGTGGGCGCGGTGTCGGCGGTGATGGACATGGGCCGGGACGCGCTGAGGGCCGCGCGGCGCAAGGCCACCACGAAGGTGCGCTCGGTGGCGAGCCGGAGCCCCGGACAGGTGGTGCGGGAGATGACCGGCGCCGAAGCCGCCAGTCCGTGACATTCCGCCGGGACAGGATTCCGGGCCGTCCGGCGCTCTTTCTTCCAGGAGGGAGAAGGAGCGCCCCGGGTATGGGCACGAGGAATATGAATGTCACGCGTTGACGGCCGTTCCAAGGGGTAAGGACGTTGCAGTACGACCCGCAGCGGCCCATTCCTGAGGAGGCACCATGTTCGCTCGACCTGTTCGACCCCTGTTGCTGACAGCGATGTTGCTCACTGGCCTGACGGCCTTCGCGCAGCCACAGCCCGTCTCCGCGCCGCGTGCGCAGGCCCCGGCGGGCATGCGGACGATTCGCGTGGAAGGCACCGGTGAGGTGAAGGCGCAGCCCGACGAGGCCTTCATCGATTTGGCGGTGGAGACGTTGGCGCCGAACGCGAAGGCGGCGGGCGAGCAGAACGCGAAGCGGATGGAGAAGGTGATTGCGGCGCTGACGTCCGCGGGCATCGCGCGGCGGGACATCCAGACGCGGAACTACTCGGTGTACCCGGAGTACGCGCCGCCGCTGCCGAACCAGACGGAGCCGAAGCTCAAGGGCTACCGGGTGAGCAACCTGGTGAGCATCCACGTGAAGGACCTGTCGCGGGTGGGGAACCTGCTGGACCAGGCCCTGGCGGCGGGCGCGAACCGGGTGGACTCGGTGCGCTTCGGGCTGAGCCGCCAGGAGGCGGTGCAGGGCGAGGCCCTGCGGCAGGCGGTGGCGCGGGCGCGCAAGTCGGCGGAGGTGCTGGCCGCGTCGCTGAACGTGAAGCTGGGCGCGGTGCTTGACGCGAGCACGGTGACGGAGCCGCCGCAGCTCTACCCGGCGCGCTTCGCGATGGCCGAGGCCGCGGATGCCCGCGCGATGGCGACGCCCATCCAGCCCGAAGAGCAGACGGTGCAGGCGAAGGTGACGCTCATCTTCGCCATCGAGTAGTCGCGGTCGTCAGCGGCCCAGCAACATCAAAGGCGTGCTGGGGTGCTCCATTGCCGTGGTGCAGGCGTGGGCCCCCAGTGTGCCCCTTCGGTGGCGTGACCCGAAGCGGCCTGTTGGAAAGGGCTGGGCTGGTCGAGTTGCTGCACGGCGTTCTCGCGTGTCTCTGGGGAGAGGTGGGCGTACCGCATCGTCATGTCGATGGTGGCGTGGCCCATCAACTCCTGGATGACCGTCAAGGGGGCGCCGCGCATGGCGAGGTGGCTGCCATAGGTGTGACGCAGGTCGTGCCAGCTAATGTGGCCTTGCTCGCGGTGGATGGTTGCGCGCCGCAAGCAACGCTCGAGTGGGCGCCGCATCGCTCCTGCGCCAGCGCGAGCACCTGGTGGAGCACGCTGCGCGTGTTGTTGATGGACCTGAGACTCATGCGCGGCGGACCCGAAGATGTCGTGGACAGGCCCAGGTGCTCCAGACTCGCGCGCACCCCTCCCGCCTCCTTCACGTACGCCAGCACTCGCGACCTGCCTCCACGCCTCGCGCAGGAGAACACGTCGACGTCGCACGTCCTGCTGGCGTCCTTCTTGGTGCGAAGTCGCTGGCCTTGAAAGCAGCCCGAGCATGTCTCGCGTCCATCTCCCGATGCCGCTCGCATGCAGGCTCCGGCGCCCCCCGGGTTGGAGGGGGCCGCGCCGCACGTGAAGACCCGGCCGAGGTGCGGCCCTCGGAGCAGGTCCGAGGCGGGTCGGGGCGTGAACTCCTCCACGCCTCGTTGCCAGGCAGGGCACCGCGAACGCCGCCCTGGACCTACGCCCTCTTCTGATTCGCGTCACTTGCCGACATCGGACACCCTTTCCATCCCATTTCGAGGGGACGGAATCGGGGCAAGCCCAGCTCACGCCGCGGACCCCGCTGAAGCAGGCAGGCCTGTGCGGTCCATCCCTCCTGCCTGCGTTTGTCATTGCCCCCCAACCCGGGAGCAGATGCAGCGTCTTGGGGCTCGCCCAAGCTTCCGGTCCGCCGTGAAGGGCATCACGCCTTGCCGGGAGGGGGAAGTCATGAGGAGCAGGTGGGGACGGAAGTCGTGCGCGTGGCTGCTGGGGCTCGGGTTGGCCGCATGCGGAGTGACACCTTCGGAGCCAGGCGAAGTGCCCATGTCTCAGGAAAAGCCGGACATGCTCGCGAACGGCGGGGACACGTGTCCCTCCGCCACGCGGCTCGCGGACTTCTCGGCTGGAGGGGAACTCGCGGGGCCCTACGAGCTGACGGGCGTGAAGGGGACGCTCTACTTCTCCGTGGATGATGGCGTCCACGGCCCGGCGCTATGGAGCAGCGATGGGACGCCCGGCGGCACGCGCTTGTTCCGCGACTTCGGCGTCGCCCCCACCAGCCTGACAGAGGCGCGCGGGCTGCTCTTCTTCATCGTGGGCGACACCCTCTGGAGGACGGACGGCACCGCCGCCGGAACCTTCCCGTTGGTCACCGAGCCGTCGTCACCCCCCATCGGTACGGGCCTGTCGGTGCTGGGCGAGTTCCGCGGCCGGCTGTTCTTTCGCATGTACACCCCGGAGTATGGCGTCGAGCTGTGGGCCAGCGACGGCACGCGTGCGGGGACCCGGCTGTACCTGGACGTCAACCCGGGCACCCCCTCCAGCTTGCCCGACGAAATCGTGGAGACGTCCAGCGGCAATCTTGTCTTCGAGGCGTACGTGGACGAGGCCATGGAGACCCACGCGGTGCTGGAGGTGTCCCCTGCCAAGTCCGTCGAGGAGCTCTTCCGTGTAGGCGGCGGCGGGGATACCTCCATCTTCCGATTGACTGCCGTGGAGGACAGGGTGTTCTTCCTGGTGGACGAGAGGGACGGCACCCCGTTCCTCTATGTGAGCGACGGCACCCCGGGCGCCGCCACGCCGCTCTACTTCTGGGACGAGGTGGACACGCCGGGGCATTTCACCGCCTATGCCGGCCGCCTCTACTTCACCGCCGTGGAGAGCGACTTCCCTGGCGCCGGCGTGGAGCTGTGGGTGAGCGACGGTACGCCCGGGGGCACGGGGCGGTTGGTGGACATCCGCCCGGGCGAGGAAGGCTCGTATCCCACCGGGCTGACCGTGTTCGAGGGCCTGCTCTACTTCGCCGCGGACGACGGGGTGCACGGGCGCGAGCTGTGGGTGAGTGACGGCACCGCCGCGGGCACGCGGCTCGCGCGGGACATCCGCCCGGGCGCGGAGGGCTCCTCGCCCGACGGCCTCATGGTGGCCAGCCGCAAGCTCTACTTCGTGGCGGACGACGGCGAGCACGGGCGCGAGCCGTGGAAGGTCTTTCACGGCCGCGTCCGGCTGGTCGAGGACATCTTCCGCACCGAGGCTGGCGCGGTCGACGTCTTCGCCCGCGCGGGCAGCTACCTCTTCTTCTCCACCGAGTCCCACGAGCTCTGGTCGATGCTGACGGGCGCCTACTGCCCGCCGTCCGGCACGCGCTGATGCATGCGGTCATCCCTCTCGGCCCGGAGCGAGTCAAACAAGACGATTCTGCGCCCATTGGCTGCGCGGCCGGGAGGGATACAGACGGCAGGGCCACGCGTATCCTGGAAATGATTCGTAGAGGCTCGCAGTGCCGCGTCCTGGCTCGAAGTTGAGTGGTGTAGCCCCCTGAAGAGTCGGGCAGGCTCGTTCGGCGGCCGTGGGCTGGAGGGTGTGTTCACGCGCTCTCTCGACCACGGCTCCAAGCAACTGACGTGGCTCCGAGGAACGCTCGGGATGGCCACGGCGCTCGCGGGAGCGGCTTCGGAGGTAGGGGCTTCAGGAATGGAGCTGGGCATCCTCCGCATGTCGGGACCTCGAATCCAGGCCGAGATGTTCGGAACCCTGCTGCTGGCCACGTGGGGGACTTCCTCCAACTCGCTGACGCAGTGCTTCGCCAATGCCCCATGTACGGCGTCGAGACGCCGTTCACGGACTTGCATCGAGTTCAGGGCATCCGAGTGGATGGAGATGATGTGAAGGCTGGTGCGGGCGGGCATCATCTCCCTTCCAGTCGTCAGCGCGGCTGGCCGCATTCACGGTGGGCAGGTGATGATGGCCCAGGCGCAGCAGGACTTGCCCAAGGGCGTGCGTGATGCGCTGGGGGACAGCCCCGAAGCGCGCGGCATGCAGGTGATGGGCCGAGCGGGCACGGGCATGTCCAGCGCACCGAAGCACCACGTCCTGCCGAAAGAGCACCGGGAGTGGTTCGAGCGGCGGGGCTTCAAGGGTGACAGGGACATCGACCAGTTCTGCGTGCGGCTTGGGCGGGCCGAGCATGAGGTGATTCACGGAGGAGGAACTGGAAGCTGGGGCGCACATGGCCCGGCGAGTGGAGCCGGCTGGTCATGCACGGTCTCCGTGACGCTGAGGCTGGCCGGATGTTGACGCGGAATGGGTCCTGGACATCTTCGCGGACCGCATGCCGGACGACAGGAACCCGATGAACTTCACTCCCGGGAGAGGACGATGAGCGTGGAGAGGCTTGGCGGGGCAACATCAAGGCACGCCTTTCCGAGAGGGTCCGCGAGCGAGGCTGCGACTCACCCACCGCTTTCGCCGAGGGCGCTGAGCTGCCCCCAGTGTGCCCCTCCATCGGGGTTCGAGGGGGCACACCGAGGCACCAGCGGGTAACAGTGCGTCCTGCTTGGGGTTTTCTGGTGCCTTGTCGAAGGTGCCGCTCATCTTCGCCATCGAATAGGTCCGAGGGCCGTCGGGGGCTGGCTGGTGCCCTCGACGGGAATGCGCGCGTCGAGTGGTGGGACGACGTGTGGCTTCGTCCCCTTCCTGCACGGCGGTCCGGACGCGCGCGTGGATGTCGATGCGCTGCGGTTTGAACTCCGCTCCCTCCGCTTCACGAAGGGGCTCGGCACGCCGCAGGCCGCCCCGCCGAGCAGGCCGATGGGCCGTGCGACGGAGCGCTCTACCGCCTCCCTGGCCACCATCAAGGCGCGCCTTGGGAGGCACTGGGTTCTCGGCCGCCAGGGCCATCCGCATGTTGAGGAAGAGACAGGCGCGGGCCGGGGCGGGCTGGCCGTCGCGATGAACTTCCACACGCGGGGGGCACGGGCGCATGAGGGCAACGCGCGGTTGGAGGCTGATGGCATTCGGGCTGCTCGCCGCGTGGCTCGGTTGCGGCCAGCGGAGCGAGACCCGAGGGCCTCCGTCCGCGAGCGAGCGGAAGGGCCGCTCGGATGTCCTTCGCGGCCTCATGGCCTCACGCGAACGGCCCCCAGAATCCGGGGCGCCTGGCTCTGGCTCGCCTCCCGTGGGCACGCTGGGGGCGGGGCAGGGCGGTTCAGGAGGGCCAGCGCCCACGGACCAGCTTCCGCCCACGGACCAGCTTCATGGCCGAGTGGAGTGGGTGGGCGACAACGAGCTGCTCATCCGCGGCAACGACGGCGTGGAGTACGACGTCGGAGTGGATGAGCAGACCCGCCTCTTCATGAAGGGCGAGCGCGTCACGGGCCTGCGGGAGTATCACGAGGGAGACGAGGTTCGCGTCACCTACGGGGATGGTCCCGGAGGTCTGGTGGCGCACCTCGTGGATGGGATGCCGGGGCCTGGTGCCGGCCCCCCGCGCCAGCAAGAGTCAGCCCCACGCGAGGATGCCGTGGGGCCTGGCTCGCCGCTCGATTCACTTCGCTGAAACCGGGGGCGGAGATGCCTCTCACGGGCGCGGGTCAGAACGCCCGGCCATCCACGCGGAGGCCCGGGGATGAGCTGAGACCCGGGGTTATCAGGTGGTGGTAGTCGAACGCCGCGCCGGGCGTGGCATCGGGCGACCGGTTGAAGGAGATGTTGTCGAAGGTGCCTCCGTAGGACATCTCATTGACGTTGCTCCCATCGGGCGAGAGGAGCCTGACGACGTCGCCATCGTTGTTGAGGCCCAGGCCGCCCGAGGATGCGGCGACGGTATCGGGCGCACCGGCCGGGAAGCCTCGAGCGCCACCAAAGACGACGAAGACCCGGCCCGGAGCGAGCGCGGTGCCAGGGGCGAAGACGTGCCGCACGGACGCGGAGTCCGACAGGCTCCAGCCGGACAGGTCCGCGGTGGAGGTCCCCGCGTTGTACACCTCGATGAACTCGTAATGGGTGTCCGACACGGTCTGCCCGGGCGGAATGGGCTCGTTGGGCAGGACCTCGTTGATGATGAGGTTGGACAAGGGCTCCGGGTCCGTGACGCCGCCGGAGTCTCCCAGGTCGTAGCTGCTGATGACGGGGTAGTGGTCGCTGACGATGTCGCCGTAGTTGGGAATCCACGCGTCCGGGCGGAGGATTTCGACGGAGCCGGGCAGGTAGTTCGCGGCCATCTCGTTGGAGACGAGCGTGTGGTCGATGGCGTCGGGATAGTCGACAGTGGTGCGCAAGCCGCGCAGGGACAGGGGCTCGGTGATGAAGGTGTAGCGCTGCGTGTCGGCCACGAACGGCGCGAAGGGGCTGGGCAGCGGGGCGCCGTCGCTGCCTTGGGTGATGGACTGGTCGACATCGTCATTCCAGTCGCCAATGACGAGCACGCGCTCGGTGGGCAGGGATGTGTCGAGATACGACTTGAGCGCCGCGCTGGAGCGTTGCCGCTGCCCGTAGGCGGTCTCGTTGTCGAACGCCTTCAGGTGAACGACGATGACGACCAGTGGGGTGCTCACGCCTTGGACGGTCGTGGTGAAGTCCACGCGCAGCGGCGGCCGGCCACCGAAGTCCGGGGCGTTCGCGGTGAGGATGAGCTGCGCCTCCTGAAGCGTGAGGGTGCTGTCGTAGAGGATGCCGGGCTTCTGCTCGCCATTGGTGTAGTAGGCCGTTCCGTCGGGGACGAAGGACGTGTCATTGGCGAGGAAGCCATTGAAGCCGGGGAGCTGCTCCTTGAGGGTGGCGAAGTCCGCGGCGTCCACCATCTCCACGAGGCCCCACACGTTGGCCCCCGAGTCGCGAATGATGTCGCGCGCGTGGGCAATCTGAAGGTCGTCCGGCGGGCCCTGGGTGGGGGCACCGAACCACTGGAGGTTCCAATGGCCCACTGTGAGGGGCGCGCTGGCGGTGCGCACGTGGAGGACCATCGCGCGCCAACCCTGCTGGCCCGTGGCGTCCGTCACTGTGACTGTGAATGCCGAGTACCCGAGCTCCGAGAGGGTGCCGCTGAGGGTTCCTGATGTTGAGAGCGTGAGCCCCGAAGGCGGCATCCCCGACACGATGTGCCAGGAAAGCGGCGCCTTTCCGCCGGATGCTCGCAGTTGGGTTGCGTAGGGCAGGTCCTTGCGCGCATCGGGCAGCGATGGGGTGACGATGGTGGGGAGTTCGTAGACCGTGAGGGTGAAGGCGCGTGTGCCCGTCCGTCCGTTCGCGTCGGTGACGACGGCCTGTCCGCTGGTGGTGCCGGGAGCGGGGGGCGTGCCCGAGAGTCGTCCGGAGGCGGAGAGCTGCAGCCAGGAGGGGAGGGGGCTGGCTGGAGCGAACGAATATGGCGCCTTTCCTCCGGTGACGGAGTACGTGGCGCTGAAGGACTGCGAGACATACCCGTCGAGCTGAATCGCAGAGCCATCCACGGACGGAGCCCGGTACACGACAAGGTTGAGCGCCCGGGTGGCGACGCGTGCGTCGGCGTCGGTGACTTTGACGGAGAAGGAGAAGGTACCCGTCGTGGACGCGGTGCCTTCGAGCAGGCCGGCGCTGGTGAGCCGGATGCCGGCGGGAAGCGAACCCGCGCTGAGCACCCAGGCATAAGGCGCGCGTCCGCCCATCACCAACAGGCCTTGTCGATACGCGGCATCAGTATAGGCATCCGGTAGCGCGCTGGGGGTGATGGTGACGCCGCCCTGGACGGTGAGGTTGAACGTGGCGGACGACGCACGGCCATTGGCGTCCTGGAGCTCGACCGTGAAGGCGGCGGCTCCTGGTTCGCTGGGTGTCCCTCGGACAAGGCTGGCATCCAGTTGGAGGCCCGTGGGCAAGGCACCCGAGGTGATGCGGAACGTGAGCGGTGGTCGCCCGCCAACGGCGTGAAGCTCCGTGGAGTAGGCCGCTCCGAGCGAGGCGGAGGGGAGCGTGCCGCTCGCGAGATAGGGCGCGGTGAAGGCGGAGAGCGAGAGGACCCGCTGGCTCGAAAGCCCGGTGGCGTCCTGCACGTGGACGGTGACGGAGAAGGTGCCGGAGCTGGCGGGAACGCCGGAGATGTGCCCCTGTGTGTCGAGGCGCACGCCCGACGGGAGGGTGCCCTCCGCGAGGGCCCAGGTGTACGGCGCCGTGCCGCCCGAAGCGTCGAGTTGTGCGGCGTAGTGGTCGCCGACATAGGCATCGGGGAGCGTGGACGACGCGACCTGGAGGCCGGCGTTGAGCACCTCGAGCTCGAACGTGGCGCGAACAGTCCGTCCGCGCGAGTCACGGACCTCCGCGTCGAAGGATGAGGTGCCTGCCGATTGGGGCGTCCCGGTGAGTTCGCCCAGGGTGGAGAGGCTGAGTCCGGTGGGCAGTGCGCCCTGCGCGACGCGCCACGAATAGGCAGGCGTGCCACCCGAAGCGGTGAGGGAGCTGCGATAGGCCTGCGCGACGGATGCGGCGGGGAGCGCCTCCGTGGTGATGGCCAACCCCGGTCCAGTGTCGTCAGTGCGGGGAGGCGCGGAGTCAGAACATGCGGTCAGCAGCAGCGCGAGGATGGGGATCAGGGCGTGATGGACGCGCATGAAGACTCCGGCCCGCGAAGGACTCGGGCCCACGGATGAAGTGTCGGCACAGTAGAGGCAGCCGTGGCGTCGGCGCACAGGGTCCCACTGTACCCAGGGCAAAGAAAAGGGCCGCGGCTCACAAGGAGCCGCGGCCCGGAGGCTTCAGGTGGAAGCCGTCAGACTAGAAGTTGGGCAGGCCCCACGAAGGAGCGCCCACCGCCCAGTCTTCCTTCGTGTTGGTGTCCGTCGCGCTGAGGCGGCGGACGCTGTTGCTCGTGGCTTCAGCGTTGTTCGGAATGCCCGCCCAGGATGCGGACACGTCACCAGCGGAGGGCGTGGACGTGTTGGTGCAGGGGGCACCGTTGCAATCCACCGGGGACCACTGACCAGCGGCCTGAATGGCCTGCAGGTTGCCCGGGAATGCACCAGGCGGAGTTCCCGCGGCACGGAAGGGCACCGCATCCTGGATAGCGCCTGCGGCGTCCTTCACGAGGATGACGCGGCTGGAGTAGGTGATCGCGGAGTCCGTGCCCTTGCTTTCGCCGACGAAGTCCCAAGCCGTGTCGTAGTTGCCAGTCGCGGTGCTCGTGGGGAACTGGTCCTTGGACGTGGTCTCCGCCTTCACGGTGGCGGGCGCATTGATATGCACCACGATGATGTCTCCCGCAGCGACGTCCACGTCAGGGAGCCTCGCCAACAGCCGAGCAGTAGTCACATCCATCTCAACGGTGATATTGTTGGTTGTTCCCGCAGTAATGACCTGCAGCTCGACCAGATCCTGGTGCGACGCGGCGTTCGGCTGCACCTCGGTCAGCTGGAGAACGGCCGGCGTGCGGTAGCCACGGAACGTCTGCGTGCTGGCCTCCGGGGCCACAGAGCCGCCAGCCAGGTCCGTCACGGTGTTCGCGACGGTGACGGAGTAGGTGGTGCCCGGGGTCTGCTCGCTCGTGGTCAGGATGACCCGCTTACCCTCGACGCGGAAACCGGAGATCGTCAGCCCCTCGGTGAGCGTGAACTGCTCCGGCGCGTTGGTGATGCTCGCCGCCGAGATGCTGCGGCTGAAGCTCAGGACGACCTCCGTCAGTGACGTCGCCGAAGCCGACGCGAACGTCGGAGCGGCGCAGCCCGACAGGGTGAGCTCGGAAGCCGTGAACGCGGACGGCTGGGCGTTGCCATCGAACCGCCAGATGGGGCCCGCGTTCAGCGTGAACGTGCAGCCCTGGGTGATGTCGAGCTCGGTGGCGAGCGTCGCGGGCACGCGGAGCCGGAAGTTGGCGGCGGCGGTGGTGACGCCCTCGGTCGTGATCTGGAAGCCGGAGAAGCCGGCACCGATACCACTGGCGTTGGCGGCAATCGTGCCCGTCAGGTAGGTCAGCTCGGACTCCACGGAGTCCAGACCGGTCACCAGCGTGTCCGACGTGTCCGCGGAGCGATTGACCGCGAGGCCGGCCGGGGTGGCGGTCGACTGGTTCTGAGCCGGGTGGCCCCGGCTGATGACCGTGATGCCGGTGACGGCGGACGCGGAGCGCAGACCGCCGTCGGTCGCCTTCGACGACACGGAGAAGCTGACCCGGTCACCCACGGTGACTTCGGCCAGCGCCGTCGCGTCGGACACGAACAGGGCGGGGCCCTGGGCCTCGGCCTGGACGAAGAAGCCGGGGAGTTCGCTGCTGCCCGTGACGGCAGGCTTGATGAACGTGACGAACGCACCCTCGATGGGCAGCGCGGGGTCGAGCGCGCCATCCGCCGCATCCCGGACCGCCTGGATCTGCGTGCTGGTCGTCGCGACCGGCGTGGCAAAGCCCGAGTCCTCGCACGTGCTCGTCGTGGTGTTGCAGGTCTCGGTCAGGCCGCAGGTCGCGTTGCTGGTGCAGCCCTCCGTGCCGGCGTCCGGGTCGGTGCCCGCGTCGCCTTCGCCGGCGTCCGGCTCGGTGCCCGCGTCTTCCTCGGTGCCCGCATCCGGGCCCTGGGTGATGTCGCGCTGCTCGCACGTGCCAGAGTTACAGGTCCACTGCTTGCCGTCGGCCGGCGGGCCTTTGTCACTGCGGCAGTCAAACTGGTCAACGCATTCGTCGCCACATCCCGTGCCCATCGTGACCATCACGGCCGTGACGACCGCCGGGAGCCAAAATCGTCTCTGCATGAGTTCCCCTCCATGGGAAGCAGGTTGCGTCCCCCTTACACCTGAACCGGAGGGCAATCCAATGTCCGCTCCTGGTGACATGGGCATTTCACACAAGAGGTGTCCGGATTTTCAGGCGTTCAGGGATTGGCCTGAGGAGACCTGACGGGAGGGCCGGAATACAGGTCGATGACTTCGGAGATGGCGCTCTGACACACCGCGCAGAATGGGACGCGATCCCGAGTGAACATCACGCAGTCTGCCTGTGGCCGGTAGTAGCCCTTCGACTCGTACATGGCCCCCTCGAAGGCCCCGACCCGGCCTGAGTACTTCTGAGAGGAAAGGAACTTTTCCTCCCAGTCCCGCTGGGCCAGGAAGAGCTTGTCCATGTCTGACTCGGGCTTTCGCTGCGCCCGAATCTGGCCGCGCTGTTTCTGCACGGCGGTGGCATGCTTTTCGTATCCATCCTTGTTCCAGGGGGTAGGCAGGGGTGTTCCTGGTGACACCAGGTGCTTCCACTTCAGGCCTTCCGGGGAGTGGAGCGCGGTGACGTTCTTCTCCCAGGGCTCCAGGCGGTCTGCGGCGGGCGCATAGACGGATTCGGAGGTGTAGTACTCGTCCGCCAGCCCGGCGAAGTGGTGGCCGAACTCGTGCACGAAGACGTAGGGCGCCCACAGGCTGTCCGAGGCGACGGTGCCGTAGAGCCCGAAGATGCCGCCGCCGCCGTAGGTGTTGCCGTTGACCAGGATTTCCACGAACTCGTAGGGCGCGAAGGCCGCTGCCTCGCGGAAGGCCTTGTTGTCGAAGGTGAGCACATAGCGCTCACTGCCAAAGGCGTCGTAGGTGGCGCCGATGGGCGAGCGCCGGTGGACTCCCGTCGAAGGGCGAGAGATGCCGGACTGGGCCGCGGCGGGGACGAGCCCCCACACGTTGAAGTCCGACTTGCGCTCCTTGAAGGGAGAGAAGGTGAAGAGGATGTCCACCATGTGCCGGGCATCCTTCTCGAACTTGGCGTGCTCGGCTTTCGTGTAGCCGTCCCCCAGGATGAGCAGGTCGACCTTCTGCGCTGACGGCCCGTTCTCCAGCAGTTTCAGCAGCGGCCCGGGTGCGGGGGGAGACGAGGCGTCGACGAACATGTCCTTTGGGTCGACAACCAGCGACCACACTTCGCGGAAGGCATTCTGGGCATCCCGCTTCTTGAGGAGCACCTGCACGGGGCGCTCCGGCGCGGGGAAGCGGAGCGACTCATGGAAGGTGCGGTTGCTGCTGCGCGCCTCGTTCGTGACCTCCCACTCGCCGTAGATGGACGCAAAGCCTCGCGAGAACAGGATCCGGTTGTTCTCCCGGTCTCGGACCTCGAAGAGGTACTTGCCGAGGTTCGTCTCGTCGATGGCCCGTTCCGGGTGGCCGGGCCAGGGCAGCGGCTCGATGACGACCTTGTCGAGGCTGAACCGTTCCTCGGTGGCGTTCCCGGTGTGGAAGTAGTCGACCCGGAGGGTTCGGGGAGAGGCCGCGGAGGCGCTCGTGGCCAGCAGCAGGACGAAGAGGGCTCGCATCATGGGCGGCACTCTATGCGCCGTGATGGCCCGCGGGTGTGTGCTGACGCTCCTTTCCCATCCAGCACTCGACGTGTCTGCTTGTCTGCTCAGGAGGTGGACTGGCTCGGATGGTCCACCTCTCGCGGAATGCGTGTCCTTGGATTCGTGAATAGTGCGTCAGAACGAACCAGACAGTGAGGCCGCCGCGCCGTGGCTGTCCGCGGAGAGTCCGACTGAGACGGGCGGTGCCGAGCTCGAATCAGGAGACAGGAGGTAGAGCACCGCGCCCGTGACAACTGCCGCGCCTCCACCGACGAGCAACCCATTGAGGACATTGCTCTTCTGAACCAGCGAGTCGCGAAGCCCCATCGCCTCCTTGTCACTGGACAGAATTCGGCCGTTGTCGAGCCGCTTCTCCAGCGCGTTCACATCCTTCTGGGCAAGAAGGCGGACGATGCCCGCGCCACCGAATGCGGCCACACCCGTTCCCAGCGCGACATACGAGGCCGTGCGAAGTCCGGAGGTGGAGCGTGTTCTGGACGCGTCGCCCTCTGACAGGAGGTTGGGGGCCGTCAGGTCCATACCGCCTGCTGACGCGCTCCCGTTCCGGCCCACGCCTCCGGGCGCGTCCCATGGGGCCTTTCCATTGGCGTTCATCACCACGAGGTTGGAGGGTGAGCGGCCGGTGGTGACGAAGTCGACCAGCGCCGCGAGTGCCTCGTCCGGAGCGTCGGTGCCCTGGGCCTTGAAGCCGCCTTCGCGGAGCTTCTGTCCTCCTTCGACATTGAGGACGGTGGCCGCGAACCACTTGGGCCCGCTGCTCGGGCGCTCGAGCCGGACGACGATGACCTCTTCCACGCCGAGCGTTCCACCCAGCCGGACCGCATGGCTCAGCGTGCGCTCGTCGTTGCCGTCGGAGGTTGCGAGGCAGGGGAAGGGGCTCGCGGAGACAGCGCCCTCATAGGCCACGTCAACGAGCAGCGGCGTCTCCGTGCCCTGTACCTGGACGTGCCGTGGGAAGCTCGTGGTGGCGCCTTTGACGAGCGTGAGGTGATAGGTGCCCGGGACCGCATCGAGCGACAGCGGCGTCTGGCCCACCTTGAGCCCATCCAGGTACACGTCCGCGGCGGGCAGCGTGGACTTCACGGACAGCTTCACCTTGCGCGTCTGCGCGAGTTCTTTCCGGAGCTTGTCGAAGTTCTGTCGAACGGAAGGGGCGAAGTAGTCCGGGCTGAGCTGGTACTCGGGCTGGAGCCGCAGCACGTTGCGGAATGCGGTGTCGCTCTCCTTGGGCTTGCCCATCGCGCGGTAGTTGAGGCCGTGGAGGAGTTGGGCTTCGACGTAGAGCTTCCAGCGGGCGTCTCCCACGGGAAGTCGAGTGATCTGCTGCAGGGCTTCGTCGACGGCCTGGAGCGTCCTTGCGTTGCGGCCTTCGTAGAACTGGTCCTGGGCGGCTTCGAGCTGCCGCTGGAGGTCCTCATAGCTCTTGGTGGGCTGCGGGAAGAGCCGGTCGCTGAACTGGTTGGCGGTGAGGGTGTCCTGCTCGGGGCGCGAGGCGAGGGCTCCCAGGAATGCCTTGGCCTGCCCGCTCAGCTCCGCGTCCTTGCAGTCGCCGCTGGCCACCACCGTGCGGCGGGGCGCTGAGTACGCCAGTGTCGATATAAGGCATGTGGCGAGTACTGGTGCGATCCTCATCTTTGACTCTCTTGGGTACGAAACTGATGAGCTGGGGGCTGGCTACTGGTTTCGACGATACACGACAGTTTCGACGTATTGTTCTTCTCGGGTCTCGGTCCAGACCAGTGCCATGTTTCCGGATGTGTCTGCGTCGAAGCTGTGAGCGCCAATCGAGATTTGCTTCCAAGGAAGGGCTGCCCTGCTGTTCCATATGAGCTGCCAATGTTCGTTCTCTTGACGATGGATGCTTGTCATTGTCCCCGTAGAGTCGCGTTCGGTCGATGCGAGGAGGAGTGCATCGCCTGTAGTGATGGCGCTCCCGAGAACTGTTCTGGTGCTCGTTGCGTCCGTCCGTGGTGGGGCTCCTAGAGAGCGCCACTGATTGTTGGACCACATGGTGGAGAATAAATCGTCTTGGGTGTCTGTGTTGTTGCGGCCAGTCCAGGAGATGATGGGCTCATCCTTCGAATTGAAGAGGAGCGATATGAACTCAGTGGAATAGGAAGTTCGGTTTCCGCTGCTATTGGCAAAATTCCCCAGTTGTTCCCAGTCGCTTCCCGTCCATCGCCAAGCGACGATGCGTCTTGTATATGCGTCTTCATTGAACTTAAGGGAGACCGTAGGGTTGTTACGAGAGTCGAGCGCGAGTTGAGGCGCCGACATCCTGGACGTGTAGAGGGAGCCATACACGGGGAGGCCAATTCGCTGCCATTGCTGCTCATGGGTCCATTGATAGACCTGGATGCCACCCTCAGAGTCTTCTGGTTCCATGTTGGTTGCAACGACAGGCCGACCGTCGCTGGTAACTGCTAGTGCTACGTCCATGGCATGGGGGCGTTCGGGAACGATTCCTTTGTCGCCACCAAATCGTTCCCATGTCGTGCCATTCCATTGGGTGACGTGAATGTAATTGTTGAACTCTGCGCCCAGGTTTTCCGACCAGGCGACGATTGGGTTTCCGTTTGGGAGAATTTGGAGGTTGGGGGAAAGAAGGTAGATGTTGTCTGCGTTCGCTCGCAGCCCGCCTCCAAGTTGTTCCCATTCGTTGCCATTCCAGCGGCTCACGAAAAGGTCTGCAGTTTCGCCAACAGGACGGCGCGTCAGGATTGTGGGGTGGCCATTGGGACCTAGTTTGACATAGATGATAGGGGGGCTCAGGGGATCTCGTGGGATGAGCATGGGGGGCGGATACGGCACGAACTCAGGAACAGCCCAGCTCCACGCCTCCCCCAGATTCACGGCGGCATTCCCAGCCAGGTCCGTCACCGTCCCATAGAACGCCAGGGCCACGGTGCTCGGCGCCGTCATCTGCGTCACGGGAACCACCGTCACCGTCTTCCCATCCTCCGACAGCGACACCGTGTGGGCCACGGCTACGTCGCCCACTGTCAGGTGCACGGACTCCGTCGTCACGGTGCTCTGCTTCACGGGCTCGGAGAACTCGGCGCGGATGGGGCTCTGCACCCAGACCTCCTGGGCGCCCTGCTCTGGAACACGGGACACCACCCGCGGCGGCGTCCGGTCCACCACCACCTCGCGGCTCGTGCTCACATACGCGACATCTCCCAGCGCCGCGCGTGCCTCCAGCCGGTACGTCCCTTCTGCTTCTCCCGCCGTGTCCCAGGTGTACGTGTAGGGCGGCGCCAGCTCCGCCATCACTTCGCCGTCCTTGAGCAGCTCCACGCGGTCCGGCGTATGGCCCGTCACGTCGAGTCGGACCTCGACCACACCATTCGTGTAGGCCGTTCCCGCCGGCGCGGTGATTCGCACCTCTGCCTGGGCGGGCTCGACGGCCGGCACGTTGATGCACGCGGACGCACACAGGAGGACGACGGCCGCCGTCCAGGGCGGCGGAAGGAAGCGTTCGGGGATGTTCATGGCTCGAGGGCCGAGTGCAGGTTGCGTTCCGCTTCCTGCCCGACAGTCGCTCGCACATACCAAGCCCGCTCCGCTTCCTCCAACCCACCCGTGCTCCGCGAAAAGCCGAGCCATCTCCACCCCTTGCCCGCGTGGAACCCCGCCTCCACGTCCCGTGCGGACGCACCGCTTCGCGCCCAGACCCCCGTCCCGGCAGTGGACCCCCATCCCCGGCGGCGGCCTGCGACGTGGACCCTCGCGTCGCTCCGACGCCTGCCCTCCGGCCAGGTGTTCGATGACCCGGTGCGTCGCTGTGTGCAATCGCCATCTTCGCGAGGGGAACTCAGGCCATGCGCTGGGGCTCGGCCCGACAAGGAGAACGCGGACATGAAGCGAGCCTGGAAGAACCAAGTCGTCGTCGTCACCGGCGCGTCCAGTGGCATTGGCCGCGCCACCGCGCTGGCCCTGGCGAAGAAGGGGGCCCACGTCGTCCTGGCCGCCCGGCGCGAGGAGCCGCTGGAGGACCTGGCTCGCGAGTGCCGGGGGCTCGGCGTCCAGGCCCACGTCGTGCCCACGGACGTGTCCGATGTGGCCGCTGTGCAGCACCTGGCGGACGAGGCGCGCAACGTCTTCGGCCACTTCGATGCGTGGATCAACAACGCGGGCGTCTACCTCATGGGCCGGCTCGAAGAGACACCGGATGACGCCTTCCGGCAGGTGATGGAGACGAACTTCTTCGGCACTGTCAGCGGCGCCCGCGCCGCCGTGGCCCAGTTCCGCCGGCAGGGCTACGGCACCCTGGTCAACGTCTCCTCGACCTTCGGGACGGTCGCCGCGCCGTATGTCAGCGCCTACGTGGCCTCGAAACACGCCGTGCGCGGCTTCTCGGCGTCTGTCCGCCAGGAGCTGCTCGGCACCGGCATCGACGTGTGCACCGTGCTCCCCGCGGCCATCGACACCCCGCTGTGGCAACACACCGCCAATTACACCGGCTGGCGCATCCGTCCCGTGGAGCCCGTCTACACGCCGGAGCGCGTCGCGCGCGCCATCCTCCGGGTCCTCCGCAGCCCCAGACACGAGGTCTTCGTCGGCCCCGCCGCTCGGAGCTTCGCCGCCATGCACGGCCTGCTGCCCCGCACCTTCGAGCGCACCATGAACGGCATCACCGAGGCCCATCACTTCGAGAAGGAGCGCCAGGGCCACACCTCTGGGACGCTCTTCCGTCCGATGGCGGAGGGAACGGGGACCTCGGGGGGCCACCACGCTGCGGGCAAGCAATGGCTGCGCCGGCTGCTGGTCGCCGGGGGCGTGGCCGCGGCGGCGTTCTCCCTCGGAAAGAAGCGGGAGGCACGGGGGCTGAAGGCCCGTTTCGCCCATGCACTGGGAGTATGAGGGTCGTTTTTGCGTCACGACGCGTCACCGGTTGCTGCGCCGTGACCGGGCCATGACAAAGCGTGGAGAGAGTCCCGCTCGCCATGAATGACATCGCCGTCCTCGTCAACCTGCGTGCACGCCGGGGCTCCGAAGGCATGGGAGGGCTGGTCCAGCGCTTCCTACCCCGGGCTCGCGTGGCGCTCACCCGTTCGCTCGACGAGGCCCGTGCCTGGATTTCGGACACCCTCCGGCCCAATCCGCCCTCCCTCCTCCTGGCGGGCGGTGGTGACGGGACGATTACCGGGCTGCTCAACGAGCTGCGCACCGCGGGGGTGGCCCTGCCGGCCATCGGTGTCCTCCCCATGGGCACCGGTAACGCCTGGGCCCGCGTCACCGGCGCGCCCCGGCCCGCGGAGGCCTTGAAGCAGATTGCCGCCGTGGGCGAGCGCCTGCCGCCCCTGCGCCCCTTCGCCCTGGTCCGCGTGGAGGGCAAGGTGGCCCCCTTCGCCGGCACCGGCTGGGACGCGGAGATGATTCAGGACTTCAAGAACCAGCTCGCCGCCTCCGGGCCGCTGCGCAGCACCCAGGCCGGCCTGCGCGGCTACCTGGGCGCCATGTTCACCCGGACGGTGCCTCGCCACGTCTTCGGCGAGGGCAACCCCACGGTGTCTGTCTACAACCTGGGCGACCCCGCCCTCACGGTGGACGCGCGGGGCTCCGTGCAGCCCGTGCCGCATGGGGACAAGGGCGCGCTCCTGTACCGCGGGCCCGCGGGCGTCGCCGGCGCGGCCACCACGCCCGAGTGGGGCTTCGGCTTCAAGGCCTTCCCCTTCGCGCAGGCGGTGCCCCACCGGCTGTCCGTGCGCGTCTATGGCGCCGGCGTGATGGAGGCCACCCGGAACATGTTCCGGCTCTGGCGCGGGGAGCACCCGATGCCCCACATGCATGATTGGTTCGTCCAGCGCCTGCGCATGGACTTCGACCGGGAAGTGCCCTTCCAGATGGGCGGCGACGTCATCGGAATGCGGCGCTCGCTGGAGTTCGACCTGGCCGAGGAGAGCGTTCAGCTCGTCGACTGGCGCCAGCTGTCGCGCATGGTCCGGACCTAGGCCGCGCGGGTCCGGCGGCCACTCCGTCCGCGACTTGACCCGGGTGTGTTCCGGACACTATGCCGGGACCCGTGAGCTACACCTATGAGTACCCGAGGCCGGCGCTGACGGTGGACTGTGTCGTCTTCGGTCTGGATGACGAGGACCTGAAGGTGCTGCTCATCCGCCGCGGGGTGGAGCCCTTCGCCGGGCGGTGGGCGCTGCCGGGGGGCTTCGTGCGGATGGAGGAGTCGCTCGACGACGCCGCGCGCCGGGAGCTGGATGAGGAGGCAGGCATCCGGCCGAACCACCTGGAGCAGCTCTACACGTTCGGCGCCCCGGGGAGAGATCCACGCGGGCGCGTCGTCACGGTGGCGTACTTTGCGCTGGTGAAGCTCAGTGACCATGTGCCGCATGCGGCGACAGACGCGCGGGACGCGGCGTGGTTCTCCGTCTGGGATACGCCGAAGCTGGCCTTCGACCACGCGGACGTGCTCGGCACGGCGTTGCAGCGGCTGAAGGGCAAGGTCCGTTATCAACCCATTGGCTTCGAGCTGCTGCCTCCCAAGTTCACGCTGACGCAGCTCCAGCGGCTGTACGAGGTCATCCTGGAGCGGGAGCTCGACAAGCGGAACTTCCGCAAGAAGATCCTCGCCATGGACCTGCTCGAGGAGCTGGACGAGGTGGAGCAGGACGTCTCCCACCGGGCCGCGCGCCTCTACCGGTTCGACCACAAGAAGTACAAGCAGTTGGAGAAGGCGGGCTTCAACTTCGAGCTCTGACCCGCTGCGGGCTCGAGGGAGGCCCCGGCAGCTCGTGACATTGACATCGTGTGATTTGGACACTATGTTGGTGTCATTGAGACACGAACATGGGCGCAACCCAGGTTCGTGAGAGGCCGCTGCCCGTGGGGTGTCCACCGGCTGGAGCGTGCCGCCGTATCGACGCCTGTCTCGCCGCACGTGCCCTTTCAGGGCCACGGGAGAGCCATGTCCGCGCTGCCCTTCGACGTCGCCGCTGCCTCGGTGCTGGGCCGGGAGCACGCCCGAGTGGGTCGCAACAACCAGGATGCGCTGTGCATCCGCGCCAGTGAGCATGGCCTGGTGGCCGTGGTGACGGATGGCTGTGGCAGCCAGCCCTGCAGTGAGCTGGGCGCACAGCTGGGCGCGCGCAGGTTGGCGCGGGCCGCGCTGGTGCGGCTCGCGGACGGTGAGCGCGTGGATGAGCCCACCTTCCTCCCAGGCCTTCGTGAGGATGTGTTGTGTCTGCTCAGTGAGCTCCGGGCGGACCTGGGGCGGGAGGTGATGGGGGACTTCCTCTTCACCGTGGTGGGCGCGGTGGTAACGCCCTCGCTGACGCTCGTCTTCTCCGCGGGGGATGGCGTGTGGGCGCTCAATGGCGAGGTGCATCCGCTCGGGCCGTTTCCGGGGAACGCGCCGCCGTATCTCGCCTATGCGTTGATGCACGGAGAGGACGTCGCGCTGACCCCGCGGGCCCTGGTGCCCACGGAGGACGTCCACGCGCTGCTGCTGGGCACCGACGGTGTGGCGGACCTGGAGCGGCTGGCCACCACGCGCATGCCGGCGGGGGACGAACTCGTCGGGCCGCTGTCTCGGCTCTGGACGGAGGACCGGTACTTCGCCAACCCCGATGCCCTGCGCCGCCGGTTGGCCTTGCTCAACCGGGAAGCCGTGCGCGCGGACTTCGCCTCCCAGCAACTGTCGCGAACTCCGGGGCTGCTGCCGGATGACACGACGCTGGTGGTGCTGCGCCGCCGCATGGGGAGGGCGTGAAGCCATGGACGTCTGGCTCGAAGGCAAGAAGGTGCGGCTGAGCCCCGCGCGAGCGCTGGGCAAGGGCGGCGAGGCGGACGTGTTCGACCTGGGGGATGGCCGCGCCCTCAAGGTGTTCAAGCCACCCGAGCACCCCGACTACACGGGCCTGCCCACGGAGCAGGCCGCGGCGCGCGTCCGGTTGGACGAGCACCAGCGCAAGCTGCGCGCCTTCCCGGCAGGACTGCCCGGCCGCGTGGTGGCGCCCCAGGCCCTGGCGACGGACAAGAAGGCGCGCGAGGTCCTGGGCTACGCCATGCGCAAGCTGGACGACGTGGAGCCCTTGCGGCGCTTCGGAGAGCCGTCGTTCCGCAGGGCAGGCGCGGCGTCCGGGCGGGTGGTGGACGTGCTGCGCGAGCTGCATCGGACGCTCGATGCGGTGCATGCGTCGGGCGTGGTGGTGGGGGACTTCAACGACCTCAACGTGCTCGTGGCGGGGACGTCGGAGGCGTACCTCATCGACGCGGACAGCTTCCAGTTCGGCGGGTTCCTCTGTCCGGTGTTCACGGAGCGCTTCCTCGACCCGCTGCGGCTCGGGAGCACGGGCACGCAAGGGTTGGTACCCAGCCGCCCCGCTTCCATCGAGAGTGATTGGTATGCCTATGCCGTCGCGGTGATGCAGTCGCTGCTGTGCGTGGGGCCGCACGGAGGCGTCTACAAGCCCAGGAGCGCGGCCGCTCGGACGACGTCCGCGGGCCGGGTGCGCCAACGCATCACCGTGTTCCATCCGGAAGTGCAGTATCCCAAGCCCGCGCTGCCGCTGGCGACCTTGCCGGACGACGTGCTGCACCACCTGCACCGCGTCTTCGTGGAGGACCTTCGTGGCGTCTTTCCGTATCCGCTGCTGGAGGGGCTGCGCTTCACCCCCTGCGCGTCGTGCGGCGTGGAGCATGCGCGAGCGGCCTGCCCGACGTGTCAGCCCCACGCCACCGCGACCGCCACGCCGGTGACGTCGGTCCGAGGCCAGGTGACGGCGACGCGGTTGTTCTCCACACGAGGCGTGCTGGTACACGCCAGCAACGAGGCGGGCATCCTTCGCTGGCTCTACCACGCGGAAGGCGCGTACCGGCGCGAGGACGGACGCGTGGTGCTTCGCGGGGCGTTGGACCCGTCGCTGCGCTGGGCCTTGCAAGGGGACGTGACGCTGGTGGGCCGGGGCGGTGAGGTGGCGGTGCTGGCGCCCGGCCGGCCCCCGGACCGGATGGGCGTGGATGCGCCGGAGGGTCAGTCCGCTTTCGCCACCAACGCGCGGCACCGGTACTGGGCCGTGGGCGGCGGGCTGTGGCGGGACGGCGCATATGGGCCGGAGCGCGTGGGCGCGGTGCTGGAAGGACAGACGCGGCTCTTCGTGGGGCCACGCTTCGGGTTGGGCTTCCATCGCGCGGGCGGCCTGCGCGGCGCCTTCGTCTTTGATGCGGAGCGCCTGGGCTTGAAGGATGGACTGTCGCTCCCCTGGCCCACGGGAAAGCTCGTGGACGTGGACTGTGTCTTCGATGGGCCCTCCGCCTGGCTGTTCCTGGTGGAGGAATCCGGTGGGCGCACGCTGCATCACTGTGTGGTGGTGGGCCACGACGGGGCCGTGCGCGCGAGCGCGGTGGCGGAGGCCGGGGACGGCTCGTGGCTGGGCAGCGCGCCACGTGGACGGTGCGCGGCGGGCGACGCGTTGTTCTGCGCCACCGATACGGGACTCACCCGTGTGGAGCTTCGGCAGGGCCGCCTGGAGGCGGTGCGCGAGTTCCCGGATGCCGAGCCCTTCGTGGACGCGGGCTGCTCGCTCTTCCTCGTGCGGCAGGGGCTGGCGGTGGTGGGGCGGCAGGGCATCACCGTGCTGCGAATGAACTGAAGGGACGTTTCTCAACCGCGTGGAGCGGGTGCCTCCACGCCTCACAGGAGGTAGGACGATGAAGACGCAAGTGAAGGCGCTTCCGCTTCCGAGGTTCTACGACGCGGCCCATGCCGGGCAGTTCGGATACAGCCCTGACGCGGGAAAGCTCCAGGTGGAGGCCCAGCGCTGGCGCGCGGCGAACGACGTCTCCATGTCGGCGACGGACGCGTTCAACCTGCACCTGTTGCTCATCGACGTGCAGAAGGACTTCTGCTTCCCGGAGGGCTCACTCTACGTGGCGGGACGCAGCGGGCGCGGCGCCGTGGATGACAGCCGTCGCATCGCGGAGTTCATCTACCGCAACCTCGGCGCGCTGACGAACGTGACGGCGACGCTCGACACCCACTTCGCGTACCAGATTTTCTTCCCATCCTTCTGGGTGGACCAGGACGACCAGCCGCTGACGCCGTACCGCGAGGTGACGCGCGAGCAGATTGAGCGTGGGCAGGCGCGGCCCAACCCCGCCATGGCGAAGTGGCTGTGCGGTGGCAACTACCCCTGGCTGCTCAAGCAGGTGAAGTACTACTGCGAGGAATTGGAGCGGGCGGGCAAGTACACGCTGTACCTGTGGCCGCCGCACTGCCTGCTGGGCAGCGACGGGCACGCGCTGGCGGGGGTGGTGCAGGAGGCGCGGCTGTTCCACGCCTTCGCGCGTGGCATGCAGTCGTGGGCAGAGGTGAAGGGGGGCAATCCGCTGACGGAGAACTACTCGGTGCTGCGCCCGGAGGTGCTGGGGCGGCATGACGGTCAGCCGCTGGCGCAGCGCAATACCCAGTTCCTCAAGACGCTGCTGACCGCGGACGCGGTGGTGATTGCAGGGCAGGCGGCGAGCCACTGCGTGAAGAGCTCCATCGACGACCTGCTCGGGGAGATTGTCGCGCAGGACGCGGCGCTGGCTCGCAAGGTGTACCTGCTGACGGACTGCATGTCGTCTGTGACGGTGCCGGACGGCAAGGGGGGCTTCGCGGCGGACTTCACCCCGCAGGCGGAGGCATCGCTGAAGCGCTTCGCGGACGCGGGGATGCACCTGGTGAAGTCCACGGACCCTCTGGCGAGTTGGCCGGACCTGCGCATCGCCTGAGCCTCGCGGCGCGAGGCGTGACGACACACAGCAATCGCTTCGCCTGCGCTCGCGCGAGCGGGACAGGCGGAGCCCTGCCCTCGGGAGAGGGAGAAGGAGCACGGGACATGAGCAGCAAGGCGAATGGCGGTGGCATCCGGAAGCTCTTCGATGACGCACACGCGGAGGGCGTGCTGAGCCCGGCGGGCTTGCAGGCGCTGACGGTGGTGGACCTGGGCGCGCAGATTCAGGCGGGGCTCGGCGTCTGCGTGGAGGACGTGCAGTCCAGCGAGGTGGTGCTGGTAACGGTCATGCCGGATGACTCGGGGAGCATCGACTACTCCGGGCATTCGAAGACGGTGTGTGACGGGCACAACCTGGTGCTGGACGCGCTGCTGGCGAGCAAGCAGAAGGACGGCGTCCTCTTCCACACACGCTACCTCAACGGGTTCGTGCTGAACCCGTACCGCCCGGTGGAGGACGTGGTGCGGATGCATGGCAAGAACTACCGGGCGGACCATGGCACGCCGCTGTACGACCAGTCGGTGGTGCTGCTGGGCACGGTGCTGGCGAAGGCGCAGGAGTTCAGCGCCAACGGCGTGCCGGTGCGGACAGTGACACTGTTGATTACGGATGGCTCGGACCAGCACTCGACGTCGGCGAAGGCAAAGGACGTGGCGGCGCTGGTGAATGACCTGAAGCGCGCGGAGAATCACATCGTCGCGGCGATGGGCATCAACGATGGGAGCACGGACTTCCGGCGTGTGTTCCGCGAGATGGGCATCGACGACAAGTGGATTCTCACGCCAGGGCAGAGCGCGCAGGAGATTCGCGCGGCGTTCCAGGTGTTCAGCCAGTCCGCCGCGCGGGTGAGTCAGGGGGCCGCGAGCTTCAGCCGGACGGCGCTGGGGGGCTTCGGGCAGTGAGGGGGCACGCCCAGGGAGAGGTGGCCGTGCTCCTGGGCGTCTCACGCAAGAGGCCGGCTCCAGGCCCAGGTTGCGGGTGGCGATGGCGCGTGATGGAGGTAGCGTTGCGCGGCCATGTCCGACAGCCCGCGCGTCCTCCTCATCGCTGAACGCTTTCCTCCCGACATTGGCGGCCTGGCCCGCAGTGGCGCGCGCACCGCGGGCTCGCTGGTGAAGCTGGGCGCCCGGGTGGACGTGCTGGCCTGGACGCGCACGGCGGCGCCAGGCGCGCTCCAGACGGTGGAGGACGCCGGGGACGTCTCACCCTTCGCGCGGGGTGTGACGCTCCACCGGCTGGGGTTGTTCGGCAGCACGGACCTGTCCATGCAGCACACGCTCGACGTGCTCGGCTACCTGCACGCGAAGCAACGCTATGACCTGGTGTGGGGGCACTACCTGTCTCCGCCCGGGTTCCTCGCCGTCGCCTTCGCCGAGTCCGTGGGCATTGCCTCCACCGTCAGCGCCCGGGGCAATGACGTGGACCAGCTCATGTTCCCCCCGGGCGACTTCGCGCGCCTGCTGTGGACGCTGCAACGTGCCCGCGTCCTCACCGCGGCCTCCGCGGACCTGGGCCGGAAGATGTGCATGCTCCTGGGGCGGGAGGAAACCGTGGAGGTCATCCCCAACGCCGTCGACACCGGCATCTTCTCCCCCGGCCCCGCGGACCCGGCGCTCCGGGAGCGGTTGGGCATCGCCCCAGACGAAGCCGTGCTCGGCTTCTCCGGTGAGCTCCGGCACAAGAAGGGGTTGCCCTTCCTGCTCTCCGCCCTCACCGAGGTGCGCCGCGTCCGGCCCGCGTGCCTGCTCGTCATCGGCGAGGTGCGGCCGCGCGACGCCGAGCACCTGGTCGCCTTCCGCGCCGAGCATCCCGAGGACGCCGCGCGCATCCTCATCTCCGGGCCGCTGGACACACCGCAGGCTATCGCCGCGCACCTGCGCCTGTGTGACGTCTACCTCCAGCCGTCGCTGTGGGAGGGCATGCCCAACGCCTTGCTGGAGGCCATGGCCTGTGCCCGGCCCGTCATCGCCAGCGACGCTGGCGGCATCCCCGAGGCGGTGGACGCCGGATGCAACGGCTTCATCGTCTCCAAGGCCCTGCTCAATCACCTGGGGCAGGCGTGCCTGGATGTCCTCTCCCTGCCGCTCGAACAGCGCGCCGCGATGGGCGCCGCCGCCCGTCAGCGCATCGAGGAGCGCTTTCAGGCGCACGCGGAGGCAGAGGTGCTCCGTCGCGTGCTGGCCCGCGCCATCCCGAGCCGCTCCTCGTAGGCGCTCACCAGGGCTTCACCCGCGCGGCTCCATGGGAAGTCGCGCTCCACTCGCGCCCGTGCCTTCGCGCTCATCGCGGGGCCCAGGGTGGGGTCCGCTCGCAGGGCCTTCACCGCTTCAACAATCGCCTTCGCGGAGCCCGGCCGTATCAGCATCACCTCGTCCGGCGCGGCCAGGGTGCTCACCACGGGGAGGTGGCTGGCCACCACGGGCGTCCCGGTGGCCATGGCCTCCAGCAGCTTCAGCGGACAGCAGCCCTGCACGCAGTTGCGGTCGTTGAAGGGCAAGGGCACCAGCACCACGTCGCAGGCATGGTGCAGCGCCGCCAGCTCCGCCTGGGGCAGGGGCTCCAGCAACTCCACGGTGCCCTCCAGCAGCAGGTCACCGCACCGGTCCATCAGCGCCCGCCGTGTGTGCCGGCGCAGCGGGCCCACCAGCGTCAGCACCGTGGGCATGTCCCGCCGCAGCAACCGGCAGGCCTCGATGGCATGGTGCACGCCCTGCCAGGACGTCATCGTCCCGCTGTACAGCAGCCGCACGGGGCGCCCGGGCTCCAGAGGGCGCGGCGGCGCGTACCGGAACACCTCCAGGTCGGCGCCGTTCGGAATCACCCGCACCCGCGAGGCGTCCACGCCCCGGGTCGTCACCAGGTACTCCGCCGTCACCGTGCTCGGGGTCACCACCAGGTCCGCACGGGAGAGACAGACGTCCTCCTGCGCCACCAGCTTGCGCAAGAGCTCCGCGTCATCCGCCACGTCCGGATAGTGGTACTTCAGCTCGATGGAGGGCAGGCCGTTCACCTCGAAGACGAGCGCGTCCGTCAGCGCTTCCTTCCGGCAGGCGACGGGGTAGCCTTCGAAGATGGAGCGCACGTGCACGACGGAGGCTCGCGGCCTTTCGCGCCACCATGCCGCCAGGTGCGAGCGGAACGACAGGGCCTGGGCCATCAGGTCCTTCCCGCGTGATTCCAGCGGGTGGTACGTCACGCCCTCCGCCAGCGCGAGCGGCCCGGTGGGCGCGGTGGGGGTGTCCCGGAGCGCGACCAGGTCGACTTGGCCAAAGGCCGCGCCCAGTGACTCCACGAAAGCCCGGATGTGCACCGCGGCGCCCTTGGGCGAAGGGAAGCGGTCGAACGACGCGTAAATGATGCCGGTGCCGGGAGGAGGAGACACACTCGCGTTGCTATCGCGGCTCGGCCGGGCCGGCAAACAGGAGGGTTTGACCCCTACGGCACGGGCCCTTACGCTTCCCTTTCTTTCGTTCCGCCGAGGGGGCGCGACTCACCGTGGCATTCAACATCGACCGCTTCCGCGAGGAACGCGTCTACAGATGCAGCGGCCCCATCAGGGAGTTGCAGGAAGACCTCGAGCGGCTGCGCCTCCTGGACATGGAGGTGGAGCAGTCGCGGCGGAAGTGGTGGAAGTCGGCCTGGGTGTGTCTGGCCGCCACCGTTGGCTTCTTCGTCTACCGGATGATGCTGGATGATGGGCTCGAGGACGCGCTCGCGCGGCGACTCACCCCGTGGCCGGGCCTCGTGCTGCTCGCGGGGACCGTGGGGTGCTTCGTCGTGTACCTCCGCTTCCGGCGCCTGGACCTGGAGAACCGGCGGTACACGCTGGCCTCTCAGGTCATCCATCGGCTGCGCCGTGACATCGGCCCTGACGCGTCGGTGAGGCTGGAGCTTGACTTCATGCCCGTGGACAGCCCGGAGAAGCTGCTCGGCAAGCACACCACGCCCAGCGGCTGGAACGCGGAGAACTTCAGCGACCCGTGGTTCTCCCTTCAGACGCGGCTGCTGGACGGCACGCACCTGCGCATCGCCATGGTGCAGCGGCTCATGAAGCGGTCGCGCACCCGGCGCAGCGCCAGCGGCAAGTACAAGACGAAGCACCGGCAGGACAGCTGGGCGTTTCTCCAGGTTCAATTGCGCGTGAAGGCGGCGCGTCATCAGGACCTGGCGCTGCTCGAGCCGGAGGCCCGTCAGGCGATGCGCCTGCCGGAGGACGTCGCCGTGGACAAGCTCCGGTTGGGCGAGGACCGGATGTTCCTGCGCACCCTCGTGGAGAAGGACTGGGATGCCGGGCCCAACGTGCAGGGAGACGCGGTGGATGCGCCGAAGACGGTGGTGATGATGCTGCTGAGCCTCTACCAGGTCCTCAACTCCTCCAGACAACTGCGTCAGCAGGCGAAGGCTTCGTGATGATGGGCATGGGCCGGTTCCTTCTCTGTTGTTCCCTGGTCGCGCTCACGGGCGCCGCCGGGTGCTCCAAGCCCGGTGACGCCGAGCCGCCGCGAGCCGTTCGCGCTCAGGAGGCCGCCAGCGCCCCCGCCTCGGACGTGAAGGGGCTCGAGGGCAAGCTCAAGTTCAAGGACGACGCCGACCGCGAGCGCTTCTCCCTCAAGCCGAAGGATGACGGCGCCAAGCTGGTGGATGGCGAGGAGCGCGAGCTGGCGCGTTACAAGTGGAAGGGCGCGTCGCTGAAGGTCTCCGGCCCGGATGACGTGGCGCTGGGATATGTCGTCGGCTCCGCGGGCGGGGCGCTCACCGTGCGGGACGGTGAGCAGCGGCAGGTGTTGTTCACGCTCGCGCGGCAGGGGCCGGGTTGGCGCCTCAACGACATGAAGGGCACGCTCCTGTACTCCGTGTGGCCGGAGGACGACGGTGCTCGCATCCAGGACGGCGCTGGCGCGGACGTGGCCCGCGTGAAGGTGCGCGAGGGCAAGGTCTCCCTGCGTGATGCGCAGGGGCGCACGTTGCTCGCCACCAAGTCGCTGCTGGCGGCGGAGGCCGCCGCGTGTCTCGCTTTCGAGGCGCTGGAGCTGCCGCTGCGCATGGCGCTGCTCTTCCACCTCCAGGCGCCGCCGTCCCAGGAGCTGGCCCAGCCATGAGTGGATTGGTCTGCCAGGAGAACGTGGGCTTCCTGTTCTCCCATGGCTGCGGGAGCCCCGCTGCCATGACGTGCATGCGGTGCGCGATGCCGCTGTGTGAGCTGCACGTGACGTCCGTGGGCGCGGAGATGCTCTGCGCGACGTGCGCGCGGCAACACGAGGACTACGCGGGGGAGCGGAGCGGCGTGGACGAGGACCACCCGAGCTACTACTACGACAACTACGGGTACTACGGCTCCGCCTCGTCGGGGAGCGGCAGGGCCCACGACGCCAACGATTTCACCGAGGCTGATGGCGCGAGCCTCCGCCACGAGGACGACGCCTCCTTCGAGGAGGACATGGGCGGGAGCTGATGGCTGGCCGCTGGCTCGTCTATGCGTTGGGAGGCGGCATGGGGCACCTGACCCGTGCCTCCGCGTTGGCTCGTGCGGCCTCGCGCCGAGGCCACTCCGTCGTCCTGCTCACCAACAGCCCGTTCGCGAGCGGGCTCCCACTGGAGGACGTGCTGGGCACCGGTGTCGAGGTGTTCCGGCTCAACCCCGCGCTGGGGCGCGAGGCCGTGGGTGAAGTGGTGGAGCAGTGCCTGGCCGACGTGCGCCCGGACCTGTTCGTCGTGGACACCTTTCCCCGGGGGCTCGGAGGCGAGCTGGCGCCGCTGCTGCCCTCGGTGCGCGCGCGCAAGGTGCTGATTCACCGCGACGTGAACCCCACGTACGTGAAGCAGTACGGCTTGGCGCGGGCGGTGGACGCGTTCGACCTGCTGCTCGTCCCAGGTGAGGCCGCGCCCTTCGCGAACCATCCTCGCGCCGTGAGGACCGCGCCCTGGCTGCTCCTGCGCGCCAGCGAGCTGCTGCCCCGTGACAAGGCCCGCGCGCGGCTGGGCGTGCCCGCGGAGGACTCGCGCGCCCTGGTGGCGGTGATGGGCTGTGGCACCCCCGAGGAAGTGGGGGAGGCGGGGCACATCGCCGCCCGGCTGGACGCGATGCTGGGGCCAGAGGCCGTGGTCCGGTGGCTGGTGCCGCCCGGAGCGGCGATGGATGTGCCCGCGCCGCGCGCGAAGCAGGGCCGCCGGGCAGGGGCTCCCCAGGAGGAGGGCCTGGCCCTGCGCATGTCCACGTGGCCCGCGCTGGCGGTGCTCCCCGGCGTGGACGTGCTCGTCGGCGCGGGAGGGTACAACACCGTGCAGGAGGCCCGCGTCACCGGAACACCCTTCGTGGCGCTCGCGCGGCCCCGGCTCTACGACAGGCAGGCCCTGCGGCTGCGCCCCGAGGAGCGGGCGGGCTCCGTGGAGGCGCTGGTGACGCGCGCCGCCGGGCTCGCCCGTGCCCGACCTGCGCGGAGCACGAGGCCCTACGTCAACGGGACGGACGACGCGGTGACGCTCATCGAGCGCACCGTCCTCAGTGCTTGAGGTCCTTGTGCCCCGGCGCCGGGTCGATGCCGTGCGCCATGATGAAGTGGTAGAGCGCCTGCGGGTCTTCCTTGGGCCCGCCCATGAGCTCCACCAGGAAGTGGCCCTGGGCGCCCGTGTCCGGGTCGGGGGCGATGTTCACCTCCGTCACCTCGCGGCCGGGGATGACCAACTCGCCCACCAGCACCTTCCCCTTGAGGACCTGCACGATGTGCTGGCGCTCCTCTTCCAGGAGGGCCCAGTGGAAGTCGTCGTGGTCATACAGCATGGCGTCCACGGAGCCGCACCGCAGGATGCAGTGCGTGTGCTCCTGGAGCCAGCGCCAGAAGCCATCGAATTTCAAGGTGCGTACCGGCTGGGAGATGATGTCCATGGAGACCTCTCGCTCGTCGGCCAGGGCGCTTGCCGACCACGTATCGCCCCTCCCTAGCACGGCTGGCGCCATCCGGTGATGTCCCCTTTCAGGGAACGGGTCGGGCGTGCCCTCTTGCTGTCCGGTCCGCGAATCCCGTGGGCATTGGCGGTGTTGCTCCTCTCAGCAATGGGGGTGGCCCTCGTGTCTGGGAACCCCGTGAGGAGCTTGTGTGAAGGTCTCTTCGGGTCTGCCCCGTGTTTCAGACGGCCCTCGCTCCGCCCGGGGCGGCTCCATGAGTCTGCGCTCCTGGCTCGCCGCCACCATGGGGGTGCTGACGTTGGTGACGTTGGCGGCCGCCACCCTGCTCGTCGTCCTGACGAGCGTGCTCGACCGTTCGGCCGCGACCCTGGGGGTCGCTTTCGGAGGCATCCGGGTGTCCGAGGAGCTGGAGGTGGGCCTGCTGGCGCACGACCGGATGGTCCGGGAAGGCCCCGCCAAGGTGCCCCGTGGCCCGGGTGGGCTGTCGCGGTTCGAGCTGGAGGCCTCGCTGTACCGGCAGATGGGTGAGCTGCGGCGCATCGCCTCGACGGAGGCGGAGCGTCAGCGGCTCGACGCTGTCCGCGAGGACGTGGACGTCTACTTCTCCGCCCAGCGGGACCCGGTGCGCGCGGAGCAGGAGGCGGGCCCGGCGCTGGACGCCGCGTTGAATGGCCTGGAGCAGGTCAGCTCCATCAACGTGGAGCGCGCGCGCCTGGCCCGCTCGGAAGCGGAGCGGTGGAACGACATGGCGGACTCCGTGGGCGTGGTGCTCTGCGGCTTGCTGCTGTTGGGCGTGCTCGTCGTGAGCGTGCTGCTGCGGCGCGTGGCGCTCCAGCCTCTGCGGGACATCAGCCAGTCCATGCGTCGCTTCGGCGCGGGCTGCAGGCGCGCCCGGGCCCCGGAGGCCGGGCCCACCGAGCTGCGGGACATGGCTCGCACGTTCAACGAGATGGCCAACAGCCTGGCCCACCAGCAGGAGCAGCAGCTCGCGTTCCTCGCGGGCGTGGCGCACGAGCTGCGCAATCCGCTGTCCGCCCTCAAGTTGTCCACAGCCCTGTCGGACCGCAGCCGCGCCCAGCTCACGCCCGAGCGCATGGACCGCACCCTGTCCCTGGTAGGGCGGCAGGTGGAGCGGCTGGACCGGATGGTGGGCGACCTGCTCGATGCCACCCGCATCGAAGCCGGCAGGTTGGAGCTGCGCCCGGAGGTACGGGACGCGCGTGAGCTGGCCCGCGAGGTGGTGGAGCTCTACCGCTCCGGCGACACCGGCCATGGCCTCCGTCTCAGCCTGCCGGACGTGTCCGTGCCGGTTCGCGCGGACCCGGCCCGGCTGGAGCAGGTGCTCCACAACCTCATCAGCAACGCGCTGAAGTACTCGCCGGCGGGCAGCACCGTGGAGGTGTCCGTGCGCCGCGAAGAGGACACGGCTGTCCTGTGCGTGACGGACCAGGGCATCGGCATTTCCGACGAGGAGATGAGCCTGCTCTTCGTGCCCTTCCAGCGCACCGGCAACGCCCGTCAGCGCGCCCCGGGCGTGGGCCTGGGCCTGTCGGTGGCCCGGCGCATCGTCGAGGGGCATGGGGGCAGCATCGACGTGACGAGCCAGCCCGGCCATGGCTCCGTCTTCTGCGTGCGGCTGGCCGTGGCCACCGAGGCCGTTCGGCAAGCCGAAGAAGACGCGGGGCTGACGTCCCCCGAGGACACCCTGCACTGAGGGGGGCCTGCCCCCAGGTTGGCGCGAAGCGTCGCATGGCGCGCGTCCACCTGTAGACGGCGGATGCGTTCCCGCAAGGCCCGACGTACCTTCGGGGTCCAACCTTCAGGAGCCGCCTGCCCTTATGAAGACCCCGCGCCGCGCCGCGCCGCTCGCCGCCCTCCTGGCCCTGGGAGGGCTGGGGGCGTGTGCCTCCCGCCAGCAGGCACCGACCGTCGCCGCGAAGCCCGAAGCCCCGCGGGCCGCCGAGCCCGTCGTCCAGTCCGCGGAAGGGGGCTTCTCCGTCGCGATTCCCGGGCCGGTGAGCGAGGAGCGCCGTTCGCAGGAGACGGATGTCGGCGCGGTGACACTCCACACCTTCATCGCCGTGCGGCCAGAGGTGGATACCGCCTACTACGTCTCCTACACGGACTTCCCCGCGGCCGCGGTGTCCCAGGCGGACCCGCGTGACGTGGTGGCCCGGGCCAGCCACGGGGCGCTGGAGGCGCTGGGCGCCACCGGGCTGTCCGCGCGGCCGCTGGTGCTGAGTGGCTTCCCGGGCTGGGAGGTGGAGGGCGTGTCCGGCCCACGCCGCCTGCGCGGACGCTTCTTCCTGGTGGGGCCCCGGCTCTACCAGCAGTTGCTGCTACACCCGGAGGGCAAGCCGCCCCAGGACGCGGACCGCTTCTTCGAGTCCTTCCAGTTGGACCCGCAGGTGGCCGCGATGTTGACGGGAGAGCGGCGCTCCTGAAGGGGACGTCCGTCAGTGGCGGTGTTCGCCCACCGTGCTCAGCAGCACGTCCATGTCGAAGGGCTTCTTGAGGATGGCGCGGACTCCGGGCAGGTGGGCGCGGCCGCTCGCCGTGACGAGGATGATGGGCAGCTCCGCCAGGCGTTGCTCCTGCTGAATCCGGCCGACGAACTCCTCGCCGTCCATGACGGGCATCATCAGGTCCAACAGGATGAGGCACGGCCGCACCGCGTGGGGCCCGGTCAGCAGCGCCAGGGCCTCCTGGCCGTTGGCGGCCTGGGCCACGGCGTAGCCTTCGAAGGACAGGATGTCCTGGACGGCCTCTCGGATGTCGGCGTCGTCGTCCACGACGAGCACGGTAGGGGACGCGGCGCTCACGGCTTCGCGCTGCTCTTCCCCTTGCGCAGCCTTCCGAAGAGCTGGGTCATGGTGTCGTGACGGCATGGGAGCGTGTGTTCCAGGGAGCTGAAGCCTCGGCGCGTGAGCTTCACCGTAACCGGCGCGTCTGTCACGCACTCCAGCGTCACCGACAGCGGCGTGGCGCCTTCGGTTCGACCGTTCACAAAGACGGTCGCGCCTGACGGAGCGGAGTCGACCATGAGCAGGCTGGCGCCTTCCATGAACGCGCGCTGCTCACGGACCTCTCCCTCGCGGACCTCCGAGGGTGGGTCGAAGCTCGGGGCCAGCGTCGTCTCGGGGCGGGCGGCGGCCACCTCCTCCGGGGTGACGGGGGGCGCTCCGAAGTGCCGGAGCGCGGGGAGCACGAGGAGGCTCGCGGCCAGCAGGCCCGCGGCCGCGCCGCAGAGCTTGAGGACGGCGGCCAGCGGGCTGGGCGGCGGCGGTGGTGGCGGCGCCTGGAAGGTCCGCTTCCGGGGCTGGGCCTGGGGCGCGGGTGACTCGGCGGGCTCGGCCTCCTGGGGCGTCTGCGCCTGGAGGTGGGCCAGCTCCTCGGTGCGTCCCATCAGCGACTGGGACCAGGCATCGGGGTCGGGCGACGCATCCGTGACGGGGCCGCGGGGAAAGGGAGGGGTGTTCACGTGAGGTCGCTTCCTGGAGAGAGGGCTCAGCCGCCAACGACGCGGAACACTTCGCGCAGCGACGTGTCGCCCGTGCGTGCGCGCTCGACGCCCGCGGCCAGCAGGGGCACCATGCCCTCCTGGACCGCGAGCTCCTGGATGCGGGAGCTGGGCACCTTGGCGTTGATGGCGTCGCGGATGCCCTGGGAGACCACGAGCATTTCGTAGAGGGCGGTGCGGCCCAGGTAGCCGCTGCCCTCGCAGCGCTCACACCCCACGGGGCCGAAGAAGTTCCCGCGCCGGATTCCGGCGGCATCCAGCCGCACCGCCTCCTCGGGCGTCAGGGGCAGGGGCGCGCGGCAGTGGGGGCAGAGGCTGCGCACCAGTCGCTGTGAGAGGGTGGCGACCGTCGCGGAGGCGAGCAGGAAGGGCTCCACGCCCATGTCGATGAAGCGGTTGAACGCGCCCGCGGCGGAGTTGGCGTGGATGGTGCTGAGCAGCAGGTGGCCGCTGAGTCCCGCCTGGATGGCCGTGCGCGCCGTCTCCGAGTCGCGAATCTCACCCACCATGATGACGTTGGGGTCCTGCCGCAGCACCGCGCGAAGGCCCTGCGCGAAGGTGAAGCCCTGCGCGGCGTTGACCTGCGTCTGCGCGAAGAGGGGGACGTCGAACTCGATGGGGTCTTCGATGGTGGCGATTCGCGTGAGCTCGCCGCGCGACTGCTGGATGTGGCCCAGCGAGGCATACAGCGACGTCGTCTTGCCGCTGCCGGTGGCGCCCGCCACCAGGATGAGGCCCTGCGGCAGCGCGAGCAGCTCCTGGTACTTCGCGAGCAACGCGTCGGGGAAGCCGAGCGCCGGCAATTGGGGCAGCCGCACGCCGGTGCGGGCGATGCGCAGCGCCACCGCGGGGCCGTGGTTGGTGGGGAGGATGGACACGCGGATGTCCGCGGGTCCGTCGTCCGTGGTCCACGGGAAGTGCCCGTCCTGCGGCTTGTCCAGGTCGTACAGCGCCAGCTTCGCGAGGACCTTGACGCGGTTGATGAGCCGCGAGTGGTGCTCGCGCGGGAAGGAGAGCACTTCCTCCAGCACGCCGTGCAGGCGGAACGCGATGCGCGTGCCTGCTTCCAGCGGATGGATGTGGATGTCGCTGGCGCCCAGGCGGATGGCGCCGTCCATCAACTGGCCCATGAAGGCGATGATGTCTGGATCCGGCTTCGCGGCGATGCGGCCCAGCCGCTGGCCCAGGTCCTTGAGCAGGGTCCTGACGGCGGTGGCCGTGTCATGGGTGAGCACCTCGAGCGGGGAGATGCTGGGTCCCTTGGGCAGTGGCTTGGGCCGGGGGGCGTGGTGCCGTGCGCGGCGGGCCACCACGCCGGAGGCGTAGCTCAGGCCGAACGCCAGGGCCACGCTGCCCGCGAGCAGCGGCGACAGGACGGCCTGGAGGTAGCGTCCGCCTTCCTGGAGGAACGTGGCGGCGCCTAGCGACGAATGCCGGTAGGCCCACAGGCCGACGCCGCCCACCACCACGAGGACCGTCAGGGTCCACAGCAGGCTCGCGAGTCGATTCATCAGCGGGGTCATGAGGCGCTGCACGCTACCATCCGGGTTGGCGCGCTCTCAAAAGTCCCCGGGTTTTGCTTGCGGACCCCGGCGGGGCAGGACGGATGGGCGTGTCCTGACCCCCTGGGAACCCCTGTGTGGCTCAGCGCTCCTCGAACATGGCCTGGATGACGCGCCAGGCGAGCTCGACCTCGCGGCCCGAGCGCAGGGACAGGAAGTCGCAGATTTCCGCCACGGCGTTGGAGCGCTCGCGCTCGAAGCCCTGGAAGAGCGTCTTCAAGGAGACGTCGAGTCCCTTGGAGAGCTTGCCCAGGGTGTCCAGGGACGGAGAAAACGAACCGCGCTCAATCCGGCGGATGGCGTCCACGGACAGGTCGCTGCGCTCCGCGAGGACCTCCTGCGTGAGCTCCCGAGCCGCCCGAAGCTTGCGCACGTGGTCGCCAAACCGGCGGTGCAACCGCGTCCAGTTCGCGACCCTGTTGTTCCGTTTCTCCATAAGAGGGAGCGGATAATTTGGGGTATCTCGGTCGCAAGTGAAGGGAGGATGTTCGGGGCTTGACCTTGCATTTGCGCCGGGCTGTTTCTCCCGCAACTTCCGTTGACTCACAGGCATCCACTCCACCTTTGCCAGGGCCTCGGAGCGTGGGTGCCGGGGCTGCTCCTCCAGCAGGCGGGGAGACGCTGGCCGGGAACATGCGCACGCAGGGGCTTTCGTCTACGCTGCCGGCTACATGACGCATTCGGAAGTCGGGCGGAGCGGCCGGCGGACCTGGTTCCCGGTCCTGCTCGGCGGCCTGTTGACCGCCTGTGACATCGGGTCCTCGCCTCGCGCCGCCACACCCCCTGCTTCCGCGCCAGAGGCACCGGTCGCTCGCCCCGCTGAACCGCCGCGACCGTCCCCCGCGCCAGAGGTTCGCCGGCGGATGCCTGTGCGTCCCGAACGGACCGCCGAGGTCCAGGCCTTGGCGGAGAAGCTGGGCGCGCCCGGTGCGAAGGTGGAAGACCCCTGCGTGGCCCCCTTGGGGAGCGGCTGCGCGCGCACGGCGCTAACGCCCTTCTTCACGTCGCTGGATGCGTTGGCCGCGGGCACCGCCACCCGTCCCGTCGTCATCGAGGCCTTCGGCAACTCGCTGATTGCCGGGGACCGCATCGTGGACGTCCTGCGCGACGACCTGGCCACGGCGTTCGGAAGCGCGGGCCGGGGCGTGTTGCTCGTGGACCGCATGGCCCCCTACGGCGGGCGAGGCCGCACCAGCGCCAGCAGCAGTGGGTGGCAGCCGCGCACCCTGGGCGAGCTGCGCGCGCCGCCGCACGCCTTCGGTATCACCGGCGTGTATCACGTGGCCACGAACGCCAAGGCCCGCAGCCGCTTCACGCTGGATGGCGAGCCGCGCGGAACGCTGTGGTGGCTGGACGTGCCTGGCGCCGGCGCGGTCAGCCTCTCCAGTGGCGGCAAGGTGCTGGCGCGGACCGAGCCCACGGGGAGCGGCTTGTCGCGCGCCACCCACTTCGAGCTGCCCGAGGACGCACAGGCGCTGGACGTGGTGGCCGAGGGACAGGGCGCGGTGGTGCAGGGCGTGGTGTTGCAGCACGCGCGGCCCGGCATCGTCCTGGACACGCTGGGCGTGCCTTCGTCGGACGCGAGCCTCTATGCGCGCATCGACGGCGCCACGCTCACGTCCCAGCTCGCGGAGCGTTCGCCCCAGTTGCTCGTCTTCTTCCTGGGGGGCAACGAGTCCAAGCGCCTCGAATGGAAGCGCCTGGACATGGAGAAGCTGCGCGCGGACCTGCGGGCGCTGCTCCGCCGCGCGCGGGAGGCGGCGCCCGGGAGCGCGTGCCTGCTGGTGGGGCCCATGGACGCGGTGAAGGGGCCCGGCGCGAAGGCCCAGGCGCTGACGCAGCGTCCCTCGCTGGAGGCGGTCAACGCCGCCGAGCGGGAGGTCGCGCTCGCCGAAGGGTGTGCCTTCTTCGACTTCTACGCCGCCATGGGCGGAAAGGGCGCGCTCGCGCGTTTCCATGCGTCCGGCTACATGCATGACGACCTGGTGCACCCGCGCGGCGCGGGGCTGGACGTGCTGGGGCACCTGGTCACCGACGCGCTGCTGCGCGCCTATGTGGAGACGCCGCCGCCCGCGCGGGGTGTCGCGGCGGTGATGCCCACGCCCTCGCGGGTGGGCGCCGCGCCCACCGGAGGGGCCGAGCCCAGCGCGGAGGCCACGCCATGAGACGTGCGTTCGTGCGGTATGGGGCCGCGGTGCTCCTGGGGCTCGCGGGGCCCGTGTCCCTGGCGGCGCCTCGGGCCTCCCTGGGGATGGTGTGTGAGCCCGCCAGCCCCGACGCCGAGCAGGCCCCTCGGGCCTTCTCCGAGGAGGTGCGCGGCGCCCTGGACGCGGTCGTCCGCGCCGAGTTGTCACAGGGGCCCGTCGCGGGGCTGTCCGTGGGCGTGACCCGCGGCGCGGAGCGCTGGGTGTGTGCCTATGGCCTTCGCGACGTGGGCCGCAAGCTGCCCGCGACGCCGCGCACCACGTACCGCATGGCGTCCGTCACCAAGTCCTTCACGGCGGTGGCGGTGCTGCAGTTGGTGGAGCAGGGGAAGCTGAGCCTGGACGCGGACATCTCCACCCTGGTGCCGGCCTATCCAGCCAAGCAGTGGCCCGTCACGGTGAGGGACTTGCTGGGCCACGTGAGCGGCGTGCCCACCTATGACGGGGTGGCGTCCACCCGCAACGTGAAGGCGGTGAGCACGGCGGCGGCCATCGCCGCCTTCGCGGGCAAGCCGCTCGCCTTCGAGCCGCGCACCCGCTACCTGTACACGACGTGGGGCTACAACCTGCTGGGCGCGGCGGTGGAGACGGCCTCCGGCCAGTCCTACCGAGACTACCTGCGCGAGCACATCTTCAAGCCCGCGGGCATGCCGAACGCGGACCTGGACATCACCGCCACGCGCGATGAGCACCAGGCCAAGGGCTACCGCATCCAGGGGGCGGCGCTGAAGCCGTCGCGCTTCCTCGACGTGTCCAGCCGCTTCGCCGGTGGTGGCACCCGCGCCACGGTGGGGGACATGCTGGGCTTCGGCCGCGCCGTGCTGTCGCACACCCTGGTGTCGCGCGAGACGATGGGCCGCATGCAGACGTCCATGTCCACCGTCGACGGGCGCCTCACCGACTACGGCATGGGCTTCGCGACATATCCGCTGCGCGGCCACTACGTGGTGGCCCACGCGGGCGGCCAGCCCGAGACGACCACGCTGCTGATGATGCTCCCCGCCGAGGACACGGTGATTGCCCTGGCCTCCAACGTGGAAGGCGAGGCGCGGCGCATGCGCCGGCTGTCCATTCGTTTGCTGGAGCAGGTGCTGGAGGAGGGCAACACCCGCCGCGATGCCTACGTGGCGGACCCGGTGGACGCGGTGGTGCACGAAGGGCTCAGCCGCGTCGCCAGCTATGGACTGTCCTATCACCAGTGGGCCACGCGAGGCCCGGGCGTGCTGCCGGAGGAGACGGACCTGCCCGGCGCCTTCGCCCATGTGTCCGCGCTGCTGAACCGGAAGGAGATTGGCCGGGACACCCGGGCGGCGCTGGAGCGCGTCCGAAGCGGGCATGACCCGCGTCTGCGCGCCCTCTTCATCCGCGTGGGGGCGCACATGGCCCGCACGTTGGAGAAGGTCCACGGCGCGGCTCGGCTGAAGGCCTACACCGTCGAAGGCCCGCTGGCGTTCTTCGAGGATTACCTGGCCGCTTGTGACGCGAAGCAGGTTCCAGAGGCGGCGCGCATCGGCGAGCCGCTGCGGGCGGACGTGCTCCGCCTGGCCGCGAGCTGGAAGCGCGCGCAGTTGCCCGAGCTCCAGCGCCTGCGCCTGGACGAGGAGAAGAACCCGGAGGCGCGCTGGGCCGCGCTGCGTAGGTCCGTCACCGCGTCGCCGGGGTTCCATCCGGATTACTCAGACGAGTTGCTGCGCATCGCGGAGGGCTTCGCCTGGCGCAAGCAACCCGCGGCGCGGCGGCGCTGGTTGGAGCGGGCGGTGGAGCTGCAGCCCCGGGGCCTGGATGCGCGCTGGGCCCTGGCCGAGGCGTTGCTCACGGCGAACCCGGAGGAGGCCGTGCTGCCGCAGCTGCGCGAGGCCGTGGCCACGCCGCAGGGCGCATTGGCGCTCGCGCCTCGGAACTTCCTGAAGCGCCTCATCAACGCGGAGTCCACCGCGGTGGCGGCGGGCCTGCTGCGCGCGGGCGTGGCGCTGCATCCGGATTCGCCCGAATTGTGGGATGCGTTGGCGAAGCGGGAGCAGTCCCTGGGCCGGAAGGCGGCGGCCACCGTGGCCCTGCGTGAGGCGAAGCGGGCGCGTGAGGCGCCCAGGCCGGAGGCCGCGCCGACACCCTCCGTCCCCGAGGTGCCGGGCGCCAGCGGCCCCGTGCCGGATGACCATGGGCTGGTGCCCGCGGGGAAGTGAGCGTCACCGCCGGAGCCCGTGACTCCGGCGGAGGCGGCTCAGTTCTCCGGCCGTGGCGTCAGCTTGCCGAACAGCATGCAGGTCGTCGCGGTGGGCTTGTCCTTGTAGAGGGCCGGCTTGAAGCGCCACTGCTTGATGGTCTCCCGGTTCTTCGCGTCCAGCCCCACTCCGGGTGTGAGCATCAGGCAGTCGGTGGCCGTCCCGTCGAGATGGAAGGTGCACCTGAGCTGATAGGTGGTCTTCTTGATGTGGGTGAGTCGCGAAGGGTCGAACTGGAGGTCCTCTCCCTTGATTCGCTCGGGGCGCATCGGCGGATGGCCGCAGGGGATGGGCATGCTGCGGTCCATGTTCTGCTCGAAGGCCTCCAGGTTGCGCTGGAGTTCGGCTTCGAAGGCCGCCTGGTCCTGCGTCGCGGGCTCGGCGGCCAGGACGGGCGCGGACAGCAGGAGGAGGGAGACAAGCCCGGGCATGTGCATGGTCTCTCCTTTAAGCGTGAGTGGGGTGGGGCGAAAGCGTGATGCCGACACCCTGACTTCCCGGCGGGCACCCATGCGAGGATGCGGGCACGTATGCGCATCCCGTGTCCTCGTTGTCAGGCCTTCGCCGTCCCAGGCGCGCAGAGCTGCGCGTGGTGCGGCGCGTCTCTTCTGCTGGAGGCCACGCCAGGCTCCGCGGACCCCGTGTGTGCCGTCCACCCGGAGCTGCTCAGCCTGCATGCGTGTGGCCGGTGCGGCAGCTTCGCGTGCGCGCAGTGCCTGCGGAAGGGGCCCGGGGACGAGCCCCTGTGCGCCGCGTGTCATGACCGCGTGCCCGCGGATGCCCTGCCGTGGGACCGGCGCGATGAGCTGGGGACGCTGCGGGCGTACTGGCAGACCTGTGTGGCGGTGATGCTGCGTCCCTCGGCCACTTTCGCGCACGCGCGGCCGGAGGGTTCGGTGGGCAGCTCCCTGGGCTTCGTGGCGCTGTCCAACCTGGCCGGCTCCTTCACGACGGCGCTCTTCTACCTGGCCCTCCTCTTCGCCATCCCGCGGGAGATGATGGATGGCGACAACGTCTCCCAGAGCGGGTTCCGGCTGGTTGGGGTCGGGGTGTTCGGGGCGATGATGGTGCTGGTGCCCGTCATGGGCATGCTCGTCGCGCTCATCAACTCCGCGCTGGACCACGTCGTGTTCCGGATGGAGGGCACGGGTCAGCCCTTCGAGGTCACCCTGCGCGCCAATGCCCTGTCGCTGTCGCCCTACATGATGGGGCTGATTCCCTTCTGTGGCATGTATGGCGCGCCCTTGTGGGCCCTGGGGCTGCGCATCTTCGCGTACAGGAGCCTGCACCGCACGGGCTGGAGCACCGCGGCGGTGGCTGCCCTGGCGGTGCCGCTGCTCTCCTGTGGGCTGTTCTTCGCCGCCTACGCGGTGATTGCGGTCGTGGGCGCCAGCCTCGGCAGGTAGTTCGCCGCGCGAGTGCTACGGCTCCGTCACCGTGCTGGCGGGCGCCGCCGCGGTGACGGTCCGCTGTTGGGGCCAGAAGCGCGTGCCGTGGACGTTCTCCAACGCGGCGATGCGCTTCTTCGTCTTCGCGTCGTAGACGCGGGCGGCCTGCTCGGCGGAGACCAGCAACAGGCGTCCGCGCATCCGCAGCGCCACGGTCGACGTGGGCGCGAGCGCCAGTTGCTCAGGCTCCACCAGCCGGTCGTTCACCTCCCAGCGCAGCGGGAGCATGAGCGTGGGCAGCTCGCCCGTGGCTTCCCAGGAGTAGAGCGGACCCTGGTGCGTCTCCATGGAGACCCACATGCCGTAGGCCGTGTGGCCCCGGTCCTTCACCACCGCGTCCAGCCGGGCCGCGTCTTCGTTGCCTTCCTCCAGCTCCGACTCGGAGAGCCGGTCCGCATCCTGGCTGAAGGTGGAGGACGTCAGCCGGCTGGCCGTGGCCAGGGCTTCCGTGCCCAGGGCGCCGTCCATCTCATACAGCGTGGCCACCGTCTCCAGGTGCTTCCACTGGCCGGCCTCGTGGCGGTACGCGTGCGCCAGGCCCGGGCTGCCTTCCGCCTCGGGGAGGAGGAAGCGCTTGCCGTCGAAGAGGAAGTACTCGCTGCCGCTCTCCATCTTCCGCGGCAGGTCCTCCAGCTGCGACACCAGCGCGACGACGTGGCCCGCTTCGTCGAAGCCCAGCGTGTCGGTGTGGCCGAGCTCGGGCAGCAGCAGCCGGGTGCTCTGGCCGGACTCGAAGTCCACCTGCCAGGCGCGCGGAGGCAGCTCGCCGTTGCCCCGGTCCATCACCAGTCCCTGCCGGCCACGCGGCCCCCAGGCGAGCTTGAGCCGCTCGCACGCCGCGTCCACGGTGGCGAGCGGCTTGCGTGTGCCCGACGACTCATGGCGAACCCAGGTACATCCCGAGGGCGACGCGGCTTCGAGGAAGGACAGGGTGTAGCCGGGAGCGGCCTCGGTGGGCGCTGGCGGCGGAGGGGCGGAG
>NZ_JABFNS010000250.1 GCF_013116825.1 Myxococcus xanthus
GGCGGGGAAGGGGCAGGCGCGCTACCACGTGCGGGTGGGGCGTCCCGAGGTCCGCGCCGTGGACGATGAGGGGATGGTGCCGGCGTGGCGGTTGGCGGAGGAACTGGGCGCGGCGAGTGGCCGGGATGGAGCGGTGGTGCTCTCCAACCGGGGGGCGCCGGTTCAGGCATGGGTGCAACTGGGGCCCGGGGCTTCCGCGGCATTGAGCAGCCTGGTGCGGGCGGCGCTGTCCTCGGACTGGCTCGTCACCCCACGGCTTCCGGAAGAGCCGGTGGGCGCGGGCGCGCGCTGGGTCGTGGCGCGAGCCCAGGAGGAAGGGCTGGCCGTCGTCACCTATGAGTTGGTGGAGTTGGAAGGCGCCCGCGGCCGGGTGCGTTTCCTCCTCCAGTCCCAGGGAGCGAAAGGTCCGCCGGCTCCCAGGGCCGAGGGCGAGCTGCGCTTCGACCTGCGCCGCCCGTTTCCCGAGCGGCTGGAGGTCCTCTACACGTCGCGCGCCGAACTGGGGACGCAGGGCCCCCGGCGGCTGGAGGTGGTCCGCCGCACGCGGGTGACGCTGGAGTCCGGCAGCCCCCTGGCCCCGGCGCACCCTGAAATGATTGCAGCCCCCTGGATATCGGAAGGGGAGCAGGTTCGCGCACCGTGAAGTCGGCCGCGCTCCCCGAGCAAGGGAACAGTGGGCGTTGGCTTGGCTTTGGGCCGTGCCTGCGTATCCTGCCGCGCGTCATGGCCACCGCCCCCGCCCCCTTCTCCGTTTCGCCTCCCCACGCACCTGGCCTGTCGGCGGTGCCTGCCCCTCAGCACGAGCCAGGCACCCGACTGCTCGTCGGGCTGTTGCTGGTGGCGGCGCTGGTGCCGCGGCTGGGCGTGTTCTTCGTCAACGAGAACCTCTTCGGTGACGCGGTGGTACGCACGGAGCTGGCGGAGCGCTGGCTGCGGGCGCCGCACCTCATCACCGCCTACGGGGACGGGGCCTATCAGTTCGGTCCGCTGCACATGTACCTGGTGGGCGCGGCGCTGTCGGTGTTCGACCGGGAGGTCGCGGGCCGTGTGGTGAGCCTGCTGTTCGGCGTGTTGTCGGTGGTGCCGCTGTTCGCGCTGACGCGCCGGCTCTTCGGTTGGCGCGCGGGCGTGGTGGCTGGCCTGTCCTTCGCGGCGTGGGGCATGCACATGCAGTTCTCCACCACGGCCGGCAGCGAGGCGGTGTCCCTCTTCTTCATGCTGGCCACCTTCGCGCTGTACGCGGAAGGCGTGGATGAAAACCGCTTCCTGCCCCTGTTCCAGGCGGCGTTGATGCTCAACCTGGCGTGCGCGCTTCGCTACGACGCGTGGATGTACATCCCGCTGCTCACGGTGGCGCTGTGCTTCAGCAGCCAGGACAAGGTGGTGGCGCTGACCCGGGCCGTGGGCTTCGGCCTGGTGTGCCTGCCGTTCCCCCTGTTGTGGATGCAGGGCAATGAGCTGATGCATGGCAACCCGTTCTTCCCGGTGGTGGCGGTGGAGGACTTCCACCGTAACTGGGTGAAGTCGTCCCTGGGCTCGGGGTCGAACGTGCTCTGGCGGCTGCAGCAGCTGGGGTTCTGGCCCGGCATCGCCTTGCTCACGCTGTCGCCTCTGGTCGCGCTGCTGGGCATGGCGGGCATGGTTCGCGCGTGGCGCTCGCGTCCGGACACGCGCTGGCTGGTGGCCGCGGCGGTGGTTCCCGCTGCCTACTTCACCTTCCGGGCGGCGGTGCTGCTGACCTTCGTCCCGCTGGGCCGCTTCACGGTGACGCAGGTCGCGCTGCTCCCCGTCTTCGTGGCCTTCGGCTTCGCCGGGCTGGTGGCAGCGCGTGGGCCCATGCTGCGCAAGGCCCTGGCGGGCGTGACGGTGCTGGTCGCCGTGGCCATGCCGGTGGCGATGGGCGTCTATACGTTCCGTGCCGACGGGCCGCTGCAGACCACGATGCGTCCCATCAGCCCCACGTCCACGAATCCCGTGGCGCTGATGCAGGTGGCGAAGTTCCTGAAAGCGGAAGTCGCCGCCAAGGGGGGGGCCGCGGCGCTCGACGTCGACCCGAACTACATGGACCTGCAACTGGCCTTCTTCTCCGGCCTCCCCGAGGAGCGGCTGGCGCGCGTGCGCTGGGACACCTTCCACCAGCGCATGCAGGAGGCCCGTCCGGAGGTGCTGGTCCGCTTCGACGGTGGTGAGCTGGCGAAGGCCACGGGCGTGAAGCTGGAGGAGCGCTCGCTGGTGCTGGACGGCGTGGCCTACCAGAAGCTGGATGGCTTCACCGCGCCGCTGCACGTGTACCGGCGTCAGCCGTAGCGCGGGCGCCTGGAGGGGCCCTCATGCCCCCCTCAGGGCTCCGAGTCGTAGTCGTCGGGGTGGTAGTCGGTATCGGGCGGCCGGTGGGCGTCCAGCCAGCCCTGGAGGATGAACTGCGCGGCCACCTGGTCGATGACCTCCCGGCGGCGGGCCCGGCTGACGTCCGCCTCGAGCAGGGTCCGTGTGGCGGCCACGGTCGACAGCCGCTCGTCCCAGAGCTCCACCGTCACCCCCAGCGACTGGGCCAGGGTGTCCGCGAACTTCCGGGACGCCTCGGCGCGCGGGCCCTCGCTGCCGTCCATGTTGAGCGGCAGGCCCAGCACGACGTGCGTCACTTCGTTTTCGCTCGCGACGGTGGCCAGCGCCGCGAGGTCCGCCTTGAGCGACGTGCGGCGAACGGTGGTGACGCCTTGGGCCGTGAGGCCCAGTCCGTCCGAGACGGCCACTCCAATGGTTTTGGTGCCCAGGTCCAGGCCCATGGTGCGCATGCCGCGGAACTTAACCGCAATCCTTCGTCGTGGACCGCTCCGTCCGCGCCTGGGGACGTGCCCCTGCTTCGGTGAGTGCTAACCGCCGGAATTCGCTGGGTGCCACCCACGCCCCCGGACGGCACCGCCGCTGCAATCCAGCGTTCCCGTCCGAAGGACGACTGCGCGGCGTCCACTCCAACCCCGTCGCGCGAGAGGGTTCATGCTCGACTTCCTCAAAGGTGCGGCCAACCTGCTGGCTGGCCCCATGTCCACCGCGGTGGATTTCGCGGGCAACGCGCTGGGATTGCCGCCGCTCATCACCAACTCCATCAAGGCCGCGGCGGGGGCCGCGACGGGCAACGTCATGCTGGCGGCCAGTGGCGCCATGGGCGTGGCGCAGGAGCTGTCGAAGAACCCGCCCGCGAAGACGGAGTACCACGCGTCCTCCTCGGGCAGCTCGAAGGCCGGCAGCGGCTACGCGCCCTCCGCGTCCTCGTCGCCCATCCTGAATCCGGGCAGCAGTCCGCTGGACCCGAAGATGCTCGACTACTCGGACGCCTTGAAGGTGCTGGAGGCGAACTTCCAGCAGTTGGACCTGCTGGATGGCAAGAAGAGCGGCTCGCTGTCGAAGAAAGACCTGCAGCGCATCTCCACGGACTCCAGCCTGTCTCCCCAACTGCGGGACGCGGCCCGCTTCATGGTGGAGAACACGGCCCTCTTCGAGCGGCTCGACCGGCAGGGGCCGCTGGCGCGGATTGGCATCTTCTCGCCGCTGTACAACCTCGACACCTTCTCGGTGCAGGACCTCCAGCGCGAGCTCAAGGCGGTGGATGCGGAGTTCGCGCGGTATGGCCGGCCCGTGCGCCCTGGAAGCGGTGGCACGACGCCTCCCGGGACGGGCGGCACGTCCGGCGGCGGTGGCTCCTCGCCTGTGTCGGGCAGCCCGCCGACGTCGGCGCCGAGCCCGCTGGACCCGGACTTCCACGAGTACCACGACGCCTTGCGCGTGCTGAGCGAGAACTGGGAGACCTTCGATACCGCGGTGGGGGCCCGGGACAACCTGCTCACGCGCGACAACCTGGACGCCATCCTGAAAAGCCCGGGCGCTTCGTCGACGCTGAAGCGCGCCGCGCAGTTCTTCAAGGACCACCCCGCCTACTACGACCGGCTGGAGATGGCCGCGGGCGTGGGGCCGCGGGACGGCATCGTGGGCCGGCCGGACGTCACGGCCGCGCTGCGACAGGCGGACGCAGCGCAGGCGTCATCCGGAACGCAGCCCGCGAGCGGCGCTGGCGGAAGCCGGCCGGTGGGCGGCACTTCGTCGAATGTGCGGAGCATCGTCGACAACCCCAACATGAGCATCGAGGACAAGATTCAAGCCATCTTGATGTCCATCTCCAGCGACACGGACGAGGAGATTCTCGACGTGATGGAGCAGATGGCGAACGTGCGCGACCAGCGGGCCTCGCTGGGCAACGGTGAGGCGGACCGGAAGGCGGGCGCGAAGCTGGAGAGCAGCATGCAGGAGCTGGAGTTGCGCCTTCAGCGGCTGGTGGAGAAGCGCAAGGCGATGTTCGACCTGATGAGCAACATGTCCTCGAAGTTCCACGAGATGGCGAAGACGGCCATCTCCAACCTGCGGAGCGCCTGAGCGGTCATGGGACGCATCATCAAACATGAGGGAGCGGTGGCCATGCGGATGCAGCGCGGCGCGGTGCAGAGCTTGAAGGCGTTTGCCCGGGGAGAGGCGACGTGGGCCGAAGTGGAGGGGATGACCTTCGAGGAAGCGAAGGCCATTGCCCAGGTGGGGTGTGACCTGGCGGCGGCGGGACGTCTGGAGGAAGCCCGCATCCTCTTCGAAGGCCTGGTGGAGGGAAACCCGAAGGACGCGGCGGCGCGGGCGGCGCTGGGCACCGTGTACCAGAAGCTGGGCAAGCTGGACGACGCCATCGCCGAGTACAGCGCCGCGCTGGAGCGTGAGCCCGACAACCCGGTGGCGCTGGCCAACCGGGGCGAGCTCTACCTCCGCAAGGGAGAGCGCCAGGGCTTCACCGACCTGGCGAACGCGGTGGAGGCGGACCCGCATGGCGAGACGGCGGGCGGCCGCCGGGCGCGGGCGCTGGTGAAGGCCATCACCTTGGTGGCGGTGGAGAAGCTGAAGGAGGACTCGCAGCCGTAGCGCCGGAGTCGGGGGGGGCGTGGGGCCACCCGGCTGTCGGGGAGCGGACGGGTGG
>NZ_JABFNS010000251.1 GCF_013116825.1 Myxococcus xanthus
GGGCTGGGCTTCCTTTGCAAGACGGGGCTCGCGCTGACGCCCCTGGGCATCGCGGCGACGCTGTGGGCGCTCGGCCGGCTGCGCTTCTGTCCGGGGCCGAGGTTCAGCACGGTGGTGGCCATGGTGGGCATGGCCGTGCTCCTGGCCGCGCCGTGGAGCTTCTACTCCGCATGGCGCTGGCCGGAATTGCATGACCTGGAGGCGCGGGTGACGCGCGCCCACCTCTTCGCCGACCCGACGGTGGACGTGGGGCCCTGGCACCGGCCGGTGGATGCCCTCCTGAATGAGGTCAACACCCAGAGCCTGGCGCCGCTGCCCGCGGTGTTGCCGCTGCTCGCTTTCGTGTGGCTGCTGGTGCGCGCGGTGCGCCGGCGGGAACTGGAGGTGGTGGGGCTCGCGTTGTGGGTGGGGGCCACCTGGCTCGTGTTGTCACTGAGCGTGGTGAAGGTCCCCGCCATTGCCTGGGGCGCGGTGCCCGCCGTCCTGGCCGCGTTGGCCATCGCGGGCGCGGATGCCAGACGCCACCCCGCGCTCGCGGCGGCGCTCCTGGCGGCGGTCGCCACGCCGTGGTTCGTCAAGTACCTTCCGGTGCTCGGTGATGTCCGCGCCGTGCTCCCCTCGGTGCTGGTGCAGACGCGCGCCCGGCCCGGGCTCGCCGAGGGACTGGTCGTGGCCGCAACGGCGGCGCTGCTCGTCGCGCTCGTGTGCTGGCGCCTGCCGCGGAGACTGTCCTGGGCGCCCCAGGGGCTGGGGCTCCTGGCCTCGGGCGTGCTCGCGTGGCTGCTGGCCGTCACCTTGCCGGTGGCGAAGGCAGACTACCAGGCCAGGCATCTGGATGACCTGTACGTCACCTACTCCCGCGAGGTGGGGCGCGCGCTCGAACAGCAGACGCCGGCGCGCAGTGTCCTCTTCCTCGCGCAGGACTCGGACGTGCCCAACTCCATGGAGTACCTGAGCCTCATGTTCTGGAGCAACCGCATGACGTACCGGCGGCCGCCCGACGTCGTGAGTGCTCGCAGGCACGGCTATCACCCCTACCTCGTCTCGCCGCTCGCGGAGCGCTACGCCCCCGTCCCCGGTGTGCCTCCCGATGCCGCGCTGCGAGCTTATGACCTGGAAGCCCCCCGGTCCGAACCCGCGCCACTGCCGGATGGCGTCATGTCGTTGGCCTTCCGTGAGAACGACATGGAGGTGCTGGGCGTCGCGGCGGGCCAGGCGGGTGGGGGCCGTGACCGGTATGCCTTCTACGTCCGCGCCCAGGGCGTGCCTCGCGCGCTGCGCGTCGTCTTCCACGGACCGGGCGGAAGCGTGGAGCGCATGCTGGAGCCCGGCGCAGCGCTGCGACAGCCCGCCGCGCTGCGGCGCGCCAGCTGGTTCATCGTGCCCGTGTTGGGGCCTCCCAGCGCCGGCGTGACGCATCTGGAGCTGGGCGCGAACGGCCAGCGGGTGACGTTCTCCCGCCCGGGCGCCTGAGGAAAAAGCGTCGCGAAGCCCCGTGGGGCCCATGCCTGTCGGGTGCAGGGAACTTCACTGCCGAGGCATCTCGCGGGACATGGGAAGCGTTCGCCCAGGTCAGCAGGGCGTGCTGACGGTCGCGGGTGAGGCAATTACCCTCCTCGCGGAGCCCTGATGTTGCTTCAGGTCCGCCGTCGCGGTCCCCACTGTGGGACGCGATTTTCCATCATGCGAGAGGAAGGGCGTAACACCTACCTCCCGTGGGGAATCCTTGTGTCAGGGGCTTGTCGCCCCGCGTCTTCCCAGACGTGGCACAAACGGTGAAATCCGCCGCGTCCGAGCCTGGTGCTCATGAACGAGGTCGGAACCATGCGGATGAAGCAGAAGCAGCAGTGGATTGCCGCGGTATGTGCGGTGGTGGTGGGCGGGAGCGGCGTCGCGAATGCCCACGACCTGATTTGCGAGAAGAAGGTCAATGGCGAATCGGTGGTGGTGGCGGACGCGTATCCCTACACCGCGAACTACAGCTTCAAGGTCACCAACGTCCACCCGACGCTGCCGTCCATCTTGTTGACGGCGACCGATGACGTGCTGTCGAGCGAGGGCTTCACGTTCTCGCCGCCGCCGCCGGTGAGCATTCCTGTCAATGGCTCGCTGACGTCGAACTTCGCGCTGCAAATCGGCAGCTATGACGAGTGCGTGACCATCGCCGCGCAGGATGGCGTGGAGGACAACCACATCGACAACACGTTCAGGGTGACGTTCGACCTGGGCTCGGCCATGTGCTCGGCGCGCCTGACGTGTGAGCGGGAAGAGCCGCCTCCCGTCGAGTGCACCGGCCCGACGCGGACGCTCGGTTTCTACAAGAACCGCATCCTGACGGTCACGCAGTGCCTGGCGCAGGGGGCCATTGACCTGGGCGCCATCGGGACCATCACCACGCTGCCCGCCGCGGAAGGCATCCTGTGGGGCGACCCGGCCATGTACCCGGAGGGAGGGGTGCGCAGCCAACTGGACCGGCTCCGCTTCCTGCTCGCGCGCCAGACGCTGGTGGGCATCTGCAACCAGCGCCTGTTCGGCGCGACGCCCGACCCGACGTCGCTCCTCACGGACGCGGTTGCCGCCCTGAACACCACCCAGTGCGATGTCATCTCGGGCCTCATCGACCCCGTGGACGCCTTCAACAACGGTTGTGACTCCCTCCCGCTCCCGCCCGGCTTCATCCCCGGTCCGTCGACGCCCCAGGCCGCGGAGGCGCTCGCCGTCGACCCGACCTCCAACTCCGGCCAGAGCTGCTCGCCCTGAGCCGTTCCCAAATCAATCCAAGACACCCTTCAAATCTCAAGGAAAGACACGCCATGAAGAAAATCATGTTGTCCACGTGTGTTTGCGCGGCCCTGGCCCTGACGGCCTGCGGTGGGGGCAGTGAGCGGCTCGACTCCGTCCAGGGCGAGCCACCCGCTCCGTCCGGTCCGGTCCAGACGGAGGACGGGCAGCGCTTCGAGCTGCGGCTCCGCGGCTCGGCGGCGGAAGGCTACGAAAAGCTGGAGCTCCCCATCGGTGCTGTTCGCGTCACGGCGGACGGGGCCCCGCTCAAGGTGGAGTTGGCGAAAGACAGCGTGGATGTGGCCCAGGCCGACCACGCGCACCTGGTGGCCTACTTCTACGTGCCGCAAGGCGTGGAGCGCGTCCGCGTGACGCTCCAACTGGAGGGGCTCGGCGGCTATGCCCGGGCGGAGGGCTCCGGCTTCGTCGACGCCAGCGTCGCCCCGGTGACCTTCGAGGCGCCCGTGCACGAACTGGCGCTGCGTGGCCGCGCGGTGGTGCAGCTCGACGTGGCTCGCTCCATCATGGACATGGGGAGCCACCGCTTGCTGCTCCCGAACGGCGTGGTCAACTACTGAGTCACGACACCCCACCCAGTCACCCCACCTGCCGAATCGCTTGACTGGCCGCGTCTCACGCCACAGATGAAGTGGCATGAGACGCGACAGTCGGCTCTCCGTCGCCTGGCATGTCCTCCTTCACCTGGAGGACATGGGCCCCGGGGGGACGTCAGAGGCGATGGGGCGGCTGCTGAAGGCCAATCCCGTGGTGGTCCTGGGACTCGGCGTTCGCCACCGTCGCGCTCGTGCCGCGAAGCGGCGCGTCGAGCCTCGGTCCTGACGCGCCTGGCGCGATTGTGCGCCCCCACCGTACCGTCACCGCTGGAGCTCCCCCATGGCTGACATCACGCATCGAACCGTGAAGACGAATGGCATCCTCCTGCACATCGCGGAGGCGGGTTCGGGGCCGCTCGTGTTGCTCCTGCATGGTTGGCCGGAGTCCTGGTACTCGTGGCGCCATCAGCTTCCGGCGTTGGCGGCGGCGGGGTACCACGCGGTGGCTCCGGACGTCCGTGGCTACGGCCAGAGCGACAAGCCGGAGGCCATCGAGGCGTACAGCATGAAGCAGTTGGTGGGTGATGCGGTTGGCCTGCTGGATGCGCTGGGAGAAAAGACGGCCATCGTCATTGGCCACGACTGGGGCTCGGCGATCGCCTGGAACTGTGCCGCCCTGCATCCCGACCGCTTCCGCGCAGTGGTGGGAATGAGCGTTCCCCATCTGGGCCGCGCGCCCATGCCGCCGATTCAGCTGTTCCAGCACATGTTCGGTGAGAAGTGGTTCTACATCCTCTACTTCCAGGAGCCCGGCGTGGCCGAGGCCGAGTTCGAGGCGGACGTCCCGAGAACGGTCCGGGCGATTCTCACAGGCACCCCCGGCTTCGATGTGACGAATCCCGTCGTGCTGGCGAAGAGGAAGGGGGAGGGCTTCCTCGCGAGGCTCGACGTACCTGAGACGTTGCCCGGCTGGCTCACCGAGGCGGACGTCGCGTACTTCGCGAAGGAGCTCGCCGGCAGTGGATTCCGGGGCGGGCTCAATCGCTACCGCAACATGGACCGGGACTGGCACGAACTTCCTGAGCTGGCGACGGCGGTCATTTCGCAGCCGGCCCTCTACATCGTCGGAGAGAAGGACCCGGTGCGTGCCTTCTCTCCCGTTGACCCGATGAAGGCCCTGGTGCCGAACCTGGCCGACATCCTCGTCGTCCCCGGCGCGGGGCATTGGGTTCAGCAGGAGCGCTCCGCCGAGGTGAATGCCGCGCTCCTGGCCTTCCTGAGCAAGCTGTCTGCCTGAGCCGTGTGCTGCTTGGAGGGCGGCGCGACCGTGCTTCAGTCTCTTTCATGCCGTGGCGGCGTGAGCGGGATGCAGTAGACAGCCTCATCGACGGACAGCGCTACGCGGTCGTCAATGTCAACGCGTCCGAGGGGAATGACCCGGCGCGGATTCGCCGCGGCTCGGGCCGCTTCGACGGCGAGGATGCCGCGACGCGCCTCGCGCGCCGGAAGCGCAACTGGATTGCCGACGTGGAGATTCTGGAGTCGCCGCATCCCTGAGCGTCACAGCGGGCGGGCGGGCTATGGTGCCGTCCATGCGCAGCGCGTCTGGCAGTGCGACGAAACTCCTCGCGGCGGTGGGG
>NZ_JABFNS010000252.1 GCF_013116825.1 Myxococcus xanthus
GCCCCACCACGCGCCCCGAGGACCCCACCGCCAGCGACGCCACCATCGCGTCCTGCGCCAGCCCCAGCGTGCAGTCCAGCACCGAGTCCCCCGCGCGAAGCTCCGCCACCCGAACGAAGGCATCCGGCTCCCCCGCCCGCAGCCGCATCCGCCGCAGGTGCGCCATGCCCGCGTGGAACCCGAACGAGCCCTCCGCGTCCCACAGCGTCACGCCGTCACCGCCCACCACCAAGAGCGCCGCCGCCTTCGTCCCCAGCCACGGCGCCACGCTCTCTTTCGCGCGCCGAGGCAGGAAGGGCACACCCCACCGCGCCGCCACGGCCCGCGCCTCGCGCACCAGCGCCGCGTCCACCTTCGTGCTCGTCGTCACCGCCAGCGGTACCAGGGCCACCCTCCTGCCTCGCATCCACCATGCCCGCAGCGAAGGAGCAACGGATTCCGCCATCCACGACGCTCCGCGCCACGTCGGCATGAACCGCGCGGACCGCAACGCACTGCTGGCGTTCCTGCGCTCGCCATCAGCCGCTGAAGCACGTCCAGGGGGCCGCGCGTCACGGGTGGGCCCCCATCTTCACACTCAGGACGCGTTCGCCGCCTTCAGCTGCTTGCGCCCCCCCTGCATGATGTCGACGGTGACGGACTGGTTCCGGCCGTTGCGCTTCGAGTGGTAGAGGCACTGGTCGGCCAGGTCGATGAGCTGCTGCTTCTCCATGGCGCTGTCGGGGAAGGTGGCGATGCCCAGCGACATGGTGATCTTCAGCGGCCCCATCTCCGTCTGGAACGTCTCCGCCTTCACGGCCTCGCGGATGCGCTCGGAGATGGTGAAGGCGCCCTTGGCGTCCGTCTCCGGCATGATGATGACGAACTCCTCGCCGCCGTACCGCGCGACGATGTCCGTGTCGCGCGCCATCGTCTTGATAATGCGGGCCACGCCCTTGAGCACCTGGTCGCCCGTCGGGTGGCCGTAGGTGTCGTTGACGCTCTTGAAGTGGTCCACGTCCGTGAGGATGAGCGAGAACTTGCGCTGGTAGCGCCGGGACTGGGCCAGCACCTCGTCCGCCTTCGCCTGGAAGGTGCGGTGGTTGTACAGGCCGGTGAGGCCGTCCGTGGTGGCCATGCGCTCCATCTGCTCGTAGAGCTGCGCGCGCAGCACCGCCTGCGCGGCTTGGATGGCGATGACCTCAATCATCCGCAGCACGTCCTGCTCGAATGCGGCCTTCTTGCGCGAGCCGGCGACCAGCGTGCCCAGGATGCGGTCCCCCGCCACCAGCGGGAAGATCTTCAGCGCACCCAGGCCGCGAATCTGCGTCTCGTCGTCGAAGATGATCTGCCGGTCCATGGCCTTGATGTCGCGGCCCGGCAGCGGCGCCCCGTAGCGGACCACGTTGGCCACCAGCCCGTTGTTGTCCTCGAAGCTCTGGCCGGACAGCGCCTGCCCCTGCGCCGTCACGCCGGACATGCGCACCACGCGGTGCATGCGCTTGCCGTCGACCTCGGACACCAGCGTCACCGCGCAGAAGTCCAGGCCCGCCAGTTGCCGGGTGCTCTCCAGCACCGCCACGAACACCTGGTCCGGGCTGCCCGCTCGGTTGAGCTCCTCGATGGCGCGGAAGAACCGGTCCTTCTCGTCGCGCGTCTTGCGGATGTAGCTCATCACCCGCTCCACTTCGATGGAGCGCAGCACCTCGCCGGCAATGGTGGAGAGCAGCTTTTCGTCCTGGTCGCTGAAGGGCTCGTTCGCCAGCCGGTCCGCCACCAGCACGCCGCGCACCAGGCCGCTGGCCTCCAGGATGGGCACCGCGAGCAGCGCCTGCACCGCGGGGCCGCCGCCGTCGTAGTGCGTCACGCCCTTGAGCCCGTTCGGCGAGTTCATCCGCACCGGGGCGCGGCGCTTGAGCACGCCGCCGATGATGCCCTCACCCGCGTTGAAGCGCTCGCGCTGCACGCGCTCGGAGCCGGAGCGGCAGTCGTACAGCTTGAGGCTCCGGTCATCCGACGTGAGCAGGAACGCGGCGCAGGTGTACGTGCGCAGCCCCGTCTCCGCGATTTCGAGCGCGGCCTGCACGGCGCCTTCGATCTCCTTCACCGAGGCCACCAGCCACTTCTCGTCCGAGCTCATCCCGCTGAAGCTGTCCTGCGTGCCGGACGACACCAGCCGGAAGGTCCGCGCCCGCTCCTCCACCTCGCGGATGCGCTTCTGCACCGCGTCGCTCTCCGCCCGGCGCGCGGCGGCGATGCGTGCCGCCAGCACCAGGTGGTAGAGGCCGGAGAACAGGGCCAGGAAGGCGGCGTGCGTCAGGTAGCCCGTGGCGTTGGGCACCGGGCCGCCCAGGGTCACCAGCGCGTCGTACACCAGCGCCACGCCCAGCAGCGTGAGGCCCGCGTTGCGCGGCAGGAAGGCCACCAGGAACGCCATCAGCAGATAGACGATGGGGAACAAGTCCCCGCCGCCAATGGCCACCACGACGAAGGCCGCGGAGAGGAGCGCGCCGCCCAGGTCCAGGTCATCGCGCAGGTCGACGACAGCACCCACCGCGCCACGCATGGCCCGGCGCCAGGCGGCCACGGCGATGCCTACCAGGAGGCAGCCCACCAGGGCCGCCTCGGTCCACCCCAGGGTGTTCAGCCCCCGGAAGCCGCCGCGCGCCAGGTGGATGAACGTGGCGAGCGAGGCCGCGGCGGGAACGGACCGGACCGCGAGACGCAGCAACCTTCCGGGAGACGGAAACTCGGGAAGCGACGTCATGGGGACTCCAGGTGGAAGACAATCTCGCCCGGCTTCACGAAGCCGAGCTCCTCACGCACGGCGCGCTCCAACGCGGCCGGGTCCTTGCGCAGTGCGGCAATCTCACTGCGCAGGGCCTCATTCTGAGCGGACAGGGAGCGGTTGCGGGCCTGCACCGACTCCACGTCCTGCCGGAGCGAGAGGTAGCGACGGAAGCCCTTCGCGTCCACGACGGACACGAGGCTCAGGGCCGCAGCCACCCCTACCGCCACCAACAGGAACTTTCGCCTCGCCGTCATGACCGCGGAGGACCGTACCAGTGGCCCCCTGCCCCGCAAGATTTCCGCTCCAGACCTGTAGCAATGCCGGAGAGCTACTCGGGCTGGGCCAGGAGCTTCTCCACGGCCTTCGCCATGTCGGCGTGGGATTCCACGCCATGCCAGCCGGCCACGGCCCGGCCCCGGCGGTCCAACAACACGGTGGTAGGCAGGCCCTGGATGGCGCCGAAGGCGCTGTGGCCTTCAATCATCGCCTGGTTCGCGACCAGCACCGGGTAGCGCAGCGCATAGTGGTCCGCGAAGGGCGCCAGGACCTTCTCCCCCTCCAGGTCCATGCCCACCGCCACCACCTGAAAGCCCCGGGGGCCGTAGTCCTTCTGGAGCGCCTCCAGCGTGGGCATCTCCGCCAGACACGGGAAGCACCACGTCGCGAAGAACGAGACGAGCACCACCTTCCCGTCCAGCGCGCGCACGTCATGCGGCGTGGGCCCGACCGACGGCAGCGCCAGCGCGTTGAGGAAGGCATGCCCCGCGTCCACCGGCCGAGTGCCCCGGCAGCCAGCCAGCGCCACCAGCGCCACGACGGCCCCCCGTAGCAGCACGCGGGACATGGCGATCAGGCCTCCGAGGCGGCCGGCCCGGCCCGCTGGCAGTCACGACACAGGCCGTACAGCTCCATCTTGTGCGACGTCACCTTGAAGCCGTGCTTGCGGGCCACGGCGTCCTGGAGCGCCTCGATGCGCTCATTCTCGAACTCGATGATGGTGCCACAGCGCGTGCAGACCAGGTGGTCATGGTGGTCGCGCCCCGCGGCTGCCTCGTAGCGCGTCTGCCCGTCCCCGAAGTTGCGCGCGTGGGCCAGGCCACACTCGCTGAGCAGCTTCATGGTCCGGTACACGGTGGCGACGGACACCTTGGTGTCCTGTTCACGCACCTTGTTCCACAGCTCCTCCACCGACAGGTGGCCTCCCACCGCGAAGAAGGTGTCGATGATGAGGCTGCGCTGCCGCGTGCTCTTCAGGCCGTGCTGGGCCATGTAGCGGGCAAGCACCTCGTCCTTGTCCCCGTCGTCGTGGTGATGGCCGTGACTGTTGCTCATGTAAAATCCTTCAAAGTCGCCGCGGGTCCGCGCCATGCCTCGGGCGCACTTGGGTGGAGGCCCGCGCTGCCTCGCCCTCCGCTCTTGTTGTAACCAATTCGGCCAACTCTGGCGACCCGGCCATTTCCCAACAAATGCGCCCCGGCGGAGAAGAAAACGTCACCGGCAGGTGTTGGTCTCCGGACGCGGCGGGCCTGATACTCCCGTCCCATCCTCCCCGCAACGCCTGGCGTGCGGCCCCGGGGGGCGCCTCCCCTCCCGTCCGCTCGTCCCCGCGACTTGCACTCGCCGTAGACTGTTTAGATTGGAATCGGACTGGCTCATTGACACCTGTCTGTGGGCGAAGATAGAGGCATCCGCCCTCGTAAACGAGCATTTTTCCGCGACATTCATGAACAGTCCCTGGCAGAGAAGACGACAGCCCGACGACGTCCCCACCCCCGTGGCGGTTGCCGTCTCGGACTTCTGCCGGCGCGCGAAGGCACCCGCCCCGGCACCCGAGGTCCGCGAGGCGCTGGCCCTCCTGGCCGAGGCTGATGATTTCCGCGTCCGCGCACTGACGGACGGCGAACCCGAGGCGTCCCCTCTGGGCCCCTTCGCCGTCGTCGACATCCTCAACGGCACCCAGGCCTCCGTGGCCGCGCAGCGTCAAGCGTGCGGCTTCTACGAGGTCGCCCGCGAGCTGGCGCACGTGCGCGATCAGAAGACGCCACCGCCCGCTCCGGCACCCGCCGAGCCCCCCCTCACC
>NZ_JABFNS010000253.1 GCF_013116825.1 Myxococcus xanthus
AACTGCGCCTCGTGCAGCCCCTCGCGGCGCAGCAACGCCCCCAACTTCTCACCCTCAAGCCCCTGGGCCACCAGCAGCACGCGCAGCTTCTCCTCGGGCGTCCACTTCTTCGGGCCAGCGGGCTTCTTCTCCTCGGGCGGTGGCGTCATCGCCGCTACCCTACGCGCCTCGCGCAACCACTGCGACAGCGTCGGCTGCGAGACTCCCACCTGGCGGGCCAGCGCCGCAGCACTCACCGCGCCTGGCCCCACCATCCGCTTCACCATCTCCGCCTTGAATGCATCCGTGTACGACACAGCTACCTGCCTGTACTCGCCCCCGGGGGTGGTCAGCTCGGCCGGTCAGCCGAGGCGACAACTTCCCTGACACAGGGGGGAAGAACGAGTCCAGCGTTCCGACGAAGTGCGGTGGCGAGGGCTCCCCTCCAAGCCTACTGGCAATCTCTTGCTGGGCTACGTTGGTGAAGGAGAGTGCTGCAACCCCACCGCGCCTAAGATTCCATCCGTGCAGGTGGCGACGCAGAACCTCGACGAACAGCCGCGTCTTCCCGCTCCCAGGCGCTGCTTGGACGACCACAAGCCGGTCATCCGCATCAAGCACGCTCTTCTGCTCCGGCGTGAACTCAGGGGCAGGCGCCGGACTCACGCACTCCTCCGGCACGCGTGCTCGATAGCGTCGCGGAGGTATCCCGGGACGGTGAAGGTACGCTCTGGCTCTTCATCTAGGATCGCCGCGAGTGCGTGCGCGAAATCCGCCTTTCTGCGTCCGCCATCCGCCAAGCAAAGGTGGCGCCACAAGACGAGAGCCCTCTCCTCCGGAGTGGTGCTGTTGGCGATGCTATGATGCTGGAGCGTGGACCTTCGTGGCTGCTTGTAACCACGCAGCCAAGCGTCCACCATCACAGACGCGTTCTCCAATGCTGCGCTCGCGAGCTCGAACTCGAGTGTCACTGCGGAAACGAACACTCGAGCGACAGGGTGTGAGGAGAGGTCATCCCTTAGGCTGGATGCACGATCGCCCTCGACGTACCGTACTCCGTCCGCATGCCGGCGTGGCCGCGCATCGGAGCCTGTTTCCCCGTCAATGGGCGGGTCGCTGTCCGTGACGATGGAGAGCGGCAGTTGGAGTTTCCCAGGCCCGAAGAGCTTTCCGAAAGTGCGAAAGTCCACTCCGCACACAGGGACAACGCTTACACCGCACGCTGCTAGGTTCTTGCCGAGTCGACGTGCGAGCACGGGAAGCAGTAGTGCCTCCGAAACGCCCTCGACGAGGATGATTCCCCGGGCAAACAGCATCGAGGCGCGCGTCACGTCCAACATTCGGCGCAGCTTGCGCAGTTCCTCGCCATTGAGCCCGCACTGCCGCAGCCCGGTCGCATGCAGTTGCCCCCTTTCATCACGATGCAGGATCGTGATGGTCTCCGGGGATACATGCGCCGCGATGGTGGGCGAGTGCGTTGTCACCATCGTTTGGACGCGTCGTGGCTCCGCTCCCGCAGGCAGCCCCCCGGCAAGGCAATCGGCGAGGAGGGTTTGTAGATGCGGGTGAAGGTGTGCTTCTGGCTCCTCCACGAGTAGCAGGGGGAGGGCTGCATTGGGAAGGTTACCGAGTTCAGCCAATACCGTTCCCACATAGAGGAGGTTGTTGTAGCCGAGGCCGTTCTGATCGATGTCCGTGAGTTTAGAGACTCCCCCCGCCGCGCCGTGCTCGCGCTCCGCGAACAGAAGCCTCAGTCCTTGCGCAATCTTCTCGAAGCGAGGCTCGGCCGCCCGAATAGCAATCTCTTGACCGAAGACAGGGCCCGAGGCACGCCTGAGTACCTCCTGAATGCGGCTTTGTGTTTGCAAGACTAGAGGAGCCTGCTCCAGTCGCTGGTTGGCCTCCTGAATGATCTGCTCAACCGAAGCGCGTTCGGTTTCGTTTGATGCCTGCTGCATCAGGAGGCGTCCTAGGCGGCTGTTTCGCCCTGGGACCAAGGCACTCAGAGCATTGCGGAGTGCCTCAAGGAAGGTGACCGGAATGGACTGGAGATCCTCCTCGGGTACCGCCACTTCCGCATCAGGCCGGTTCCCTCCCCATCGTCGCGAATGCCAGCGTCGTTGAGTTGCGTCCCACCGCCACTCGAAGTGGATGCTTGCTGTCGAGGTTTCCGGCGCGGCTGCGTTGTAGTCGAGCAAATCGATGAACTCCGCTCGCTCGTCCTCGCTCAGGCCTGAGAATGTGAGATCGATGTGGATGGTGCCATCCACTAGTTCTCCTCCTGCGGAGGCTGCGAGGTCATCCGGCCGGAGGCGCATCGGCTCGCCATTGGCCGCTGACGTAGCGCCCAGGGCCGCACGGATCGCCTCCATCACATTCGTCTTCCCGACGTTGTTCTCGCCGACGAGAACATTGAGGCCGGGGGCGAGTTCGAGCGAAAGGGCGCCGAGGTTACGAAATCCCTGCACAGCGACATGGCTCAGGTACACGCCTCATCCTCCGTAGTGGATGGCCCGAGAGAACGGAGATGAAGCCGCAGGTCGCGCAGTCTGGCCAGAAATCCGCCGAACCTCTGGACAAGGAGCATTGGAGGCAATCATGTCCCCTCGGGGAGCGCGGAAGCAGGGCTGCCGCCATGAATCCCAGTGCCAGTGCGCCCTTCAGCGCGAATTCAGGGGCACGAAGTGCTCGGGGGAGCGAGAGCTCGCGAGAACACCATGTCGCAGGGCACTGGCGCTTCCCAAGGACGTAAAAGGGATGCAACCGAATGAACGCCCGCGTATTTGACCGAATTCTTCAGGCATCGCCGCAAACCGCGCCAACTGCCCGGAGTTAGAGGGGAAAGGTGGCGGTAGGGCACGGGAATCGAACTCGCCAGGGACGCCTCTCAGCGCCCCTCACCGGTTTTGAAGGCGAGTCCGGTCTCATGGCGCCACAGAGGGAAAGCGTCCCCATTTAGCCCTTTGAGCGAACCGGTAACGCACCGGTAACGCACTGAGGGATGACGATGGGTGCAATGTGGGTCGGGAAGTGGGCTGGCGGTCGAATTCGAGATGCAGCCGGTCGAGCGGTTTGGGTCATCGAGCGGCAATGGGCTGGGCGTCGCTACAGCGTTGCGCTTGACGCCGCCAGTGAGCGAGAGGCGCTTGCCGAACTGGCGCTTTGGGAGCGAGACCCAGATGCGTACCGAACTCGGCGCCAAGCCGCCCTGGATAACGCTCCCGTCCATATTGATGAGGAGGCGGTGGCTGGCCTTCTTTTGCATCTTACGGAGAAGGGGCGGGGCTTGGCCCACAGACGCGCGGTTCGAGCCTATCTTTCCGCCTGGGGCGAAGCGCTAGCTGGCCGTGACTTGCGCAAAGTCCAGCTTCGAGACTTGAGGAAGCTCCTGGCAGATTGGGGGACAGCTCGGAAGTACCGCATCATTGCGCTGAAGTCCTTCACTGCGTGGTTGCGTGAAGAGGACCGACTCAAGCCGAGCGAGGACCCTACGCTGAGTTTGCGGGTGCCCCCGGCTGTGGCCGAAAAAGGGAGCCGCATCAAGGGGTACTCATTAGCGTTCGTCGAGCGCATCTACGGCACTGTCGGGAGTCAGTGCGTTCGGGACGTCCTCTGTCTGCGTGCCAAGACAGGAATGCACGCAACAGAAATTGCTCGAATCGCTGCGGGCGAAGGGGCGCTCCGAGTCGTAAACGACCCTTGCGGTATTGTCGGAACCGTCACATTCAAGCACAAGAATGGGCGAATCCATATTGTAAGCTTGGATGCTCAGTCAATGGCTGCGGCAGAGAGGCTTCAGGCTAGAGGAAAGTCACCGAGCACAAGCTCCGTCCATGAATGCCTTGGATACGCGGCTGGTCGCCTGTCGAAGCAGTTCCCGAACGAGCGTATTACCCCCCTTGTTCCTGGTGAACTGAGGCACTCGTTCGCAACGTGGGCCTCAGAATGTGGAAGGGTCGTCAAGCCCACGTCTGATGGCGTGCCCTTGAAGATGGTTGCAGCGGTGATGGGTCATCTCAACACTAGGACGACGAAGCTCTTCTATGAGGGTGTGCAAATCCCACCGATGATCGTACTTCCGCTCAATCTGCACCATCCAAAGGACCCGGTGCTCCTGGACGAGCCGCTTCGGAAGAGTTGCTAAGTCCACCGTCAAGTGGAACAGCCTGGAGCGTCGCTCGAAGTGACGGGCGGCGCTGTCTCTTCCGTGGGGGCTGCTGCTTTGGTGTGTGGGGCACCTGGAGGCAATCAAGTACGGACGCGTAGAGAACGGTTGTTCCTCTCCCAAATCGCGGTGCGCGAACGAGTCGCCCCTCACGCAGGAGTTCGAAGGCGCGGGCGCGGCTGCAATGAAGCAGTTCGGCGGCACGCTCAACCGTGATGGCGGGGCCGTCGAGCCCTGGGCCAGTGACTTGGGTGGGCATGGCTACCTCGGGAAGACGCGGTGAGGGGCGAGGCGGCCGAGGGCGTGGAGTCCGATGCCGATGGCGTCCCAGACGTTGTGATGAAGGGATGAGTAGGAGGGTAGTTCCACGCGCAGGTGTTCTGCGGCATCAATGCGTTGTTTGATGCGCTCGATGAACGCGTCCGCGTCCAGGGAACCCTTCCAGTCGCGCGGGTAGACGCTGCGGCGACCGGTGAGCGTCAAGGTAGTTGTCGCGTGAGAGAGTTCAACCGATGCGCTTCAACTCCTGCACGGCCAGGGTGGGGTTCGGGGAGGGGTTGAGGCGCACTGGGCCTGCCGGTGTCCAGTCTCGCGTGT
>NZ_JABFNS010000254.1 GCF_013116825.1 Myxococcus xanthus
GCGTCATCCTGGAGGCGGGGTGGGACCGGGGGCCCCGGTGGCTGGGGCGGCTGCGGGTGGCCGTGAAGTGGCGCATGGCTGCGTTGCTGGGCCGGGGAGGTGCGCGATGAGCACGGACTTCGCGGCGGACCATGCGCCGCGCTGGCGCGAGGGCGTCTCCGGCCAGCGCTTCGGTTCGGACTTCATCGTCCTGGATGCCGAGGGCAACACCCTGCGTGGGCTCAACGGAACGGCCATTGAAATCTGGGAGCTGTGCGACGGGACGCGCACGGCGCGGGCCCTGGTGGAGCAGGTGGCCCAGCGTCACGGATGGGACGTGGAGCAGGTGTTGACCGACACGCTCAAGTTCTTCTCGGAGCTGACGCGGCTGGGGCTCATCGACGAGTTGGAGGAGGCGCGGTGATGCGGACGCGTTTGGCGCTCCTGGCGGCGGCGGTGATGCTGGCCTCGTGCACGGAAGGCGTGGCGCCCCATGCCCCTGTTCATGCGCCCCCGGCGCAGGAGCCGGTGGCGCCCACGGACGTGTTGCCCCCGCGCGAGGGTTCGGAGGCCCGGCCACCGCCCGCTCCGGTGGAGGAGCCGGAAGTGCCTCCATCGCCCGTGGTTCCACAGGGCTCGGCCACCGTCATTGGCCTGGGCGAGGGGAGCCGGGGCTTGCTGTCCGTGGCGCAGGTGGACGTGGACCTGACGGTGAGCGGCGTGCGTGGCCGGCATACGGTGTCAGTGGAGTTCGTGCCGCCTTCCGGGCTGCCGTATGAGCGGCGGTCGGCGGAAGTGGATTCACGCGTGGACGAGTCGCGCACGGTGCGCTTCTCCCTGCCCGTGGCAGGCACCGCCGTGGCGACGTCCGGCATGAGCGGGACGTGGCAGGCCCGGTTCTTCCTCGATGGGGCGCCGCTGACGGCGGCTTCCTTCACCCTGGATCCGTGAGGGCTCCTTTCATGCGTCCATTCTCCGCCTCCCTCGTCGCCGCCGCCGCGCTCCTGGCGCCTTCGCTGGGGTGGGCGCAGTCGATGACCCCGACCGCCGTCTTGACCACGCAGCCGCAGGGTGGGGACACCCGCGCGCGGGTGGTGATGGACGAAGCGTCCGAGCTGACGGTCGATGTCCGCAACAACACCTCCAGTGGGTCGCCGCTCTTCCGGCGCATCAACGAGGTGTGGTTCGCGCTGCCCAGCGGCTACATCCCGCTCGCGTCCATCCCGCCCCCGGGATGGACGGTGGACTACATCGCCAGCGAGCGGTGGGTCATCTTCTACAATCAGGACTCCTGCAATGGCAGCGGCGACTACGGCCTGGGCCAGGACGAGTCAGCCCGGTTCGTCCTTCGCGTGGTTCCGCCGACTTCGAACAACGACCAGAACAACGAGCGCTTCGTCGCGAATCAGACGTTCGCCCGTGACACGTGCGCGGGCGGCGACTTCGCCACGTCGGTGACGACCCCGGCCGCGAGCTGGAGTCGCTCCGGCCTGTACACCACGGTGGATGTGCGTCCTCGGGTGATGGGGGTTGGCGGCGACATCGACGCGCGGATGGTGGTGGAGAACCGGACGGGCACGAACCACAACAACACCACGGTGGAGGGCCCCTCCACGGGCGCGGGCGCCGTCACCTTCCAGGTGGTGGACACCGAGCCGGCGCCGTTCCGCATGAACATCGCCAGCCGGAACGCGGGCGTCTATTCCGCGAGAGTGCGGACGGGCTCGGCCGGAACGCTGGTGGCGCGGGTGCGGGGCGTCAGCGGGAACGGCAACACCGTGTCGCCCGCGATGGACGCGCGGATGGTCAACGTGGGGGCGCTCCCGGTGGCCATGGACGTGGACACCGATGACGCGTTCAACAACGAGACGGTGCGCGTGCGGCTCACGGTGACCAACCCGTCCTCGACGGACACGTTCCTGAACGTGACGCCGCGCGCGCCCGTGTTCCAGGGCACGGCGGCCGCGGCGCTCGTGTCGGGGCCTGGGAGCGCGAGCGTTCCCCGGCTGGACCCGGGCGCCTCCGCGCACTTCGTCTGGACGTACCAGCTCACGGGAGCCCCGTTCGCGAACTACCGGTTCCGGGGGCAGGTGGATGCCACGCGCAACGGCGCCTCCGTGACGTCGAACCTGGTGGACTCGAACCAGGGGCGCATCGTGCAGCACCGCGTGCGGACGAACATCAGCGCGGTGGCCGCCAACTCCACGAACCGGTCCGTCATCTACACCATCCAGAACCGGGGCCCCATGCCGCTGCATGAGGTCCGGCTGCTGCGGCCCGCGCCCAACTACTTCACGGTCGGCGGCGTGCTGCAGACGCCCACCGGGTGGCGCATGGCGTCCAACAGCGCCACCACGGGCATCACCTGGGAGTCGACGAACGCCACGGGCATCCCGGTCAACGGCGAGCGCTCCTTCACGGTGGTGTATTCCAACTTCGGGGCCGGCGTGTCGCTGACCGGGCCCACCACGTTCCGTCATCGCTTCCACCTCATCGATGACTACGGCGGGCCGCAGATTCGCATCGACACCCCGATGACGCTGGTGCAGGGCACCGTTCCCGACGTCAACCGCCTCACGGGCGTGGCGCGCGATGGCAGCGTGACGCTCACCTGGGACAACCCGGCGGTGCACGGGGGCGCGTTGATTCTGCGCGCGGAGGGCGCGCCACCCAACCTCTCTCCGACGCAGGGGCTGACCTACGCGGCGGGGGCCTCTCTGGGCAACGCCCAGGTGGTGTACGCGGACGACGTGGGCGCCACCACGACGTTCACCGATACGTCCGTCACCAACGGCACCACGTACTACTACCGCGTCTTCAACTCGGATGACCTGCGGTGGTACTCGCCGGGCAACCAGCCGACGTCGCAGGCCCTGGTGGCCACGCCTCGTGCTCGCGTGGGCGCGGCGCCGCTGTGGTGCTACTCGGTGGGCCTGAATGCCTCGCAGCAGCCCATCACCGAGCTGGGCACGGGCATCTTCAGCGCCTTCAACGACTCTGTCGTCGCCAACCTCACGCAGGTCACCAACCCGTCGGCGGATGGCGCGGAGCGGTGGCGGCCTCGCCCGCTGGCGGGCCTCATTGGAAGCCGCTTCCCGGTGGTGCCGCTGCATGGCCTGTCCGGGCAGTACATCCTCGTGGGGGACCAGGGTGGGGTGGCCAGCGCGCTCAACGCCGCCACCGGCCAGCTGCTGTGGCGATGGGACAATGGTGGCCAGCCCATTGGCACCATCCAGTCGTTCCCGGTCACGCAGCTCTTCGACTACGCGAATGCCGCATACCGGGCCGCGCACCCCAACCGCGACCTCGTCTTCTTCGCCACGCGGCTGGCGGACGCTTCGCGCAACCGGGTGGTGGCCCTGAATGCCGCCACCGGCGCCCTGGTCTGGAGCTACCAGCCTGGGAATCTGGGCATGGTGGCGGGCGGCATGGTGGTGGACTACACCACCAACCGGCTCTTCGTGGCGACGCGCGCGCACGCGGGCTCGCCGGACACGCTTCGCGTGCTGAACACGCTGACGGGGCAGGTGCTGGCCCAGCTCTCGGTGGGCGACGTGGAGCTGAGCCTGGTTCGCAATGCGTACAGCAACCTGATTCTCGTGACGGACAGCGATGGCTTGGTGCACGGCGTGGACGCCGCCACGGCGCAGCTCGCGTGGAGCCTGCCAGTCACCACGCGCCCGGCGCCGAACACGCCTGCCTTCACCAGCTTCGTGCGGCCCCAGGGCTCGGGCTTCGTGGCCAGTCTCGCGGCTGGCCGGGTGGCGCTGTACGACGTCTCGGGGCCTGCCCAATCGCCGCCGGTGCTCCGGTGGAGCACGCCGATCGCGTCTCCTTCTGGCGTCTTCTCCTTCAACCGGAATGGCGTCGTGCGCCTCTACGTTGGCAGCTCCGACGGGCAGGTCCATCAACTGGAGTTGCTGGATGGTTCCGACTCCGGTCAGGTCTCGATTGGTGGTGCGCAGCGCATCGGAACTCCCACCATCGACCACACAGTGAGCCGCCTCCACGTGGGCTCCGAAGATGGCCGCATCTGCGCGTTCCCCGTTCCTTTCCCTTGAAGAACGTCCCTTCTTCCTCGCTCGCACTCCTCATGACTTCGGACGCCTTCCAGACGACGCCCCTTCCTGACTCCGGCCCTGCCTATGAGGCGCCGGCCATTCTCTGGGAGCAGCCCTTCGTGGCGCTGGCGCAGATTTCCCAGTGCAACATCCCCGGTGAGTCGGAGTGCATTCCCTGAGCCTTCCGCCGGAAGGCCCCGCGGCGGACGCGGCCCTCTGGCTGCGAATCGCCGGTTGGACGGGAGTTGTGGAAGTCGGCGAGGCGGGCCTGCGAGACTCGCTCCGGCGCATGTTCTCCCGGTTCGTGGTGTCCCCAAGGCGACAGGGCAGTGAGGTGGCTCGGCTCGTGGCCGAGGCCCCCGCCCAGGCGCGTCCTGCTCCCGTCATTCGCGAGCTGCCACGGGTCCTCCGCGGAGAGGACGGCGCGCTGCGCCTGGCCGGCGAAGACTACGACGCGACGCTTTCCGCCGACGGCCGCCAGGCCCACGTGGAGGGGCAGGGGCGGTTTCCCGTGGAGACGGTGCTGAAGGTGATGCTTGCCCGGGCGCTGGCTCGGCGTGGCGGGCTGTTGGTGCATGGCGTGGCGGTGGCGCACCAGGGCCGGGCCGCGCTCTTCACGGGGCACTCGGGGGC
>NZ_JABFNS010000255.1 GCF_013116825.1 Myxococcus xanthus
GGGTGGGGATGACAGGTTCTGCCCACCACCGGCGTGACGCCACTCGCCGTCGCGCTGCGTTGCGAACTGCGGCACACTGGCCCCATGCTTCGGCTGCGCCGCATCCTCATCCTCATCCTGACCACCTTCGGCTCCATCTATCTGGTGTTGTGTGTGGCGGTGTTCGCGCTGCAGCGCTCCTTGCTTTACCCAGCTCCCAAGGGCACGCCGCCGCTGGCGGAAGGTGATGGCTTCAGCCGCCTCCCGTTGGAGGGCGGCCTGTACGTGGACTTGTTCCACCTGCCGGCGCCTCCGGGCGCTCCCACGGTGGTGCACTTCCACGGCAACGGGGAGCAGGTGCTGACGCAGATAGGCCTGGGCAACTTGATGCAGGCGCGGGGGCTGGGCTTCCTCACCGTCGAGTACCCGGGCTATGGCGCGTCACCGGGGCATCCCACGGAGGAAGGCATCTACGCCGCGGCGGAGGCGGCGCTCGCCTGGCTGCGCGCGAAGGGGGTGCGCGCCGAGCAGACGGTGCTCAGTGGCCGCAGCCTGGGAACGGGCGTCGCGGTGGAGATGGCGCGGCGCGGGCACGGCTCCCGGGTCATGCTCGTGAGTCCGTACACGTCCATCCCGGACATCGGGGCCACGGCCTTTCCCTTCCTGCCCGTCCGCCTGTTGGCCCGGGACCGGTATGACACCGCGTCCAAGGCCGCCGCCGTGAAGCTCCCCGTGCTCATCATCCACGGCGAGGAGGACACGCTCATCCCCGTGGACATGGGGCGCCGGCTGGGCACGCTCTTCCCCCAGGCCGTCGTGGAGACCGTGGCTGGGGCGGGGCACAACGATGTCCTCGAAGACCCCGGGAAGGTCTACAGACATCGGATGGCGTCATTCGCGCTGGGAGAACCCTGAGCGGCGGAGTCGGGTGGATTTGACGCTGACGGGGACCGGGCGCACGGCCCCATGAGCGCCTGGACAGGGCCGCGCTCTGGCTTGCTCGAGTCCGCCACGACTCCTACGCTCCCTGCCGCCGGCGCAGTCCTTGTGCCGGCGTCCACCGGGAGCCCGCCGCATGTCCAACCCTACCTCGCCCGTCATCGGCATCATTGGTGGCAGTGGCCTGTACCAGATGGATGGCTTGACGGACGTCGAATGGAAGAAGGTGACGTCCCCCTTCGGTGAGCCTTCGGACGAGCTGTGCTTCGGCACGCTCGGAGGGCACCGCGTCGTCTTCCTGCCGCGTCACGGGCGGGGCCACCGGCTGGCGCCGACGGACATCAACTTCCGCGCGAACATCGACGCGCTCAAACGCAGCGGGGTGACGGACCTGCTGTCGTTGTCCGCCGTGGGGGGGCTGCGGGAGGAATACCCACCGGGCACCTTCGTCGTCGTGGACCAGTTCATCGACCGGACCTTCGCCCGGGACAAGAGCTTCTTCGGCACGGGGCTGGTGGCGCACGTCTCCATGGCGAAGCCGGTGTGCTCGCGGCTGGGGGACGCGGTGATTTCCGCGTGCGAGGGCCTGGGCGTCGTCGCGCGCCGGGGCGGCACGTACCTGGCCATGGAGGGGCCGCAGTTCTCCTCCATCGCGGAGAGCCACCTGTACCGGAGCTGGGGCTGTGACGTCATCGGCATGACGAACATGCCCGAGGCCAAGCTCGCGAGGGAGGCGGAGCTCTGTTACGCGACGGTGGCCATGGTCACCGACTTCGACTGCTGGCATCCGGCCCATGACGCCGTCACGGTGGACCAGGTGGTCTCCGTGCTGCTGGGCAACGCGGGCAAGGCGAAGGGGCTGGTGAAGAACGTGGTGCCGCTGCTCGGGGCGCATACCGGCCCCTGTGCCCAGGGCTGCCACAAGGCGCTGGACCACGCCATCATCACCGCGCCCACGGCGTGGGACGCCGCCATGGTGGAGAAGCTGTCCGCGGTCGCGGGCCGGGTGCTGCGCCGATGAAGGTCCATGGCAAGCCGATGCGCTCCATCTGGCTGGCGCCGGACGCGCAGGCCGCGGAGGCCATTGACCAGACGCGGCTTCCGCACGCGCTCGTCACCGTGCGGCTGACGACGCTGGATGAGGCCGCCCATGCCATCCGGAGCATGAAGGTGCGCGGCGCGCCCCTCATCGGTGCCGCCGCGGCCTATGGCGTCTGGCTGGCTTTGCGCGCGGATGCCTCGGACGGTGCGTTGGAGCATGGGCTCGCGGTGCTGCGGGGCACGCGTCCCACCGCCGTGAATCTGCACTGGGCCCTGGATGACATGCGTCAGCTCCTGGTGCCGCTGCCTCCCGCTGAGCGGGTGGCTGCCGCGCTTCGCCGCGCGGAGGCCATCAGTGACGAGGACGTGGCCATCAACCGCGCCATCGGCGCGCACGGCCTGAAGCTCCTGGAGGACGCCTGGGCGCGCAAGGGGCGCCAGGGCCGCCTGGAGGTGCTCACGCACTGCAACGCCGGCTGGTTGGCCACGGTGGACTTCGGCACCGCGCTCTCGCCCATCTACCAGGCGCACGACGCGGGCATCCCCGTGCACGTCTGGGTGGATGAGACGCGTCCTCGCAACCAGGGCGCGCAGCTCACGGCCTGGGAGCTGGGGCAGCACGGCGTCCCGCACACCGTCATCGCGGACAACGTGGGGGGCCACTTGATGCAGCACGGGCAGGTGGACCTGTGCATCGTCGGCACGGACCGCACCACGGCCCAGGGCGACGTGGCGAACAAGATTGGCACCTACCTCAAGGCGCTGGCGGCGAAGGACAACGGCGTGCCCTTCTACGTGGCGCTGCCCTCGCCCACCATCGACTGGACGCTGCGGGATGGGGTGCGTGAGATTCCGATTGAACAGCGTGACGGCGCGGAGCTGAGCGACGTCACCGGACGGTTGGCGTCGGGTGAGGTGGCCACGGTGCGGATTACGCCGGAGGGGAGCCCCGCGGCGAACTACGCCTTCGACGTGACGCCCGCGAGGCTGGTGACGGCGCTCATCACCGAGCGCGGCGTGTGCCCGGCTTCGCGCGACGGGCTGCTGTCGCTCTTCCCCGAGCGGCGCGGGAGGGCGGAATGAGCGGTGTATGCGAGCACCTCGCCCTGCGCGAGTCGATGATTGCCACCGCGCGGCGGATGAATGCGTCCGCGCTCAACCAGGGCACCTCCGGCAACCTGAGCGTGCGGGTGGAGGCCGGCTTCCTGCTGACGCCCACCGGCATGGACTACGACTCGCTGGTGCCGGAGGACCTGGTCCTCATGCGCTTCGACGGCAGCCACGAGGGGCGCCGGAGTCCGTCCTCGGAGTGGCAGCTCCACCGGGACATCCTGGCCGCCAGGCCGGAGGTGGGCGCGGTGCTGCATGCGCACTCCATGTTCTGCACCACGTTGGCGTGCCTGCACCGGGACATCCCCGCCTTCCACTACATGGTGTCCGCCGCGGGCGGCACGGACGTGCGCTGCGCGCCCTATGCCACGTTCGGCACGGCGGAGCTCGCGGCCTACGTGCTGGCCGCGCTGGAGGGCCGCAAGGCCTGCCTGATGGCGAACCACGGCATGGTGGCCGTGGGCAAGGACTTGCCCGCGGCCTTCAAGCTGGCCGTCGAAGTGGAGACGCTGGCCGCCATGTACTGGCGGGCGCTCCAGGTGGGGGAGCCGGTGCTGCTGGACGGCGCGGAGATGGCGCGCGTCCTGGAGAAGTTCAAGACGTACGGCCAGCAGCCGACGCCCCCGTCGCGCGGAGCGTGAGGACCGTCACCTCCGTCGGGACGCCGATGCGGAAGGGCAGCCAGTGCCCCGTTCCGCCGGACACGTAGAGCTGGTGGTCGCCCTGGCGGTAGCGGCCCAGCATGTACTTGAAGGCGAACCAGAAGGCCGAGACGCCCAGGAAGGCCACCTGTCCGCCGTGGGTGTGGCCGGCCAGCGTCAGCCGGGCGCCGCGCTCGGCCGCGAGCGGGAAGAAGTCCGGATGGTGTGTCAGGCAGAGCACCACTTCTTCGGGCGCCACGTCGCGGAAGCCGGCTTCCGCGGACTGCTGCATGCGCTCCACCTTCACGCGGGGACTGCGGCCGGACATGGGGTAGTCCACGCCCACCACGCGCACGCGCTGGCCGGCGTGCTCGAAGGCATGGGACGTGTCCACCAGCAGGCGCACGGGGCCGCCTCGCGCCTCCACGTCGGCGTAGGCCTGGCGGATGGCCTCCAGGCCGCGCCAGTGCTCATGGTTGCCCAGGACGGCGAGCATGCCGTGGTGGGCCTTGCACTCCGACAGCGCCTCCATGGTGCCGTCGAGCTGGTCCAGGTCGTCGATGAGGTCTCCCGTCATCACCTGGAGGTCCACCTTGGCGTCGTTCATCGCCCGCACGGCGTCTTGCAGGTACTGGGTGTCGATGAACGTGCCGACGTGGACGTCCGTAATCTGGCCGATGCGGAACCCGTCCATCGACGGAGGCAGGCCGGGCAGGTGGATGTCGACCTCGCGGACGGAGAACTGCGTGTAGCCGTTGGCGAGCCCCACCGAGCTCGTCCCGGCCGCCAGCAGCGGCACCGCGCGGCCGGCGTTCGTCAGCAGGTTGCGGCGCGACATGTTCACCGGCGGGGTGGTGGGGGCCTCGGG
>NZ_JABFNS010000256.1 GCF_013116825.1 Myxococcus xanthus
GGCGGGGGCGGCGCGGCGGTGGGTGCGGCTTTCTTCGAGACCAGCGCCGGCGCTGGGCGCTGAGGCTCGGCCTTGGCCGCGGCGGCGACGCCTCCCAGGGAGTCCTTGGACTCCAACGCGTCCAACGCGTCGTCGTAGGCAGCGCCCCGTGCCGCTGGCGACTTGGAGCCCAGGCGCAGCGAATCGCGCGGGGGCACGGACCGAGGAGCCTGCGAGTCCGCGACGCGCCGCTCCGACCGACCCGCGAAGGTGTCGTCCGAGTCCGTCGGCGGTGTCTGCGGGTCCATGGACTCGCTCGCGACCTTGGACTCCTCGTCCAGCGACGACGGCGCCCCTTCCTGCGCGACGGGCGCGGACTCCAGCGCGGCCCGCATGTCGGCCTTGGGTGCGCGAGCAGCGGCGGGCGGCCCACGCTTCGCCTTGCTCTCGCTCTCACGCCGAATCCGCGTGTCGAGCCCGCCGCCACTCCCAGCGTTGGCCCAGTCCTCCGCGAGCAGCCGCTGCTCCCGTGAGCGCTCGGCCCCCTTCGACTTCGCCGGCGCGGCCATTTCCCGGGCGGCGTAACCCGCCGCTTCCGCCTCTGCGGGCATCGCCTGCGCCGCCGCGGGGGCCGGAGCGGCCGCGGCCGGCGCGAAATCACCAGCGGACGGAGGTGCCACCAGTTCTTCCTTCGCGACCGTGACCTTCGCCGCGCTCAAGTCAGGCCGCGTGAGGTCGGGCGACCGGGCCTCGAGCGTCAGAAGACCGAAGGTGCTCACGGAGGCCAGGCCCACCACGGGCAACCACCACCGGCGCCAGCGGGACGGCTTCGGCGCGGGGCCCGCGGCGGCGCGGCGCGCGGCCTGCTGGGCGTAGGCCATCAGCGACTCCAGCCCCGCGTCCGGAGCGGGCTCCACCGACAGCTGCGACATGGTGGCGCGCACGCCGCGAATGTCGTCCAGGGCCTGGGTGCAGCGGGCACAGCTCTCCAGGTGGGCTTCCACGAGGCGGGCCTCGGGCGCCGGCAGTTCGCCATAGGCGAAGTCGAGCAGCCGATCCTCCTGCGCGTGCGGATTCTGCGGCTTCATCCCACCACCGTCCTTCCGTCCTCGGCGAGGTCGCCGTCGACGCCCATCTCCGCCAGGCGGCGGCGAAGCCCGTCGAGCGCGTAGCGCATGCGGCTCTTCACCGTGTTCTCGGACACTCCCGTCACCTCCGCGATGTCCTTGAACGGGATGCCGCTGTACTCGCGCAGGGTGAAGACCTCACGCTGCTCGTCCGGGAGCGTCGCCAGGGCGCGCTCCAACAGGGGACGCAACCGGGCGTTGTAGGCACCGCGCTCCGGGCTGGCCCCCGCGTCCGGCAGGCCTTCCCCCAGGGGGCGCGACTCATCCCGCTCCGCTCCCGGAGCGGGTGCCTCCAGGGAAGACGCCTGGCGGTAGCTCTCTTTGCGCGCGCTGTCCACGCAGAGGTTCCTCGCAATCGTGTAGAGCCAGGTCGTGAACTTCGCCTTGGGCGTGTAGTCGCCGGCGCTCCGAACCACCTTCAGCCACGTCTCCTGCAGCACGTCCTCCGCCCGTGCCCGGTGCCCCGTGAAACGGAGGATGAAGTTGAACACCGGCGTCCGGTGCTTGCGCACCAGCGCCTCGAACGCGCGCGCGTCCCCCGCCTGGAAGGCGAGCATCAGCCGCTCGTCTGAGGTTTCCGGTCCCAACACTCCCCCAACTCTCCTTGGAGCCACCCTCACCCGGCCCACTCCACCACCCGTGCACAGTGAACGTGCGACGGGCCGCCAGGGTCTATCCCCGGCGAGGTCTCTGGTAAGTGGCGAGAATGACAGGGACGGCCACCGCTGTCACGAGCGCGCCTTGCGCCAGGAGCACCGCCGGCAGTGGCTGCTGCAGGTGCACGTACAGGGAGCGGCCGAGCGCCACTCCCAGCAGCACGCCCGTCAGGGTGCGCACCGCGTTGCTGCCCGACGCCGGCCGGAAGCGGCCCACCGCCCAGTCCGCCAGCGCGGGCACGGTGAGCGCCAGGACGGCGGGCACGTCCAACGCCCACCGCAGCGGGGCGCGCACGGCGAACAGGCCCACCATCACGGCCAGCAGCACCGGATAGGTCCCCAGGCAGCGCGCGCACACGCGCACGCCGCCAAACAGGTAGGTGCGGTTGTACTCATCTGGATGATGATGGCTGAGCCAGAACACCGGGACTTCCTCCAGAGGGGGCTGCGGCCGGGGCCTCGCGCGCATCGGCCTCCGCCAGGAAACACGCGGCGAAGTGGCCACCGCCCAGCGCATAGGACGGGGGCGACTCGCGCCGGCACCGCTCCATGGCATGCGGACAGCGCGGATGGAAGGCGCAACCGGGGGGCGGAGCCAGGGGTGATGGCGGCTCGCCCGGCACCAGCAGGCGCGTCCGGGCGTGGCCCGGGTCCGGGACGGGCACGGCGGACAGCAGCGCCTGGGTGTACGGGTGGCGCGGCTGACGGTACAGCGACGCGGCCGGGGCCAGCTCCACGATGCGGCCCAGGTACATGACGGCCACCCGGGTGGACACGTACTCGACGATGTTCAGGTCGTGGGCGATGAAGACGTAGGTGAGGCCCCGCGCCTGTTGCAGGTCCACCAGGAGGTTGACGATTTGCGCCTGCACGGACACGTCCAGCGCGCTGATGGGCTCGTCGGCCACCACCAGGTCGGGCCGCAGCGCCAGCGCTCGCGCGATGCCGATGCGCTGCCGCTGCCCGCCGGAGAATTCATGGGGGTAACGCGCCAGGGCCTCGCGCGGCAGCCCCATGGCGTCCACCAGCTCCGCCACCTCGCGCTCCCGCGCGCCCGGCTCTCGGGCCAGCCCGTGGATGGCGAAGGGCTCCTCCAGAATCTCCCGGACCGTCATCCGGGGATTGAGCGAGGCATACGGGTCCTGGAAGACGAACTGCATCCGCCGGCGCAGCGGCCGCAGCTGGCGCTGGGACAGCACGGTGAGCTCCTGCCCGTCGAAACGAACGGAGCCCGCCGTGGGCTCCACCAACCGCAGCACCGCGCGCCCCAGGGTGCTCTTCCCGCAGCCACTCTCCCCCACCACCCCCAGCGTCTCACCGCGCCGGACGTCGAAATCCACGCCGTCCACGGCCTTCACCGCGCCGCGCACCCGGCCGAGCACGCCGCCTCGCACCGGGAAGTGCACCTGGAGGTCGCGCACCTGGAGCAGCGGCGTGGCGATCATGGCGCGGGCACCGGATTGTGACAGGCCGCCCACTGCCCTTCTCGCGGCGAGGTCAGCGCGGGCGTCACGTGCGCACAGACGTCCAGCGCGCGCTCACAGCGCTCACGGAACGCACAGCCGGCAGGTAACTGCCGCAGCGGTGGCACCCTGCCGGGGATGGCCCGCAGCCGCGCCCGGGAGGCTCGAGCGCCGCCCACATCGCGCCTGGACGGAATCGAGCGCAACAGGCCCGCGGTGTACGGGTGCGCGGGGTGGGAAAACAGCGCTCGCACCGGGGCACGCTCCACCACCCGGCCCGCGTACATCACCACCACCGCGTCGCAGCTCTCCGCCACCACGCCCAGGTCGTGCGTAATCAGCAGCACCGCCATGCCCCGCTCGGCCTGAAGCCGCGCGAGCAGGTCCAGAATCTGCGCCTGGATGGTGACGTCCAGCGCGGTGGTGGGCTCATCCGCGATGAGCAAGGCCGGGTCACACGCCAGCGCCATCGCCATCATCACCCGCTGCCGCATGCCGCCGGAGAGCTGGTGTGGATACGCGTCCACGCGCTCGGCCGGCGCGGGGATGCCCACCTGCCGCAGCATCTCCACGGCCTTGTCCCGGGCCTGCGCGCGGGAAGCGCCCAGGTGCAGCCGGACGCCCTCGGCAATCTGCTCGCCCACGGTGAACACCGGGTTGAGCGACGTCATCGGCTCCTGGAAGATCATCGCCGCGTGACGGCCGCGCACCCGGCGCAGCTCGGCCTCCGGCAGCGTCAGCAGGTCCCGGCCCTGGAAGCGCACCGCTCCGCCCACCACGCGCACCGGCGGCTCGGGCGCCAGCCGCAGCAGGGACAGCGCCGTGAGGCTCTTGCCACACCCGCTCTCCCCCACCACGCCCAGCGTTCCACCGGGGGGCAGCGCGAAGGACACGTCGTCCACCGCGCGCACCGGCCCCGCCTCCAGCGCCAGCTCCGTGGTCAGCCCTCGGACGTCGAGCAACAGCTCCTGGCCCGCGGGCGTCACGGCGGCGGTCACTTCTGGGCCAGCTCCTCCAGGAACTCCCCTTCCTGGATGACGCCCTTGCGGATGAGCAGGCGGATGAGGCTGGCCACCATGCGGGCCGGTTTCACCTTCTCCGTGTCCAGCGAGGCATCCTCTCCGCGGGAGATGCGCTCGATGTCGTCCAGGATGGCCAGGTCCTCGTCGGAGAACTGAGGCGTGGGCGTGAGCGGCACCGACGGACGCGAGCCCTGCGCCGCCCCTCCGAACATCACCACCGGCACGCGCGGCCGGCCCTCCGCTCCATCTCCCTCCGCGTCGGGAGGCGGAGGCGGCGGGGGCCGCACCGGGGGCGAGGCCTTCCGGCCCAGCAGGTCATCCAACGCG
>NZ_JABFNS010000257.1 GCF_013116825.1 Myxococcus xanthus
GACATGGGGCGGGGGGCGCGCGCGCCAGGCGGAGAGGGGACACGGGCCCGCCCCTCACGCGCTGGCGGCGAGGTCAGGCATTGAACTCTGCGGCGAGCTCCCGGCGGTCCTGCTCGCCGATGAGGTGCTGGGCGTAGCGGACCAGGTCCGCCTCGGTGAGGATGCCCTGGAGGACGCCGCCCTCATCCACCACGGGCAGGCAGCCGTACTTGTGCTCGAGCATCAGCGTCACCGCCCGGCGCAGCGGCGTGTCCGGGCGCACCGTCTGCACGTCGCGCGTCATGATGTCCGCGGCCCAGAGCGGCTGCGCGGCCGGATCCGTGGCGTGGGTGGCGGCGGCGCGCAGCAGGTCGCGGTGGGTGATGAGGCCCACCAGCTTCTCTTGCCGCACCACCGGCAGGTGACGGATGCGGTGCAGCCGGAGCAGCTCATCCGCCTTGGCCAGGTTCTGCGTTTCCTTGAGCGTGACGACGTCACGGGTCATCAGCTCTCCGACGATCTGCATGGCGGTACTCCTGGCAGTTGGAAGACGACGAATGTCCCTTCATCGTTGCATCTCCGGGGCCAGCAGGTCTGCCCCAAGGAACGGTGTTTCCCCGCCTTGGGGCGCGCAAGGTTTGCGTGGAGCCCCGCCGCTCCGCAGGCATTGCGTGGTCGACGAGCGCTTGCGCCCGCGGCCGGGTTGAAGCCGGCCGCGCTGTGCGCTACATGCTCACCCTGTCGCTAGGGGTGTCCCGGAAGGGACTGAGACGGCCGTGGTCCCGGCCAACCCTTGGAACCTGAACCGGTTCGTACCGGCGGAGGGAAGCGGCCCGGGAGGCTTGCTGCCCCCCGACCGCCTGCCCATCCGCCCTCTCAAGAGGAGATGCGTGATGAGCGGAGCGTCCAGAAGCCTGAAGGTCGACGGGAAGGTGCTGGAGGGAATCAGCCGGGGCCCGCTGCCAGCCTCGCGCAAGGTGTACGTGCCCGGCGTGCTGCACCCGGACCTGCGCGTGCCCCTGCGCGAAATCAGCCAGACGCCCACGCGCCTCGGCCACGGCCCGGACGCGAAGGAGACGGCCAACCCGCCCGTGCACGTCTACGACTCCAGCGGGCCGTATACGGATCCGGCCGCGGAGCTCGACCTGCGGCAGGGGCTGCCCGCGCTGCGCGAGTCCTGGATCCTGGGCCGCAATGACACCGAAGCGCTGTCCGGCGTGAGCTCCGAATACGGCCGCGCCCGTGAAGCGGACCCGCGTCTGGTGGGCCTGCGCTTCGCCCACCGCCGCTCGCCGCGCGTGGCGAAGTCCGGCGCCAACGTCACGCAGATGCACTACGCGCGCAAGGGCATCATCACCCCGGAGATGGAGTACGTGGCGCTGCGGGAGAACCTCCAGGTGGAGGCGTCTCTCGCGGCCCAGCACCCGGGCCAGTCGTGGGGCGCGGCGATTCCGCGGGTGATTACGCCCGAGTTCGTGCGAGACGAAATCGCGCGGGGCCGCGCCATCATCCCGGCCAACATCAACCACCCGGAGCTGGAGCCGATGATCATCGGCCGCAACTTCCTGGTGAAGATCAACGCCAACATCGGCAACTCGGCCGTCACGTCTTCCATCGAGGAAGAGGTGGAGAAGATGGTGTGGTCCATCCGCTGGGGCGCGGACACGGTGATGGACCTGTCCACCGGCCGCAACATCCACGAGACGCGCGAGTGGATCCTCCGCAACGCGCCGGTGCCCATCGGCACCGTGCCCATCTACCAGGCGCTGGAGAAGGTGGGCGGCAAGGCGGAGGACCTCACCTGGGAGCTGTACCGCGACACGCTCATCGAGCAGTGCGAGCAGGGCGTGGATTACTTCACCATCCACGCGGGCGTGCTGCTGCGCTACGTGCCGTGGACGGCGAAGCGCCTGACCGGCATCGTCAGCCGTGGCGGCTCCATCATGGCCAAGTGGTGCCTCGCCCACCACCGGGAGAACTTCCTCTACACGCACTTCGAGGAAATCTGCGAAATCATGAAGGCGTATGACGTCAGCTTCAGCCTGGGCGACGGGTTGCGGCCGGGCTCCATCGCGGATGCCAACGACGCGGCGCAGTTCGGTGAGCTGGAGACGCTGGGCGAGCTGACCCAGATTGCCTGGAAGCACGACGTGCAGGTGATGATTGAAGGTCCGGGCCACGTGCCCATGCACCTCATCCAGGAGAACATGACGAAGCAGCTGGCCGTGTGCGGCGAGGCGCCGTTCTACACGCTGGGGCCTCTCACCACGGACATCGCGCCGGGCTACGACCACTTCACCAGCGGCATCGGCGCGGCGATGATCGGCTGGTTCGGCACGGCGATGCTCTGCTACGTGACGCCCAAGGAGCACCTGGGGCTGCCGGACCGGGACGACGTGAAGGAAGGCGTCATCACGTACAAGATTGCCGCCCACGCCGCGGACCTGGCCAAGGGGCATCCAGGGGCCCAGGCCCGGGACAACGCGCTGTCCAAGGCCCGCTTCGAGTTCCGCTGGGAGGACCAGTTCAACCTGTCGCTGGACCCCGAGCGCGCCCGCGCCTTCCACGACGAGACGCTGCCGGCGGAAGGCGCGAAGGTGGCGCACTTCTGCTCCATGTGCGGTCCGCAGTTCTGCTCCATGAAGATCACGCAAGAGGTGCGTGACTTCGCCGCGAAGCAGGGCGTGAGCGACGACGCCGCGCTTCAGTCCGCGCTCGATGAGAAGAGCGAGGAATTCAAGAAGGCTGGGAGCCAGTTGTACCGCTAGGCGGGGGCCTCTTCAGATCACCTGTCCTGGACGTGACAATCGGAGTGGGTGCGTGTCATGGTGGACCCCGCTGGGTGCGGTGCACGCGCCCGAGACATCTTTGGAGGGGATTTTCAATGGAGACTCCGCCGCAGGAGCAAATGGGTTCGTTCATCAGTGGCACGCCGATGCCGACCCAGGATGAGAAGACGATGGGGCTGCTCGCTCACATGGGCACCATCCTGGCCAACTTCGTGGGCCTGGGCTTCGCCGTGCCGCTGGTGTTGATGCTGACGAAGGGCAAGGAGTCCTCCTTCGTCCGCGCCCACGCCGTGGAGTCGCTGAACTTCCAGATCACGGTGTTCATCGCGGCCTTCGTCAGCGCCATCACCGTGTGCATCGGCATTGGCGCCGTCCTGCTGCCCATCGTCGGCATCGTCGCCATCGTCTTCTCCATCATCGCGGGTCTGAAGGCGAACGAGGGGCAGCTCTACAAGTACCCGGTCAACATTCGACTGGTGAAGTAGCGCGCCACGCGGGGCCGGCGGAAACGGTCCAGGAACACTCGGGCGGGCCAGGCGCGAAGGCGCGGGCCCGCCCGTCGTGTTTTCAACCGCCGATGCCCATCATGGACAGCAGCGTGGCGCCGTTGCCGGGCTCGGTGAAGCGGTGCCCTTCTGGCTTGTCGCCCAGCGCCCGGCGGATGGCCACGGCCAGCTCCGCGTCGCTGGCACCGCCACGGATGAGCTGATGCAGCGGCGCCTGCGCCCGGCCGCCGAGGCAGCTGCGCAAGTCGCCATTGGACGCCACGCGCACGCGGTTGCAGGCGCCGCAGAAGTTCTGGGTGAGCGGGGAGATGAAGCCCACGCGGCCTCCGGGCGCACGCCAGTAGCGCGCCGGTCCGGCGGCGTCGCCCGTGTCATCCGGCTCGGGTTCCAGCGGCAGCCCTGACGCCTGGAGCCGCGCTACCAGCTCCGCGGTGGGCACCGGCGTGCCCTGACCGAAGGGCATCAGCTCGATGAAGCGGGGCGTGAAGCCGCGCGCGTGCGCATAGGCGATCAGCGCGGAGGCCTCCTCGTCGTTCACGCCCCGCATGACGACGACGTTGAGCTTGAGAGACGCGTAGCCGGCGCCCGCCGCCGCGTCCACGCCTCGCAGCACCGCGTCGAAGTCCCCCTGCTTGGAGATGCGGCGGAACGTCTCCGCCAAGAGGGTGTCCAGGCTCAGGTTGAGCTGGGTGACGCCCGCCTCGCGAAGGGGGAGGGCGAGCCGCTCCAGGTGGCTGGCGTTGCTGGTGATGGCCAGGTGCTGGATGCCGGGCACCGCGGTGATGCGCCGGGCGATGTCGAGGATGTCCGGACGGATCAGCGGCTCGCCGCCGGTGAGCCGCACGCGGCGGATCCCCATGCGGGCGAAGACGGAGGTGATTCGCTCCAACTCCTCGGGGCCCAGCAGGTCCCGCTTGCCGCCCCACGAAGCGGGCGAGCAGTAGATGCACCGGAAGTTGCACCGGTCGGTGATGCTCAGCCGCAGGTACGTCATCCGCCGCCCCTGCGCGTCCAGCAGGGGCGGCGGATGACGTACCTGCGGCTGAGCAT
>NZ_JABFNS010000258.1 GCF_013116825.1 Myxococcus xanthus
GCGCTGGGAGGACTCCGTGCGTCCGGAGCCCCCGCCGTCCCTCAAGGCTCCGACCCGGATGTCGTGCGCGGCGGGGCCTCCGGACGCACGGAGTCCTCCCAGCGCAGCACATCCGCCATCTGCCGGCGGCAGCGGGCGTCGCGGCGGACCTGGGTGGCCTCCCGCATGGCTTCGGTCGGTCCGTAGGCGTACCCCTGACCGGCCAACACGGCGCGCAGGGCGTCCGCCAGTTCCTGCCCGGACTGGAAGCGCTCTGAGGGCTCCCGGCGCAAAAGCCGGATGAGGATGGCCCGCATGGCCGGGGACAATCCCTGGGTGGCGCGTTCCACATGCGCCGGAACCAGACACGCCATGCGCGCGGCCATCAAGGGCGCGGGCAGCCAGCTGGGCACCTCCGCCAGCAGCACCTCCGCGTCAGGCAGCGGCCCCGCGGCAAGCGCGGCCCGCTCCACGTCCTCCAGATCCAACAGGTGCAGGCCGCTGAGCACCTCCAGCAGCACCACTCCCAAGGAGAACAGGTCGGCGCGGCCATCCAGCGGCTTTCGCGCCAGCGCTTCCGGTGAGGCGTAGGCCAGGTCGCCCCGGACGACATGGGTCTCCGTGACGATGCGCCCCGGCAGCTTCGCCCAGGCCATGGCGAAGTCAGACAGTTTCACATGGCCCCGCGCGTCCAGGCGCAGGCTCCGCGGCGACACATCCCGGTGGACGATGCCCAACGGGCGTCCCCGGGCGTCTTCCAGCGTATGAGCATGGTGCAGCGCATCCGCCACTTCCGCGCCCACGTAGGCGGCGAACGCTTCCGAGAAGGGCCGGCGCCGCAGGGCCGCGTAGCTGATGAGCGTCTCCAGGGACTTTCCGTCCACGTGCTCCATGACCAGGTGGGGCAATCCTTCATGCACCCGCACGAGGAACACCTGCACGATGGCCGGGTGGCTGAGCCGCATGAGCAGCTTGACCTCTTCGCGCAGGCGCGCGCGCCCCTGCGCGTCTCCGACGTCCTGCAAACGTTTGATGAGCACGAGGTCGCCGGGGACGCCCGCATAGTGCCGCCGGGCGAGCAGCAGCTCTCCGGAGCCCCGTGCCCCGAGGTAGCGGATCAACTCATACGCCGTGGCCCCGGTGGTGAAGAGGATGAATGGCTTTGAAGCGGGCGGCTCTGGGGGGTGAGTGGACATCTCGGGTGATGCCTCCTGGGCAGGAAGTCCTCCCCTGGGTTGGGAAGGCGTGAGAAAACCTCACGCATCCCTCCTACCACCCACGTCCGACACACCCTTCCAACCTCCCAGCACGGATTCAGGGAAAAAAGGAAACGGCCCCCGACGAAGCGGAGGCCGTCTCTGAGCGGTCCGTGAGGAAACGACCCGCCCGCTGCGCTCGACGCGTTGACTACTACTACTTCTTCTTCACCGGCTGCGTCACGGTCAGCTCGCGCACCACCATGTCCTTACCGTCCCGGACATACGAAGCGCGGACCTGGGCACCCTCTTCAATGTCATCCAGCTTCAGCGGCTGGTTGTTGTGCAGGATGCGCGTCTGGTCGTTCGTCTTCAGCTCGAGCTGCTTGTTGTTGCTGGTGTCGACCACGGTCAGCTCATCATTGCCGGTGGAGAGCACGCGGCCGCTGACGCTGCTCGCGGCAGCGGTGGCACCCGCCGCGCCGGAGCCACCCAGGGCCATGTCGTCATTCAGGTCCGTCCGGCGATCAGCCTCGGCCTCGGCCAGGTCCTGGCGCTCGTCCTGGACGTCCTGCTGCGCGCTGGCGATCTCTTCCGCGGCCTCACGCTGCGTCCCAGCGATGTCCTCCTGGGCCTCCATTTGCGTGCTGGCGATGTCCTCCCGCGCGTCCTGACGGATCTCCGCCGTCTCCTGCTGCGCCTCCACCTGCGCCTCGGCGACGTCCTGGCGCTGCGACTCAACGTTGTCGCGCTTGCTGCAGCCAGTGACGACCAACGACATACCCGCAACCGCAGTGACCGCCATCATGAGCTTGCGCATTTGTTCCTGCTCCTTTCACGTGGAAATGGGAGAAGGTTTCCCCCTCACTCACTTGCGGCCGAGAGAGCGTTTCCCCCGGCGCTGGGCAGAAACTGGGTGCTCCCCCCTCCCTTGAACAGGGGTTGTCTGGCGCACACGGAGGCCTTAGGGGCACACGGCGGACCACGGGGCGCATGGCCGCCTGCCTGCCCTACCAGGGAACAAGGGCAGAAAACGGAGATACCGGGCCCGGCCGCAAGAACGGCTAGAGACCGCCCTCCACGCCACCGTCACCGGGCGCCTCTTCGGTACCAGCGTCCGCGCACAGCGGCGCTCCTTCTCGCGCCCACCGCGCGATGCGCTCGCGCTCCTGCGCCGTCGGCATGGGTACCGGACGCCACGGCGGCGGCATGTCCTGGAACACGTACGCGCGCGCCTGGATTCGCGCCGCCATCGCGTGCGCGCCTGGGAGACCGCCATCCTCGGGCGCGTAGTAGTCCAGGCGGAACGACGTCACGTCGCTGTCGCTCGTATCGGCGCCGTGGCACGAACTCACGCAGCTCGCCGCCATGATGGGCTGGATGTCCTCGCACCACGTGGGCACGGGCCCCGCGTCACCGCCGTCCGGCACTCCCGGCAGCCCCAGCACCTCACAGGTGCGCCCTTCCCCTGGCCTTACCGCGACACAGACGTACGGCGGCGGGCAATCCTGTGCGCCCTCGCACGCCTTGCCCGTGAAATCGATGGCGTCCAGCGTGCACGCCATGGCCACGCAGACGGAGAAGGATGCGCTCGCGAGAAGGCTCTTCCTGGGGCGTGTGGTCGGAATCTCAATTCCCTCTATCGGCGTCGCACCACGCCCCCGTCATCCTGGAAGGCGTCGCCCACATCCACCCCGCCGTCCAGCGAACGAGCATGCCCCCGAGTATACCGGTGACGGTAGCGGGCGTACGGACCAGCGAGCGCGTTGACAGCGCGGAGTCACCCTTGTAGTGCGTGCCCAGGTCCCGTCGTCGCAAGGAGCCGTGAGGCCATGCAGGTCTGGGTCAACGGAGAGACGCACGAGGTGCCGGAAGGCACCACCCTTTCGGCGCTGCTGGAGTCGCTTCAAGTGGGCGGCCCCGGCGTCGCCGTGGAAGTGAACGCGGAGGTGGTGCGCCGCGCCCGCCATCCCGAACACCACCTCCAGGCGGGAGACCGCGTGGAAATCGTCACCTTCGTCGGCGGCGGCTAGCCAGGAGTCCGCACATGAGCATCCAGGACAAGCCTTTCACCATCGCCGGAGTGACGTTCAGCTCCCGGCTCATCCTCGGCACGGGGAAGTATCCCAGCCACGACATCATGCAGCGCTGCCACGAGTCCTCCGGCACGGAGATGGTGACCGTGGCCGTGCGCCGCCTGGACCTCAAGGCCACGGGCGAGGCGTCGCTGATGAACTGGATTGACCGCAACCGCCTGCGCCTGCTCCCCAACACGGCGCTCTGCTACACGGCGGATGACGCGGTCCGCACCTGCCGGCTCGCCGAGGAGCTGGGTATGAGCAAGTGGGTGAAGCTCGAGGTGCTCGGCGACGAGAAGACGCTCTACCCGGACGTCGAGGAGACGGTGAAGGCGGCCCGCATCCTGGTGAAGGAGGGCTTCACCGTGCTGCCGTACACCAGCGACGACCCCATCACCGCCCGCAAGCTGGAGGACGTGGGCTGCGCGGCCGTGATGCCGCTGGCGGCGCCCATCGGCAGCGGCCTGGGCATCCGCAATCCGCACAACATCCGCCTCATCCTGGAGACGGTGAAGGTCCCCGTCATCGTGGACGCGGGCGTGGGCACGGCGTCCGACGCGGCCATCGCCATGGAGTTGGGCGTGGAGGCGGTGCTGATGAACACCGCCATCGCCGGAGCGCAGGACCCGGTGCGCATGGCCGTGGCCATGAAGAAGGCGGTGGAGGCCGGCCGCGACGCGTACCTGGCGGGCCGCATCCCGCGAAAGGCCTACGGCTCCGCGTCCAGCCCGATTGACGGGCTCGTCCACCACTGACGGCCGGGGGCGCACGGTGGTGCCTTCCACCCTTCCCCGGCTCGTCGTCATCACCGACTGGCGCCTGCCGTCCGAACGGATGCGGTGGGCGCTCACCCGGGCGCTCGACGCCGGGCCCGAGGTGGCCGTCCAGCACCGCCACCCCGAGGCCACCGGGCGCCGCTTCCTCGACGAGGCGCGGGAGCTGGCCGCGTTGTGCCACTCACGTGGCAACCCGCTCTTCATCAATGGGCGTGTCGACGTGGCGCTGCTCGTCGGCGCCCATGTCCACCTTCCCGCCCATGGCCCCGCCCCCATGGAC
>NZ_JABFNS010000259.1 GCF_013116825.1 Myxococcus xanthus
GGGCAGGGGCCTTCTTCGCGACGGCCTGGGTCGCGGGCTTGGCGGCCGGCTTCTTCGCCGGGGCCTGGGCCGCGGCGGCGGGCGCGATGACCTGGTTGAGCTGCGTCCTCACGGCCAGCTCGTCGTCCTCGGCCGCCGCGGGCTTGGTGGCGGCCTTGGCCGGGGTGGCCGGGGTGGCGGACTTGCTCTTGTAGCGGGCCAGCTCCAGCTCGGCGACCTTGAGGGCCTTGCTCTTCTCCTGCACGGACTGCTGCAGGCGGGCGACCTCCTGCGCCTTGATGGCGTCGCGACGCTCCAGCTCCGCCTTCTGCTTGGCGGCGAGGTCTTCCTGCTCCTTGGCGTGCCGCGCCTCCAGGTCCTTGCGCTCTTTTTGCGCGGCGGCCAGGCGGGTGGAGGCCTCGTGGGCCTTGCTCTCGGCGGCGGCCACCTTGGCGTTGAGCTCCTTCTCCGCGCGGGACTTGGCGCCCTGCGCGTTCTCCACCGCCAACTCCAGGTCCTGGATCTTCTTCGCCCGCGCGCTCAGTTGGCCCTGCAGGTCCTTGGCCCTGGCGTCGGCCTCGGTGGCCTGGGTCTGGGCGTCCTGCGCGAACTGGGCGATGCGCTGCTCGGCCTTGGCCAGCTTCGCGGCCAGTTCGTCCACCGCGCGCTTGGCGTCGGCACGTTCCTGGTTCGCCTGCTGGGCCTGCTGCTGGAGCCGGGCCTCGGCCTGCTGGACCTGGCCCGCGAGGCCGTCCCGCTCGGCGATGAGCTTCTGGTGGGCGGCGCCCGCGGCGCGCAGCTGGTCCTCGCGGCCCGCCAGCGCCTTGCGGCCCTGTTCGAGCTGCTCGTTGAGGCCGGTCATCTGCTGCCCCAGGCCCTCGGCCTGACGGCGTGCCTCGGCGGCCTGTGTCTGGAGCTTGGCCTCCAGCGCCTTGAGCTGCTCGGTGCGGGTGGCGACCTCGCGGTTGAGCACCTCCGCCTGACGCATCTTCTCCTGCGTCACGTGGGTGAGCTTGCGGAGCGTGTCCGACAGCTCGGTGCCCTTCTGCGTCAGGTCGTTCTGGAGGAGCTCCTCGCGGCGCTGCGACTCCTCGGTGAGCGTGTGCAGCCGCTCCTCGAGGTGGGCTCGGGTGTTCTCCGTCTGCGCCAGCGTGGCGGTGAGCTGCGTCAGCTCGGCGACGCGTGTGCCCAGCTCGTGCTTGGTGAGGGTGAGGTGCTCGCCCAGGTCCTCGCCATGGGCACGCGCCTCGGCCAGCTGGCCTTCGAGCGCGGTCTGGGTGCTCGCGGCGGCCTTCCGGCTCTCCTGGTGCGCGTGCTGCTCGCGCGCCAGCGCGTCGCGGGTAGCGGCGAGCTGTCCGTGGGTCTGCTCCAGCGTCTGACTGGTGGCCTCCAGCTCGGAGCGGAGTCCGTCGCGCTCACTGGTGAGGTCACCGATGTGCGCGCTCGTCTCCGCGGCCAGCTTCTCATGGGCGGCCCGCTCGGCCTCGTAGTTGCCTTGCGTCTCGGACAGCTCGCTGCGGAGATGACCAATCTGCCCGGTGAGGTCCTGCTCCAGCGCGTCCTTCGCGGCGCCCAGGTCCGCCAGCTCCGCGATGCGCTGGTCGCGCTCTCGGGTGGTGTGCGCCAGCGTGTCGCTGGTCTCCTGGAGCGCGCCGCGCGTGTCCTCCAGCGCCGCATGCGTCTGCTGGAGCGTCTGGGAGGTGGCCTCCAATTCGCCACGCGTCTCCGCCAGCGTGCCTTCGGTGCTGGCGAGCGCATTCTGCGTGTCGGCGAGCTGCTGCTCCGTCTGCGCCAGCGTCTGCTGTGTCTGCGCCAGCGTCTGGCTGGTGGCATCCAGCTCGCCGCGCGTCTCGGCCAGCGCGCCCTCCGTGTCGGAGAGGGTCTGCTGCGTCTGGGCCAGCGTCTGGCTGGTGGCGTCCAGCTCGCCGCGCGTCTGCGCCAGCGTGCCCTCGGTGTCGGAGAGGCGCGCCTGCGTATCCACCAGCGTCTGGGAGGTGGCCTCCAGCTCGCCGCGCGTCTCCGCCAGCGTGCCTTCGGTGCTGGCGAGCGTGTTCTGCGTGTCGGCGAGCTGCTGCTCCGTCTGCGCCAGCGTCTGCTGCGTCTGGGCCAGCGTCTGGCTGGTGGCCTCCAGGTCTCCGCTCAGCTCGGAGATGCGCTGGTCGCGCGCGGCCACGTCCCCTTGCAGGGATTCGATGGTGGACTCCCGCTGGGAGACGGTGTCCTCCAACTGGGCAACGCGCGCGGAGAGCTGTTCGCCGGCCCGCTGCGAGTCATCGAGCTGCCGCTGCGTCTCCTCGAGCTGCGAGGTGAGCGCTTGAATCTGGCCGGTGAGGTCCGCTTCGAGCTCGGCCTTGGCGGAGCGCAGCTCCTCCAGCTGACGGGAGAGGTCCGCCTCCAGCGCGTCCTTCGCCTGGGAGAGGGCCTGGAGCCGGTCGTTGAGGTCCGTCTCCAGCTCGTCCTTGGCCTGTCCCAGCGCCTGGAGCTCCGCGGTCAGCTCATTCTCGCGGTCCTCCAGGTGCGTCTTGACCGCCTCGACTTCGCCCTCGAGCTCGCCGATGCGCTCCAGCTGCTGCTGGATGTTGGCGTTGAGCTCCGCCTCGGTGTGCTCGTTCCGAGCGATGGTCTCCGACAGCTCGCGCTCGAGCGTGCCGAGCTTCGCGTCACGCTCCTCGATGCGCTGGGTGAGCTCGGCCTCCTGGGCGTCCTTGTCCAGCCGGAGCTGGTCGCGCTCGCCCGTGGTTCGCGCGAGGTCCGCCTCCAGGTCCGCGACCTGCTGGCTGAGCTTCGCCTCCAGCGCATCGCGCTCGGCGTTGAGCCGGTGGATTTCCGCGTCAGCCTGGGCGCCGTGCTCCTCGGCACGGGAAGCGCGGGCCTCCAGGCCACGCACGGTGGTGTCGCGCTCCTGCTCGGTCTGCTGCAGCCGCTCCTGGAGGGCCTGGATTTCACCGTCCAGTTCGGCGAAGCGTTGGTCGCGCTCGCTGATGGTGCGGTTCAGCTCGGCCTCGAAGTCGTCACCGCGCTTCGTCAGCCGCGCGATTTCGCCTTCATGCGCGAGGACGGTGTCCTGGAGCTTCTGCTCCTTGACCTCGAACTCGAGCGTGACGACGCCGAGGTGCTTCTCCAGCTTGTCGTACTCGTTGCGGCCGTGCTCCAGCTCGCCGGCGCGGCGGCTCAGCTCCTCCTCGGCGCGGGAGACTTCCCGGCGCAGGAGGTTGATGTCCTTCTCCTTGGAGGCGACGACCTCGATGAGGTCCTTCTCCGCGGAGAACTTCTGGAGGAGCAGGTCATCGACGGTGGCGCCGTGCTCGCGCTCCTTCTGGATGGTCGCCTGCTGGGCCTCGTTGAAGCGGCGCAGCAGGTCGTCCACCTGCATCTTCAGGCCCTGCAGCTCCACGTCCTTTTCGTGGATGCGGTCCTCGCCGGAGAGCAGCTCGCGCTCGCGCACGTTCCAGATTTCGGAGAGGCGGGCGAGCTGGGCCTCGCGCGTCTTCAGCTCGTCGCGGAGGATCTGAATCTTGCCCTCGGGCGTGCCCATCAGCTCGCGCCGCGGTGGCGGACGCTTGAGCTGGCGGGACTCGGCGAGCAGCTCCGCCTTGCGGTCCGCGATGGACTGGAACGTGCGGTCCAGGAACGCGCGGTCCTCTTCCGTCATCGCGCTGCGGCGCTCGCGCTTGGGCAGCTTCGGCGGGCCCCCCGCGGCGGCCTTGAGCGACGGCGGCATGGGTGGCGGTGCTTCGCGCGTCCCGTTCAGCGCGGCATCCATCGACGCGCCGGTGTCATCCGTGCCCGGCGGCACGATGCCGTGGCTCAGGGCGGCCAGCTCGCCCATCTCGAACGGGATGGCGAGGTAGCCGTCCGCCGCCTGCGGCGTCTGACGATGCTGCGCCAGACCATCCACGCCACTCTCCGAGGAGAGCAGCAGGACCTTGAGGTTCTGACCCCACTTGCCCTTCTTGATGTTGCCGCAGAGGACGAAGCCGGACTGATCCTTCAGCTCCGCGCGGAGGACGACCAGGTCTGGCCGGCGCTTCTCCAGCTCACGCTGCGCGTCAGCCGCCGTCTCAGCCAAGGCTGTCTGGTAGCCCGCGCCCTTGAGCACGGTGGCCATGCTGAGCGCAAAATCATGCTCGCTTTCGACGATGAGGACCCGACGCTCCATGAAGCCCTTTGTCCCGGAAAAAGTGCTGTGAAAACCGGAACATCCTAGCGGGCGCTTGTGACCCTTGGAAAGTTTCCAGGAGCAGCTTGGTTGCCAGCCTCACGAGCTCTTGCCGCGGACGACGACTTCCGAACGGACGGAGGGGGCCGGGTG
>NZ_JABFNS010000025.1 GCF_013116825.1 Myxococcus xanthus
GGGCGGGGCCGCCCGAAGGAAGCTGGGCGAGCTGGCCGGCGTCATAGGCCTTGCTCGTGGGCAGCACGGCCTGCGCGAACTCGCGGGACACGAGGCAGCGCCAGAAGCACAGCCAGGCGAGCCAGAAGCGGGCGAAGAACGACAGGGAGGCGGGCTGGTCGGTCATCGGCACCGGATAACAAAGCCCGGATGCTTTGCAATTCGGCAGTTCACCGGGATGCCCCAAATGCAAAGGGCCTCACGGTTTCCCGTGAGGCCCTTCGTTTGTTGCATGGTGGAGGTGGACGGGATCGAACCGACGACCTTCGCATTGCGAACGCGACGCTCTCCCAACTGAGCTACACCCCCACAACTGGACTGCCTGCTGCGCCTCCGCGGTTTGGGGCCGCCGAAGTGGGATGGGCTAGTACCGGAGGCCCTTCACCGTGTCAAGCGCAAGCTGCGAACATGGATTCCGGCGATTGACGTGCTGCGTACCGGGTGCCATAAAAACCCCCCTTGTCAGGCGTATCCTTCCCGCCCGTTTAGCTGCCCCCCGTTAATGTCTATCTCCTCTTCGAAGACGTTGAGCCCGGCCGAGCTCGCGAAGCTTGAACACGCCTTTGCTTCCGACCCTTCGTCGGCGGCCTACAAGCCTCTCGCAGAAGCGTACCTGAGCATGGGCCGCTTCATGGAGGCGATGGTCGTCTGCAAGAAGGGGGTGAAGGCCCACCCGAATGCGGCGGACCCCCGCCTCCTGCTTGCCCGCGTCTATGCGGAGCAGGGCAAGGACAAGAAGGCGCTGGAGGAGGCGCTCGGCGCCCTCCAGGTGCAGCCTGAGGACAAGGCCGCGCTGCGCATGGCCGGCGCGCTTCAGCTGAAGACCGGCGAAGCGGAGCCCGGCAAGGCGAACCTCCTCAAGGCCTACACCGCGGACCCGGGCGACCCGGACACCGTCACGCTGCTCCAGCAGCACAAGATTGAGCCGCCGCGGCCCGCCGCGCCGGCTCCGGTCGCCGCGCCAGCTGCTCCGGTTGCGCCCGCGACGCCGGGTCCGTCCGCCACCCAGCAGTCCGCCGCCGCGCTCTCCAGCGTCGCGGCGACGGCGGGGACGGAAGCGCCCGCTGCGAAGCCCGCCGCCACCCAGAGCGCGAAGCCCGCGCCCACCGCGCGCGCGGAGGCTCCCGCGCCGCGTCCCGCCCCTCAGCCGCGCCGGCCCCAGGTCGTCGTGGAAGAGGTGGATGAGGACGAGGACGACGAGCCGGTGTCCCGCCGCCCCCCCTCCTCGGGCAGCAAGGGCAGCAAGATGGTGACGCTAGGCCTGCTGGTCGCCATCCCGCTGTTCGCCATCGGCTATGGCTGGTACTCGGCCAACGCCCGCACGAAGTCCCGCGAGCTGAAGAAGAGCCTGGATGCGGCCAGCGAGCTGCTCAAGCGCGACTCCTTCGACAGCTACAAGAAGGCCGTCGAGGCGGCGGACCAGGCGCTGGAGGTGGACTCCGACTCCGCCGTGGCGCACGGCTACCTCGCCTACGCCTGGGCCATCCGTTGGGGTGAGCACGGCGGTGGTGACGATGCGCGCCGCCAGGCCGAGGAGCATCTGGCCGTGGGCAAGAAGAGCGGCGACCTCAGCTCGCACCTCATCGCGTCCGAGGCGCTCATCCATACCTACGGCGGCAAGGGCAAGGACGCGCTGGGGCAGCTGGAGGAGAAGGTGAAGGACCTGGACGCGCAGGGCCGCTCCAGCTCGCTGCTGTACCTCACGCTGGGCCTCATCCAGATGAACGCGGGCGACCTGGAGCGCGGCCGCGACAGCCTGGACCGCGCGCAGGTGCTGTCTCCGGATGATCCTCGCACCTACGCGAGCCTGGGCGCGGTGTACCGCCGCATGGGGCAGGACGCCGCCGCCTGGCGGAACTACGACTCCGCCCTCCGGTACGCGAAGGACCACCCGGAGTCGCTGCTGGGACGCTCCCTGCTGATGCTGGAGCAGGACTCGCCCAACTTCGAGCTGGCCCACACCATGCTCAAGAAGCTGCTGGAGTCCGACCCGCCGCCGTCTCCGCGGCAGCTGGCCGCGGCGCACCTGGCGCGCTCGCTGCTCATCAGCCGCGTGTCCACGGCCATGGTGGACCTGAAGCCGGACATGCAGCAGAAGCTGGCCGAGGCGACCGCTGTCCCTCAGGACAAGGACAAGGCCCGCTCGGAGATGCTCAAGAGCGAGGAGACCGGCTTCTCGCTCGACAAGCAGAACCCGGAGCTGCACCTCATCAAGGGGCGCCGCCTGCTGGCGGAGGGCAACTACGACGCGGCGGCGGAGGAGATTCGCAAGGCCATCCGCATGGACGCCTCGCGCGCCCAGTTCTACGTCGAGCTGGCCAAGTCGCTCATGGGCAAGCAGGGCGGCGAGAAGGACGCCGCCGACGCGCTGCAGACGGCCCTGAAGACGATGGGCGACAGCCCGAAGCTGGTGGTGATGCTGGGCAACGCGTACCGCCGTCAGGGCAAGCTGGATGAGGCCCTGGCCCAGTACCAGCGCGCGGTGAAGGACCCGAAGGCCAAGAACCCGGAGGCCCGGCTGGCCATGGGCGCCATCTACCGCGAGCGGTCCAAGTGGGACCTGGCGCAGGAGCAGCTGGAGAAGGCGAGCCAGGAGTTCCTGGGGCAGTCGGACCGCGCGGCCATCGCGCTCACCGAGCTGGGGCGCGTGTTCCAGAGCAAGGGCGACACGGCGAAGGCGGACGAGACCTACCAGCGCGCCCTCAACGCGGACGAGGCGTACTCGCCGGCCTACTACTTCTACGCCACGCTGCTCTCGAAGGACTCGAAGCAGGGCGCGAAGGCGAAGATGCTGGCCCAGGAGTACCTGAAGCGCGACCCGAGCGGCGAGCACGCGTCCGCGGCCCGTTCGCTGGCGGGCGGCTGAAACACCACGGCGGCCTTCCAGGCGCCGGACAAGCGGGGCTGATGCGCGCGGGCAGTTGAACGCGCGGTCAGCCCCGTTGTCGTGGTTGCTGCCCCCGCGCCCTGACGCTATGCCCGGGTCGTTTGTCTTCCCCCGACGCGCCTGGGTGGGTGGCGGGAGTCCGGTGTCGCCCTGGTGTCTCACGTGGGCCAGCCGGGCGTCCGTCCGCCGGAGTCTCCCGGGGGCGCCGTGTCCTTGCCCACCCCCGGGTGGTGCCTGTATGGGGAAGGCCGTTACCGCGCCGGCAGCGTGTCTGTCGTGCCTACCTCTGGAGTCTGTGTGAACGCGCGTGCCGAGTCCTTGCCGACAATCGCGTCCGACCTGATCTCCCTCACCAAGCCGCGCCTCTCCTCCCTGGTGCTCGTCACCGCGGCGGGGGGCATGTGGCTGGCGCCCGGCCACATGGGCGCCGTCAACGCGCTGGTGACGCTGCTGGCCACGGCGGGAACCGTGGGCGCGGCCAATGCCCTCAACTGCTACTGGGAGCGGCACAGCGACCAGTTCATGGACCGCACCCGCAACCGGCCGCTGCCCTCCGGGCGCATGGAGCCGGCGGTGGCGCTGTGGTTCGGCATCTCCCTGGCGGCCGTGTCGCTTCCGGCGCTGGCCCTGGGCGCCAACGTGCTCACCGCCGCGCTGGGGCTGGTGGCGCTGCTGAGCTACGTGCTGGCCTACACGCCGCTGAAGGCGCGCACGTCCGCGGCCATGCTGGTGGGTGGGGTGCCCGGCGCACTGCCTCCGCTGATGGGCTGGACGGCGGTGACCAACCAGATGGACGTGGGGGGCTTCTCGCTCTTCGCCATCATGTTCCTCTGGCAGATGCCGCACTTCATCGCCATCGCGCTCTTCCGCAAGGAGGAGTACCGGGCGGCGGGCCTCACGTCGGTCCCCCTGGAGCGGGGTGACGAGTCCAGCCGCGCGCAGGTGGTGCTCTACCTGGTGGCGCTGATTCCGATGACGCTCCTGCCCTTCCAACTCCACATCGCCGGCGCGTGGTACCTGGCCGCGGCGGTGCTCCTGGGGCTGAGCTTCCTCGGGCTGGGGGCGTGGGGCTTCTTCCGGCGGCTGGGAAACACCTGGGCCCGCCAGACGTTCTTCTTCTCACTCATCTACCTCACCGGCCTGTTCGCCGCGCTGGCGCTGGACCGAGTTCCTCGCGAATAGCGTCCGGGGCGAACGGGGGACGCCCGCTCATGCCCGAAGTCCTGCTTTCCACTGCCACCTCTCAACCGCTGCTCCAGTTGGAGGGGCTCACGCGTCGCTTCAAGGGGCGCACAGCCGTGGATGGCCTGTCCCTGTCGGTGCGGCCGGGGGAGATTCTGGGCCTGCTGGGCCCCAACGGTGCGGGCAAGTCCACCACGTTCCAGGTGCTGGCCGGGCTGCTGTCCCCCGATGCGGGCCTCGTTCGCTTCGAGGGCCGGGAGCTGTCGCTGAGCGACCCGTCGCTGCGCCGGCAGATGGGCATCATCTTCCAGCGCAGCAGCCTGGATGACCTGCTGACCGCGCGGGAGAACCTGATGCTCGGCGCCCGGCTGTATGGCCTGGGCGGAGAGCGGGCCCGCGAGCGGGTGGAGGCGATGTTGTCGCTCATCGGCTTGGCTGACCGTGGCGACGAACGGGTGTCCACGTGGTCCGGTGGCATGCGCCGGCGCCTGGAGCTGGCGCGGGCCCTGGTGCACCAGCCGCGCGTCCTGCTCATGGACGAGCCCACGCAGGGCCTGGACGAGGCGGCCTTCCGTACCTTCTGGGCGCACCTGAAGCGCCTGCGCGACAGCGAGGGCCTCACGGTGCTGCTCACCACGCACCGCGCGGACGAGGCCGACGTCTGCGACCGGCTGGCGGTGTTGGACGCCGGCAGGCTGGTGGCGTGTGACACGCCGCAGGCGCTGGCCTCGCGCATGGGCGGGGACATCCTCTCCGTGGAGGCGCCCGAGCCGGAGGCGCTGGCGGCCGAGCTGCGCGAGCGGCTGGGGCTGGACGCGAAGGTGGTGGAGGGGCGGGTGCAGGTGGAGGCGCCGCAGGGGCACGCGCTGGTGCCCCGGTTGGTGGAGGCCTTCCCCGCCGGGCGGCTGACCTCCGTGGCGCTGCGCCGGCCGACGCTGGCGGACGTGTTCCTCCAATTGACGGGGCGCGCGCTGGGCGCGGACGTGCCCACCGCTGAATCCGCGCCGAGGAGACGTCGATGAGCGCCGAGCTGTCCGCCGCCCCCGAACCGATGAACACCGGGGCTCCGGCCGTGTCGTCGCCGCCCGGAACGCTCGCGCTCCAGTGGGCGACGGTGCGGGTGCTGATGATGCGCGATATCGTCCGCTTCTTCCGCCAGCCCTCCCGGGTGGTGGGGGCGCTCGCGCAGCCCGTCCTCTTCTGGTTCGTCATCGGCTCCGGCTTCGCGGGCTCCTTCCGCGTGGAGGGCGCGCAGGGCCTGGGCTACCAGCAGTTCTTCTTCCCGGGCGTCGTCACCATGGTGCTGCTGTTCAGCGCCATCTTCGCGACGATTACCGTCATCGAGGACCGCAAGGAGGGCTTCCTCCAGGCGGTGCTCGCCGGGCCAGGCTCGCGGCTGGCGGTGGTGCTGGGCAAGGCGCTGGGCTCGTCCGCCATCGCGCTGCTGCAGGCGTCGCTGTTCCTGTTGCTGGCGCCGCTGGCGGGGGTGAGCGCGGCCACGCTGAACGTGCCGCTGCTGCTGTCCGTCATGGTGCTGTCGGCGCTGGCGCTGACGGGCATGGGCATGTCGCTGGCGTGGTGGGTGCGCTCCAGTGCGGGCTACCACGCGGTGATGAGCATCGTCATGCTGCCCATGTGGGTGTTGTCCGGCGCCGTGTTCCCGCTCAAGGGCGCGGACACCTGGCTGGCCTGGGTGATGCGGCTCAACCCGATGCGCTACTCCGTGGAGGGCGTGCGGCGGGCGCTGCACGGCGCGGAGGCGTCGGTGGCGCTGGGCGCGTCGTCGTCCTCGGCGGGGTTGGAAGTGCCGGTGCTGGTGGCGTTCGCCGCGGTGTTCATCGGGCTGGCGGCCTTCAGCGTCAGCCGCCGGGAGTAGACCGCAGTCGTTCGCGGTGTCCCGGTGGGTTGGACATGCGCTGCCCCTTTCGCTACGAGGTGGGCAGACGCATCACCTGACTTCCCGAGGAGACTGCACGATGACGCTGCGCACGCTCGGCTTGACGCTGCTGGGGACCGCGGGGCTGCTGACCTTTTCCGCCTGTAAGAAGGAGGAGCCGGCCGCCGCGCCGCCCGCTGCCGCTCCCGCCGCGAAGAAGGAGCCTCACGCGGCCTCGCCCATCCAGGCGCCGGAAGGTGCCGCCGCCGCGCCCGTGGCTCCAGCGGGCAAGGGCGTGGTGAAGGGCACGGTGAAGTTCACTGGCATGCCGCCCGAGGCCGCGGACATCCCCGCGAGCAATGACCCGGCGTGCGAGGGCATGGCGACGAAGGATGCGTCCGTCCTGGTGAAGGACGGCAACCTCCAGAACGTGCTGGTGCGCGTGAAGGGCAAGGTGCCCGGCGTGCCTCCCGCGCCTGCCACGCCGGTGGTGGTGGACCAGTCGAAGTGCACCTACGTCCCGCGCGTGCAGGGCGCGATGGCGGGGCAACAGGTGGCGTTCAAGAACAGCGACGGCACGCTGCACAACGTGCGAGGCGTCGCGGGCACGAAGCCTGTGTTCAACGTCGCGCAGCCTCCGTCCGGCGCCCCGGTGGAGCGCCCGCTGCCCGCGGACGCGGACGTGCTGAAGCTCAAGTGTGACGTGCACCCGTGGATGTCCGCCTTCGTCGTCAGCAACGAGAACCCGTACTTCGCGACGACGGGCGCGGACGGTGCCTTCGCACTCGAAGGACTGCCCGCGGGCACGTACACGGTGGAGGCCTGGCACGAGACGCTCGGCACGAAGACGGCCGAAGTCACGGTGAAGGATGACGCGCCGGCCGAGGCCGCGTTCTCCTTCTCCGCGGAGGACGCGTCCGCCCAGAAGTGACGAACGCGCTACGCGGCGGGGCGGCTCTCTGACGTCGGAGGGCCGTTCTTCCGCACGGTGAAGCCCACCCGTGCGCCGCCGCCGGGGCGGTTCTCCGCGAAGACTTCTCCGCCGTGGACGTGCGCGATGCGCTGGACCAGCGCCAGACCCAGGCCCAGGGAGCCCGCCTCGCGCGCTTCGGTGCCTTGGTCCCTGCGGTAGAAGGGCCGGAAGATGCGCTCGTCCTCGCCGGGCTGCAGCCCGGGGCCCCGGTCTTCCACGCAGAAGGCCAGGTGTTCGCCTCGCTCCTGGATGCGCAGTGCCTCGGCGCCGGCGCCGTGCTTGCGCGCATTCTCCAGGAGGTTGGCCAGGGCGCGGCCCAGCAGCGTCGCGTCTCCCACGAGCCCGGCGCGCTCAACCTCCATGCCCAGCAGGGAGTTCGCCAGCCCCGCGCGCTCCAGTGCCTGCGTGGCCAGCGTCTGGCCATCGAGGACACGCGGGGTGAGCTGGCCGAAGTCCAGCCGGGAGCTGGCCAGCAGCTCCCCCACCAGCGCATCCAGCTCCACCACCTCACGGTCCACCTGGTCCAGTGTCTTCGGGTTGCCGCCTCCGTCGCGGAGCAGCTCCGTCAGCACGCGCAGCCGGGCCAGCGGGGTGCGCAGCTCGTGGGACACGGCGGCGAGCAGCTCGCGCTGGTCCGCCACCTGTTTCTCGATGCGCCCCGCCATGTCGTTGAAGGCATCCGCCAGCACGGCGAACTCCCCGGTGACATGGGGCGCGACGTCCGCGCGCGAGTCCAGCCGACCCGAGCCCAGCGCTCGCGTGGCCCGCACCAGCTCATCCATGGGCCGTGCGAGCCGACGCGCGAGCTTCCCCGCGGCCATCCACAGCACCATGCACGACAGCGCCAGCGGCAGCACCATCCGCAGCGGGCTCTTCGGACGGAAGCTGGCGTAGCAGGCGCGCACCGAGCCCAGGGTGACGCCATCGCGAATCACGGGCAGGTTGAACTCGGGCCGCCGGCACGGCACCTGGGTCTGCGTCAGCATCGCGCCGGATGCGTCCCGCAGCTCCACGCCCACCTGCAAGTCCTTCTCGATGGACGCCACCAGCGCGTCCCGCCGGGCGGGCTCGTCCCAGACCTCCTCGAAGCGGTGGCCCACGAAGGCGCGCACGCGGTCGCTTTCCTGTCTCCAGGTGCCTCCGCCCACCAGACTCATCACGGTGGCCACCACGGCGCCGGTGGCGAGGATGGACAGGCCGAACCACATGAACAGGCGCCGGTGCAGGCGTGCGCGCACGAAGCCGCCCAGGCGGCCCATATGCCAGTAGCCGTGCGGCGGATGCCGGTGTCCCCAGGGGCCGCATTCGTGCGGCTCGCCCCACGCGTCCCAGCCGCGCTTGTGGGCCTGGGGCCTGCCGCGTTTCACGGGCCCTCCTTGGCGAACACGTAGCCCACGCCGCGCACTGTCTTGATGAGGCGGGTGCCCACGTCTCCGAGCTTCTGTCGCAGGTGGGAGATGTGCACGTCGACGGTGCGCTCGCCCACCACCGTGTCACTGCGGCCCGCCTCGCCCAGCAGGGCGTCGCGCGGAACGACGCGTCCGGCCCTGCGCACCAGCGCGACGAGCAAATCGAACTCCAGGCCCGTCAACTCCACGGTGCGCTCCTCCACGCGTACCTCGCGCCCGGCCACGTCGATGGACACGCCGCCCGACTCCAGCCGGTCCGCGACCGCCGAGGGTTGCGAGCGGCGGAGCACGGCCCGCAGCCGCGCCAGCAGTTCGCGGGGACTGAAGGGTTTGGGGAGGTAGTCGTCCGCGCCCAGCTCCAGGCCCACCACGCGGTCCGTCTCGTCGCCCTTCGCGGTGAGCATGATGACGGGGATGCGGCTCCTGGCGCGGATGCGCTTGCAGACCTCCAGGCCGTCCATGCCGGGCATCATCACGTCGAGCAGCACCGCGTCGAAGGCGCTGGCCTCCAGCGCCGCCAGCCCCCGCCCGCCATCCGCCGCGTGGGTGACGCTGAGGCCGTTCTGCCCGAGGTACTGCGCGAGCAATTCGTACATCCGGGTGTCGTCGTCGATGAGCAGGACGCGCGTGGACATGAACCGCCTTCTACTTCAGGGGGAGGCCGCGTGGATGGACACGCGAGTCGCCGGCGGGGGAGTCACCCCTCGCTGGCCGGAAGGCTCCCACCTGCCGTGGGGGCTCCATCCGTGTTCCCAGGCGCCGTGGTGACAGTGGCGCAGGTGATGGCGGTGGCGGGCCACGCTGGCGAAGCCGGACGCATAGCCTCCAACGGTGCCCAGGGCGAGCAGGACGATGAGCAGACGGCGGCGCATGGAGTCTCTCCTTTAAAGGACGACGAGAGGGGGCGTTGGTTCGAGGCTCACACCCCACGCGCGTCATCGCGACCCCAAGGGCCATGGCCGTCTTCGTGGCGATGGCCGCCGTGGCCGAATGCGCCGCCTCGCCAGCCGCCGTGGCCGCCACAGCGGCGATGCCAGCCGCAATGGCCGCCGCGCCAGCCGTGGGCGGAGCCGAAGCCGTGCTCGAGGAGGTCCGCGAGCTCACGGCGCTGGCGCGGGTCCAGCGCCTCGTGGACCTGGGCGAGCGACCCCTGCACCGTGCGGCGCACATTGTCGATGGCGACATCGTGACGGGCGAAGAGCTCGCGCAGCGCGGCGCCGTCGAAGTGCTCACCGCGCAGCGCGGCGCCCAGGGCGGTGCGGCTGGGGCCTGCCTCATCACGGGCCTTGGCGAAGGACTCCAGGACATCGTCAGCGGCCTTGAGGAGGACCTTCTCCTGGCCGGGCGATGTATCCAGCCGCTCGAAGAGCCAGCGGAGGCGTCCGCGCGAACTCCAGCGGCCTCCGCGGCGATACCCGTGGCGTCCGCCACGGACCGTGTAGATGAGCCCGGCGAGACAGGCGGTTCCGAAGAGAAACCCGAACATGGCTCCACGCTCCCAATGAGGCCGTCCCCTGGGGGCGGCGCTGGTGGTGACGAGCGGGAAGGTAGAGGGCGGGTGTGAAGGCCACGCCCGCGCGCGGTGAAGAAGTGTGAAGACGGCCCCGGGAGAGGGGAGGGGGAATGAGGGGAAGAAGACGGCTTGCCGCCCTGGCGGGAGGGGCGGGGGGAAGTCGAGTGTCCGGTGGCGGACGGCTGCTTGCCCGGGAGGCGGTTGCCCGGTGGACAGGCGCCGCCAGGAAGTTTGTCGTTAGGGGGCCGGGGCGGTGTCCGCTCCGCACACGTCGATCGGGCAGCCCTTGGCGGCGGCCTCGAAGCAGAAGGAAGAAGGTCACATGGCAATCGGTACCGTGAAGTGGTTCAACGACGCCAAGGGGTTCGGCTTCATCGCGCAGGACAACGGTGAGGACGTGTTCTGCCACCACACTGCCATCAACATGGATGGCTTCCGCACCCTCCAGGAGGGGCAGCAGGTGGAGTTCGAGGTCACGCGTGGCCCCAAGGGCCTGCAGGCGCAGAACGTCCGCGCCGTCTGACGCACCCGCAGGCCACTTCTGAGTGAGCCCGAGGCCCGGCCTCCCAGCAGGGAGGCGGGGCCTTCGCATGTCCGGCTCCTGGCGCGCCGGGCTGGCGGCCCGCGCCGAGTGCCCGTCGGCACCTGGATGCCTTCCTTACCTTTTCCGGCAGACGCGCGGCACATCCGCCGCCATCCAACGGAGACGAAGGCATGGGCGACACCAGCGTGAAGAAGGTGGAGAGTCGGCACTCTCCCAAGGGCGAAATGGGGCAGAAGTACCTGGCGTCTGGCGTCCGCCTGTCGATGCGGCTGTGGGAGGACGAACCGCCCGGAGAGGCGGCGCCCGCCACCGCGAGGGACTACGAAACGGTGGGCTTCGTCCTGAAGGGCCGCGCGGAGCTGCGCATCGAGGGACAGGTCATCCTGCTCAACCCTGGTGACTCCTGGCTGGTGCCTCGTGGCTCCAGTCACACGTACAAGGTGCTGGAGACCTTCTCCGCCGTCGAAGCCACCAGTCCGCCCGCGGCCGTGCATGGCCGGGATGAGGGCAAGGACGCGGGGACGAAGCCGCCCGCGAAGGCGTGAGCCCGGAGGCTCGGCGCTTTCGTCCGGAGGGCGCCGGTGCTCATTCCGCCTGCGTTGGGTTCGGGTCCTTCTGGACGGTGCAGGTGTACCTGGACGCGTGCCCTGCTTCGGGCCGGCAGACCAGCAGCGGGGAGGTCTGCGCGTTCTCTGGGAGGGGAACGCGGGGGCCGGTGAAGGTGCAATGGGCCCGGTCGGGGGTTCGCCAGTGGCACTGGACCGCGGCGAGTGCTTCCGGTGGCTCCCACTTCGACGTGCACTTCTTGTTTTCTTCGCACGGCTCGCCAGGCCCGGACTCGCGCTGGACCGCGGCCGGAATGGAAGGGAGCTTCCCCGTGGTGAGCCAGACCCACTCCGCATCCTCCAGTGAGGGCATCGGCCGGGTGCGGGAGCAGTGCCAGATCAACCTGGGGTTATTGGGTTCGGCGTAGATGAGATACATCGCGTCGCCCTGGTACCGGACACGGCAATCGCCACCGCCCCCCTGGGGGAGAATGAACTTCTCGCCCGTGACGACAGGGCCCTTGATGACCTCCAGGACCTCGACATTCACGGTTCCCAAGTAGGGGCCAACGGGAGCCGGGACGACGCGAGCTCGATAGATGGCGCTCGCACGCTCCCGTGCCACCTTGAGGTCGTGGTGAAGGTTGCCCCCGCCCGCGACGCAAACACACGCCTGCGCTGTCGTTGGCCACAGGTAGAGCGTGATTGCCGCGGTGAGAATGATGAAGAGGATTCTCATTCTCGGCAGTCTATCGGGAATGAGCAGCGTGTTGGGGTGGGGGCAGGGGTTGGCGCTGTGCCATGCTCAGGTCAGTCTGCTCAATCCACTGCACCCAGGTGTCCCAGGGCGGCCCATTTTCGGCATCGAAGTACCCGTGAGAGGACAGCTCCGCTGCTCGGCAAGCGCCTGCTGGAACCCAGCAAGAGCCAAAGTGCAGTCGGGGGCGCTACGAACAAGCGACCTGCCATTCGCATCTCGCGCGTACTCTCGCCATGTGGCTCCGCGTTACTTCCGCCCGCCGGACCACGCCATGTTCATGTACTTCGTCCCGCCGGCCAGTTCATCCAGCATCTGGTCGAGCCGCTTCTGCCTCGTCGGCTCGAGCTTGGCCCTCGCAATCCACCCGAGATAGTCGTTCTGCTGGTATGGCGGACGCGCCTTGTACGCGTCCATGAGCCCGCGCTGGACCAACGCCGCCCGGACATTCGCGGGCATCGGGTTGACGGCGCGCTTGAGCGTGGGTCGCTTCGCCGTGGCCATGGTCATGTCCCAGCCTTCACCGGTGCCAGTCGCTCGAACATGAGCGAGGGCTCTCCCTTGTAGTGCCCCTGTCCCGTCTGCCGGAAGCCGCACTTGTCGGCGACTCGGATGGACGCTGCATTCTCGGGCGCGATGATGCACACCACGCGCTCGGGGCTGAGCTGGGCATCCGCCCAGGCCAGCGCCGCGCGTACCGCCTCTGTGGCGTAACCCTTGCCGTGGAAGCCGGGGGCCAGGATCCAGCCGGCCTCGGGGCCGGCGCCCGGGGACGGTTCCATGTCGCGGTGGAAGTCGCCCAGGCCCACTTCGCCCACGAGGCGGCCCGTTGCCTTCTCACGCACCACCCAGAACCCAAAGCCCAGCAGGTTCCAATGGCCCACGTAACGCAGGAGCCGGGACCACATCTCTTCGCGTGTGGACGGCTTGCCGCTGATGTAGCGGACCACCGTGGGGTCGCTCCACAGCGCGAGGCACTCCTCGTAGTCCTCGAGGCTGTGACCCTTCATGACGAGGCGCTCGGTCTCGATGGTGGGGATGGTCGCTGCGGGCACGGACGCTCCTCCTGGGGCCTGGAGCCCCGCCGCGCCTGCCACACGATGCGGTGGCGCGGATGTTCCGATTCAACCGCTCCCGGGCCTCTCATGCCAGAGGACAACGGTCCATGTCCGGGAGCGGGGGCCCGGGCGGTCAATTTGCGCGGCGCGGCGTGGAAGGAGCGTTCATTCCACGGACGGCCCCAGCCTTCACAGGTTCCGCTGCAAGCGCTCCTGAGCCTTGACGATGGCGGCGGTGCGCGTGGTGACGTCCAGCTTGGCGAACACGTTCCGCAGGTGCCACTTGGTCGTGGAGAGCGCGACGTTGGAGCGCTCGCTGATCTCCTGATTGCTCAGCCCCTGTGCGAGCAGCTTGAGCATCTGGAGCTCGCGCTCGGTGAGTGGCTCCAGGGGCGCGGAGGGGGGCGCCGCGAACTCCCGAGGCACGCGGGCTCCCGCGGACAGCAGGTCCTGGTACCGCCTGGCGTACCGGTCCGGAAACGCGTAGCTCAGCTTCCGCTGCCGGGCGGCCGCGATGACGACCTCCTGCAGGCCCGGCGTCTCGTCGAAAACGCTGCGCCCGAAGCCGAAGCGCTGCGCCAGCGCGAAGCCCCGGTTCAAGGCTGCGAATGCGGCCATCGCGTCACCCGCGCGCCAGTGGCACACCGCGATGGTGGCCAGCAGCGCCGTCTCGCGTGACACATAGCCCACCTCGTGCGCGCTGGCCCGCAGCACCTCCAGAATCGCGTGCGCCTTGTCGTGACGGCCGCGCACCATCATCACCCACGCCTGCGCGAGCCCGAGCCGCTCCCACGTCTCGTCGTAGAAGCGCTTTTCGCTCCACTCGCCCCGGCGCATGCGCTCGCCAAGGCCGAACTCCTGGGCCACCACCCGCATTCGCGCGGGCGCCTGCTCCACCAGGTAGAGGCGAATCTTCTCCCCGCAGACATGGGCCAGGAAGCGCGTCTGGTGGCCGCACTCGAGCACTCCGTGGAGGTAGTCCAGGAGCCGGTACGCCTCCGCGTACTTCCCGCGTACCGTCTTGATGCGGGCCAGCATGAGGTAGGCGAGCGCGAACGTCTCGAACACGGAGGCCTGTGGAAGCAGTGGAAGCACCTCGACGCAGAGCGCCTCGGCTTCGTCGAGCCGGTTCTGCTCGTAGCGAGCGTTGGCCAGTGCCGTGGCCGCATTCGCCCAGACGGGGTTGCGCGGTCCACGACTCGCGCGCTCGAAGGCTCCCTCGCAACGCGCCGCGGCGTCCTTCATGTTCCCCTGCGCCCGGTCCGCCAGCGCGACGAGGACGTCCGTGTAGCCGACCAGGAACGGGTTGTTGTGCCCCTGCAACGTCTCCCGGGCGCTCAGCGCGAGCCGGCGCATCGCGTCGAAGCGGTTCAGCCGGAGCGCCCGGTAGGCCTTCGCCGCCAGCACGGCGCCCGCCATGAAGACGTCCGACTCCTCGGAGCCCGGAGACGCGTCCAGGTCCATGCCGGTGTCCGGAGCCGAATCGGACAGCACGGCATGAAGCAGCGTGAGGTGTGCGAGCCGCTTCGTCAGCCGCTCGCGTTCGTGCACGGACACCTCATCGGCCGTGTCGAGGTGATGCTGGGCATCCCTCAGCGCCGCGGTCGCATGCGCGAAGCGACGGGACAGGATGAGGCAGGCGATGTGTCCCACGCAGATGGCGGGCGACCGGATGACCTCCTGAGCCGTCAGCTTCGCGGTCCAGTGGAGGACGGAGGCGAGCTCGCCCTCGCGCATCCACGCCTCCATGCAGCGCGCGGTGAGCGCGAGACACCAATCCCTGTCTCCCGAGGCGAACGCATGGGTCAACGCCTCGTCCGGCATCTGGTTCTCCGCGAACCACGCGCTCGCCGCACGGTGCAGCCGAGGGACGCGGTCCGCGTAGTCACAGGCGAGCTGGGCGCGCAGCACATCGAGGAACAGTGGATGGTACCGGTACCACTGCCGCTCGGTGTCGAGCGCCTGGATGAACAACTGCGACCGCTCGAGCTGCCCCAGCAGCGCGTGTCCTCGGGTGGTTCCGAGCAGCGCGTTGCAGAGCGCGCCGTGGAGTTGCTCCACCACGGAACTCAGCACCAGGAACTCGCGGACCTCCTCCGGCTGCTCGCGCAGCACCGCGTCCGCCAGGTACCGGGCCACGTCGTGATTGGAGCCCATGGCCTTCCTCAGCGCATCGCTCACGCTCGCGTGCTCACCCGCCGACAGCAGCGCCAGCTTGACGCCAGCGACCCAGCCCTCCGTCCGCGTGCGGAGGGAGTCGATGTCCTCCGGCGTGAGCACCGCGCCGCACAGGCGCAGGCCCAGCTCGCGGATGGCCTCGCCGTCCAGGTTCAGGTCTCGGCCGTCGAGCGTCACCAGTTGCTCGGCGAGCTTCAGCTTGGCCAGGTCCAGCTCGGGGATGTTGCGCGACGACACGACCCAATGCACGTGCGGTGGCGAGTGGTCCAGCAGGTACGAGAAGGCCCGCACCAGTGGGCGCTCGCGCAGGACATGGAAGTCGTCCAGCACCACGACGAGCTCGCGGCCCAGGCTCCACAGGCTTTGCAGGATGACGGCCGTCGCGTGCTCGGGTTGGCTCGTGCTGTACGCGTCGAAGTCTGGAGCGGCCCGGCGAATCGCCCCGACCAGGTATGCGAAGAACCGCTCGGGAGCGTTGTCCTGCTCGTCCAGCGACAGCCAGGCAAGCAGGTGCGGCACGCGTGCTTCCCGGTACCACTGCGTCAGCAGCGTCGTCTTGCCGGAGCCGAGCGGGGCCGTCACCAGCACCAGCTTCCCGCTCACCCCATGGTCGATTCTCCGCAGTGCGGCGCCACACGGCACCAGCACGGACGCCGCCCGGGGAGGGGAGAGCTTCGTGGGTAGCAGATCCAGAGCGCTTCGAAGGCTCGGCATGAGCACGTCCCTCTATGGCCGGTTGCGTCAGTCACTAAACCACGGAAAACGGGTGAGCCGGGCTGGGGGGCGCGAAGGCAACCCCACAATGAGTGTCATGAAATGGACACTGCAATGTGTTGCACACGCGGTTTCGCGGCTTTGCGGCGCCGGGTGCTCGCGAGGAAAGCCTGACGCGCCGTGTTGGTGGCTGCCTTTGGGGGCGGGGAGGGGCCGGTCCCCCTCCCTTCGGTGGGGGCGTTGTCGCGAAGTCCACTGCTAATCCCTGGACGGCAATGCTTCCCCGTCTCGCGAGGTGGTCCCTATGGTGGGTACTCAGCAAGTGGGCGTGCGCTGGAACTGGTGGCGCGCCCGCGCCGTTTCGTTGTGCGCCGTGGTGTCCTTGTTGGCCGCATTCACCGCGGCGGCCCAGGTGCCCTCGTTCATCACGTTCGACAGCGCGCACGTGCGTCCCCTGGCGCTCTCCCCGGACGGGACGCGGTTGTTCGCCGTCAACACGCCGGACAACCGCCTGGAGGTCTTTTCCATCAGCAGCGCGGGGCTCTCGCTCATCGGGGCGGTGCCCGTGGGCCTGGAGCCCGTCGCTGTCGCCGCGCGCAGCAACACGGAAGTCTGGGTCGTCAACCACCTGTCGGACAGCGTCAGCGTGGTGAGTCTGGTGGGCACGCCGCGGGTGGTGCGCACCCTGCTCGTGGGCGATGAGCCGCGCGACATCGTCTTCGCCGGCACCAACGGCCACGCCTTCATCACCACCGCGCACCGGGGCCAGCACCGCACCGACCCGTCCATCGCCGCCGTTTCGGGGGCGGGGGACCCGAAGCTGACCACGCCTGGCGTGGGGCGCGCGGACGTCTGGGTCTTCAATCCGGCGTCCCTGGGCGCGACGCTGGGCGGCACGCCCCTGCGCATCGTGACGCTCTTCGGCGACACGCCGCGCGGGCTCGCCACCAGCCCGGACAAGAAGACTGTCTATGCGGCCATTGCCCAGTCCGGCAATCAGACGACCTCCGTCAGCCTGGGGAGCGTGTGCGACGGGTTCAAGGAGCGCGACATGTGCCTCGTCTTCCCCGACACCCCGCCATTCGGCAACAACCTCATGCCAGGCGGCTTGCCTGGGCCCGCGACGAACTTCGAGGGCGCGAAGGCGCCGGAGACCGCCCTCATCGTGAAGTGGAACGGCGCCGCCGGGCAGTGGCAGGACGCGCTGGGCCGCAACTTCAACAACGGCGTGCGCCTGCGTCTGCCGGACAAGGACGTCTTCGCCATCGACGCGGACACCCTCCAGGAGACGGCTTCCTTTTCGGGCGTGGGTACCACCATCTTCAACCTGGTCACCAACCCGAAGTCGGGCGTGGTGTATGCGTCCAACAGCGAGGCCAACAACCTGACCCGCTTCGAGGGCGCCGGTGAATACGGCGGCAGCACGGTGCAGGGCAACCTCGCGCAGATGCGCATCACCGTCATCTCCGGGGGCACGGCCTACCCGCGGCACCTCAACAAGCACATCGACTACTCGAAGCTGGCGGGGAAGCCCGGCTTCGACCCCTCGGTGAAGAACCACAGCCTCTCCACGCCGACGGAGATGGTCGTCTCCCAGGATGGCACGAAGCTGTACGTGGCCGCGTTCAGCTCCAGCAAAATTGGCGTCTACGACACGGCGTCGCTGGAGAGCAATGCGTTCGACCCGCGCACCGCGAGCGCCAACCACATCCCGGTGAGTGGCGGCGGCCCCAGCGGTCTGGTGCTGGACGAGGCGCGCAACCGCCTCTACGTGATGACCCGCTTCGACAACGCGGTGAAGGTCATCGACCTGGCCACCAAGGCGCAGCTGTCCTCGGTGTCGCTCTACAATCCGGAGCCCGCCTCCGTCGTCCAGGGCCGCCCGTTCCTCTACGACGCCAACTTCTCATCGGCCAATGGTGAGTCGTCGTGCGCCAGTTGCCACATCTTCGGTGACAAGGACGAGCTCGCCTGGGACCTGGGCAACCCGGATGCGACGGTGACGGCCAATCCCATCAACATGCGCCTCGCGAGCGACCTCGAGATTGGCGTCTTCCGTTCCTTCACCGGCCACCCGAGCTCACCCATCAACGGAACGGGGAAGCAGAACGAGTTCCACCCGATGAAGGGGCCCATGACGACGCAGACCCTGCGTGGCATGACGAACCAGGGCGCCATGCACTGGCGGGGTGACCGTTCAAATGGCTTCTTCGGTGTCGATGCCGGCGGGGAGGAGATGTCCTTCAAGAACTTCATCGTCGCCTTCCCGGACCTGCTGGGCCGCGCGTCGATGCCGACCGAGGCGGAGATGGACAAGTTCACGACCTTCCAGCTCCAGGTGCAGTTGCCGCCCAACCCCATTCGCAGGTTGGACAACGCACTCACGGCTTCGCAGAAGGCGGCGAGCGATTTCTACTTCGGAAGCCGCCGGGTGGACGGCATCGCGATTGGCGATGACAACGGGTTCAATTGCAATGGCTGTCACACGATTGACGGTGCGCGGGGCTTCTTTGGCACGGATACCCGTTCCAGCTTCGAGGGCATCAGTCAGATCATGAAGATTCCCCACGTGCGGAACATGTACACGAAGGTTGGTATGTTCGGCTTCCCGGACAGCAGCTTCTTCCTGCATCCGGAGACGGGGCAGTTGGGTGACCAGGTTCGCGGCTTCGGCTTCACGCATGACGGCGCGGTGGACACCCTGTTCCGCTTCTTCAGCGCCATCGTGTTCTCCAACACCAGCATCGGTGGGCCCCTCGTGGGCTTCCGGAGCGACACCGAGCGGCGCCAGATGGAGGACTTCATGCTAGCGGCGGATACCGACCTGGCGCCGATTGTCGGCCAGCAGGTGACGCTCACGGCATCGAATGCCGCCAACGTGGGGGCGCGCATCGACCTGCTGATTGCGCGAGCCCGAGCGCAGTTCGCGTCGCAGGTGCTCGGCGGCGCGACCTACGAGGCCGACGTGGTTGCGAAGGTGGCCGTGGGCAGCCGGGTGAAGGGGTTCCTGTACGAACGGGGGCCTGGGACCTGGAAGCCCGATGACGGCAGCGCGAACATCTCCACGGCGGCGCTCCGAGCGCTGGCGAACACCGCGGGGCAGGAGGTGACCTTCACCGCGGTCCCTCCTGGCTCCGGTACGCGCATCGCGCTCGACCGGAACCTGGACGGCAGGCTCGACGGCCAGTAACCGGAGAGCCCGCCGCCCCCGGCTCCGTGTCACCCCAGGCATCGGTCATTCATCCTACGGACGGATGGCCGATGTCTGTATTCGTGCGTGTCCCATAATGTCCTTTGTCATGGACACACGCGCCCTGACGGAACGCCTCACCATCGCGACGCCCTGCGAGATGCGCTGGGAGGACATGAAAGGGGATGCACGTGTCCGGCACTGTGGTGCCTGCAGGCTCTCCGTCCACAACCTGAGTGAGATGACCACGCTGGAGGTGGAGTCCCTGCTCCAGCCCGGTGGACGCGTCTGTGTCCGGCTCTACCGCCGACCGGATGGGACCGTCGTCACGGGGGATTGCCGTCGCATCTGGAGCCAGCAGCGAGAGGAGGCGGTCACGCTCCTGGGGACGGCGGCGACCGTGGTGGCCGCGTTTTCATTCCTCGTCTTGATTGGCGTGCTGACGATCACCCTCTACGGCGACCACATCCGGCGCATGTTCGGCAGTGCCACCGCGGGAGCCTTGCCGGCCACGTTGCCGCCCGCCGTGAGCGCGCCTTCTCCCCTTGGGGGGCACAAGGCGCCATGATTGGCGCGCAGCCGAGGCGGCCGGCTGTCAGGGCCGTTGAGGCGGCACTCTGCACGCGGCATGTCCCATGATGATGTCGCCGTCGACGGTGCTCGTGGGCGTCGGCGTCCATCCGGATGCAAGCCGGGCATCGAGGAGTTCATCTGCGCTGGGGCGGTGGTCCCACACGGAGACCGAAGTGACTCCGCCCAGTCAGGTCGTGTCAAAGACGAGGTACCTGTCTCCCATCCACGGCATCACCACGTCGTGGGTGAACTCGTCCTGGACGATGACCTCCGTGACATCGCGCGGCGGCGAACTCGCGAAGCCCCAGCGCACGACGTCCTGGAGCAGCGTGAGGGACGCCACCTCCTGTTCCAGGGCGGAGCGCGCTTCCTGAGGCAGCGAAGCCCGGTCGGTCAGAGGCACCATGGTGTCAACCTACCGCGGAATCGCATCAGCGGGCAGTCCGCCGGACTGCTCCTCGGGGTCCACGGCGCGGTAGGGGAAGCGGGTCGGTGTGGGAGGGGCGCCGTGCCCCTGTTTCAGCTTCTCCAGCCCCGCCGCGCTCCCCAGGTGCTTGCGTGACGGGGCCAGCGTGTACTTCCAGCCACCGAAGTCGCGCAGGGCCTTGTCGGACGCCTGTTTGTCGCTGGGGACGAACTAGAACCGGTGTACCGCCGTGAGCCTCACGACAGGGTGCAGCGTCTGCGTTGTCTCGACGGTGCGCTCGGGCTGCGAAAGCAGACACCAGGAGAACAGGGTGCAGGTCGCGGAGCGGGGCAGCTCGGTCTCTTGTCGGAGGTGGCTGAACCCAGCGCCGCCCGCCAGGGCGATGTGCCACTGCTTGCCCAACTGCTGTGAATACCCGACCAGTCCGCTGACGGAGGCGCGGAGCTTCGATACATCCTCATCCGAGTCGAAGAAGGTCCCATCGCCCTGGACGGACAGGAAGGGGCCCTGGAAGGGTTTCCCAGTCAGGTAGATGCGGCCGCCAGCCTGGAGGCCCGTCGCCTTCAGGTTCACGCCCACGTGCCCGCCTGCGAACACCGAGATGAACGGTGACAGGGGCTGCTCGATGTCCACGATGAAGGCCATCGACGCAGGGGAGACGGAGTCCACCGAGAGCGAATGCACGCCCAGGGCCGCCGCGCTGCTCAACCGCTGGGTTCCCCCATGGACGGCGGGAGGCGCGGAATGGGGGGCGACAGGGGGGACTGCCTGGGCGTGCGCGAGCATCGGCGCGGACACGAGGCCAGCAAGAGCACGGACGCGACGGGCGCTGAGATTCATGTGCCCATATCCATCAAGGGGCATGCCAACGCGAAACCCCACGAAATGACAGAAGGCCGTGTCAGCCGCTGTGCATGCAGTTGCACAAGTGCGAAGCCGTGCTCGCGGCTTCAGGGGCGCTGTCGGAGGTGCTGGTCCAGGAAGGAGAGGATCCTGACGGAGGTCTCCGCTTCGCTCTTCGTGCTGCTGAAGCCATGGCCGTCGTTGGGGAGGACGAGGTAGTCGACGGGCACGCCGTTCTTCCGGACGGCCTCGACGAGCGCGTCCGTCTTGGCCTTGGGCACGCGCGGGTCGTTGGCGCCCTGGATGACGAGCAGGGGGCTGCGTATCTTCTCCGCATGGAACAGCGGGGAGATTTCTCGAAGCATCGCCTCCTGCGTCTGGGGGTTGCCCAGTTCCTGGTAGAGCGCCTCGCGCAGGGCCTCCTTGTGGGGCGGCAGCGCCTGGCCCAGCGTGTCCGTCAGCCGGGTGAGCTTCTTCGTCTCGAAGTCGTAGACGTACAGGTTGCCGGGCGAGCGGTCTCCGTCGACGTGGAAGGCCATGCGCTTCTCTCCGCGGGACAGGCTCACTCCGGAGATCGCTCCCTCTGGAATCCCTGGCAGGGACACGCGCCTGCCGGCCTTCACGTCGTGGACTCGAATCGTGGTGCGGCCATCCTCGTTGACGCGGGTGATGCGCCACAAGCCACGTCGCGAGAACTCCGTGGAGAGCACGTCCCACTCCAACTGCTCCACCAACTCGCGCTTCCCGGAGGCGAGCACGTGGCGCTCCACGCGAATGAACTCGGAGCCCTCGTTGGTGAGCAGGTACAGCGCGGAGGACGCCGGGTCGAAGGTCGCCGCCTTCCAACTGGCCGAGCCCTCGTGCGCGGTGAGGTTCCGACGCTGCTGTGTGGCGAACTCGTAGAGGTGGACGTCGCTGTCGGACAGCGTCCGTGACTTCTCCAGCGCCAGCCACTTCTCGTCCGGGGAGAGGGCGCCGGGCACATGCTCGCCATCGCCCGCGTAGAGCAGGGTGCGGGCATATGTCTTGGCGTCGTATCGGTAGAGGTCCTGGAAGCGTGCGTCGCGCTCGTTGGTGAGGACGTAGAAGGCGGCGCCGTCCCGGCTCCAGCCGAAGAAGGACGCGCGGTGCTCGTCGCCCGGCGTGAGGTCCTTCTCCTGGCCGTCCAGCGTGCGCACGGAGAGGTGGGCGAGTTCGTTGCCTCCCGAGTCTCGCGTGAAGAGGACGCGGTCGTCGGTGGGGAAGTAGGCGACGGCGATGGAGGCGTCCTGGGTGGAGCGGGTGAGCTGCGTGGGCTTTCCGCCCGTCATCGGGACGGAGAAGACATTGAAGACGCCGGTCTCGTTCGACGAGTACAGCACCCGCTGCTCATCCGCGGAGAAGGACGCACCACGCACGGAGGTCGCCTTCATGAACTGCTCCACGGTGTAACGCTTGGCCGGGCTTCTGGGCCGGGTCGTCCCGGCGCGGAGACGAGTTTCCAGATGGAAGGCGTGGCACCGCGCAAGGCCAAGGGCTCAGGGCACACCCCTTGCCTGCGACGGGGGCGAGGTTGGAAGGCGCTGCGAAGCGGCGGTGGCACCCGCGTAGGTGGCGCGCCAGGACGCCACTGTCAGGAATGGACTGGCCCCGGGCGCTCGTCCTCAGAGGAGGCGGGCCTCTGCACCGGTTTTGCAGTGACACCCATGCTCACCGGTGGAGGAGGTTCCCATGCGATGGATGCGCACGTTGACGTTGGGTGTGTTGGCGATGTCGGGCGGCTGTACCGAGAGCAAGGTGGCGGAGGACCAGGACATCGTCCTGAGTGGGCGACTCGTTGACGAGGCGGGCGCGCCGCTCCCGGACGCGCTGATGAAGCTCTACCGCAGTGAGAACTCCGCGTGCGCGTTCGCTGCCTTCTCGTCGAGCTGGAGGTCGGTGAAGACTCGCGCCGATGGCACCTTCGAGGTCGACCTGCTGGGGGCGGACACCCGCAACGGGAGCATCGCGCGCTGCTTCGTGGCCCGCTCGCCCGAGCAGTCCCAGGGAAGGCGCGTTTCGGCCTTCTTCCTCATCCAGCAGTCGGAGGTCGCGCTGCCCGTCGTCCAGGAGTGGACCGGCACGCTGAAGGCCACCGCGGAGGCGCAGGGGGTGAGCGTGGGCTTCCGGCCGCTGTCCGCCACCCACGGTGCCGGGAGCGATGAGCACGTGCTGTACCTCCACCCGTCGAGCGCCAGAGAAGCCTGGCAGGTGCTCAAGGCCACCTCGCCGGTCCTCCTGAGCGACTACGTCCTCGAGGACGCGGAGGGGCTCAAGGCCTCCATCATCACGACGCGCGATGTGAATGCGGGGGGCGTGACGGTCGGCCTCACCTATTCCAGCGATGACGTTGTCCTGCCTCGCCGCGCCCTCGTCCCGGCAAGCCGTGGCGCGGCGTGCACCTACCTGAACGCCGAGACGCCCTGCCGCGTCACCAACGGCGACCTCGGCGGGATTGTGCTCTTCCAAGAGGGCGTCCGTGAAGTCGCCGTGCAGCTCTCGCGGCCCGTGGTGCCTCGCAAGGCCGTGCTGCGCAACTTCGGGGTGACGGGCACCATGAGCGAGCTGGTGCTGGAGGGAAGCGCCGACGGCGCCCAGTGGATGCCCCTGGCCAACTTGCTCGATGGCGCCGGTGTGCAGTCCTTCATGGAAGTGGACCTCACGGGCACGACACCGGTGTCGCAGGTCCGTGTTCGGGCAACTCCGCGAGAGGCGGTGGGCGCGTTGCGCTCGCTGGGGCAGCTCTCGCTCTTCGAGGAGTGACAGGACCGCGGCCAGGGTTCTTCGTTTCTCGGTGAGGGAAATCGGGGCTCGGCTCCGTTCAGGGGAGTGACGGCGAATGTGCGCCGTCCTTCCTCACGGAGTTCCCGCTATGATGTCGCCCCGTTCATTCCGAGCGCTGGCCTGCACTGGTGCCCTCTCCCTCCTGGGGGCATTCCCCGTATGGGCGGCGCCCATCGAGTCGCCCGGACCGCGCGAGATTGCCCGTATCGGGACTTCTGACAGCCATGTGCTCTGGCTTGAGGGAGAGGGGGGCGCGGTCAACGTGGCCGTCATCGCCCAGTATCCGCAGCGTCCACTCGTGGCCCCTCGTTTCTTCCAGACGCACTCGGCGGCGGAGGTGTTCCTGGCCGTGGCACCCGAGGGGCACGCGCTGCCCCCGGCCCTGGCGGACCACGCGCTCGTCGCGATGGATGAGGGCGAAAGAGCGCAGCTCCGGCGGCAGAACGAGGCAGAGCTCTCCGCCCTACCGACCACCTTCCCCGATGAGCCTCGCTCGCTCACCGGGAGCTGCTCGGCCTCGAACCGCGCCTGGGCTGCCTCCGTCTATGGGGACCCCACCTGCGGGGACCCAAGCCAGGAGGTCATCCACACGGCCTTCACGAGCGACTCCTACTGCAATTCCCCGGACTGTGACTTCCCACTCGGCAGTGAGGACGGCTATCAGTGCTCCCCTCAATTGCTCGCCTGCGACAGGGTTCGTGGCACCGCGACGCGAGTCCGTCTGCGCGCCACCCACTGGAACGGGGCCCTGTCATTCAATCATCCAGGGCACTCCATGCACTTCGCCGTGCTGAACTGCGCAGGCAATGGGCCGGTGACCTTCAACTTCAGCCGAGGCACGGGGGCCGACAGCTTGCAGCTCAACCCTGGACAGATGGGGAACGTCAAGCTCGGGGCGCACATCGCTCCGGCCGTCGCAGCAAAGCGCGTCACCATGGGCCGGTGGACCGAGGGCCTGCCCGCGAGCGGCGACTCGTACGTCTCCAACGCCATGTCGGTGGCCGACAATTCTGGCACGGCGGACGCCGTGCTTGCCTGCGGAGACATCATCACTCGTTACACCATGTCGGACCTGACCGTCCCCGCCTGTCACAACTACGCTGACCTCGCGCTCTGCAACGGCACGAACTGCAGCAACGCCTGCTATTACACTTGGTAACGGGCGGGTTGCTCCGCCCTCGCTTCCGGACGGACTTGCTCCGGGCGAGGGCGAGCTGCTAGGGCACGCGCCCGTCAATGACCAAGACCTCCTTCGGGCGCGCACTCCTCCCGCTGTTGCTGTGCTGTTTGTTCACCACCGCTTGTTCCTCTGAGGGGCCCGTGGGCCCCCAGGGGCCGGCGGGACCGCAAGGGCCGCAGGGCCCCGCGGGCGGACCTCCAGGGCCGCAGGGCCCCGTGGGGCCGCGCGGAGAGCAGGGCCTGACGGGCCCACGAGGCCCGATGGGCGTGGAAGGCCCGCGCGGCGTCATGGGGCCCCAGGGCTCGCAGGGGCCCAAGGGCGACACGGGCGAACAGGGCCCGCCTGGCGCGACGGGCGCGCAGGGCCCCCAAGGCCCCCGGGGCGACACCGGCCCGGCGGGCCCCATGGGCCCTGTGGGGGAGTCGCCGGAGATCTGCACGCCCGGAGAGTTCTTCTGCGAGGGAACAAGGCTGTGGGCCTGCACACGCTCGGGCACCGACGCCGTGCTGAACATGAAGTGTGCGGGGGGCACGACGACGAATCCCATGGGGTGCTTTACGAGCGCCTGCGCCCCCGGCGACGCCGCGTGCTGCCGCACTGAGAGGCCCACGTGTCGGTGGACCATGAGCCGCCCCATCACCAGCACGGGTGCGGGTTACGAGAACACATATGGCGGCTTCGTTTCGCCTGATCACTTCTACTGCTACGCGCCCTCGAGCTGCCTCTCGGCGGATTCCTTCACCGTGCAGATGGGAATCACGGGCAATGAGAGCGTCACCTGTGGCGCGGTCTTCTCGACGTTGATCATCCGGTTGACCCGGCCCATGACGACGCCGGGGCAGGTCTTCAGCCTGCCCAATTCCAGGGTGTCGCTCTCCCTGTTCGCGGAGGAAAACGCCCGGGCCTGTTCGAACTGGACGGGCACTGTGACCTGGCATTCCGAGGTCCCGGCCTGGAGCGTCAGCGTCAACGCGACCTGCTCGGAGACGGGCAAGAGCCACATCCAGCTTGTGGGCTCCTACAGCGGCGACACCTGAGCCGCCCACGTCCTGTCCTCACCCGACGGGGCGTGGCTGCTGGACGCTGGAGCCGCGCCGGTCCGGACGTGATGCAAGGCCAGGACCGCACGGGGCGCTTTCGCCGGGATTCCGAGCTCGCGGGCGGACCTTGCCTCCACGCCGCAATCATCTCTCGCCTCAATAAGGGAATCAGGGCGTCCGGCCGCTTGAGTCATGGCCCCCACGTTCGTGGGAGGCCTTTGCTCGCGAGGTCCACGATGCCGTCTGTGTTGCGTCCGTCCTGGGTGCTGCTCTCCTCCTGCGTCCTGTCGCTGTCCACGCTCTCCGCCTGCGACGAATCCGGCCCCACTCCAGATGCAGGCACCTGGCTTCCCGAGGACTCGGGGGCGCCGGACTCCGGCGCTCCTGATGCGAGCGCGGAGACGCCGTGGGATGGCGGCTACACCGTGCTGGAGGAACGCGGTGATTGGATTGACCGGGGCCGCTACTCGCCATGCGACTTCAATCAGCAGGGAGACCCCACCACCATCCGGTGTGATGACCTGTCGCGCTACGACGTTTCGCAGTGCTCACCGGAGGCGCTCTCCCAGGTGGCGCAGCACGGCATCTACCTGGCGGACATGCGAGGTGAGCGCCTGCTGTCTGACGGAGGGACCCAGATTGCCCCCGACTTCACCACCTACCAGCTCTTCTCCGACGGAGGGACGGACACGCTCAACGGCCAGCCGTTGCTGACGCGGAACACGGACGGCGGGAGCTTCTTCGTCGTTGGCAGCCGCACCAATCCCTTCAATGGGGCCGTCACTGTCACCGCGCTCGCCGGCTGCCAGGTGCCCTCACCCGGCATCATCACGGGCTGCTACGCCCGTTGCACCAACGGAAGGTTCAGCCGGGCCGGCACCTTCGAAGCGTGGCGCATGCCCTCGCAGCGAGGGGAGGGCGAGTCCTCGGGCGGGCTGCGCCTCATCTCCGAGTCCCCCGTCGCACTGGGGGATGCCGTGGACGTCTATGTCACGAAGAACCACGCCTACGTCGTCTCCATCGACGACCTCGGCGGCACCGGCAACGGCGGGCTCACCGTCTTCGACGTGAGTGACAGGGCGCGCCCCATCTTCAAGGCCTCCATCAGTCTGCCGGGGGACTCGAGCTGGAATGGCGTGTGGGCCAAGGAGGATGCCCTCTACATCGCCGGCAACCGCGCGGGCGTCGTCGTGTATGACATCTCCAACCCCGCGCAGCCAGAGTACGTGCGCCACCTGCCCGCGGGCCAGGGGGCGCACACCGTGCTGGTGGACGGAAACCGGCTCTATGCGATGTCACCCGGCGAGGTGACCTATGTGCACGACGTCACCTCGCCGCTGGCGCCTGTCCTGCTCCAGCTCATCACCGTGCCGTCCGAGTTCTCGTCGGGGGGCGCGCACGATGCCTTCGCGTACGAGGGCCGGCTCTACGTCAGCAATGGCTTCGGTGGTTACTCCATCATGGATGTCACCGACCTCGGCAACGTGCGGCACCTGGGCCAGTACGTGCACGGCTTCAACGCCTATGCGCACCACAGCGCCGTGGGGACCTTCGCCGGGCGCACCATCGCCTTCGAGGGCACTGAATTCAATGGCAGCCACCTGCGCGTGCTGGACGTCACCGACCCGGCGAACATCGTCAAGATGGGGGAGTTCCGCCTCAGCCCCGTCACGTCCATCCACAACCTGATTCTGAAGGGCCACCTGCTCTACGTCGCCTGGTACCACGAGGGCGTGCGCGTGCTGGATGTGTCCAACCCCACGAAGCCGCGCCAGGTGGCGCACTACAACACCTTTCGTGAGGGCGACCCCGGCCGCACGGACAACCTCTTCGAGGGCACCTTCGGCATCCGAGTGCCCGGCGACGGGTACGTGTACGCCGCCGACTCCGTGCGCGGCCTGCTCATCGTCAACGAACTCTGAGCGTCCCACGGCGTCGCTGGCGCAGTGGGGCTGAGAGGTTGCGCCTCAGCGGGCCGCGGCCTTGGCGCGCTCGACCTGGCGCGCCCGGGCACAGCCTTCGTTGACGCCCAGGTCACACGCCTTCTTCAGGTCGGACAGCGCGGACTCGAGGTCCCGCAGGTGGTAGTGCGTCCCGCTGCGCTCCATGTAGGCCAGCCCGTGGTCGGGATTGCGTTCGATGAAGGCCTCCCAGAGCGGGAGGATTTCCTTGAAGCGCCGCTCGCGCGCCAGGGCGTAGTCCCGTTGCTGCACGGTGCGGAAGTCCTCCGCCCCCTCGCCTTGCTCCTCCTCGGCCAGTGCCTCCGCCTGCTGTGGAGATTGGACGACCCATGCACGCCGCCGCGCCACCTCGGGGTTGCCTGGAGCGAGCTCCCCAGCCAGTTCCAGCAGGCTCAACGCTTCCTCGCGGCGTCCGGCCTTGTGCGCCTCCCAGGCGTCGTAGATGACCCCCTTCACCACGTGGTCCCGCAGGGCCCGTCCGTCCGAGTCCGTCGCGTCCAACCGCAAGGCGTGCAGGAGGTCCTTGCCCGCGGGTTCCCACTTCCGGCTGTTGGAGAAGATCCGAGCCCGTTCGAAATAGACGGACGCACGAGCGGGCCGCAGGGCCACGGCCCGGTTCGCCTCCTCCAGCGCGGCGTCCAGGGCCTTGGTGCGGCGCAGTTGCTTCGCCCGAGCCAGCCTGAACTCCCAGTAGTCGCCAGCTGACAGTGCCTGGGCGAGCAGGACCAGTCCCTGGTCGTGCTTGCCCTGGACCGCCATGTCGTGTGCGCGGTCAAAATCGGCGAAGCCGCGCAGGAAGCCCACCTTGGGGTGAGCAAGGCTCTGCGCCTCGGCGAAGGCGTCCATCTTCTCGTAGGTGCCACCCCAGCGTGGGGCGAGTCCGTGGAGATAGACGGCCCGGACGTCCGCACACGTGGGGCACTGCTCCATGGCGCGGGTGTAGGCGCGCTCGCGAGCCTCATCGTCGCCCAGCGCGTTCGCCACGTAGATGAGCGGCCGCGCCGCCGCGACCGCCTTCGGCTGGAGTGACCACGCTCGGACGAGATCGGGCACCGCGCGTTCGAAGGCTTCATGCATCCCGGCGAATTCCTCCTTCGCCGTTGCGCCCACGGTCTTCCCCCCGCGGCGCAGGTATCCCACCGACACCCAGTGGGTCCCCCTCGCGAGGTAGGGCGCGAAGGAGCGCGGTGACGCTTCCACCCAGGCGTCGAGGAGCTCCGTCGATTCGGAGGAGCCGTTGCCGAGCGCCAGGATGCCGTCCGTCATCCAATGCTCGTCCTGGGGGTTCGACTCCATGCCCCACTGGAGCTGCTCGACCGCCAGCGTCAGCTCCTCGAACTGGCGTCGGAGCAGGAGCGAGCGCAGTGCCACCCCGTCCACATGCCCTTGGGGGACTTTGCCCCCCTCGCGCCCGGCAGGCGTCACGATGGGGAGCCCTTGCGGCGCGGGGCCGGGGGCGGGTGTCAGGACGGGCTCCTGGCGCGCCGCGATGCGCGCTTCGACTTCGGCGCTTCGCGTTGCCCGTGAAGCGGTCACGGCAAGTCCGGCGCCCAGGCCTATAACGAGGACTCCCGCGCCGAGCGCGGTACGAAGAGATGGCATTGAGCCTGGCATCCTACTCAAGACAGGCCGCTGCGTGCCTTCCTGGCCGTCTTCTGGACAGGGAGCGTGGACCGGGGCAGATGTGTGCATACCGATGGCCTCCCGTCCGCCCTCCGTCCGTGCCTCCTCCCCCCGGACGCAGAAGACGAAGCAGCTCCCTGCCAGCGCCCGGCGCGCCGTGAGGAAGGATTCCAGCCCGGGCTGGGGCCGCTGGATGTTTGGCGCGTGGCTGCTGTTCGTCGTCTGGCTCAGCGTGGAGTACGTGCGGCTGCCCGACGTCCGCGTGCTTCAGACGCAGAACCCGCGCACCACCGCGCTCATCACGCAGCGGGCCGAGGAGGCGCTGGCGGAGGGGAAGAAGCCCCGTGTGCGGCAGGCCTGGGTGCCTCTGGAGGCGGTGGCGCCGCACGCGGTGGACGCCGTGCTGAGCTCCGAGGACGCGCGCTTCTACAAGCACGAGGGCGTGGATTGGATCGAGGTGGAGAACGCCCTCGAGCAGTCCGTGCGGAAGGCGCGCCTGGGCCGCGGCGCGTCCACGCTCACCCAGCAGTTGGCCAAGAACCTCTACCTCTCCACGGACCGCAGCCTCCTGCGCAAGGGCAAGGAGTTGCTGCTCGCCCGCCAACTGGAGACCCATCTGTCCAAGCAGCACATCCTCACGCTGTATGTGAATGTGGTGGAGTGGGGCGAGGGCGTGTATGGCATCGAGGCTGCGGCGCGTGAGCACTTCGGTACCTCGGCGCGGGCGCTCTCCGTGGCACAGGGGGCGATGCTCGCGGGCATGCTGCCCGCCCCACGCCGTTGGCTGCCCGCCCAGAAGCCCGAGACGCTGCGCATCCGGGCAGGCGCCATCATCGGGAGGCTGCAGCGCGAGGGCCGCATCACCGCGGCGCAGGCCCGCGAGGCGCAGGCCGAACTCTCTCGCTTCTTCGGCGAAACCTCCGTGCCCGGCTCCGTGGTGGAGGCCATCTCCCGGCTGTCCTCGGAGAGCTGAGCCGCGGACCCGGCCAGGTTTGCCTCGACCAATGGGGACCGTGCCGCCGGGGCCTCCCACTACCTCGGCGTGTTGATGAGCGTCAGCCGGTGGGGCTCCGGCGTCGCCCAGTTCTGGGGGCTGTTTCCAGACAGCAAAACCCCGTCGAGGATCACGTTGCTGTCGAAGAAGTAGAGTGCCCCGCCCTCCGGTGCCCTGTTGTTACGGAACTCGCCGCCGCGGAACGTCCATTGGTTGCTGGCCGGGAGGTGCGCGGTGTTGACCGCGCCGCCCACGCCTCCGAACTGGGTCCGCGGACCGGTGCATTCGTTGCCGTGGAAGATGTTCCCGGTGGCGACACCCGAGCTGGTCGGCGCAATCAACATCAGCGCGCCGCCGAACGCGGGCGCCTTGTTGAAGCGGAACTCGTTGTGGTTCAGGTTCACGTTCGCGCGTGAGCCAATCCAAAGCGCGCCACCGGCGTTCTCGGAATAGGAGCCCTCCGCGCCCGCGCCGTTCTCGCCGTCGATCTTGTTGCCGTACTCCAAGATGCAGTGTTCCAGGAAGTCCGACCCGGCGTCCGACGTCGCCGCCAGGCGAAGTCCAGCCCAGCCTCGGGCGGGATTGTTGGCGGTGAAGACAATGGGGCTGGCCGCGGTGCCCTGCGCGGTGATTCGCCCATGCACGGCGAGCTTGTGGTGTCCCATGAAAATGAGGTGGACGCCGGGCTCGATGGTGAGCCGGCTCCCCGCGGGAACTGTCAAGTCACCCGTCACGTGATATGGCGAACCCGCGCGCGTCAGGGTGCGCGTCGTGAGGCTTCCGGAGATATCCGTCCCATTGGACGTGCTCACCGCGACCGTGGTGCTCGCGGTGGTGCTGCCGCTCTCGTTGGTTGCCGTGAGCGTGTACGTCGTCGTTGCTGTCGGGCGGACCTGCACCGACGTTCCGGTCACCTCACCCACGCCGTAATCGATGGAGAGCTCCTGCGCGCCGGTGACCTCCCAGGACAACTCGGCGGACTCGCCCGGAGCGATGGTCGCCGGGTTTGCTTCGAAGCGAAGGATGTTGGGGCGGTCCGGGATTGGATCCGGCGAACTGCAGGCGGTGGCGACCGCGACTACGGACAAGAGGGCCAGGACGAAACGACGCGAGTGGAGCATGCGCCCGTTCTATCTCAACAGGGGAGGCCCGATAATCCAAGTGCCAGCGGGTACTCCTGGCGTGCCTACATCCACGTCGCGTCACACCGGGGGCACATCGTGGCGCGCTCATACTCCTCTCGTGGGCCCTCGAAGCCGCAGGCGTAGCAGGTCCGCAGCGTCTTCAAGACATGCGCTGCCATGGCAGGCGTGGACTCCGTGCTCCAACTGGGCGCGGCGCTGGCGGCGGGGAGGGCCATCCCCGGCTCCCAGACGAGCTCGCATTGCAGGTCGGACAGTGGCTCCAGGGGACCGTCGACCACGGCTGCGATGAAGGCTGTTGGTAGTGTGGCCGCCGCGTGGCGCTTCACAGCCAGGCTGCCCGGTGAAACCTGGGGGCCTATCTTCATGTAGGCGGTGACGCTCAGGCCCCCAGACATCACGGTGTTGAGCAGTGATTCACCGAGGTCGATTCCCATGGAGACCTCGCTTGACACCGCCTTCATGTCACTCTCCTTGGGAATCTCCAGGGTGTCGAAGAGCTTCCACGCGGGCCGCACGCGCCCGGCGTTGGGGTGAAGACTCGACTCCACCTGGAAGTGGACTTCATCGAACTCCGGGGGCAGTTCGAGCGGAAGGCGCCACCGCACCACGCGGCCTCCCGTCAGAGGTGGCAGCGGGAACTGGCCCAGCGTCCGGTGCGCGGAGCCCTGCTTCTGCCTGCCCATCACCAGCACGGACGACGGGGTGGTGGCGAGGGGCTCGAAGGCGGCCTGGAGCCACACGACGGCGGTGGCCTGCCCGAGTGGATTGCGAATCACGGGCTCCACGTGCAGGTGGACGGAGCCGAACTCTCGGGGGGTACGTCCGACGTGGTCGAGGACGTCCGCGTAGAAGTCATCCATGCCGCGCATCCTCGTCGAGCCAGCGGCGTATGGACAAACGGGAATCTCTTGGCCACACCCGCTTCCGTCACTCGTGCAGGCGGGCGGACTTCCAGGACGTGCATCAAATCGCCGGCGTATGGCAGCGGGTGAGCGGGCGCGTGGAGGCGTTCGCGCCTTGAGCGGCATGGCGCTCGCTGGGCGCATGCATTGAGGCGCTGTCATTCGTGGGGGATAATCGCGCCGATGCTCATCGGGATTCCCGCACTCGACGCGACGGACTGGTCACGGCTGGTACACGCCTATGGCCGCGCCACTGATACGCCTGAACACCTTCGTGCCCTGCTCGCCGAAGACACGCGGGCCCGCCACGCAGCCATGGCGCACCTGTGGTCGGCCATCATCCATCAGGGCACCGTCTTCCCCGCGACGGCTCCAGTTGCACTCGTCATCCTCGGGCTGCTTGACGACGCGAGGCTGGATGCGGGCGAGGAGCCCGTTCGCGCGGAATTGCTCTTGTTCCTGACGCGTGTGGTGGATGCCTTCGAGCGGAGCGGCGCGACGATGGAGGAACTGGAGTCGATGGCCCGGTTCGACCTGGGGCCGCTCCTGGACGCGGACGACGATGATGCCATCTACGAGGACGAGGACGCCTCGAACGCGCTCCATGCGCAGTCCGTTCTTGCGTGTGCCCGGGTGGCGCCGCTCCTGACCCGCTCGCTGCTGGCCAACCTGGACCATCCGGATGCCCGGGTGCGGATGCACGCGGCGATGGCCGCCACCGGGCACGCCGCGTCACCGGCGTCGGACGTACGACCGGACACACTGGCGGAACGGCTGACGGAGATGGCGAAGCGGACGGGGGATGTGGCGGAGCGTTGCTCCCTGCTCCTGGCGCTGGGAGAACTCAACGTGTCCCTGGAGAACTTCCTGTCGGATGCGGAGCCCTCGGTGCGCCTCTGCGCGGCGATGGCGCCGTCCCTGGCGCGGAGCGAGGTCGCGACACGCGAGCTACGCACCGCGCTGGAGCAGCATGCCGCGCACATCAACGACTGGTTCCCGGTGAAGCCGCCGCAGCTTCCGATGCAGCCGCGCTTCACGGTCGTCCAGCGACTCTTGGAGCGCGTCCCTGACTTCGACCTCGTGGTGGACGCGGCCGTGGCGGTCGCGCGGACCACCAAGAAGTCCTGGGTGGACTTCGAGTGGGGGCCCCTCCTCGTCCACGCCTTTCCGAGTGGAGATGGCGTGGTGAGGACAGACGCACAGCGGCGCTTCCTCGCCGCGCTCGTGGACGCCTCGCACCTCTGGGACCCGCGCTTCGGCAACGCCGGGGGGCACTTCCGGAAGGCGGGGCTCCCCTATGAGCGCGAGGCGTGCGCGAGGCTCGTGAGCACGGCGTGAAGGGGCGGGCTTCCTCGCTGTGTCCGAAGTAACGGCGCTCTCCCGGGTTTCAGAGGACGCCAAACGGCTCCTCTGGCCGGTGGAGGAGGGAGGGGGCGATATGTCAGTACACGCCGCAAGCGCTCATGGTAACGCTTTCAGTCCCGACGAATCCGGCAGAGGATATGTGACTGTCGCGTACAATCCGGAGTCCTACCCGATTCTGCACAGGCATTGGGCGTACGTGCTGGCGCCTGGCGGGGAACTCCTTGGTCCCCGATTCGTCGGTCGCTAGAATCTCCAGGGGCCAGCAGCAACAGCGTTTGGGATTAGACAGTGTCAGGCGGTGTGTGGGTTTCCACGAGTCCGCCTGCGGAGTGTTTGCCCTAGAGTGCCTCCAACTCGTATGCGTTGGGGTACGCCATGGCTATCACGACCCGACAGCCTGTCTTTCATGCAATGCGAAGTCTGCTGGGCATGGGCTCCGCCTCCAATGCAAAAAGCGCGGCACCGAGCACGACGACCGCGACGAAGGCATCTGACGTAGCTCCGGATTGGAGGGCGACGTCGGCAAACCTCATGGAGTCCTTCATCCAGTCCGGATACGTGATTGGAATCAACAAACCCGGCATCGCGAATCTCGAAAAGAAGATCATGGGTGAGATGGAGGCGTTCATTCGCGACAACCCGAAGCTGTCGGCGGACGAGCTCGACAAGGCTGCGAAGCGGGTCACGATGCGTCATCTGTCCATGGCGAGGACGGATGGCCAACGGGAGGCGAAAATCAAGGCTCGCCTTCAGGAGCTCCAGCAAGACCGCTGGGGCTGATGGCTGTCCACCTCAGCGTCTCGAACGGCGGCCGACGTGGTGGCTTCCCTCCAAGGGAAGGGGACCGGTGCTCTCGCCGTCGGCTGGCGGCGCAACGCTTCGGTGAGCCCAGGCCCCTGTGTCAGGGGCCTGGGCAGGTCCGACTCACCGTCAGGTGAGTTGGACCGCGGTTACTTCCTGCCCTTGAAGGAGTCGAGCGAGGGGCAGTAGGTGGCGTACCCGTGGCCGGTGATGGCGCCATCTTCGTAGAGGCCATTCAAGTCGAAGGCCACGAAGTGCGATTCGGGAGGGGTCCCGCTCTGGACGCAGGTGGGGCAGAGCGAGGCCGCCACAGGTGTGAAGGTGAGGCTCGTGCTGTGCAGGAAGTACGCGGTAGTGAGCACGCCCTCGAAGTCGACGAGCGTCGCTGTCGGCTCGCCCGACATGGAGCCTACCTGCGGCGTTGCGTCCACCGGCATTCTCACCTTGTGAACGTTGACCAGCTGCGGCGGGAGTGGTGAATCCTCGGAGGGGCACTCACCCGGCGCGCCGTTGTTGAGCTCGATCCAAAGCTCCCACGGTGCCTCCGGGTTGTCCGTCTCTTCGTATCCGAAGTAGGCGCTGGTCAAGACACGCTGGTTCTCGCCCAGTCGAACCGTGGTCGCGGTTTCCTGGCACTCGCCTTCGCAAACGGTGAACGGATCCGGGTTGGTGCCGGCGTCGGGGTCGGTGCCGGCGTCCGGGTCAGTGCCTGCATCCGGGTCGGTGCCTGCATCCGGGGCGGTGCCTGCATCCAGGTCGGTGCCTGCATCCGGGTCGGTGCCTGCATCCGGGTCGGTGCCTGCGTCGGGCTCAGTGCCCGCGTCCGGCTCGGTGCCCGCGTCGGGCTCAGTGCCCGCGTCCGGCTCGGTGCCCGCGTCGGGCTCAGTGCCCGCGTCGGGCTCGGTGCCCGCGTCCGGCTCGGGCTCAATGCCGGCGTCCGGCTCGGGCTCAATGCCGGCGTCCGGCTCGGGCTCAATGCCGGCGTCCGGCTCAATGCCGGCGTCCGGCTGAACACCCGCATCAAATCCCGCGTCCGGTGTCGGATCGACGTCATCGGAACCACAGCCGGAAAGTGCGGGAGCGACTGTGAGGGAGAGTATCAACAGGGAGCGTATCGAGAGTCGCAGGTTCATTTCGTTGATTGTCACGGATTTGTCGCGGAGATGCGAGGGGGCCCGGCCTTCTGCGTCACAGCTTTGTTTCATTGAGGCGGACGTGTCCACATGCCGCGAACACGGTTTCTGGCCGTCTCCAGCGCTTCACGCCGAGCTTTCACGATGTTTCCGGGACTGGCCTGGATGCCCAGCATCATCCAGGCGCCAAGACGGACGCGCAGACCGGAACACATGAAGGGGCACGAGTGGAAATGCACCAAGTCGAGCACGTCGGTGCGTGAGCGCATGAGGGCCTGCTCCACGCCACGGGGGATGCACTCGGGCGCCACCCACGTGTCCGGCGCCAAAGCCGAGCATGGACACCTGCCGTCTCGTCCGGCCCAGGGGCGACGCTTCATGAAACCTCTTCGCATGGCCTGATGGAGCCCCGCATCAGCTGGGTTCACTGGATGTCACAGGGGCGTTGACTCGGCGGCGCGATGCACCACGGTCTCCAGGGAAGGTCGCCGGCGGGCGAACCCGCTCGCCTGTGTTTCCCTCGCGTCCGGCACCGTCTGCCTGGCTCCTCTTCGGTTCATCACGAGTGTTCGGTGCCATCGGAAACAGTTCTCAACTTGCGCTGGATTCGTGGCTCGCTCCGCGCCTGTCGCGGTTGGTGCGTGCAGTCGCTCCCCAAAGCAATTAGAGCCCGATACACGCCATGAACCCGTTCTCCGTGCATCGCGTCTCAGGCCTGCTCCTTGTTTTCTCGCTCGTCTCAGGAGGCGACGCAGGCGCGGCGCCCGCGGATGCCCCCCTGGTGTCCGAGGCGTGCGTCGATGCGATTCCCGCGGAGCCCCGGCTCCTCGTGCCGGAGCTCGTGCACCCGCCTCGCCGCGCCATCTGGAACGCGCCGGACGGAGGAGGGCGCAATTTCGTTGTGCCCATCGTGGAGATGGGCGCCCTCCACGGCATCTTCTGGGGGACGGCGAAGCTCCTCGGCAAGCCCTACGCGGACATCTCGCTGGAGACCATGCGTCGCAACGTCGCCGAAGGCTGGGAGTGGGACGAGGATGCGTTCGCGACCAATGCGCTCGGGCACCCCTACCAGGGCTCGCTGGCCTACACCGCGGCGCGCTCGAGCGGCTTCGGCTTCTGGGGCTCGGTCCCGTTCACGGTCGCGTCAAGCGTGTTGTGGGAGCTGTTCATGGAGTCTGAGACTCCATCCACGAACGATCTCATTACAACGTCCATCGGGGGCGTCGTGCTGGGCGAGGTCCTGCATCGCACCGCGCTCGCGATTCTCGACGAAGGCGAACCCACGCTGGTGCGCTCGGTGCTCTCGCTGCTCGTCGAACCCGTGGGCGGCATCAACCGTTACCTCTTTGGCCGCCGCAAGAACGACTTCCTCCCGGTGCAGGGGAACTTCCTCCAGTTGATGGCCGGCTTCACGAGCAACGTCGACAACTACAACGACATCGACGGCACGCGCTTCGATGTTCCCAACAAGATGGAGGGGCACCTCGGCGTCGAAATGGTCTACGGCCCCCCGCAGCTCACCACCGGCGGCTATGACCAACCCTTCGACTACTTCACGCTCTCCGCGCGCATGGGCTTTTCGCGTGACACGCTGACGGTGGGATTCTTCAGCCGGGGGCTTCTCTATGGCGACCGCTTCAAGTTCCGCTCCATATCGGGGCTCTGGGGCTTGATGGCGGGCTACGATTTCGCCAATCCGAACACGCTGCGCGTTTCCACGGTCAGCCTCGGCATCGGCGGCGTGGCGCAGGTTCCTCTCACGTCGCAGCTCACCCTGGATGTCACCGCGAACATGGCCGGGGTGCCCTTTGGCCATGGCGGCGGTCTCACCTCGCCGGAGTCCGCTCGTGACTACCACTTCGGGCCTGGGGCGCAGTCGGCCTTCGAGCTGGGCCTGGTGCGGCGGGGTGTCGGGCGCGTCGGCGTGTCCGTGCGCAACTATCTCATCTCGGGCGCCTTCCTTGGCGAGGGCGTGGAGCTCATCACCTATGCCACCGCGCGCGCCGAGCTCCTGCTCGCCGGCCAACACGGCGTGGCGCTCGAAGCCTTCGTCGCCAACCGCGCGGGTGAGTTCGGCAGCGTTTCCGACTCCATCCGCCAGCGTGCAACGCAAATCCGTCTGCTGTGGACGGTCTCGAAGGGCTCGGGCTTCGGAACCCGCTGAGGACCCGCGGGAGCGAATTCCAGCCCGGGCGCGACTTCCACTGCTCGCGCTAACGGCTCGGCTTTGGAGCTGGAGCGCAGGTGGTCGTACTTCAGTCGTACGCACGCGCGGCGCGACACGCGGCATCGACTCGCGCATCGGTGGCATCGGGACGATGCTCGCACCGATGTGCGCGCCATCGCCGCGGCCGTTGGTGCGCAGAGCGTGTGCATCATGGCGCGTGCTGTGAGCGAATCATGCGAGTTGTTCGCATGACTCTCAATGCCCAAGTCCAGTGCCCGTGACAGAGCTTTCTGACTACGGCTCCGTGCCGATGTCCCCCGTGTCCACGCACATCCAGGGGCATTCCGCGAGACAGGCTGCAGAGGCCTGTTGGTGCGTGTGGATTCCGACGGCGCAGGTCGCCGGCCAGGCGTAGGGATACTGGTGGCCGCGATAGCCACACTCGAAATAAGCATACACGCAGGATTGCTCGAGGCCCTCGGCTGCCACGTCCGTGCCCGGCGCATCCTGCGTCTGGCCACCACAGCCCACCACGGACACGAGACCGGCCACGAAGCCCACTGCGATGCGTCCCATCTTCATTTGTGCCTCCTTGGAGAGGGGAAAGGATGACTGAATTGGTGGCTTTCGGTCTATTCTTGATTGGCGCAGGTGGCCGCTCCGATGGCATCGCCACGAGCCTGGGGAAGGACTTCAACTGGAACCAGCAGCACGTGATTGGCTCACCCCTCCGGGTGCGGACCTGGGGTAATGGCGGATGGGCAGGGTGCCGCCAGGGCAAGAATCGCGTGGGCTCCAACATGAACGTGGTCCAGGAGCTGTTGTCTCCCCAGACGCTGGGCCCGGGAGTGTGTGTCCTCCAAGGTCAACCTCACGTTGCAGTCCGATGGGCGTGCGGACCGCGTGGTGGCGCTCCCGGGGAGCACGGCGCTGGTTGACCTGGTGGAGCGCGTCATCGCGAACGAGGTGCCAGGCATCACGGGTACGACGTCGCAGAAGCTGAACGTGCTCTTCAGCGACAACGTCCACCTGACGAACCTGGGGGCGTACTACATGGCCTCGGTCCACCATGCGTCCATGTTCCGGGAGTCGCCAGAGGGCGCCCCGGGGCCTGCTGGCGCGAACGCGGCGACGGTCCAGGCCCTCCAGCGGCCCCGGGCTCAGCTGGGAACCCCTTCGTCTGGCCCGACCCGAACTGGCAGCCGCTGCCTCTTCCGTGGTCATGGGCTGCCAGGCGCAAGGGGGGAATCCATCCCAGGGGTCCGAGTATCAACAGGGCTCCTGCCCGTCGGATGCGCGTGCGAGCGTCGGTTGTCCAACTGGCGTGACTTGCCGTGGCGGGAGTCCAGTCGTGGCCTCCAGTTTATCGCGTGCGAACACCTGTGCGATGAGCGCCGCCCGCGACTGGACGCCGAAGCGGCGGTAGAGGGTTTTCGTGTACTGATTCACGGTGAAACGACTGATGCCGAGCCGAGCTGCGATCTGCTTGTCTCCGAGTCCCTGCAGCAGCAACTCCAACGTTTGTCGTTCACGAGGCGCCAGCCAGCCTGACGGCGTTCCCTCCTTCGAGGACCCTGGCGGGTCGAGCATGGCTCCGCACTCGGCGTGGAACAGATGCAGCAGCTCCCGGTCCGCGGTGTCGAAGGGGCGGCCGCCCCGCTCACGGTAGAGCCCGATACCCCGCACCACCCCCGGGAGCCCGGACCACTGGCTCGAGTACATTGAGTCATCGAGCCCCGTGGGGCGCAGATGATGCTCGACATAGGGGGCGCCATACCAGCTCCAGTCCTCCACCAGTTCCCGGCGCATCGCCGTGACGACGGTGCCGGGCGCCGAGCCGCGCTCCATCAATGCGCGAATGGCGGGGTTGCAGGCACTTCCCCTCCTCCGGAGCGCCTCGAGCGCGGACACCGCGCTCCCGCTCCATCCTTCCAGAACGATCTCCGTGAATCCGACGTGTCCTCCCGGTCTGAAGTCGCGCTCCAAGACGCACGCTCCGGCTTCCGCGCCCAGAATGCGAAACAGTCCGACGAGGAGATGCCGGGACCGTGTCGCCACTCGCGCTGGCAGCTCATGTGCCTCGTTGATGAGCCTCACGAGCGCATGAACCTGTGGGCTTCGAAGGGTGCCACCGCTCATGGGACCTCCCGGTTCGCGCCGGACCGAGCATCTCCCTAATTTTAGTGAATTACAAGAAATGCGTGTTCAGGTCAGGATTTGCGCGGAACGTTGGCGGCGCATCGTTTGGAAACCGGAGTCAAGGAGGATACATCATGAAGAGCAAGTGCACGTTTCGGCTGGGGATTCTGCTGATGACCGGCCTGATGTCAGCAGGGTGCGGTGACGGATTCGGGGAGGCCCAGGAGCCAATCGATCTCAGCCCGTCCTCGCTGAATGCAGCGCGACTGTCGTTCCAGCACATCGACCGTCTCTATGAGTCCGATCCAGCGGCCGCGGTGGAGGCCTCGCGGCGACTGCGGCCAAAGCTCGATGAGCTCAATCAGCTGCTTGCTCGTGTCGAGGTGTCGCGGGAGCACTTCATCGAATTCTACGATTTGCAGCCCGGCGGCATCCTCGTCGTGGAGCGTGGCCCTGTCGCGGATGGACGTGTTTTGAGTGACGGCGATGTTGCCAGGCACTCCGCCGTCGAGCTCTATCGCCAGTTGACGCAAGGCGCCACGCCGCCCACGGCGTTGGTCAGCGCCGAATCGCGCCGTGCTGTCCCTGATGATGCCCATGTCATCGTGCCGGATGAAGCGGCTCCCCATCTGGAGTCATCAGGGGGATTCGCACCGGACCTTGGGGAGCAGGGGAGAGACGGTTTCTCGTCCGTGACTCAACCCCTGACGAGCGCGGACGGCCCCTTCTGGAGGGACAGCGTCTGTTACAAGGGTGGGGACTTCTTCGACTGCTGGTCCAATGTGACCGGCAACGGTTGGGCGGCCGCGGATGCCAAGACATCCTTCACCCAACTCGCGCCCTATCGGGGGACTGTCGGGCTTTGGGTGTCCTACGAGTCTTCTGTGAAAGCTGCCTGGAACGTTGCCGCCGGAGAGTGGTTTTCGTTCCACCAATACAGCGGAACCTACTGGACGTGTCCTCCACTCGTTGCCTGCGGCAGCACCGATTACTACATCCGCAACCATCGATGGGACGTCACGGACGCGGTCGGCGACGGATATCACTTCACTTATGCGTTCAGGCGGAACTGCAGCGGCGGCTTGTGTACGTTCAGCCCTTGATGTCCGCGTAGGTGGGGCCCGTCGATGCCTGCTTGGCGCAGGCACAGGCAAAAAGCCGACCCTCGTGGTGTCGAGGGCCGGCTTCGTTACCGACAGTTCAGCGAACTTCGAACTCGTAGATTCGCGTCGCTGGGGCGCTGTTCTGGGTCGGCGTCGTCACGTTGAGCCGGATGTAACGCGCCGACGTCGCCGTGAGCGCATGGGTCGAAGTGTCGCCAGTGTTGTTGCTCACCGTGACGGGCGTGCTCCAAGTGGAGCCGTTGCTCGACGTCTGGGGCGGCTGCACCGTGGCCGGGCTGTCGCCCGACGCGCAGCCGGTGCCGTTCCTGGACCACAACTCGGGGGCGACGGTCATGCCCATGGCGGTGTTCCAACTCGCCGGGATGTTGCCGGCGCCGCCGGCGTACACTTGCAGGTAGATTCGATCGACGGCGCTGCCGAGGTGCCTCCAGAACGTCTGCTGCGTGTACGGCGCGAAGGTGATCTTGTCGCCCATCCCGATGAGCATCTGGATGAAGGTCGTGGTTGGGGCCAGGTCGTAGGCACTTTCGTCGTCGAAGTTCACGGCGTCGGCGCCGGTGGCGACCTTCAGCGCCTGGAAGTTCCTGTTCAGGATGCGGTTGCTTCCGGTCCCGCAGACGATGGTGGTGCCGCAGCCGGGCGCGGTGCCATTGACCAGTCGACTCCTGCGTTCGAAGTCTGGAACACCCCAGGCGCCGATCGACACCTCGATGCGATTGACCCTGCCGATTGGGCAGCTGCTATCGCAAGGCGTGAAGGAGAAGTGGCTCCGGACGTGCGTTGTGTGTCGCCATCTGGCGGCGCATACCGGGACGCGCACCCAAGACGTCGAGCTGGTGTATGCCGAGCCTCATTGGGGCGAGGCAAAGGACCGTGCGTCGTCGGTTGAGTGGTGTCGTGTGTGCGTTGAACGTGAGTCGAGCAGTCCCTGATGCGGCTCACTCCAGCGCGCTGCTGAAGGGCTCATGCGAGGGGGGGATCGACGACGCCCTCCCCGAATGCGCCCGACCGGCCCTTGTCCACCGTGTAGCGGCGTGCACAGGTGTGCTGTGACCGCGCCACCCATTGCATGCCCGAGGCTTCTCGGTGGGGCCAACGGCGCTGGCATTCTCGGTGCATTGCCGACGACACTCGTGAGACTGGGGGCACGTCGCCGCGGACTCTCGAAAGGGTTGGCCATGGCCGCAGTGTCTGTGATTCTCGTTGTCCTCCTGTTCGCGGGGGCTTTCGTGGGGGGACTCATCCTCATGCTCCAGAAGCACCAGCCCCGGGTCATGAGGGTCCTCGGGGGCGTCATGGCACTCGGCACCGCTGTGACGGTGGGGGGCCTGGCTTGGCTCGTCCACCTGATCAGCTCCACCAACTTTTCGAAGGGGCGGGTCCTTCGCCTGCGTGGACGAACGCGCGTGGCTCGTCGGGCGCTGGGGGCGGGCTGGGCGGATGACGCCGTTCCGGATGTTTCGGGACTCACGCCCTGGCAGCGAACGGTGCTCGGGGAGGTATGGATGTACTCAGCGAGCCTGGAGCATGCGTCCGTTCCCGCCTTCTCGAAGTTGTCGCTCAAGCTGTCCGCGCTGGGGGCGCCCTCGGAGCTTCTGGAGGACTGTCACCTGGCGGCGCTGGATGAGATTCGTCATGCCAGGCGGTGCTTCGCGCTCGCCAGCGCCTACTCGGGGGTAGGCTGGACGGCGGGAACGATTCCGGAGCTTGGACAGGGAAGTACGCAGCCTTCCCCGATGGATTCGGGAGATACCTGGGCCCGGCTGGTGCGCGGTTCGCTGCTGGATGGATGTCTGGCCGAGGGGATGGCCTCCCTGGTCGCGGGCGAAGGCGCGAGGCGAGCCTCAGACCCTGTCGTACGTGAGACCTTGTCGGTCATCTCCGAGGACGAGGGGCGGCACGCGGACCTGGCCTGGGATGTCATCGCTTTCGCCCTGAGTCGGGGCGGCCGGAGCGCGAAGGACGCGTTGCGCCAAGCCCTCTCGGGGCTGGAGTCGCAGCAGACGCCTGCGCTCCCTCGCATCCCGGGCGTCGACGAGGACTTCCTCGCGCGAAACGGCGTCCTCCCCCAGGTGGAACTGGGGCGACTGATGGCGGTGTGCATCGAGCGGACGCGCGCCCGGGCGGAGGCGCTGCTGGCGCCGTCGAACCTCTCGATGCGGCACCGCCCCAGTGACTTGCAGGGGGCGCCCGCTTCATCTTCGTGCGACGCGGTGTCCGTGGAGGCCGCGCCGCGCGGCTGACCGGTGTGCGACGTCCCGTGTCCCTCACGCTCTCAGCTGGCCAGTTCCCGGGATTGAACTGGGGGGCTCTTGGGCTCACCGAAGGACATCAGCCGACGGTGTAGCGGCGTGAGGAGTCCGAGGACGACCACCAGCACGCCAGTGACCTGCAGGAGCTGCTCGATGGAGACCACTTCTGCCAGGGGGCCGAAGAACAGCATGGATAGCGGCATCAGCGCGGTGGAGAGCATGGTCATCACGCTGAAGACTCGTCCCAGGTAGGCCGGCTCCACGCGCTCCTGAAGCATCACCGTGGCGGGCGTGTTGTAGAGCGGCAGCGCCACGCCGAAGATCCCCATGGCCGCCAGGTACACTCCGAAGTGCGGCACCACGCCGAGGGCCACGGTGCACGCACCCATGATGAGGTTGGATGCGACCATTGTCCGCATGCGGCTGTTGAAGCCGCCCCACACCGCGAGCGCGGCGCCCCCCAACATCATGCCCACCGAGAAGACCATTTCGATGGCCGTCAGCCTCCACACCTCTTCCCCGAAGCTGCGCGCCGTCTGCAGCGGCGTGAGGAATGCGGCCGGAGTGATGAGGACCATGGTGAATCCCAGGTAGCCGAAGAATGGCACCAGGTGCGTGTGGCCGCGGATGTAGCGGAAGCCGTCTCGGATCTCCGTCAGCTGTGAGGCCCCCTCCTGCTCCGGCGCGCGGGGGCGCGGCGCTACCTGCACGAAGAGCGTCACCAGGGCGATGGCCAGGGCCGCTGTCACCACGTCGATGTAGAAGAGCACCTGCAGGGGGGCCACGGACATGAGGAAGCCGGCGAGCGCGGGCGCCCCCAACATGTTGACCGAGTGGAGGGTGCCCTGGATGCTGTTGACCCGCATCAACTGGTCCTCGGGCACCAACTGCGGCAGCAGCGCGCCCACCGCCGGCTGTTGAACGGCCGTCCCCACGGAGCGGATCGCCGCGGCCAGGAAGAAGAGCCACAGTTCCGTGCCGCGCAAGGTGAACACCACGGCCAGCGCCAGGGTCACCAGCGCAATCAGCGCGTCGGCGAGGACGATGAGCTTGCGGCGGTCGTACCGGTCGGCCCAGACGCCCGCGAAAGGTGAGAGGAGGAACGTGGGCAGGAAGCCGGCCACGATGTAGAGCGTCATCATGACGCTCGAGCGTGTCTGCAGCGTCACCTGCCACAGGAGCGCGTACTGCACCAGGGAGGAGCCGAGTAAAGAGAGGGCCTGGCTGCCCAGGAAAAGGGCTGTGTTGCGCTTCCAGGAGGCGTGCATGGCGCGCACTGTAATCGCTGGCCGGGGAGCCGGGGTGGGGCGGATTGACAGGGGCTCGACTTCGACCTGGTCCCGGGTTCCGTAGGGCGCTCGCCTGATTCTCCGCGAAGGCGCCCTTGGGGTGTCCGGGCGGCTTCGCGCCATTCCTGGAGCGGGCGAATCAGGCTCCGGGCAGCACGAGAATTCGCACGAGCCCGGAGTTGTCGTTGACAGGTCCGTCCGCGAAGCGCACCTGCAGGGGCGCGTCCTCCCCCGTCAGGTCATAGGTGTACTTGTGCTCGCCCAATGGGCGGTGGCTGGGCCGCGCGGATGGAACTGGCTTCTCGTCGGTCGAAGTCCTCGGGCTCCAGGGCTGGGTGAGCGCGTCGCTCCCGCGCGGCTTCGCCTCTGCGTTTTCGCCCGACAGCTCCGTGCTGGCCCTGGAGAATGTCGAGTCCGAGGTGCTGTTGTGGATGTCCTCCGACTTCACGGTTCGCGAGCGGTTGTCGGGGCTGGTGGCCGCTGGTGTCGCCCCCCTCGGACTACGCCGAGGAGGCGGCCGAGTATCCGCGGCTGCTGCGCGCCGCGGCGATGAAGCCCTTGGAGACGGTGCTCGCGCTGGGCAGTGGTGGTGGCAACGCGAGCCACCTCCCGTGTGGTTCTCCATCCTCCCCCACGAGGAGCTGGCCCCGGACATGGTCAAAGCGGTGAAGGTGCTCTGATTCACATCCGGGGCCGCGAGGCGGCTACTTCGCTTCGAGGTTCAGTTCGAGGTCGAACGCCACGTCGCTCGACTCCGCGTTGGCCTGCTTCACCATCACCGCGATGATGTTCTCCCCCACGACGAAGGCAGAGCCGTCGAAGCTGGCCGTGCTGATGACGGCGTTCTTCAACACGCGGCTGGCGAAGGTGCCATGGCCGAGGCCGTTGTCGGCGTACCGCGAGTAGACGAGCGTCCCGTTCACCCAGATGGCCACGCCGTCGTCATGCAGTACGCGGAGGCTGGCGGTGCGGATGGCCTCGCCGAGCGTGAGCTTCTTGCGGAAGTAGACGCTCGGCTGGAGCGGTGTCGTCTTGTTGAGCACGGTGTGCTCGTCCCCGTCCCCATAGCCGAGCTTCGCGGGGCCCGAGCGCCATGCGTCGTCGTCGAAGTTGACCGACGTCCACCGCATGCCCGGGTTCACGTTGCTGTCATCGAACTTCCAGTACTCGCCGAAGGCGATGGCCTTGAACCGGGGCGTCCGGGAGATGGTGAAGGGCAGGTCCGTGCGGTCGTCGATGTCCGGACGCGAGGCGTCCGAGATTCGCAGCACGCCCTTGGACGTCTCGATGTTCGGCACCGTCCACTCATAGAAGCCGATGTTGGGGACACCCTGGTCGACCAGGGTCCAGTTGGCCCCGTCGTCGGGCGAGAACTGCACCCGCACGTTGTCGACACCCGAGCCGTGGGTCATCCACTGGAGCATCTGGACGTTGCCCGGGCGCAGCGTCTCGCCGCCGTTGGGGCTCTCCATGAAGAGGGCATCGTGCTGCATGCCGTCGGTGATCACCTTCAGCTCCAGGTCGAAGGACAGGTCACTGGAGGTGGCGTTCGCCTGCTTCACCATGACGGCCAGCGTGTTCTCTCCCATCACGAAGCGGGCACCGGAGATGGTCGTCTGGCTCAAGGTGTTGTCGGAAGCTGTGCCGGAGGCATAGGCCGAGTGCGCGGTAGCTCCGACATGCTTGGAGAACACCTGGGTGCCATTGAGGAACACCGCCACGCCGTCGTCGTGAATCACCTGGAGCGTGGCCTGCTCCACCATGCCGTGGACGGTGAACTTGCGGCGGAAGTAGACGGTGGGCTGCGCCGGCGTCGTCTTCGTCATCACCGTCTCCTCGTCCGTCTCGCCATAGCCGAGCTGGGCCGGGCCCTTCTTCCAGGACGCGTCGCTGAAGCCAGAAGACGTCCAGGCGGGGCCCGGGTCGACGTTGCGGTCGTCGTACTTCCACTCGGAGCCGAAGGCCACCGCGGTGAAGCCGGTGTTGGGAGGAGGGTCAGTCGGGAGTGGCGTCGTGGTTCCTCCGCCGATGCGGATGATCTTCGCGACCGACGGCACCTTCTTCGAGTTGAGCAGGAACAGCATGTAGTGGCCGGGCGGCGCCACGTTCGGGTTGGGCGGCGCGACGACGTTGAGGCCCCCGCCGCTGGCGGTGAAGCGCAGCTTCATGAAGCGCTGGTTCTCGTCGAAGGCGTGGGTGACGGAGCCCAGGCGAACCCAGGACGCCATGGTGATGCTGGCCGCCTCGGGGGTGTTGACGCGGAAGGTCTCTCCATAGGCGATGGACGCGGGCGCGGAGGTGATGGTGGGGCGCGGGCCTTTGAAGAGATACGGCGGGGAGAAGACCTGCATCGTCTTGACGTAGCGGCTGCCCGCGGACAGCACGCGTCCGTCCGGCAACAGCACGGTGGTGGAGTGATAGCCGCGGTAGGCCGACGCGGGCGCCAGCAGCGACCACTGCTCGGTGACGGGGTTCCACAGCTCCGTCTCCAGGCGAGGGAACTTGGGGTTGTCGGTGCCGGGGCCGCTGTGGCCGCCCGTGACGAGCACCGTGCCGTCCGGGAGCACGGTGCTGTTGTGCTGGCGGCGCACGTAGCGCATGGGCGGCACGGAGCGCCAGACGGGCTTCGCGGCGTTGAGGTCGAGAATCTCCACGTTGTTGGTGGGGGGATTGTCGCCACCGGTGATCAGCACCTTGCCGTCGTCATACATCACCGCGCTGCCCGCGTTGCGGCTGCGGGCGTAGTTGGTGCGAGGCCCGGTGGTCCAGGCGCCGGTGCCAGCCGTGTCGAGGTACCGCGCGGGTTTCCAGTACCCCGCCATGAGCGTCTTTCCCGTGCTCGTCACGAACATCCACGGGTAGTACATGAGCTCCAGGCTCGCGCCCGTCAGGTTGCGCCAGGAGTTCTTCGACGTCTGCCAGACTTGGGGAATCAGGTTCTTGGTCCTGTCTTCCTTGGCGCCGCCAATCACCAGCATGTCCCCATTGGGGAGCGTGGTGACGGTGGGGTACCAGCGGCCTGCGTTCATGTTCGGCAGCCGCGTCCAGGTGAGCTTGAAGGGGTCGAAGATGGCGGCGTAGGGCAGGCCGGAGTCATCCGTGATGTGGCCACCGGCCACGAACAGCCGGCCATCCGGCATGAAGGCATGGCCCGCGCAGAAGATGTTGAAGCCCGCCTTGGGCAGTGTGGTGAGGACGTTGGTCTGCGGGTCCCAGAGCGTGGGGGTGTCGCCGTCCTCGAACTCGGAGAAGAACATCACCTTCCCGGTGGGGAGCACGTGGGTGTGGACCGCGGAGTACGGCCACTTCTGGACGGGGGTCCATTGTCCCACGGAGGCCGGTTGTGCCTGGGCGGCCGATAACGAGGCCCAGGCAGCGAGAATGGCAAGACGCCACGGATGGAACATCAGGCTGCCCCTTTGTTGGTCGAAAGGTCGCGCAACGGTAGGCACGGCCCTTGCGAGCCACATCGTTCCGACGTGCGTGGACAATGACGCGGGGTGGACGGCGCCCCTGCGCCTTCGTCGGGGCAAGGTTCGGGACTTGACCTCACACGAGCCTGGAGCGGTCACCTCGCGCACCCACTCGCGAGGACATCAAGGGGGGCTCCAGCGTGAGAACACCCCGGAGGCGAGTCATCGAAGCGCCAGTCCATCTGGACCCGTCCAGTTCTCAATTCTGGAGCATGTCACGGGTCTTGCGACAGGGTAATAGCCCCCACCGTGGAAGGTTCGATTCCCGCAGGCGGGCGATGAGGGCGATGCCCGGCATCGCGTGCCTTCACGTTTGGAATTGACGACAGCCAACGACAAGGAGCACTGGAGTGAGCGAGAAGAATCACATGGTCATTCGCCCCGTCGAGCGGGGCGACTTTGAACAATGGCTTCCGTATTGGAAGAGCTACCTGGAGTTCTACAAAATCACTTTGCCGGAGGAAGTGACCCAGGTGACCTGGGAGCGATTCTTCGACGACCGCGAGCAGATGCACTCGGCCGTCGCTGTGGACGGCGAACGGATCGTTGGATTTGTCAACTATCTCTTCCACCGTTCGACGTGGGCGCAGAATGACTTCTGCTACCTCGAAGACCTCTTCGTCAATCCAGAGACACGGGGACGCCATGTCGGGAAGATGCTCATCGAGTTCGTACAGCAGCGCGCTCGCGCAAAGGCCTGCGGGCGTCTCTATTGGCATACTCAAGAAGCCAATCTCACGGCGCAACGGCTCTATGATTGGATTGGAGAGAAGCCTGGTGTGATTGAATATCGGATGTCGCTCGCTTGAACGACAGATGACCGTCGAAGTGTGTCTCGGCGATGTTTGAAGCCCTCGGCATGGATGAGGCGGGGCTTCGGCGGTCGTCACGGCGTGTGGTCTGAGGTCGCGCTCGGCTCAGGCCAATAGTGGCTGTCGGGCAGCTCGCGGGGGCCGAAGATCGCCTGCCCCACGCGTACGATGGTCGCTCCCTCCTCGACAGCCAACTCGAAGTCGCCGGACATCCCCATTGAGAGTTCGTTCATCGTGATGCCTGCCGGCGCCTCCTCACGCAGCCGCGCGCGCAGCTCCCGAAGCAGCGTGAAGCACGGCCGCACACGCGTCGGATCGGCCGACAGCAGCGCGAGAGTCATCAGCCCACGGACGCGCAGCGAGGAGAAGGCGGGCAGCTCGCGGACGAAGCGGGCGACCTCATCTGGCGGCAGGCCGAACTTGCTGGCCTCACCGGACGTGTTGACCTGCACCAACACGTCGAGCGCGCGCCCCTCCACCTGTAAGCGCCGATCGAGCGCCGCCGCGACGCGAACGCTGTCCAGCGCTTGAAACTCGCTGGCGAAGCGCGCGACGACCTTCGCTTTGTTCGTCTGGAGGTGCCCAATCACCGACCACCGCAGGTCGGTGAGATCTGCCATCGCCTCGGCCTTACCCGACGCCTCCTGGACCTTGTTCTCGCCGAGTTCGCGGCAGCCAGCCGCGTAGGCCATGCGGATGCGGGCCTCGGGCATGGTCTTGCTGACCGGCAGGAGACGGACCTCGGCCGGATCGCGACCGATTCGCGCGCACGCAGCGGCGATGCGCCCGCGAACCGTCGCCAGGTTACGCCGAAAGTCCTCGACGCTGTACGCAGGTGAATATGCCGGGGTGCTGATGGCTGCCTCCTGGAGTGCGCGCGTCCTTGCGCGCGTTCGTAAATGGCAAGAGACTGGTCCCATGGACAGCTCCAGAATCAAGAATGATGAGGGTCCAGTCAGGCGGCCGTGGCGCTTCGACTTCACCCTCGAGCGGGACACGTCCGTGTCGCAGCAGACGCAGCTCACTCGAGCGCTCATCCGCGAGATCCAGCGCGGGAGGCTCCCTCCGGGCTCGATGCTACCGGGCAGCCGAACCCTCGCGGACCAGCTCGGGGTGAATCGGAAGGTGGTCGTCGCAGCGGTGGACGAGCTCGTCGCCCAGGGGTGGCTCGAGACGCGCCCCGCCTCTGGAACGCGCGTGGCCGCCTCCCTACCGCGCTCGGCGATCGCTGACGTCGAGTGGCCCACGCAGCGCAAGTCGGTCAGGCCCCGTCGGGACACCTCCCTCGTGTCGATCACCGATGGGTTGCCGGACCCTCGGCTCGCACCGCAGGCGGAGTTGGCGCGCGCATACGCGCGAGCGCTTCGCTCGCTCAGCCGAACGGCGGCGGGCTACGGCGACGCAGCAGGAGACCCGAGCCTCCGCGAAGTGATTTCGAGCTTCGTCAATCAGGCGCGCGGGCTCTCCACGACCATCGATGAGATCTTCCTCGCTCGTGGAGCACAGGGCGCGCTCGGTCTCTACGCGCTGGCGATGCTCGAACGTGGCGACGTGGTCGCTGTGGAGGTGCCCGGTTATGCACCTGCGTGGCGCGCGTTCGAGTTCGCGGGGGCCAAGGTCTCGTACATCCCCATCGACGGCGAGGGCTTGAGGACCGACGTCCTCGAGAAGATGGCACGGAGGCTGTCGGGCAAGCTGAAGGCCGTCTACGTGACGCCGCATCATCAGTACCCGACGTCGGTCTCCATGACGCCGGAACGGCGGATAAAGCTGTTGCAGCTCGCCGAGCACTTCGACTTCACCATCGTCGAGGACGACTACGACTACGAATATCACTTCGAAGGTGAGCCGCTGCTACCGCTCCACGCGACCGGAGGATCGCGGCGCGTCGTCTACATCGCGTCGCTGTCCAAGTTGCTCGCGCCGACCGTGAGGCTTGGCTACCTCGTCGCGTCGGAGGAGTGCATTCGCAAGCTGAAGGAAACGCGTGAGCTGCTCGAACGACAAGGTGACGTCGTCCTCGAGCATGCCATCGCGGAGCTCTTCGAAGACGGGACGCTCCAGCGGCACGCGAGGCGAGCCCGCCGAGAATACAAAGCACGCCGAGATCACCTCCTCTCGCGGCTCCGCGCGACGCCTGCGCTCGACGAGTGCTTCGACTACTCCGTGCCGGCGGGTGGGTTGGCGCTGTGGCTGACCCTGCGCAAGGGGAGCATCGACTCGTTGGTGGCAAGGGCGCGTGAGGAGCACCTGCTGATGGCTCCAGGCTCCAGCTATCTTCCCAAGGGGCGCCTGGACGCCGTTCGGCTCGGGTTCGCCTCGCACACGCCGGACGAGCTCACGCGAATCTGCGACACGCTCGCCCGTTGTATTCCACGCTGACCGCCTGCTGTCCCCCACCTGCCTCCCGGGCGGCTTTGCCCCCGAGGCGGCTCCCCAAGCAGGAGAGGCGGGGGCACCCCAGGCAGCGGCCAGGAAGGACCCGATGAGGGAGCGGACGACGCGTGTGGAATGGGCAGAACAGCAGGGGAGGACCTTGGACTTCGACGTATGCGCCTGCGTGAGGTGTGGAGGCAGGGGGCGGGAGCGAGGGCCAGCCCCCGTCAACTGCCCTCATCGTCCACTCTGCTCCTGCCCGTCACCCTCTGCTGGGTCCCTATTCCTCTTATGCGCCGGAGGATATTGGTGGAAGGCGACGCACCGGCCCGCGTGATTGATACCGACGAGCCATGGCACTCATGAAAATCAGCGACTTTCGCGCTCAGTTCGCTCGCTTTGATGCCCATCCAGTTGTGCTCCCGCCGACTTGAGCCACGTCCAGGTACTTGCAAGTTCGAGGGGGCGTCTCAGCTTGATGCTGAACGACAACGCTCGAGATGACGAGACAGCTCGGACGTCATGACGGGCAGGCATTCATGAGCGAGCAGGCGTGGTGAGCACGGCCAAGGACGAACGCTCTTGGAGAGAACTGCTCCTTGCCGCAATCGTGAAGAGACCTGGCTGTGATGAGCAGGCCCCGGGGTAGTTGTTCTTACCAGCCTCTGCGCATCGCTTCCCGCCGGGCCTCATCTCGTCGTGCGTCCTCGCGCTGCTGGCGGCGCCGCTCTTCCTGTCGTGCTTCCTCGCGGCGCGCATCCTCGCGTTGCTGGCGGCGGAGCTCTTCCTGTCGCTGTGCCTCCTTTCCCCAGTGCACCTCGCGCCAGATGGCCGCCTCACCTTTCTCCGGCGTGCGTCGGCCAGGGGGGCGGTGAACCGCTGCCACCTGCTTCCTCGCTGCTCTCCTGCTGGCGTTGACGCTGCTCGTGCAGCGCGACGTTGGAGACGCACGTGCCGCTGACGCAGGTGTTCCCCAGGTAGCAGGGCTGCCGGGGGCCGCATACCGGCTCCTGGCCTGGAGCGGGGGCAGAGCGCTGTCCCCCGGCCTCCGCTCCAAGCAGAGGCCGGGGCTTCACGCCCGTGGGCAGCGCGGCCGGCTCCGGGCTGCCGCGTCAGGCGGGCTCGAACGCGAGCTGGCAGCAACCCGTGAGCGCCCCCTCCTCCACCTGGAGCGTGATGTGCTCGATGCCGAACTCGTCATGGAGCCGCCGCTTCACGTCGCCGAGGAAGGCGTCATCCAGCCGCGGCTCCCGCATGACGAGGTGCGCGGTGAGCGCGGCCTCGGTGGTGCTCATGGCCCAGACGTGCAGGTCATGGACCTCGGACACCCCTGGCGTCTGCGCGAGCCGCTCGCGCACCTGTCGCACGTCGATGTGTCCCGGCACCGCCTGGAGCGCGAGGTTGACGGAGTCCTTGAGCAGCCCCCACGTCCCCAGGAAGATGAGGCCCGCGATGGCCAGCGTCACCACCGGGTCCAGCCACGCCCAACCCGTGTAGTAGATGAGGAGACCCGCCAGGACGACGCCCAGCGACACAGCCGCGTCAGCGGCCAGGTGGAGGAAGGCGCCTCGGATGTTGAGGTCGCGCTCGCGGCCCTTCCAGAAGAGCAGCGCCGTGGCCGCGTTGACGACGATGCCCATGCCCGCCACCGACATGATGGTGATGCTGGACACGGTGGCGGGCTGTCCCAGCCGCCGCACCGCCTCCCAGCCCATGCCGCCCACCGCGACCAGCAGCAGCAAGGCGTTGAGCAGCGCGGCCAGGATGGTGGCGCTCCGGAAGCCGTAGGTATGGCGCTCCGTCGCCTTGCGCCGGCCCAGGACGCTTGCCCCCCAGGCGAGGACGAGCCCCAGCACGTCACTCAGGTTATGCCCCGCATCCGCCAGCAGGGCGAGCGAGCCGGACAGGATGCCATACGTGGCTTCGACGCCGACGAAGGCCAGGTTGAGACCGATGCCGAGCATGAAGGCACGGCTGTGCGAGTCGGGCGCGGCGTGCGCGTGCCCGTGAGAGTGCGAGTGGGAGTGCGAGTGTCCCGCCATGGAGAACGGCTCCTTCGTTCCAGTTCGTCCTCCTGACGACGCGCCTGGGCCCCCGGTTACAGTCCACCCGGCTCCTCGCAGGGGCAGTCCACGCAGCCCTTTCGGCAGCAAGTGGTTCCGCACGCCTGTTCCAGCCTCCGGCCCAGCGCCTGCCGGGCCCGGTGGAGGCGCACCTTCGCGTTGGTGCGGGTGATGCCGGCCGCCTCCGCGAACTCCGCCAGGGTCTGCCCGTCCAGGTCCACCCGCTGGAGCGCGTCGGCGTACTCCGGCTTCAGGGTGGTGGTGAGCGTGGAGACACAGGCACAGACGGTCCGCTCCAGTTCGGCCGCGTCCTCGGTGGACAGGGGGCTCTCCTCGGCGAAGGCCCGCAGGGCGCGCCCCTGGCGCTGCTCGTGCCGGTAGCGGTCGATGAGCGCGTTGCGAAGCAGGCGGTAGAACCAGGCCACCGCCCGCTCCTCCTCACGCAGGGTGCTCCCGCGCTCCACGCTCTTGAGCAGCGCGGCCTGGAGTACTTCCTCCGCCGCCTCGACGCTCCCGACGTGGGGTGTCAGGAATGCGAGGAAGCGCTGGCGGTTCTGGAGCAGGAGCGCGAGGACCTCCGGGGACATGGCCCCAGCCTCGCACATCGCGGTGCATCAGCGGGCGTGGACTTCCTGCGTGGGACAGGCCACGGTGACGGGCCTGGCCCACAGCGCGTCGCCTCGCGTGTCAGAGCGGGCCCGGAAGAAGAGGGTGCTGCCCACCTGGGTGAAGGCCTGTGGGTTGGAGCCCCCCAACGGAGAGAGGTCCGCGACCAATCCCGTCCCGCCGACATCCGCGCTGAAGAGCAGCGTCCCGACACCGGTGTCGAAGAGCGGCGAGGAGTTCTCGTCGCCGGGTGCGCGCGACGACCTCGAGAGCTCCGTGCTCCTCTCGTCCAGGAGCAGCGTTCCGCTGAGCGCGCCGCCGCGGCTGATGGACTTCCCTGAGTGAGAAGCGCGGCTCGTCGGCTGTACGGGGCACGCACGCTCCCGGGAGGCCAGTCGAACGGGCTCCGCGCATAGAGCCGCGTGCTCACCTACCCGGACGCTTCGCCGCCCCCCGTTCGGGATGATCTCGTCACCGCACTCGGTTTTTGCCGCCCATGACGATCCCAAACTTCTTCAGAGCTTCGTTCATCTCCGCGCTTGTCATTGGCACCGCCGCTCCGGCGCTCGCCGCCCCGGCCACACCTCCCGCTCCCGTGGCGGAGGTCGGTCCGGACGGAGTGGGGATGCTGTACCCCTCCGAGCCCTCGGGCAGCAGTTTCTACCTCGGCGACGGCGACCCCTCCGACTCCGAGCCATACTTCAACATGAAAGGCGACGAGGCCACGCCCGGCCTCGAATCCGGCGTCCGCTACTGGTCGACCACCGGCCACCGCGTCACGTACGCGAGCGGCAAGCCCGCCGGAAAGACGGTGCGGCTCCACCTCCGTCCCGGCGGCGGCGAGCAGTCCTTCACCTGGCGTGACGGCGCCATCGAGAACGGCTTCATCGGCAGCCCCGACGATCTCCTGAACTTCGAGGCCACCATCTACGTGCGCGTCCACGAGGACAACGGCACGCACCACTCCATGTCCTGGAAGATGCGCGGCGGCCAGCACACGAAGCCCGAGGTGGCGCGCTCGAGCTGCGTCGGCATGGATGTCCCGTTCGGCGGCGCCTCGCCCCAGGCCTACCGCGAGCTCGACCACCCGACCTACGACCACCTCTCGCTCACGCCCTACTTTGACTACCAGCTGCAGGAAGGTCGCTGGCTCGGCGTGAAGGTGGTCTCGTATCTGGTTGAGGGCGGCACCCGGAACCTGCTGTTCCTCGACACCAATCCCTTCGACGCCTCCGGAAAGCCGCGTAACGAGTTCCGCCTCTTCACCGAATGGCACGACCGCGACGGCGAGAGCACTGGCCACTACGATCGGGCGGCCACCTGGGCCGGCTTGGAGACGACGTTCCGCGTGGACGGCTGGCGGCGGGTCGACTTCGCCTACCCCTCGGCACGCGAGATCGTGCCGCCGACCCTGTAAGCGCCCTGGCGCTACGCGCGCTCGCGGTCGCAGGGCTGCTCGTCCCTGCCGATCGCGAGCGCGACGCGTCCGGCCGACGGTGCAGCGAGCGATTCGCGATATGTGCTCGGCAGAGAAGTGACAAAGAAAACCACCTCTCATGCTGTCGCAAGCCATCGGTGATTTCGTAGGAGTCGACCTTTTCTTCGACGAAGTCGTGCATCTTCACCGTCACGTTGTCCGCGCAGTGAGCCGGTAGCGCGGAACGTCGGTCGACACGAACACGTGCCCCTGAGTCTCCCCGGGTTTGTCGCTCCACCTCGCCTTGCGAGGAGGGGAGGGGGCTCTAGGCAGCGGCCAGGAGCGTGAACCGCATTGCGCGAGCGGGCCGACAAGTCAGGCAGCCGCTTCCGAAGGCCCTCGTGAGTCGGCCGCTCCAGCGCCGCGCGCAACTTCGAGCCTGGCGACGTCTCATGTCATGAACAGCATCACGACAGACGGGGTGTGTCTTGCTGGTGCCGGGACGAGAGACGCAACGTCCAGGGCCCGGCGTGCCAGCCAACTCACTTCGCATCGTCTGCTTGGATGCCACGGGCCGAGCATCCCGTGTGCTCCGAAGCAATACCGCATTCCGGAGTCCTTGGACGTGAGCACATGCAAGGGAACATCCCGGCGGGCACGGCCGACCCAGGCGGAGGTCACGGGCCGCGGTTCGAAGTCACCGGCAAGGCCCGGGATGTCCACTCCGCCGTCTCAGCGCGCCCCGAGGCCAGCGCATCACCAGCAGGAACGCCGATGGTCCCGCGGCGTGACGGAGCGAAGCAACGCGCTCGACCTCGAAGAGGGAGTCTTCACGCGGGACCCGAAAGACATGGCCCGCTCACTGAAACGCTCGGCGGAACAAAGCCGCCGACGGAAGGCTTCACCCTTCCAGTCCGCCATGTCGATGCTCTCGTTCTTCGAAAACCGAGCGGGCCGTGGCCTGACGCCGGAAAGGCGGCACGCCGTCGAGCAAGCCAAGGATGAGCTCCGGAGACTCTACGGCCGTCCGACGAAGGGCACACCACCTGCCTGATGCGATGCCCTGTCCTATTTCAAGACCGAGGAGGTGGTGACTCACTCCTGCTTCGGTTCGGGCGACTCCCACGTGAAGTGCACGGAAGGGGCCTTCACCGCCTTTGCATCCTTCATCAGGAAGCCCTCTTCCCGCTGGGCCGCGCGCTTGAGCGCTGGCCTCAGTTCCGCGGGGATGGTCAACAGCACGCCCACCACGAAGCTGCGCCCCCTGCACGCCTCGGCGGCGTAGCCGAACGAGATGCGCACGGCGACCTTGTTGCCCTCGATGTGGTGGAACGCGACCGAGCGCTTCACGGACTCGAGCCCACCGGAGTCGAAGCCCACGCAGTCCTCGCCGGGCTCCAGGCTTTGCATCAGCGCCTCCACCGTCCTGGCGTTCTTGAACGCCGCCTCATCATGGATGTGCTTGCGGATGAAGCGGTCCGCCTTGAGCGCCGCGACCACGTCTTTCTCGGGGAACACGCTCAGCAGCGAGAATGCGCCCTTGGGCTTCGTCACGTCCTCGGTGACGTAGGACGTACTCGCGTACGGGTGCGCGCCCCCGGTGAAGCCCGAATCCGAAAGCTCGTAGCTCACCCAGGGGCCCACCACCGACAACACCTTCATGGATTGGGAGCCCTCCCAGCCGAACGTGTCGGTGCCCTCCTCGGCCTTGAAGTTGGAGAGGAAGTCTGCCTGCCGTGACTGCAGGCCGAACACCTCCTTGCCCTCGCGCCGGGCGCGTAGGTCCTTCGCGGACATCTCGAACGTGACGTCCGCTCCGGTCACCTTCCACGTGAGCGGCTGGGTAGGAGCCGCGAGCAGTGCCACCATCAACAGGGCGCTCATGTGCATGCGCGCCATTCTGCCCGGATTCCGCTCTTGGGTCAGGCGCTTCCCGACGCGGGAGCGGAGGCGGCGAGCATGGCGCCCCGGGCCGGGGCGAGCAGGAGAGGATACCGTGAGTGGCGCGGGGGGCGGTGCCAGGGTGGCCCGCCTGCGTGGGCGTTACTTGCCCGCATCCTTCGCCGCGCCCTTGGCATCCTCGACGGGTGGGGCCTTGGGGAACGCCAGGTAGCCCTTCTCCGTGTTCCAGGCCATGACCTGCACCTGCAGCCGGCCCGCCTTCACCATCGGGTCCTGCTCGGCGGGCTGCTTCGCCTCCGCCTTGGTGGCGGTGCGGTCGATGCACGCGCCGCGCATGCCCACGTCGTCCTGCTCATCGAAGGGGCCCGCGAGCACCAGCTTGCCGCTCTCCCCCATGCGCGTGAGGTACGCGAGGTGCTCTTTCTGCGACTGCGCCAGTTCGGCCTCCGGCAGCTTCTTGGCGCCAGGGACTCGCTCGAGCAGGACGAGGGAGTGCCTGTCGAACTCGAACTTCTTCGCGGCGCGCTGGGCCGGCGCGGCGCCGAGGCGCGGCACCATCTGGGCGCAGTTCAGCGTCGCGCTCGACTCCGCGCTGGACGCCGTGGCCCGCTTCGTCCCTGCTGCGCTGATGGTGTCGCTGGGCGTGGGCACCAACGTGGGAGACCCCATCAGCGCCTTCGCGCTCGAGCGCGAGCACTCCCCCTCATGGGCCGGCGCCTCGCGCAGCTGCGGCTGCCCACGGTGTTCGTGCAGGAGGGGGGGCTACGCGGTGGAGGGCCTCGGCCTCAACGTGGCCGGCGTGCTTGGTGGCTTCGACGCCGGACGCTGGAGGTGGCGCAGGCACGCTACTCCCGGACGGGCTCGGTGGGCTGCTCTACGCGCCGGTGCCGCGCGTAGAGCGCGTCGCGCCAGGCGACGATGTCCGGATAGCGCGCGCACAGCTGCGGGTGGACGCCCGCTGCGCGCGTGGCGGGTCCTATCGCGAGGTGCTCGCCGTCCACGGGTGACACGAACTGCAGCGTCACCGCCATCGCGAGGTCCGCGTAGGTGAGGCGGTTCGCGACGAGGTGGCGCTTGCCGCCCGCGAGCGCACGCTGAAGCGCCTCCAGCTCGAATACCAGCGTGGCCTCCGCCGCTGTGCTGTCCGGCATCCCGTACTTCCTACGCAGGTAGGCCATGGCGAGGTCCACCGCGGGCACTGAGAGCTGGCGCACGAAACCAGGGAAGGCGGGTGGCTGCTGCTCCAGCTTCGCGGCGCGGTCGTTCGCGAGCCGGTCGAGGTAGCGCACCCGCGCCGCGCCGAGCGCGGCCTCGCTGCGGGCGTTCCAGGCGGCGATCTCCTCGGCGTGCTCGGCCGGAAAGAGCGTGGGCGCGCTGCCGTGCGCGTCCGCGTAGCGGGCGATATGGAAGGAGTCGATGAGCGGACCCTCGGCCGTGAGCAGCATGGGCGTGCTCACGCGGCCCTTCAGCCGCCGCGCCCTCAGCCGCAGCGAGAGTTCGCCGATGAGCGGGTAGTGCTCGCGGTACGCATACGCGAGGCGGTGGTGGTCCAGCGCCCAGCGGGCCTTTTCGGACCAGGGAGACGCGGCCTCGCCAATCAGGGTCCACGTCATCGCTGCGCCTCCGTGCGCAACTGCTGCTGCAGGAAGGTGCGCCAGTCTTCGATGAGCTGCGGTGAGAAGTCGTGGCCGAGGTCAGGGTAGACCTTCACGTCGATGGGGACACCGGCTGCCTTCAGTGCGTCCACGCGCGCCGCGGTCTGCGGGGCGGTGATGATGGGGTCGACTTCGCCCTGCAGCACCCAAACACGCCGCGTGGCCGGAGCACCGGGCGTGGGGTCCCCGAGCAGGCGCGAGCCCATGGGGACCGCGACATCCACCTGCTCCGGGTGGCGCAGCGCGAGCGCCCAGGCGAGGTCTCCGCCGTAGGAGAATCCCGTCACGGCGACGCGGCGGATGCGGGGGTGGGCGGCGCGCAGCTCGCGGATGAGCTCTGCGAGCCGCGCGGCCATCTGCTCCACGTCGGCGGTCTTCTCCTCGGTCGCCTTCTGCTCGTGGCCGGCGGCGAACCAAGTGAAGCCCTCCCTGCGCGGGTTCGGGCCGCGCGGCAGCACGACGCGGGTCGGGGTGCGCCAGTCCTCGAGCAGCGGTCTCCAGAACCCAGGTGTGGACCCGGAGTAGTGCAGCGCGACGAGCATCGCCTCGGGCTCGCCAGCTCCGACGGTGTAGGTCTCGTAGCTGAGCGCGGGTGAGGCAACCGGCGCCTCGCGGAGCGCCTGGGGCGGGTGGGTACATGCGAGACAGAACGCAGGCAGCATCCGGAGCACGGCGAGGTGCAGGGGCTTCATCATCAGACCTCCGACAGCGGAAGGGGAGACGCGGCGCTCACTGACTCTGCGGGCGTTTCTCGCTTGTCTGCACGCGCAAGGGAAGCCGGTTCTGGCGCGGCGGCAGTGGGCACAGGCTGTAGGCGGAGAAGGCGCAGGTGGGGCTGTAGGCTCGGTTGTGGTGCAGCGCCACCTGGCCCCAGAGGCGTCTCGGCCTCGAGCTCGCACCCCGCGCCGTTGGTCTCGTCGCGGTGGGCCTCGTCGCCTCCTGCATCGCCGCGAGCCGGTGTTCACGCCCGCCGCACTGTCAGCCGCTCGCGTGCCACCAACGCGCCCTGGAGGTGGAACACCGTGTCCAGGCGCGTGGGCCTTCCGCGTTACCCACGGCGACCGACGCGGCGGCGGCCCGGATGGAAGAAGGGCAGGACGTGCTCCGCGCAGAGGGCAGCCCACTCCGCGAGCAGGTGGTGGTCCTCGTCGGTCAGGCTCCCGCCACGACGAATCGTGATCAACCTGGGGGCTCGCTCTTTCGGCAGGATCGGCATGGCCAGACTCTCGCCCAGCCTCGTCGTCGACGCGATGGAGGTACGCCGGGGACCTCCCGTCGCATCTGGAGCGACAACCCCGAGCCCGAGCCCGTGTTCAGCCCCGTGAGCGTTGGCGAGTGCGTCGAGCCCCCAGCAGGAGCATGAGCGCTCCGAGGAGTGGCACCGAGGAGGTGCTGGTGCAGCCAGACTTGGACGGAGCGCCGCCATCGCCGTCAGGGACGCTGTCACCGGCGTCCGGGACACCACCGTCAGCCGTCTGCACGCCACCATCGCCGGACGGGACGCCGTCTCCGCCGTCTGGGACGCCGCCATCCGTTGAGATGATGCACCCGGGGGTTGGCAGACCTCGAGGGTAGGTCTCGCAGATGCCCTGGAGCGTGCCAGGGTCGATGATGCGCTTCTGCGTATCGCCCCAGGGCAGGAAGCGAGACATCGTGGAATCGGTGCGTGTCAGCAGGGCGAACCCCAGCCCCTCGCCGATGGAGCGTGTCACCAGGCTCTGGACATCTCCGATGACGCAGCCGGGCTCGATGACTCCCTCGTCGCAGGGGGGACCGTCCAGCGTGGTGAGCATGCCATTGCTGTTGTTGAGGCTGATCTCGGTGCCGAGAATCTCACCGGTGGACAGCCGGAAATAGCTCGTCTCATCGACGACGTCCCTTGGCGCGAAGGGCCAACAATCATACTTGTCGGCGCAGGAGTCATTCTGCCAGCAGGCATCGTCATCGGGGGCGATGTCCGGGCAGTTCACCTGGCGGAAGGTCACCAGCATCTTCCCGTCGAGAGGTCGTGGCGCGGGATGAGGCACATCCTCGCCGGGTGTGAACACCAGGTCCGAGCAACTGGCCACGGTCTGGTTCCAGGTGTTGAACGCGGCGGTGACCGCAGCCCTTTCTTCAGCGGTCGGGTGGCCACCCGAGGTGGTCATCGCATAGGTCACGGTCCTGTCACCGCGGCACAACTCCCGCTCTTCGTATCGGGTACGTTCGTATGGCTGTGCCCGCGCGCTGGACACACCGAAGAGGATGACGAGAGGAATGAGAAGAAAGACTCTGGCAGGGGGCATGTCCGGATAACCATAGACGGCGCGGGTGCCACGCCGCGAGTTTCGGCGCAGGTCGAACAGCGCGGCGGTGGATTCGGCGCACCAGGTGATTGTCGCCCAATCCCTTACCAACCAGCCTCCGGGCGCCGAGCACCAGGCGGCACTGGTGGGCCGGGCGGTCACGCACCTCGCTTCGAATGCGCCTGACGCGTGCTTCCTCGCGGCGCCTGGAAGCGGGTAGATTCACCGCCGATGCGTTGCCTCTTGCTCTTGCTGTGTCTGTGCCTGCCCCTGGCCACCGGCTGTCGTCATGCGGGGGTGCCCTCGTTGCCCGCGAGCCATGGCCACCTCTCCTACTCCATGGCGCTCTACCAGGAGCGCGATCAATCGCCCGAGAAGTCCAACAACGTTCTGTGGCCGGGTGACAGCTCTGAGTCTGCCCCCGCTCTGGAACTCTCCGCGGAAGACGCACCCGTGGCCTTCCAAGATGCCGTTCAGGTGCTTTCGGGGGCACCTTCGACGGAGCAGGTCAGGACCGCATGGCTCGACCTCGCCGCGGCGTGTCGCGCCGAACTCGCTGAGGCATGCACGTACCTCCAGGAGCAGGTCCAACGGCCCAAGCGGGTGTCGGGCGAGCCGCCCAAGCTGACGAAAAGCGCGATGAACGCCAGGACGATCTATGTGCTGGTCCTTCGTGCCAGGCTCGGAACGGATGGCCGAATACGAAAGTTCACCGTGGTGGAGTCCGCGCCCTACGGGATGACAGAGCAATTCATCAAGGCGCTGGCCGCTCACGTCTACGTGCCAGCGAAGCTGGCGGGGCATCCCATCGAGTATCCGCTCACGTTCAAGCTCAGCGCGACTGGCTATAAAGAGTACCTGTCCCAAGAGGAGGAGTTGCGGTGGCTTCGCGCACGTGTCGCGCAATTTCCTGGAAGCGGCGACGCCTGGCTTGACCTCGCGCGATTTCTGGCGAGCCATGCATCCCAGGATCCGGATTATGAAAAGGCGCTTCATGCCCTGAACCGCTTGTCGCCCGAGGCCTGGTGGCCCGCGACAGAGTTGGCGTGGCTGCGAGCGCAGGAAGGGAAGTACGCGGAAGCAGCGCCCTTGGCGAAGGTGGGGCGACGCTTCGCACCCGAGAATCCCTATGCGCTCGAGACCTCGGCCTTGGTGGCCTTCCACCAGGGGCATTGCCGGGAAGCGGTCGCGGACCAACAGCAAGCGGTGGCGAAGTTCCCCGAGGAATGGCCCGAGGAAGAGCGCGCGCGGTTCAAGCGGGCGCTGGAGGCGTATCGGCGTGGGTGCTCGTCCGAGCCGGCTCCCGCGGCCCCATTGAATGGGGAGCGCCCCAGGCGTGCGTGGCCCGGTGCTCAGTCGGGTGGAGGTTCAAATGCTGTTGTCTCTGGTCGAGTGAAGGACGTGGTCGGGGCGCGAAGGGTTTGTATTTCTTGTTTTGCTGATATTTCGTGTTAGTTCGAGCCCCTCCATCTGGAGGTGGTTCCATGAGGAAGTTCCCTCGCATCCTGGCGCTCACGGCGGTGTGCGCCGTCTCTGTCTTTGCACCCGGCTGTGGCGACGAGCCCATCGACATGCCGCTCACGGAGGAGGCTCCGGCAGGCACCGCTGGCGCGCCGCTCGCGTGCAGCACGCGCATCACCTACGGCGAGAGGTGGATTCGCCCCTCGGGGCACACCGCGCAGTACGACATCGCGAGTGGTCTGGTGACGTGGGATGGCGCCTGCATCAACGAGGGCAGCAACTCGTATGCGGTGCTCTCGAACGGCTGGCGGCCGTACTTCACAGGCAACAACGCGTGTGTCATGGCGCTCGACACCGACTGCGCCGGGGCCACCGCGTGCTCGACGCGCGTCACCTATGCCGCGTCGTGGATACACCCGTCGGGACACCCCGCGCAGTACGACGACGTGAGCGGGCGCGTGTTCTGGGACCGGGCCTGCACGAACGAGGGCAGCAATTCGTATGCGGTGCTCTCCAATGGGTGGAGGCCGTACTTCAGCGGCGCGGGCGCGTGCGGCATGTCCTTCCGCTACACGGGGTGCGGCGGCCTGTACCGGAACCCGGTGGTCCCCGTGGATTGCGCGGACCCGGGCGTCATCCATGATGGGACGCGGTACGTCGCCGCGTGCACGTCCGGCGGCGCGGCGAATGCGTTCCCCCTGCGCACGTCGACGGACCTGGTGACGTGGACGAGCGCGGGCTCCATCTTCCCGTCGGCGTCGAAGCCCACCTGGGCGACGGGAGACTTCTGGGCGCCGGAGATCCACAAGGTGGGGACACGCTACGTCGCTTACTTCACCGCGCGGCACTCGAACGGGAAGCTGTCCATCGGCGCGGCGACGTCGGCGAGCGCGCTCGGGCCCTTCACGGACATCGGCCGGCCGCTCGTGCATGACACCGCGATGGGGATGATTGACGCCACCTTCTTCACGAGCACCACCGGGGCGCCCTACCTGGTGTGGAAGGCGGACGGCAACGCGGTGGGGCGGCCGACGCCCATCTACGGGCAGGCGTTGTCAGCGGATGGCCTGTCGCTGGTGGGTTCGCGCCAGACGCTCATCAGCAACAACCTCTCGTGGGAGGGCGGCGTCGTCGAGGCGCCATGGGTCGTCGCTCGGGGCGGCTACTACTACCTCTTCTACAGTGGCAACGCGTACTACAACAGCACCTACGCCGTGGGTGTCGCGCGGGCGACGAGCCCGCTGGGCCCGTACACCAAGCTGGGCGCGCCGATTCTCAAGACGGGTGGCGGCTGGGTGGGGCCGGGACACAACTCCGTCGTCACCGGGCCGCGCGGAGACATGTACATGGTCTACCACGCGTGGAACAGCGCCCACACGGCGCGGGTGATGCTCGTGGACGCAATCACGTGGCCCAATGGCTGGCCCGCGGTTCCGTCCGCGCCGTCCGCGAACTCGCGGCCCATGCCGTAGCGGCTTCGCTGCGTCGACTGTCTCCGCGCCGCGCCACCGACACCACGGCGCGGAGGTGCGCGGCGGCGGGGGCGGATTGCCCGCGGAAGGCAATCGACAGCTCCGCATGGCTCGAGGCGCCTCGCAGCGCGCGGAAGACCACGCCTTTCAGTCGGAGCATCCGGGCGGACATCGGCGTCATCGTGAGCCAGCGTCTCTCCTCCACCGCCCGAAGCTCAATCGGTCGGCTCCTGCACCGGTGGGATGAAGACAGGGAGCACCCGTCCTTCCACTCAGGCGTCCATCATCCCGTTCTCAAGCAACTTCCCGACGACGTGGTAGCGCGCCCCCACCGAGGGGGAGGTGAGCGCGTCCTCGCAGACGATCTTGGCTTCGCCCAGGTAGGACGCGTGACACATCCATACCCGCTGTGCCGTAGCAGGCCGGCATCACTTTTCGGGTGACGGCAGGAAGTCGGGTGGAATGCGCAGTGGCGCATCGGCTACGTTGCGCCCTTTCGACGCAACGAAAGGCGAGCAGGAAGCTTCGCGAGGCGGCGGCGGTTGCTTGTCGGATCTGCCGCCGGAAGGAACTGGAGATGGAGCGCAACGACGAGAAGGGATTCTTTTCCTGGGTCACCCGCCTGGTGCGCGACCATCGCGGCGCGCTCGCGGCGGTGGCTCGAAACGAGGGCCTGCTCGCCGACGACGCGCTCGACGCCGTCCAGGACGCCTTCGCGACCTTCCTCGGCCTGCCCCACGCGCGGAAGCTCGCATACGAGGATGACGACAGCCGCAACCTCCTCGCGATCCTCGTGCGCAACCACTCGCGGAACAGGAGGCGTCGCCACGAACTCGCGCGGCCGCATCTCAGCGACAGTGAAGTGGTCGAGCGCCTGGCCGACGAGCGGGAGAGCGTCGATTCGCTCATCGAGCATGCCGAGGCGCATGTGCTCGCCTTCCAATGTGTGGAGAAGCTCGCCACGGTGCAGCGCCAGGTGGTGACGCTGCGCCTACTAGAGGATCAGCCGGGCGTCCGCGTGGCCGATCTCCTTGGCACCACACCTGGCAACGTCGCCGTGCTCCTGCACCGCGCGAAGCGTGAGCTCCGCGCGTGCATGGAGGGGTAGCGCTCTCAGGCGGCGGCGCGGTGGAGCTGCTCGGCCGGCTGCGGCTTGCGCTGCGCCAGCCAGAGCCGGGCGGAATCGGCCATGGTGACGATGGCGGCGCCGATCATGATTGCATCCTTGACCACGAGCCGCCCGCGGCCGCTCAGCCACGGGAAGCCGTGATGGGCGTCGCCAAGCGCCGGCACCCAGCTCTCAGGTGTGGTGACGAGAAAAGAGAGCGTCACGACGGACATGCCGACCACGAGGGCGCTGCCGATCGCGCCGAGCTCCGGGCGCCACCAATGGGCGGCGATGAGCAGGCCGAAGAGCACGATCACGCCGCCGAGCAGATAGGAGAACCCATAGGTCCCGTTCGCCTCGTGCCACGCGCGGTTGGCGGGAACGAGCGCGCCTTCAGGGTTCATATACTGCCGGTATTCGGGGGCCTCGTACGCATAGACGAAGCTCATGACCGGGCTGTTGGCCACGAAGGGGACGATGCCGTCGGCTTCGTATTCGGCGACCTTGAGCGAGCCAATCCAGACAAGGACGACGATCAGGCCGGCGCGAAGGACGTTCATTCCGATGCGGTCGGCACGGGCGGCGAGGCGGAGGAGCGACTCGATACGGGACAAGGATGGATCTCCTGATGTGGGAAGCGTTCGAGCCCACGGTTTCGGACTCGAACGCTCGCGCTATGCCGTAATCAGGTTTCGTCCTGCCCGGGCATTACACGGAGCATGCGAAAGGCGAGCGCGGCGACAATCCGCATGCCAGCAACCAGCGCCGACCAGAGCCGCGCCTGTGTCCGGGGAGGGCTCCTTCGCGGAGGGGGGACACCGGGTGCATCAGGTTTCTGAGGACAGTCATGGAAAACGCTGACGTCGTTCTGCCGGCGCCCCCGGGCTCCTCGACTGAAGCGCTCCTGGCACCGTGATTGCTTTCGAGGGCGAGGTCGTTCCTAAGGAGGAGTGCTACTTGAACTCGGATCAACTGCGTCGGCTTTTCGCTCGAGCATTGAGTGCATCACTGGCGTCCCCGCTGCTGCTCACCGGTTGTGGCGGTGGGGGTGGGGGTATCTCCCTGGAAGGTTTCTCCCCCCCCACCTGTGATGATGGAAGATTGTCGGTCCGCGGGCTGTCTCCCGCGACCCAGCCGGACTTCGTCGAGATGAGGCTCATCGCTGACCTGTACACCGCGCCCTGGCAGCAGACCTTCGTGTCCTCGGGGACGGCGTGCGAGACCGCCACGCAGCCGGTGGCGTGTCACGCGGAGCTCGAGGCCCTCTCCTCCGAGAAGGGGTTTCGCTCCAGCTGCGAGCCGGATTGCTACGCGTACTACCTCGTGACGACGCGAGGGGATGCGGTGGAGGCCCACACCTCTCAAGAGGGGCTCCAGGCCTTCCTGGGCGACATCGACACCTCTCAGGAGGCGCTGCTCCAGGTCTTCGCGGGGCGCTACGACCTGAGCTGCACCGAGTTGGAGAAAGGCGCGGTGAAGGCCAACGCGGACGGGACCTTCAACGTCGTCGCCACGAAGGGGTTTGCGTGTGGAGAGGGCTCCAACCTGACGCAGTATCTGCTGGAGGTTAGGCCCTCGGGCGAGGTGCACGTGAAGCAGACCCACGTCCTGGAGCGGGGCACGAAGGGGTGCACCGTGGGGCGCAGGCCCGCGGGGCTCCGCTCGGATGGCTCGATTGCATGCACGGATGAGCTGGGGCAGCACTTCGCGCTCATCGCCCACCTGGAGGAGGCCTCCATCACGGCCTTCTTGCGGCTGCGGGACGAACTGGCGCTGCATGGCGCGGCGGTCGAGCTTCAGCAGGCGGCGCTTCGCAGCGCACTCGATGAGGTGGCTCATACGGAGGTGTGTGGGCGACTGGCGCGTCGTCATGGCGCGACGCCTGCGCGCGCGGTGGTGGCGCCCCTCCCGCCCAGGCCGCTGCTCGAGGTGGCGCTGGACAACGCGGTGGAGGGCTGCGTGCGCGAGACGTACGGCGCGTTGCTGGCTCACCATCAGGCCCTGCACGCGGAGGACGACGAGGTGCGCGAGGCGATGGTCCGTATCGCCGAGGACGAGACCCGGCACGCGGACCTGTCCTGGGCCATCGACCGTTGGGCGGTAGAGCGACTGCCGGCCGCCGAGCAGGAGGCGGTGCGCGCGGCACGTCAGCGGGCAGTGGAGGCGCTGCGTGCGGAGGTCTCCGCACCGACCGATACGGCGCTCCTGCGGGCGTTGGGGCTGCCCGAACCGGAGGTCGCCGTCGCGATGGTGGAGCTGCTCTCGCGCGAGCTCTGGAATTGAGACCCGGGCCTGCTCCTGAAGAGGCCTCGGAGTCGAGGCTCGCTCAGGGGCGTACCGCCCAAGGCTCGTGACGCTCACGTCGGCGGCACGTCCGCGGGCACCTCCCTCAGCCGTTCCCCGAGGATGCGGCTGAGGGAGGTGCGCACCCGGGGGAGCGCCCGGCGGTACGCCGAGTCCACCACGAACGTGGGGCGCTCCCTGGCAGTCGCCAGGCCTGCGCAACGAGGCCTGCGTTGGCGGAGCGCTCGCGCATCACCTCGGCTCCTCCTCCATCCCGTCGACGCCGTCGCTCTTCACCGGAGGTTGGGGCCGCTGCGCCTTCTTCACGGGCAGCCGCCATCCGTGGCGCACGGAGAACAGGCGGATGAGCGCCCCCACGACGATGCCAGCGAGTAAGGCGATGCGCTTGTGTCCCGACAAGGAGAGCGCGAGGCACACCGCGCTCGCCGCGAGCGCCGCCAGCGCGTAGTAGCCGGGCTCCGGTCGCATCAGGGTGGGCGTGCGCTGGATGAGCACGTCGCGAATCATCCCGCCGCCCACGGAGGTGATGATGCCCATGAGGAGGGCCGTCCCGGGCGACAGCCCCACCTCCAGTGTCCGCTGCGTCCCCGCTACCGCGAACGAGCCCAGCGTCAGCGCGTCCAGTGACATGAGCAGCTTCAACGTCGGCCCGTGCCGCAGCTCGAAGATGAACGCCGTGAAGGCGCCGCCGAACGCCGCCACCAGATAGGACGGCCGCAGCAGGGCCAGCGGCGGCCCCGCCTGGAGGAGCGTGTCCCGGAGGATGCCTCCGCCGATCCCGGACACCAGCCCGAGCACCAGGAAGCCCATGAGGTCCAACTTCTGCCGCTCGGCCAGCAGCGCGCCGAGCACCGAACCCGCGAACACGCCCAGCAGGTCCGCGACGAGCGTCCCCAGCGAGAGGACATGCTCCTGGACCTCCGGTCTCGACAGGTCCGACAGGTCGATGTCCATGGATGTTCGCGCGCGTGCGGCGGCATCCGCTCCGCGCCTCCTTCACCGCACGCTGGGGACGCGCGCGCGCGTGGGCAATCGTGGGACGACGCGCCGGGGGGCGGGATGCACGGCCCCTCGTCTGGGAAGGAGGACCCAGGCAACCGTCTCCACCACGCACGGCATCGTCCTCAGCCATGTCTCCGTGGCCCGCTGAAAGGCGCGTCGATTCGTGCTTCACCGTGTCGGCGGCGAGGCCCCGGCGGTGGCCGCGAAGAGGTTGAGGCCGAGCGCCTCCGAGAGGTGCCGGATGGCTCGCTGGCTCCTCACGCTGTTGCCGAAGCGGTCCAGGGGCGGGCTGAACGCGGCGATGGCGAGCCTGCCCGGAACGACGGCGAGGATTCCGCCGCCCACGCCACTCTTGGCGGGCAACCCGACCTCGTATTGCCACGTGCCCGTGTTGTCGTAGAGGCCGCTCATGGTCATCTCGGCGAGAATCCGAGGCACGTGCTCCGCCTTGACGGCGCGTTGCCGGGTGAGGGGGTTGATGCCCCCGGCGGCGAGGGTGGCCCCCATCACCGCCAGGTCATAGGTCGTCAATCCGACCGAGCACTGGCGCGTATAGACGTCCGTCGCCTCCATGGGGTCGCTGTAGAGGGTGTGGCTGCTGTCGAGCAGCCACGCGAGGGCGCGGTTGTGCTGATTGGTCGCGCTCTCGGAGCGGTAGACCTCGTCCATGACCTCGAGCTTGCGGCCCGCGAAGGCACACACGGTCTCGTGAATCTTCTCCCAGCGGCGCGCCGCCGAGTCCGCGGGAATCAGGCTGACGGTGGCGATGGCCCCTGCGTTGACGAAGGGGTTGAGCGGCTTGCCGTCGTGCACCACGAGCGCATGGACGGAGGCGAAGGACTCGCCGGTGGGGTTGTCGCCCACCTTCTTCTGGAGGACCTCCGCGCCCACCTCGTCGAGCACCCTCGCGAGGGTGAACACCTTGGAGATGGACTCGATGGCGAACTCGGAGCGGGTGTCCCCGGCCTCCGCCGCCTGTCCGTCCGCGGTGATGACGACCAGCCCGAAGCGCTCGGGTTGGACGCGCGCGAGCACCGGGATGTAGCTGGCGTTCTGTCCTTCCTTCAGGTCCTGGAATCGCTGATGCGCTTCAGTGGTCGCCGCGCGGATGGTGGCGGGTGTCGTCGGTGCGCCCATCGGGTTGCCTCCTGTCGTGTGGAGTCATGGGAGGCCAGGCCTCCTCGTCGCCTTGCGTCGGAGCCGCGCCGGGGTGGCCCGAGGCGCCGGGCTTCTCCCAGTTGAAGGGGGCCATGTCGCGCGCTCCCGCCGCCGTGCGCCAGCTGGCCTTGCGCTGCGCATAGAGGATGAGGGGGATGGCCACGAAGAGGATGTTGCCGCCGATGAGGATGAGCACGTACGTCATCGGGCTGCCGACCTTGATTTGCGACGGCGGGATGAAGCTGAGCACGAACGCGACGAGCGCTCCGATGAGGCCCGCTCCGCCGATGACCCACATGCCCACCTCCCCACCTGGGACCCGGTAGGCGCGCTTCGTGTGCGGCTCGCTGTAACGCAGGTAGATGGCGGCGGAGAACATCAGCATGTACATGAGGAGGTAGAGCGTCGACGTGAGCTGGCTGAGGATTTGATAAGCGGCCTGCACCGACGGCAGGATGACGAACATCAACGCCAGGAAGGTGACCACCATCCCCTGCACGATGAGGATGTGGCTGGGCGCGCCGTGGCTGTTCAGTCGCTGGAAGAACGGCGGCAGATAGCCCGCCCGGCCCACGGCTCCCAGCGCCGCCGAGGGGCCGGAGACCCACACCGTGACACTGCCCAGCACGCCCAGGAAGAGGGCCACTGCTATCGCCGGTGACAACCAGGCCATCCCAAACACTTTGAAGAAGTCGCGGTACGAGACGAGCAGGCTCTGCGTCAGGTTGATCTGCGTCTTGGGGATGATGAAGCTGATGGCCAGCGTGCCGAGCACGAAGAGCACCACCGTCGTCACCGACGCGATGAGGATGGCGAGCGGATAGGTGCGCGAGGGGTTCTTGGCATCCACGACGTGGATGGCGTTCATCTCCATGCCCGCGTAGAACAGGAAGATGGACGCGGCGAGCACCAGGTTTCCGAACTGGCTGAAGTCGGGAATCACCTTGTCCCAGCCGAGCTGAATCTGGAGCGGTCGTCCCGAGGCCAGGTACGTGAGGCCGAACACGATGAGCAGCGAGGCGGGGATGATGGTGCCGATGAGGCCCGCCCACTTGGATATCTTCGAGGACGTCTTGAGCCCGCGCAGCGAGACGAAGGTCGCCGCCCAGTACAGGCCCAGCACGATGAGGATCGTGTAGAACTTGTTGCCGGAGAGTGACTGGTCCCACGTCTGGTTGGGGCCGACGAACGCCAGCGCCACCGCGCCGTAGGTGAGCACCGTCGGGAACCAGATGGTCGACTCAATCCAGACCAGGAAGATGGCGAGGAATCCCCAGCGCGGACCGAAGGCCTCGCCGACCCAGCGAAACACACCGCCCTTCTCGGGCCATCCCGTGGCCAGCTCCGCCGCCACGAGCGACACCGGGATGAGGAAGAACACCGCGGCGAAGGTGTAATAGAAGATGGAGGTCAGCCCGTATTCAGCTTCCGCGGGCATGCCGCGAAGGCTGACGACGGCCGTGACATTCATGATGGCCAGCGTGAGCACGCCCAGCTTGGGCGCCGCGCTGGCGGCAATGGGTTTTCTGGTCGTCCCCGACTCCATGGAGTCTTCCCTCCGTCCTGGTTCGTGTGGTGTTTCAGTAGCGGTACTGGAGGGTGAGCTGTCCGCGGACGGCCTGTCCGGACTGGCTGTCGATGGCGCGGTTGTAGCCCCACAGCCCCTCGACGCCGGCCAGGACGCCCTTCATGGGTTTGGCCACCAGGTTCAGGGACGCGTATTGCGACCGCCGGAAGCGCTTCGCCTCGAGCGAGGCTTCGAGGTCCCGGTCCCAGAGATTGAGCCACCCATAGGTCGCCGTGGAGCTGAGCATATGGGTCCACGCGTAGGTGACGCCCGCGTAGGCCCCCAGCAGGGGGATGGCCTTGAGCGAGCCCGCTGCATTCATCGCGGCGTCGTACTGCGCGCCGCCCGTGTCGTTGAGGTACGCGCCCAGGCCCTGTCCGCCGGAGATGCCGGCGAGCAGCGTGTGCTTGCGGGAGAAGTGGTAGGCGCCGGTCAGGTTGCCGCCGATGCCGAGCACCGTCTGGCTGGCCTTGCTGTCCTTGGACTGGATGCCCACCGCGCGCACCAGGCCGGCGAGCTGCAGATGGCCCCAGCCTCCCTCGCTGCGCCAGGCGACGACGCCGTCGGGGAGCATGTCGCGCGGCTCTCCCGCGGACGTGGGCACGTTGGAGCCAGGCTGTTCCAGGGCGACGTGGAGGAACATCCGTCGCTGCTTGTCGTGAGACAGCCGGTGGCTGTAGCGCGCCACGGCGCGCTTGGTGAAGACGAGCGCGTTGGGGCCCTCGAAGTCGAGGGTGCTCGGGTAGGCATCGACGTCCGCGAAGGTCGAATCGGTGAAGCCCGCCAGCACGCCGCCCAACTGCGCGTAGGCGTAGTTCGGATGGAAGCCGAAGGTGGGTTTGCCCTGGGCGAAGCTCGTGGTGAAGAGCAGCTTCATCGGGCCCAGCTGCGTCTTGCCGCGCATCTCCAATGAGATGTCGGACGGGTTGGCGGTGGCTGTCGAATGGGCGCCCGGAGAGTGGAAGAAGGGCTGGCCGCGCACCGGGATGGTGGACGTGGTGAACCAGGTGGGCGTGCCCAGGCGCTTGGAGCTGACGGTGAACGCGGTGGTGGCGCCGATGCCGAGCTTCAGGAAGACCTTCGTGGTTGGAATCCGGAAGTAGCCGGGCAGCGTGGTGTCGAACACCCCGTGGTCGGGCCGTGGAGCGAAGGCCTGGGTGTTGGAGGGGAGCATCAGGTCGAGGAAGGGCAGCTCCATGAGTGCCAGCTCCTCACCGGGAGACAGGGGCGCGGAGGGCTCGGGTTGAGCGGCGCCTTCCGAGGAGGGCCCCTGGGCCCGGACGTCCCTGGCGAGGGTGAGCAGCGTCGCCATCAGCGCGATGGCGGCGCCGCGAACAGGGAACTGCTGAGAAGGAGTTGAAGAAGTCATCGGGTCCGTTGCCACCACGGCGAAGTGGCTGAAAGCGTAGGGACCCGCTGGTGCCAGTCATCCCAGCTAGGGAGTCTTGCCCGGTGTTGGAAGGCGGGCATCCCTCCACCCCGTGCGACCGTCGCGCGAGCGGGCCTGTCAGCGCGCGCGGGTGTGAGGCAGGCCGTGGTGATGCGCTTGGATGAACCACTGGACGAGCGCGCTGCCCGCGACGGCGACCACGGTGAGGGCGAGCGAGAGCGGCTGGGTCTTCGCGGAGCTGATGAGGAAGGTGATGAGGACGACACCCATCAGTGTCGCGCCCACGCCAATGACGGCGCGCGAGGCTCCCGTCTGTCGCGCGAGCTTCCAGCACGCGACGTGGACCGCCATGTAGCAGATGAGGAAGGTCGCGCTGGCGACGTTGGCGATGGCGCCCAGGCTCATGGTGTTGACCATCACCAGGATGGCGACCACGCCCCACATGAATCCCTTCGTGCTCTTGCCCTTGAAGCGCGTGCTGAAGGCTTGGGGGAGTTGGCCCGCGCGAGCCTGTGCGGACGACACGTTGAGGGAGGCGAAGAGCGTGGCGTTGATGGCCGACGCCGTGGCGAGCAAGGCCCCGAGCGCGACGATGATGAACCCCGCGGAGCCGAGCACGGGCCGGGCCGCCTGGGCCACGGCGGTGTCCGCGTTACGGGCGAGCTCCGCGGGCGGCACCAGGGACAGGACTGTCACGGAGAGCCCCACGTACAGCACCGTCACCACGCCGATGGCCAGGAAGATGGCCTGGGGAATGGTCTTCTTGGGGTTGGCCACATCTGACGCGGCGTTGGCCATCATGCCGAAGCCCGAGTAGGCGAAGAAGCACAGCCCCACGCTCGAGACGAGGGCGGTGAGCCCCAGGTAGGGGTGCTTGTTCAGGTGCTGCGTTCCGCCCTGGGTCATGGAGTAGATACCCACGGCGAGCAGGCCGCTCAGGATGATGAGCTTGATGGACACGAGGGCGACCTCCGCCTTGCCCACCGCGCCAGAGCCGACGGCATTCAGGACCGACAGCAGGATGACGATGGCCGAGCCGAAGATGCTGAACCAGAAGTGTCCTCCGCTCGGGAGGAAGAGTCGGGTGGCGTAGGCTCCGAACGTCTTGGCCACCATGGCGATGCTGATGACCAGGGTGACGAGGTAGATGAGCGAGAGCGTCCCCGAGACGAGCCCTCGTCCGAAGCCTTCCTCGAAGAAGAGGGTGATGCCGCCGGAGCTGGGGTAGCGCGAGCTGAGCCTGGCGTAGGAGTAGCCGGACAAGAGGGTGACGACTCCCGCGAGCGCGAACGCGAACCAGGTATGCGGGCCGACGAGCAGCGCGGCCTGTCCCAGCAGCGCGAAGATGCCGGCTCCCACCATGGAGCCGATGCCGAGCGCGCTGACTGCCCAGATGCTCATCGCTGCCCGCCGCGCGGGCGAGCCCTTCGTTGGCTGTTCCGCCATGAGGTGCCCCGTGTTGGCGTTCCACCGGGCTCCGCTCGGGCCTCCGCGGCCTGTCCGGGGGAGCGCTCGAGGTGGGGCCTCGGGGGAACGTGATGACGAAGGTTGGCGCGCTGTTCACTGCCCACGAGAAGGGCAGGGCAGCAGACTCAGTGGTGGTAACCGGAGGCTTCCTCCCGCGACATGTGCGTACTCACTGGGTGGCGGTGGAAGTGCTCAATGCTGGCGTGAAGGTCGTGTACCATCAGCGTGGCCAGGTCCCGGCTCACGCCATGACGGACCAATACCCGCTGCACCACCATGTCTTCCAAATCCGCGGGCATGGGGTAGGCGGGGACCAGCCAGCCGCGCTCACGCATGCGGTCTGCAAGGTCGTAGAGCGTGAAGCCTGGGTTCACGCCGTCTTTCATCGTCCAGCAGACTCCCGGTACCCCTCCCCGGCCGTCGTAGACGATCTCGAAGATACCCATCTGCTCGATCGCCTTCGCAATGAAGTTCGCGGTGTCCGAGCACGCCTGCTGGACGCGCCGGTATCCCGTTTTCCCCAGCCGGAGGAAGTTGTAGTACTGAATGGCAATCTGCCCGCCTGGCCGAGAGAAGTTCAATGCGAACGTCGGCATGTTCCCGCCCAGGTAGTCCACGCGGAATATCAGCTCTTCCGGTAGGTCACTCTTGTCACGCCAGACGACCCAGCCGCAGCCCAGGGGCGTCAGCCCGAACTTGTGACCGGACGCATTGATGGATTTGACTCGATCCAGGCGGAAGTCCCACACCACGTTTGGGTGGATGAACGGAGCGATGAACCCTCCGCTCGCCGCGTCGACATGGATGGGAATGTCCAGGCCCTTTCGGCGCTGGAGGTCATCCAAGGCGTCGGCAATTTCCTTTACCGGCTCGTAGAGCAGGTTGAAGGTGATGCCCAGGGTGGGGACCACGCCAATGGTGTTTTCGTCGCAGCGCTTGAGCACCTCCTGCGGCGTCAGCGTCATCCGCCCGGGCGCAAGCGGAACCTGTCTCAGTTCCACGTCGAAATAGCGCGCGAACTTGTGCCAGCAGATTTGCACCGGGCCGCAGATGAGGTTGGGCTTGTCCGTGGGTTTCCCTTCGGCAGCGCGACGCTTGCGCCAGCGCCACTTCAGCGCAAGGCCTCCCAACATGGCGGCCTCGCTCGAGCCCGTGGTGGAGGTGCCGATGGTGTCGCTCGCAACAGGAGAGCGCCAGAGGTCGGCGAGCATGTTCACGCAGCGCGTTTCGATTTCCGCTATCTGCGGATACTCATCCTTGTCAATCATGTTCTTGTCAAGGCACTCATCCATCAGGCGGTGCACTTGAGGCTCGGACCACGTCTGACAGAAGGTAGCCAGGTTCTGCCGTGAGTTGCCGTCGAGCAGCAGCTCGTCGTGCGTCACTGCGTAGGCGTGGTCTGCGCTGTGCTCCTCGTCCGGGATGCGGAACTTGGGCATCGCGACGGAGAGGTCAGGCGACGCGTACACGTCGTCATTGATGCGGGCGCGAATCTCTTCTCTCCCTCGAATTGTCATGCATGTTCCTTGGATAAGCGGTGGCCTTTTCGTGGATTGAGATGGTGCCCGTGGAGGGGGGCGCCATCGGTCTCCGGGGG
>NZ_JABFNS010000260.1 GCF_013116825.1 Myxococcus xanthus
CCACCATCCGCTTCACCATCTCCGCCTTGAATGCATCCGTGTACGACACAGCTACCTGCCTGTACTCGCCCCCGGGGTGGTCAGCTCGGCCGGTCAGCCGAGGCGACAACTTCCCTGACACAGGGGGCTCTCGTGCGTGGCAGCCCCGGCTTGGCTACGGCGGGACATACGACGCGCAGTGGACTGAACGCCGAGCGCCACTCTGGCCACGCGACTTCGATGAGCGGTTCTTCCAGGCTGCCTCGCCGGGCTTGATAGCCACACCGTGGCTGGAGGGGGGAGAGTCGGTGGTCCTGAGTGGGCTCTCTCCAGATGGCACCTTCAGCTTCCGTCTACCCCGACATCGATTCGTAGCCAGCGCAGTGTTCCGCAACCGGGTCGAACGCCGACGCATGCGCCTGGATGGGGTGCTGCTTGAGCCCGACGAGCGACTGCTTCGACTGTACTGGCGAGCCGCCTTCCCCGCGGAGCGCGAGTTCGCCCATCACGAACAGACCCTCGTGCGTGAACTCGAACCGTGGGAGGACGGATGAGGCCTTCGGACATGGGCAGCAAGCCGCTCGCCGTCATGGCCCTCGGGCTATCCACGCCGCTGGGCCTCACCGCACGAACCACCCAGGCGGAGATTGCCGCGGGCACGGTCCGTATCTTCCAGACCGATGTCGCAGATCGCTGGGGCGAACCCGTTCGAGCCTCCATGTTGGAACCGTTGGCCGCGGAGCTGCCACGGGGAGAGCGTATGGCCGCCCTGGCGATAACGGCCCTTGAGGACTGCATGCGAGACGCTCCCGCGACAGGGCCTCACCCCCTTCCCTTGCTGTTGGCGCTTCCCGAGCCAGAAGGGGGCGCATCCCTGGATGTGCCTGAGCTGGTCCGAGCCATCCAGCAAGCGGGCTCGGACTGGAACCTTCAGCTCGCGGATGGAGGCGCGCTGCCCCTGGGCCGGGCCGCGTTCTTCCATGCCCTCTGTAGGGCCAGCGCGTTGTTGGACGAGAGGCGCCATCCGCGCGTTCTCATCGGCGCGGTGGACTCGCTCTGCGACCGGGAGTCGCTCCGACGGCTCGCCTCTCATGGGCGTACCCTTGGGGGTCCCCAGCGGGATGGCATCATTCCTGGCGAAGGGGCCGGCTTCGCATGGGTCGCCCATGCGAGCGCACCGGGCCGGCACGTCAGCGAGGCACGAGGCCAGGTGCTGGCATGCGCGTTGGCCAGAGACGAACGGCACTTCCTGCAAACCCAGCCCCCATTGGGGCACGGACTGACCGAGGTGTTCCAGCGGCTGCGCGCCCACCCTGTGGCGGGGACGCGCCGTGCCGACTTCTTCCTCTCATGTCAGTCCACGGAGTCCTTCTGGGGCCGCGAGTTCACCCAAGCCTACCTGCGCAACGCCAGCTTGCTGCCCGAGCCATTGACAGGAGAAGTGGTCGCCGGGAGCCTGGGAGACCCGGGGGCATCGGCGGGCATCATCCAGATCGGCATGGCACTGCATGCTCGGGGCAGTTGGGGTGAGGCCCGGCCAGGGCCGTGGCGAACGCTGGTGTTTGGAAGTTCGGATGGCGGCCATGTCGGTGGCTGCATGGTGGAGGTGCACGCATGAGTCATGTCTTCGTCAACGGACGCATGGCACTCAACGCGGGAGACGGGCAGACGCAGACATGCCCGGCTCCAGACGTATGCAAGACGCCCTCTCCTGGAGGCCCCGTGCCTGTCCCCTATGTCAACGTGGCAAGAGACGCGGACCTGGCCAAGGGGACCAAGTCCGTGTCGATCGAGGGCCACCCTGTTGCCATCAGCAGTTCCAAACTGAGTACCAGCACGGGAGACGAGGCAGGCACCGCGGGAGGCGGCATCATCTCCGCCAAGACCCAGGGCACGTTGACGTGGGCCACCTACAGCCCGGACGTGAAGTTCGAGGGCAAGAACGTCGTCCGCTTCCTCGACATCTGCCTGCACAACGGCAACGCGGTCAACACAGGGGGCAATGCCGCGACCGGCAAGCCCAGTGTCGGGCTGACGTACGGCGCGGACGACAAGTGCCCCATCTGCGGCAACCCGGCGGGACATGAGCTGAAATCAGATGAGCGCAGCGAGAAGGCGGCCCAGAAGCTCTACAAGAAATGTCCTCCGCACAAGCGCGTCCGAGGACAGAAGAAGGGCTATATGGTGGGAGTGCTGCGTTGCCGTCATCCTCAATCCGGCAGAACGGTCTTCCTGCAGATGCACTCTGGCCCGACGGAGATCCCCGGGTTCATCAAAAAACCCAAGCTCCCCGGCCCTATCGAACTGAGGAGTCGGGGCGGACAGAAAATCCAGCTCGAACGCAGCCCTGACTTCAATGGGCCACCTGTTGGCAGTTGCGCAGCACAGAAGCTCGTCTCGGAGGCCGGAAAGCTGGGACTCGAAATCAAGTCGATGACGGAGTTCTGGGTCGGCCCCACCAACGAAGAGGGGCGCCGGGATGGTCATCACTACGAATCCTGCCCCACCTGCAAGAAGCTTGTTCCCGCACTCCTGTGTCCGCAACCGGGCAACGGAACGACCGTCGTCGAACTCAAGGCCCACTGACATGCCGACCCGCCTCCCTCCTCCAGCAATGCAGTCGGTGGTCCAGGCCATCAGCCAGTACCACCCGGCCTTCGCCACCGAGCTCCGCGGCTGCGGTCCGTCCGAGATTTCCCAACTTCAAGCCGCCGTGGGGCGCCCTCTGCCGCCTGGCTACACAGGCTTCCTGCAAGTCATGGGACGCGGCACCGGCACATTGCAACTGTTCCAGGACTCAGACGACTTTTCCTTCAAACCCGTCCTCGAGTACCACCGCAACAAGGACCTCCCCAAGGCACCCGCGCGCTACTTGCTGTTCGGCCTCGCGGAAGATGACCCCTACTTCGACTTCTACCTGGACTGCGGTCCCAGCGAGCCCCAGGTCATCCGGTTCCCGACGCCAGAGACCGCCAAGGCCTTCCCCAAGGTCATCGAACAAGCGGAATGGCTGGCATCCTCCCTCTCCGAGTTCGTCTTCTCCAAGGCGTACTTCCACTTCCACGTCTCACGCTTTCCGCAACGGACATCGCTCGTCGAGCCGCCTGAGGCCCACACCCGGCTCGACCAGGAACAAGCCGGCCTGACCCTCGTGAAGATGGGATTCACGCGGCATCCGCAATCAAGCGACACCATCGCCTACTACGAGCGCCCGACCTGTACAGTCGTCGTCAGCAAGAGCCAACCTGGGGATGCCCCCCTCCTCTTCTCCGTGGCCGCCTATGACCGGCGAGAGATGCTCAAGGTCACGGATGTCCTGTCGCAGCAACTCCAACTCGTCATCCCTGGCTGAGCTCGCACTGCACGCAGAACAGGAGCGAAGCTTGGGTTCCTCCCCGCCGAGTCGAATGGAGCAACTGATTTCCGCCATCGCGCGGTATCACCCTTCCTTCCGAAGCGAAATCGAGGGGTGCACTTCCGAGGAACTCGAAAGGTTGCAATCGCTCGTGGGCCGGCCGCTACCCGTGCCCCATGTCGACTTCCTTCTCGCCATGGGCCACCGAATGGCCGACCTGTCCTTTCAGGACGGGGACTTTCGCATCGAAACGCTCATTCAATTATACGCCCAGGGGAAGGTGCCACGCGACAGCGCACCGGTCATCGGAATCTCCCGCTACGGCATCGATGGCAACCCCGCACAACTCGACGAGCGCCCCATCGAATTGGACCAGGACGAGGAATCTGGAGAGTTCGTGCTCACCGCCTACCCTCCGTCAGAGCGGCCATACGAGTTTCCCGAGTCCCTCCGAATCTTCGACCTCGTGGAGCCCACGCTCTATGAGGCACTCTTCGCCAAGGCCTATCTTCGATATCGCTGGAGCCAGTTCACATGCAGTCGGACGCTCTTCATCAAGGCCCATTCTCCCAAGGAGGTTGAACAGGGCGCGTCCCTTTTGACGCGGTTCGGGTTTGAGCAGCACTCCGAATCAACCGTCGTGCGCTACTTCGATCGGCACGATGCGACGGCCATCCTCAGTCCCAATCCAGGAGAGCACGTGCGCATCTCCCTGGCGGCAGGAGATGAGAAGTGCCTGCGACAACTGGCAGATTCGCTCGGCCAACTCGGAGCCAGCCAACGCGGTTGAAACAGACTCATTCGCAGAAGTGGGCTGGAAGCGCGCGCCCAACCGACCGCCAAGTCATTCCCTCTCACGCTCCCGCCTCCAAGTGGCGGATGGTGGGTGGGTTCATACCAGCGCAAAACTGACAGTCGCTCGCGCTGGTGTTCGGTCTCGTATACACATCGCCC
>NZ_JABFNS010000261.1 GCF_013116825.1 Myxococcus xanthus
TGGTGGCGGTGGTCATTTGCGTTCTCCAGAAAGTTTGGGAAGCGGGTGGTTTGCGGCGGCGCTGCTTACAAAAGGATTATGGGAGAAAGGGGGCCAGAAGTTTCCTCCCCATTTTCTGATCCATTTTTTCGCGCCGGCGGCGGGAATATCGCTTCCGAAGCGGCGCACCGTTTTGGTGGAAAAGCCGATAACAGTCTAAGCTCCCGGCGCCCGGAACCGCTTGCCCTACCGGCTCCGGGGCCGTCCTCCCGCCCTCGTGAGGGATGTGTGCAGATGACGACTGAATCCAAGGCAACGGTGACCAACGACGACGTGAAGCCCCTGTCCGGCCCGGAGATGCTCGAACGGGCCACGGAAGGCTTCAACCTCTTCCAGGACGGCCGCTTCCGTGAGTCGCTGACCTTGTTCCAGTCCCTGGCGGCCATGGACCCCACCGAGGCCTACTTCCAGACGGCGCTGGGCGCCTGCCACCTGGCGCTGGAAGACCTGGACCTGGCCGAGTCCTACTTCAACCGCGCCATCGAGCTGGACCCCACGGACCTCACCCCCTTCGTCAACCGCGGGGAAGTCCACCTGCGGCTCGGCAAGGTCCACGAGGCCGCCCGGGACTTCAATCACGCGGTGGGGTTGGATCCCGAAGGGCAGGATCCGCTCAGCGCCCGGGCCCGGATGCTGGCCGCCGCGGCGCTGGAGAGCGCCGAGGGGTCGCCGTCTTCCGAATCCGACGGCGCGGCGTAGGCGCGGGTGGGGCCGCTCGAAGGCCCCGGCCCGCCTTCCCTGGCCCTTGGGCTCAGGGGAACTTCAGCTCCACGTCCAGGCGGTACGGACCGTCACCGCCTTCGATGACGGGCTTGAAGTCGACCGTCACGGACTCGGTGTAGGTCTCCTCGCCCTGCACGCGCACGACGAGCGGGCGGACGGCCTGGCCCGGTGGCGCGTAGCGGCCCGTCACGGTGTAGCGCCCCAGGGCAACGTCCGGGAGCCCGAAGCCGTCCGGCGTGTTGCTGCCCCGGGCCGTCGTCGGGGTGCCGGCACTCCCGTCCACCAGGGGGCCCGTGGGGGTGAGGGTCAGCTCGATGTGCTCACGCGTCACCGCCTGATCAGGGTCGGACGGATCGACATAATCCCTGAGGTCGAAGTAGACGCCGCTGCCATAGACGCCGCCCTCGGGCTTCGCGCCGGTCAGCTTCCAGCTGAAGTCCCGGACGGCGCCCTCGTTGCCCGCGAAGGGGGTGGCGTTGGTGGGGTGCAGCTCGAAGGTGTAGCTGCGGCCGTTGAAGTCGCGCTTGAGCCGCGCGCTGGCGTTCCAGGTGGTGGCCGCCTGGCCCAGCTCCAGCCGGTAGGTGCCGTCCGCGCCCGTCACGCCCACCACGTCGGAGTTGTAGAGGACCTGATTGTCGGCCACCACCTCCACCCCCGCCAGGGGCTTGCCCGCGGTGTCCGTGGCCTTGCCCTTGACGACGTTCTTCTCCCTCTCGCCAGAGGGGCCAGGGCCGCTGGGGCCGCCGTCCGAGCAGGCCGAACAGGCCAGGGACGCCCCCAGCAACATCAGCGGAAGACCTCTGCTCAAGGCATTCTTCAGTCGCATCGTGTTCTCCCAGGTTTCGTGTGACCTGCCCCGGCCCTCCAGGACGGCAGGGCACGACAGGGGGATGAACCCGCGTGACGGGGCGCGGTGCAAGAAGGAATGTCCACTTCGGTTGACTGCCCGGCTGCTTCCGCCCGAGGGAGAACGGCGGGTTTCGTCGTGGGGGAGGGCCCTTCGCGACGCCCCCCCTGACAGAAGGCACCCGGGTTGGCCTAGGATGCCTGACCGCTGATGGCTGCCACCAATTCGAACAGCTTCCTCTCCAAGTACTCCGACATCGTCCTCGCCGTGGTGGTCGTGGCCATCGTCGGGATGATGATCGTCCCGCTGCCCACGCTGCTGCTGGACGTGCTGCTGACGCTGAACATCAGCATCTCGGTGGTGCTGCTCCTCGTGTCCCTCTACGTGCCAGCGGCGCTGCACCTGTCGGTGTTCCCGACGCTGCTGCTCATCACCACGATGTTCCGGTTGGCCCTCACCATCTCCACCACGCGTCTCATCCTCCTCACCGGTGACCCGGGAGAGGTGGTGGTGGCGTTCGGCAACTTCGTGGTGCAGGGCAACTTCGTCGTCGGCGCCATCCTCTTCATCATCCTGGTCATCGTGAACTTCATCGTGATTTCCAAGGGCTCGGAGCGCGTCGCCGAAGTGGCCGCCCGCTTCACCCTGGACGCGATGCCCGGAAAGCAGATGTCCATCGACGCCGACCTGCGGGCCGGCTCCATCGACCAGGACCAGGGCAAGAAGAAGCGCCGCGACCTGGAGCGTGAGAGCCAGCTCTTCGGCGCCATGGACGGCGCCATGAAGTTCGTGAAGGGCGACGCCATCGCGAGCATCATCATCACCGTCGTGAACATCGTCGGTGGCCTCATCATCGGCGTGACGCAGAAGGGCATGTCCGCTGGCGACGCGGCGCAGAAGTACACGCTGCTCACCATCGGTGACGGTCTGGTCGGCATGATTCCCGCCATCCTCGTCTCCACCTGCGCCGGTATCATCGTGACGCGCGTGGCGGGTGAGGAAGAGGGCAATCACCTGGGCATGGACATGGGCTCCCAGCTGACGGCCTACCCGAAGGCCATCGCCATTGCCGCCGGCATGCTCATCGTCCTGGGCCTGGTGCCCGGTCTGCCGAAGATTCCCTTCTTCCTGCTGGGCATCGGCGCGGGTCTGGGCGCCTGGACGATGCTGAAGAAGCAGAAGCAGGCGGTGGAGGCGGAGGATGCCGGCCCGGCCATGGAGACGGACCTGGGCACGCCCATGGCATCCGAGCCCGCGCCCAAGGAAGCCCTCAATCCGGACTCCGAGCTGTTCATCCCCGTCGTCACGCCCATCGTCCTGGAAGTCTCCGACGCGCTGGTCCCCTTCGTGGACTCGCGCCAGGACGACGGGAAGTTCCTCTTCGAGCTCATCCCGTTCATGCGTGATGGCCTCTTCGTGGAGCTGGGCGTGCGCTTCCCGGGCGTGCGCGCGCGTGGCAACGGCTCGCTGCCGCCAGGCGCGTACCAGATTCAAATCAACGAGGTGCCCGTCGTCACCGGCCAGGCCACGCTGGGCCATGTCCTGGTGAACGACACGGTGGACCGGCTGCGGCTGATGAACATCCAGGGCTTCGAGGCGGTGAACCCCGCCACCCGGCAGCCCGCCGCCTGGGTCCCCGAGCAGTACCGCGACACGCTGGAGGCCGCCGGCCTCACGACGTGGGACGTGCCCGGCTACATCATCCTGCACACCGCCGCCGTGCTGCGGCGCAACGCCCGTGAGTTCGTCGGCGTGCAGGAGACGCAGACGATGCTGGAGCAGTTGGAGAAGGCCTTCCCCGCCATCGTGAAGGAGGTCGTCCCCAAGGTCGTCAACGTGCTGAAGCTGACGGACATCCTCCAGCGTCTGGTGGAGGAGGAGATCTCCATCCGCGACTTGCGCGGCATCCTCCAGGCCCTGGCCGAGTACGGGCAGGTGGAGGCGGACAACGTCATGCTCACCGAGCATGTCCGCGCGGCCCAGCGCCGCTACATCTCCCACAAGTACGCGCGTGGCACCGGCACCCTGGTGGTGTACCTGTTGGACCCGAACATCGAGGACGCCATCCGCGGCTCGGTGAAGCGGACCTCCGCGGGCGCGCACCTGGCGCTGGAGCCGGAGCTGGCGCAGGAAATCGTCCAGGCCGTGCGTTCGGAGTGTGGCCACCTGCCGCCCAGCGCGCAGCGGCCCGTCATCCTCACGGCCATGGACATCCGCCGCTACGTCCGCAAGCTGCTGGAGTACGAGTTCAACCCGTCGTTCTCCGTGCTCAGCTACCAGGAGCTGTCGCCCGAGCTGAACATCCAGCCCGTGGCGCGCATCTCCACGCGATAGCCTCGGATGGCCCTCCGCCCGCGCGTGACAGGGACGCGCGGGCGGCAGGAATGTCCTCGCCTGAGGGCAGGGGCCTGCTCGCGACGCTAGGCGCCCGCGAGCACGGCAATCATCAGCACCAGGAAGACCAGGCCCACCACGCTCATCACCACGAGGGGGACGAGCTTGCCCTTGTCCTTGAGCGCCGCCATCGCGCTCGGCTGGGCGGGCTCATCCGGCAGGGGGTACTCCGCCGACACCGGCGGGGGCGGCTCTTCGGAGACCTGCTCCTCGGGGGGAGGCGCGGGGTCCTCGGC
>NZ_JABFNS010000262.1 GCF_013116825.1 Myxococcus xanthus
ACCCAACCCCAGCCCCAGGTAGCGCCGCAGGGGCCCCGGCTCGCCCACCACCATGACCAAGGCGAGCACCCCGAGGATGACGTAGGCCACGTGGACGGGGGCCAGCGGTGCCTCACGCGCCAACCACCCCGTGGCCAGCAGTTGCACCATCACACCCACCTGCGCCATCCCCTTCGCGGGGCCGCGATTGAGCACCAGCACCAGCGCGAGCACCGCGTCCAGGCACACCAGGCCGTATGTCCACGTGGGGTCCTCCAGCGAGCCCAACAGGCCCGCGGCGCGGACGAACCAGGCCGCGGCGCTCGCCAGCAACACCCCCGCCGCAGGGCCCGGATGGGCGGACACCGCGCTGGTGACGAGGTCCCCACCGAACACCGTGGCGTCGTCGTCCGCCTCCACCATGGGCCGATCCAACCGCATCCGGCCAACCTTCTTGTGGGACTGGAGATGGTCGAACGGCTCCCCGCACGAGGGGCACGCACTGGCACCGCGCGGAATGGGGCTGTGGCCGCAGTTCGGACAGAGAGTCTGGGGCATTCCCCCCGCGTATACCGCACTGCCCGCGCCGCCCACGAGGCCGCGACATTTGCGTCAGGATGTTCTGGCTTTCCGCCCGGAAAGACGGACTTCTGCGGGAAGGCTTGACTCTGACATCGAGGTCAGATTGGACCTGGGTGCCAAGAATTGTAAGCCACGTGACGAAACGGGGCCGTTGAACGAAACGTCGAGATTGCGCTCGGAGTGAACGAAAACGCTCGATGAAACGATTCATACCCGGGCAGCACCGTGAATCCAGCGAGCTGGTTGTCTGCTTAACCCCGCTTTCTGCCTGGGAAATGAGGGGCATTGTCCCACCGGACAGGTAGTCAGGCGGCTGGCACCTCAACTGCATGTGTCAGACCCACGGTGTACTCACCCGCGTAGCACGGTGCGGTGGGAGGAACCCATGGGCAAGCGGACGACTCGTAGAAGTGGCGCGGTTCCCAGGCAGGGCCGGCGGGTGATGCCCGCGCTCCGGCGAACGGCCCAGCGGGCCCGGGCGGCCGCGGGCAAGGTCCACCTGACGGTGGGCGAGGTCATCGCGGCGGCCTTTGAGACTTCCGGCGGGGAGCTGGTGGATGTGCTGGCCCAGCTCACCTCGCCGCAGATGACCCGGGCGCTGGGGCGTCGCATCGTCGTGGAGGGCTGAGCCCTCCGCCCCTCTCCCGGCCGGCGAGGATCTCAGTCTCCCGCCATCAGGATGCCGGCGGTGTAGCGCTGCCGCGTGGGCTCTCCCGCGAGCAGTTTCTCGAAGTCTTCCGCGTTGTTCGGGTGCACCAGGAAGCTGCCGGAGCGTGTCTCCAGGCGCACAGGCGCGGCCAGCGACTGTGGCTCCTCGGCCACGGTGCCACCGCTGCCCTCGACCAGGCTGCGCGCCGGCACGGTGGCGCAGGCGGTGAAGAGCAGGAAGCCAGGAACAAGAAAGCGCCTCATGCGGATCCTCCGGTGGACGGACCCAGGGGTGGGCCCGCGCGCCCCTCCCTATGCCGCATCTCGCGCGGAGACAAGGTGCCGTGCGCCATCCCGGAAACGACGAAGGCCCGCGTCCCCCTGGGGAGATGCGGGCCTGGGACTTCACGCCGTCAACAGCCTGGGACTACCGGGGCTGCCAGCGCGGGCGGTGGTCATCGCCGCGCGACGTCTGGAGCGTGTAGCCCCCCAGCGGGTGGACGATGGGGTCACCCACCTTCGCGCCCGCCGCCGGATCAATCTGCTGGACGTAGAGCTGCCCCGCCTGGATGTAGGCCACGTAGTGGCCATCCGGAGAGAACGACGGGAGCGTGGCGCCCTCGGCGAAGCTGACCTCATCCCCCACCGGGGCGCCGTCCGCCGGGTTGATGCGGCGCAGGAAGATGATGTTGCCCGGGTCGCCGGCGCAGGGCGAGGTACCGGCGCCGCAGAGCACCGGCTCCCCCGTGGTGGGGTTGAAGAAGTAGGCGCGCACGTACGCCACCCAGCTGCCATCCAGCGCCCAGGTGGGGTTGGCGATGTAGGAATCCACCGAGCCCTCCTCGACAGCCGCCGTGCTGAACTCGGCAATCGTCTGCACGGCGGCGCCGCCCACGGGGACAATGTAGAGCGCGGTGTTCAGCCCCACCGGCCGTCTGTCATCCGGACGGAGGAACAGGAGCTGGTCATTGACGCGGTTGTAGTGCGGCTGCTCCGCCGTGGAGCCCGCGATGGCCAGCGGCGTGGGCGCGCCGCCCACGGTGGCCGTGGAGATGCCAACGGTGGCGGTGCTGAACGCGAACGTGTTGCCGTTGCGCCAGGCCGGGGAGGAGCCCAACGCGGTGACCCGCTCCACCGTGCCGCCCTCGGCCGGGACGCGGGAGATGCCGGAGATGCTGTCGTCCTCGCGGCGCACGTACAGGAGAGAATCCCCCGGCTCCCACTCCAGGTAGAGGAAGCCCTCGGTGCTGCCCGTGGTCCCGTTGGCGAGCATCGTGGGCGTGTCCGCCGCCAGCGGTACGTCGCGCGCCACCAGCTCACCGGCCAGGTTCCCCGACGAGGAGCCCGTCTCCGTGGCCCCCCGAACGAAGGCAATCCGGTTGCCGGCCGGGTTCCAGCGCGGGTAGAGGCTGTTCACTGCGGCGTCCGACAGCCGCGTGGGCTCCGGCGCATCGAAGCGCGTCACCACCGCGGCCATTTCGTCGGTGTCGTCCATGGCCGTGAAGGCCACGTGCAGCGCCTGACACGTCATGGCCTCCGCCGTGCCCTCACAGCGCAGGCCCGCGGCGCAGTCAGAGGACGCGGTGCAAGCCTCACCCTTGGCCCCCGTGCCGATGACGACCACGCCACCGTCGCCGCCCGTGCCCGCATCCCCTTCAGTGCCCGCGTCCTGTTCGGTGCCCGCGTCTCCCTCGGTGCCGGCGTCCTCTTCCGTCCCGGCGTCCCCCTCGGGCGGCCGCTGGACATCGCGCAGCTCACAGTTGCCCGAGCGGCACGTCCAATCCTTCCCCGCCGGGGGGGGCCCCTTGTCGCTGCGGCAGTCGAATGCATCGACACATTCGTCACCGCACCCCGTCGACAGCACCAGCAGCACGCCACACAGCGCGCTGATAACGACACGCTTGGTCATGGAAACCCTCCGGAGAATAGAGGGCGCGTATACCGTCGGCCTTTCCGGGCGCGCTGACCCGGATGCGCGGGAGCACGCAGCGTGTTCCTGAATGAACGGCCCAAGGGAGCTGCCTGCTCAATGATAGACACCCACTGCCACCTGGATGCCTCCCGCTTCGATGTCGACAGGACGGAAGTCCTGTCACGCGCCTGGGCCGCGGGCCTCCGCGGCATCGTCATCCCTGGCGTGGGCCCGCATGACTGGGAGCCCTTGCTGGAGATGTCCCGCCAGGATGCCCGCCTTCAGGTGGGCCTGGGCATCCACCCGCAGCTCCTCCCCGACCTGCCCCCGGAAGAGGACGACGCCGTGCTCGAGCACCTGGACGCGTTGCTCGCGAAGGGCGGCGCGGCGGCCGTGGGTGAGTGCGGATTGGACGGCCCCAGCCTCCCAGGCGCGCCGCTGGAACGGCAGGTGATGGTGCTGAAGCGGCACCTCGCGCTGGCGCGCAAGCACGGCCTGCCCGTGCTGATGCACTGTCACCGGCTGCACCCAGCCCTTATCGAGCTGCTGAAGGAGGAGCCCCTCCCCGAGGCCGGCCTGCTCATGCACAGCTACAGCGGCGGCGTGGAGCTGGCGCGCTTCTATCTCCAGAAGGGCTGCCACTTCTCCTTCGCGGGCCCCGTCACCTGGGCGGAGGCCCGCAAGCCCCTGGATGCGCTCCGGGCCATCCCCCTGGACCGGCTGATGGCGGAGACGGACGCCCCGGACCAGGCCCCCACGCCCCACCGGGGGACGCGCTCCGAGCCGGCCTACCTCCCCCACATCCTGGAGGGCATGGCCCACGTCCGGGGGGAGCCCGTCGAGGAGGTCGCCCGGCAGACGACCGAGAATGCCCGCCGCTTCTTCCGGGAAGCTTTCCCTGCACCTTCGCGGTAGGCGAGCGGTCGCGTTATAGAGGACCGCCATGAATCCGCAGCCGCTCCCCGCCCCTGCCC
>NZ_JABFNS010000263.1 GCF_013116825.1 Myxococcus xanthus
CTCCAGGTGGCGTCCACCTCGGCGAACTCGGACTCGGGGAGCATCAGCTTCAGCAAGTCGTAGAGCGGCGCATCGCTGACGAGCCCGGGCGGCGGCGACTGCGTGGGCAGCGGCTTGGGCGCGTCCACCGGCGTCGAGTCCGTCTTGATGGACATGATGCGCTTCTTGATTTCCTTCTCATCCCCGAACAGCTCGATGGTGTTGCCGTAGGACTTGGACATCTTCTGTCCGTCGACGCCGGGCACCGTCTGGGTGGTCTCCTGGATGCGCGCCGAGGGCAGCTTGAGGATGCCGGGCGCATGGCCCCGCTCCTTGCCTTCCGGGTCGGCCGGGTCGTAGCCGGGCACGTACTGGGTGTTGAACTTCACCGCCCAGTCGCGCGCGAACTCGATGTGCTGAATCTGGTCCTTGCCCACCGGGACGAAGTCCGCGCTGTAGAGCAGGATGTCGGCGGCCATCAGCACCGGATAGGCGAAGAGGCCGAAGTCCGGGCTGATGCCCTTGGCCACCTTGTCCTTGTAGCTGTGGGCCCGCTCCAGGTGCGCGTGCGGCGTCACGGTGCCCAGAATCCAGTACAGCTCCAGCACCTCACGCACGTCGCTCTGCCGGAAGAGCACGGCCTTCTTCGGATCCAACCCCAGCGACAGGTAGGCCATGGCGGCCTCGCGCGTCAGCGCCAGCGCGGCCTTGGGATCCCTCACGGTGGTGAGCGCGTGCAGGTTGGCGATGAAGTAGTACCCCTCGCCTTCATCCTGGAGCTGCACGAACTGGCGGAGCGCGCCGTAGTAGTTGCCGATGTGCAGCCTGCCGGACGACTGCACTCCTGAAAGAATTCGCATGGACTCGCTCTGATTCGGTTGGGCGGAATCGGGAATCGGACGGGGCTGGTTCGCATACCCGACGCGGCGCTGCAACCCTCCGTTGCCCGTCTCCTGCGCCCGTTCAGTATGCGAAGTCAAGACGGACTCTCCCTGGAACTTTGCGCCCCGCAAGGAAATCCCGAGCAAATTCAGGCACTTGCAATTGAATCACAATGGGGTGCGCCGGTACCCTGGGGGTTCCTCACGCGGGCCAACCCACCTTTGGAGGAAGCACCTGCATGGAGCCATTCAACGGAAGTCTCGCCAACTATCGGTTGCAGTTGGTGATGCCGCCGCTGTTCAGCGCGCCCGGGGTTGAGGGGGTGCTGAGCGTGGAACGCGGCGCGGTGCGGCGCTGCTTCCACGTCAAGGACGGCTCCCTGGTGGGTGAGAGCTCCAACGACCCACGCGAGCACCTGGCCCAGATCCTGGTGAACCTCCGCATCCTGGACGCCCCCCGCGCCGCGGCGGCCTTCGAAGCGGCCGAGGGGGCGGGCATGCCCTACGGCACCTTCCTGGTCCAGCGCTGCTTCGTGGAGCTGCCCCGCCTCATCGAGGCCCTGGAGCACAAGGCGCGCGAGTCCCTGTTCGACTGCTACGCCTGGGAGTCCGGCGAGGTCGGGTTCACCCCTGGCCTACCGCCCTCAGCCCGGGCCATTGGGCTCAAGCTCTCGCTGTCCACCCTGCACCGTGACGCGGTGACGCGGCAGCGCGAGTGGAGCATGTTCCGCGACATCTTCCCTCGGATGGACACGACGTTCCGCGTCTTCCGCGAGTTCGCCGTGGAGACGTACTCGGAGGAAGAGGACGTCCTGCTGGACCTGGCGGCGAGCGGCGCCACGCTGGGAGAGCTGCTGGCGAGCGCCCGGGAGGCCCCGCTCTTCGCCGCGCGCTGGGTGCTGCACCTGTACCGGCGGGGGGCCCTGGCCCCGCGCAAGGCCCTCGGCCCCCGATTGGGTGAAGCCGCCGAGTTGGAGGAGCTGCTCACCCTGGTGAAGCGCTTCCTGGAAGCCGGCCAGTACGACCATGCCGTCGCCCTGGCCGCGCAAATCCTGGAGCAAGGCCCCGTCCCGGAAGCGCACGCCCTGTACCGCGAGGCGGAGATCCGCCTGACGCTGGCCCTCAGTGACGAGCTCTTCGCGCTCGACGGGCGCCTGGTGTTCGAGCCGATTCCGCGCCCCACCCCGCCCGACCTGACGGCGGATGACCTGTACCTGTACTCGAAGCTGCGCGGCAGCCGGAGCATCCGGCAGGCCCTGCGCACGGCGGCCATGGGCGAGCTCGCCGCGTCCCGCTCCGTGCACCGGCTGATGGCGTCCGGGCTGATTCGCGTGGCCCCGCTGCCAGGAAGCGGGCCCCGACGGGCCCACACGGACCCGTTCGGCCTCCCCATCCACGGCGTGGGGCGCTGAGCGCCAGCGGACGGAACGTTCCTTCCACGGCGCCGAGGCCCCGGGCCGCCCCCTACCGCGAGGCGGCTCGTGTCTTCTTCGCCTTGGGGACGAAGACGTCGCTGCGCGGGTGGAACTCGTCGTACACGGACCGCAGTCGCGCGGCGTTCACGTGGGTATAGATTTGCGTCGTGGCGAGGTCCGCGTGCCCCAGCATCTGCTGGACGGCGCGCAGGTCCGCGCCGCGCTCCACCAGGTGCGTGGCGAACGAATGCCGCAGCTTGTGCGGCGACAGCGGCTTCAAGATGCCCGCCTTCAGCGCGTACCGCTTGAGCAGCTTCCAGAAGCCCTGCCGCGTGAAGCCAGAGCCTCGAGGCGTGACGAACAACGCCTGGGACTTGCGCCGCCCCAGCACCGCCGGCCGGGATTCCGCCAGGTACGCCTGGACCTTCTCGATGGCCACGCTGCCCAGTGGGACGAGCCGCTCCTTGGAACCCTTGCCCTTCGCCACCAGATAGCCCGCCGTGAGCTGCACGTCGTTGATGCCCAGCCCGCACAGCTCGCTCACGCGCAGGCCGGTGGCGTACAGCACCTCCAGCATGGCCTTGTCACGCACGCCCGTGGACGTGCGCTCGTCCGGGGCCGCCAGGAGCTGCTCCACCTCTTCCAGGGTGAGGAATGACGGCAGCTTCCGGGCCGACCGGGGCGTGTCCAGGTCCTCCGTCGGGTCCTTGTCCGCCATGCGCTCGGCGACGAGGAACCGGTGGAAGCCGCGCAGGGCCGCCAGGTGACGGGCCTGGCTGCGCTTGCCCAGGCCCCGCTTGCCCAGAGAGGCCAGGTGCGCGGACACATCCTCCTGCCGCGCCTGCGTCGCGTCCGAGACGCCGCGCGAGCGCAGGTCCTCGAAGTACACGTTGATGTCGGCGGCGTAGGCGTCCACCGTCTTGCCGGACAGTCCGCGCTCCGCGCGGATGAAGGCGATGAACGCGTCGAGCAGTCCTTCCATCGCCGCGCAGGCTACCGGAGGCGCGCGGCGAGGCAACTCAGCGGCTCAAGCCCGGGGCTCCCTCGCCCCCTCCGGCGACGCCCCCTCCAGCGCCTGCACCACCCACGGCCAGCCCACCACGATGTTTCCCGGAGAGCGCAGGCAGGCATCCGCCACCGCCAGCACCTCCGCCGGCCGCGAGCGCACCGCCAGTGCCAGATGCCGCCCCAGGAAGGGATGCGGCAGATAGCTGAGGTTGTGGTGACGCACCGGCACCCAGCCCAGCGTGGGCCGCCCCGTCCAGCGCTCCACGGCATACGCCACCGCGGACGCCAGCACCTCCAGCGCATAGAGCGGCAACCGGAACGCACTCACCAGGAAGGCCACCAGCGCGCTGGCGGCCACCGCGCCGGCGTAGGACGCATTCGTCGTCCCACTCCAGAGCAGCATCGGCGTGAGGCTGGCGAGGATGGCCGCCATCTGGACCCTCACCACGGAGGGGCCCCGGCCAATGGTGATGCCGCTGATGCTCCCACACGCCAACCCAGCCACGCTCCCCAGGCACACCCCCACCACCATGCCCGCCACCCCACCCAGCTC
>NZ_JABFNS010000264.1 GCF_013116825.1 Myxococcus xanthus
GTGCAAACCCGCCTGGCGCCCCCGCCCGCACCGGAGCCGCCCGCGCCGCGAGCCCCGCGCGTCCCGGCCGGCGCTCCGGAGCCCATCGCCATCATCGGCATGGGCGGGCGCTTCGCGCGCTCCCCCGACCTCGACACCTTCTGGCGGCACCTCAAGGAAGGCACCGACCTCATCGAGGAGATTCCGGCGGGACGCTGGGACTGGCGCGCCCTGGACGGCAATCCCCTCACCGAGCCGAACCGGACGAACATCCGCTGGGGCAGCTTCATCGACGAGGTGGAGCAGTTCGACGCCGCCTTCTTCCGCATCACCCCGCGCGAAGCCGGGCTGATGGACCCACAGCACCGGCTCTTCCTCCAACTCGCGTGGAACACCCTGGAGGACGCGGGCTACCGCCCCAGCGCCCTCGCCGGGACGAAGACGGGCGTGTTCGTGGGTATCGGGACGACCGACTACCACGACCTGCTGCGGGACTTCGGCGTCGAGGCGGACGCGCACACCGCCACGGGCAAGGCCCACTCGGTGCTCCCCAACCGGCTCTCGTTCCTGCTCGACCTGCATGGCCCCAGCCTGCCGGTGGAGACGGCGTGCTCCAGTTCCCTGGTCGCCATCCACCACGCGGTCCAGGCCCTGCGCGCGGGTCAGTGCGAGCTGGCGCTCGTCGGCGGCGTCAACCTGCTGCTCAGCCCGCACCTCTACTTCGCGTTCGGCCGGGCGGGCATGCTGGCCGAGGACGGCCGCTGCAAGACCTTCGACGCGAGCGCCAACGGCTATGTCCGAGGTGAAGGGCTCGGCGCCCTGCTGCTCAAGCCTCTGTCCCAGGCCGAGGCGGATGGGGACACCATCCACGCCGTCATCCGGGGTACCGCCATCAACCATGGCGGCCGCGCCCAGGCACTGACGGCGCCCAACCCCACGGCCCAGGCGGACCTGCTGGTCGCGGCCTACGCCGACGCCCAGGTCGACCCGTCAACGGTGGGCTACATCGAAGCGCACGGCACCGGCACGCGGCTGGGTGACCCCATCGAGGTCAATGGCCTGCGACAGGCCTTCGAGCGGCTCTACCGCCAATGGGGGAAGCCCGCGCCGACCGAGCCGCACTGCGCGCTCGGCTCGGTGAAGACGAACATCGGGCACCTGGAGACCGCCGCGGGCATCGCGGGTGTCCTCAAGGTCGTGCTGGCGCTCCGCCATCAGACGCTGCCGGCCAGCCTCCACTTCCAGACGCCCAACCCGGAGCTGCGGTTGGGAGGCAGCCCGTTCTTCGTCAACGGGCAGACCCGGCCGTGGGCGGCGCCTCCCACGGAGGGGACGTCCGAGCCTGTCCGCCGCGCGGGCGTGAGCTCGTTCGGCTTCGGCGGGACCAACGCGCACGTCGTGCTGGAAGAGTACCGCGCGCCGGCGCGCCCCGCGGAGGACGCCACGGAGCCGCGGCTCGTGGTGCTGTCCGCGCACGAGCCCGCCGCGCTGAAGACCGCCGCGCGGCGCCTGCGCGACGCCCTGCGCCGCGAGGAGCGGCCCCGGCTGGAGGATGTCTCCTATACCCTGGCGGTGGGCCGCGAGGTGCTGGACGCGCGGCTTGCCCTCGTCGCGCGCAGCCTCGATGAGCTCGTCGCCGCGCTCGACGGCTGGCTGGAGCACGGCACCGCCCCTGGGGTCCACACCGGCGACGCCCAGGACGCGCGCTGGGGCGACACGCTGTTCGGAGGCGCGGCGGGCGCCGCGTTCCTGGACGCGCTGGTCTCCGGCCGCGAGTTGGAGCGGATTGCTGGGCTGTGGACCCGCGGCGTGCTCTCCGACGTGTCGCGGCTGTTCCCGCTCCCGCACCGTCGCGTGTCGCTCCCCGGTCACGCGTTCGCGCCGACGCGGCACTGGCTGCTGCCTGCCCCCGCCGACCGCCTCTACGTGAAGCACGACGGCGGGGCGCCGGCACATGCCCCCGCGGCCCCCAGGCAGGCGGCGCCCGCGCGTCCCGTAGGCCCTTCGCCGCGAGGCAGCCTGCCCCCCGCGAGCCCTTCACTCGAAGACGCCGCGCTCCACGCCCTCACCCAGGCGCTGGCGGCGACGGCGCGGCTGGCCCCCGAGACACTGCAGCCCTCGACTGAATTCGAGAGCCTCGGGATGAACTCCATCCTCATCTCGGAGCTCCACCAGAAGTTGGAGCTGTCCGTCGGCAAGCTGCCCATCACGCTGTTCTACAAGCACAGGAACCTGGCGGCGCTGACGGCGTACCTCTGCGAAGCGCACACGGAGGGCGTCCGGAAGCTGGTGGGTGAGCAGGCGGCCCCGCTCGCCGCCGAGCCCCCGCCGGCAGCAGCGCCCCAGCCCGTCCCGGCGGCGCCTCACGCGGAGCCGAGAGCCACGGCGGGCGACCCGGGGATGGACATCGCCATCATCGGGATGAGCGGCCGCTACCCCCAGGCGGAGAACCTGGAGCGCTACTGGCAGAACCTGGAGGCCGCCCGGGATTGCATCGAGGAGGTTCCCGCGAGCCGCTGGGACTGGCGGCCCCTGTTCGACGCCTCGCGCCAGCAGCCCGGCTCCATCTACGCGAAGTGGGGTGGGTTCCTGGATGGGGTGGACCGGTTCGACGCGGCGTTCTTCCAGGTCTCCCCGCTGGTGGCCCGGTACATGGACCCGCAGGAGCGCCTCTTCCTCGAGACGGCGTGGTCCTGCCTGGAGGACGCGGGATACACCCGCGCGGGGCTGGCTGGCGGCGCCCGCGCCCCCGTGGGCGTGTTCGTGGGCGTCACCTACAACGAGTATGCGCTGCTGGGGGCCCAGGCCTGGGCCAACGGCCAGCGCATCCCGTTCAACACCCAGACGTTCTCCATTGCCAACCGCGTCTCCTACGCGCTGGATCTGAGCGGCCCCAGCCTCACGGTGGACACAGCCTGCTCGTCCTCGCTGAACGCCGTCCACCTCGCATGCGAGAGCCTGCGCTCGGGCGCGTGCGAGGCGGCCATCGCGGGGGGCGTGAACCTGTCGCTGCACCCGAACAAGTACGTGATGCTCTGCGCCAACCGCTTCGCGGCGAGCGACGGGCGGTGCCGCAGCTTCGCCGAGGGCGGCGATGGCTACGTCCCCGGCGAGGGCGTGGGCGCCGTGCTGCTCAAGCCCCTGGCCCTGGCCCTGCGTGACGGGGACACCATCCATGGCGTCATCAAGGGCAGCGCGCACAACCACGACGGGAGGACGCACGGCTACACCGTGCCCAACCCCGTGGCCCAGACCGAGGTCATCCTCGAGGCCCTGCGGCGCGCGCGCGTGGATGCCCGGACGGTCAGCTATGTGGAGGCCCATGGCACGGGAACCCACCTGGGAGACCCCATCGAGGTCACCGGGCTGACGGACGCATTCCGCCGCCACACCCAGGAGCGAGGCTTCTGCGCCATCGGCTCGGTGAAGGCCAGCATCGGCCACCTGGAGTCCGCGGCGGGTATCGCCCAGTTGCACAAGGTCCTGCTCCAGATGAAGCACCGGCGCCTGGCGCCCACGCTCATCCACGGCGGCCGGCTCAACCCGCACATCGACTTCGACAGCACGCCCTTCCGCGTCCAGCGGGAGTCCTCGCCCTGGCTGGCCCGGGACGGAGCGCCCCTGCGCGCCGGCATCAGCAGCTTCGGCGCGGGCGGCGTCAACGTACACGTCGTGGTCGAGTCCTGGGAGGCTGTCTCTTATACCCATCT
>NZ_JABFNS010000265.1 GCF_013116825.1 Myxococcus xanthus
GGTCAGGGCCCCGCCCCTCCCGGACAGTGCCCCAGCTCGGCCCGTGCCTCCCGCGTCTCCTGGGCATAGGCGGCACGCCAGACGGCCAGCTCCTCCCAGGCCCGCCGGGCCTGCTCGCGGGACTCGTTCACCGCTCCCGTCTGGCGCAGCGCCCGCGCCAGACGGCGACGCACCCTGGGCACGCGCGCCGAGACCACCTGGCGGCCCGTGAGGGCCTCCAGCGCGGTCCTCAGCGGCGCCAGGGCCTCGGCGGGCCGGCCTCGTGCGAGCTGCACGTCGCCCAGGACGAGCAGCGCCTCGATGCGCTCGGAGGACAGGGGCCCCAGGTCCTTCTCCATCTCCACCAGCGATTGCTCCACGTGGCGCCGCGCCTCCTCAACCCGCCCCAGGAACAGGAGCGCGTCCGCCAGCGAGCGCAGCCCCGCGCCGTCCACCTCGCCCCTGGCGGCCAGGGCCTCCTGGAGCGCGACCCCCCGGGCATGGTAGCCGCGCGCCTCGTCCAGCCGCCCCAGCAGGCGCAGCAGCCGCCCCACCTCGTGGACGTCCAGGGCCACCTCCGGGAGGGAGGCGCCGTAGACGCGCTCGCGATGCGCCAGCACGCCGCGCGCGTGCGCCAGCTCCTCGCGCCGCTCGCCCTGCTCTCCCAGGATGCCCATCCGGTTCGAGGCCGTCCCCAGCAGCACCGGGCTGGCCGCGGCCACGCTCTTGCGCGCCACGGCCCAGCCCTCCTCCGCGGCCTGCCGCGCCCGGGCGGCGTGTCCCCACTCGAAATACACCACGGCCAGGTTGGACAACGCCCGGGCCACCGACAGGTTGTTCCCACCCAGCGTCTGGCGAAGGATTCCGAGCGCCCGCTGGAGGACGGACTCGGCGCGCTCCAGTTCGCCCAGGAGCGCCAGCGTCCCGCCCAGGTTGAGCAGGGCCCGTCCGGTGTCCCGGTGCGCCGGGCCGAAGTGCTCCTCATGCAGGCGCAGCGCCTCTTCCTGCCAGCGCTTCGCCTCCAGCAGCCGCCCCTGACGGCGGATCAGCAGGCCCAGCCGGCCGCTCAGCTCCGCGTGCGAGTGCGTCTGTCCCCGCGCGCCGACGGCCTCCAGCGACGCACGCAGCAGCGGCTCCGCCTCCGCGAAGCGGCCCTCCTGCTCCAGGAGCTCCGCCTGCACGTTGTCCAGCAGCGTGTCCAGCTCCGCGTCCCGGAGCGTCTCCGCCACCGCGCGCGCCCGGTGCAGGAAGGGCCACGCCTCTTGAGGCCGCCCCAGGCCGTACCCGTGCAGCCAGGCCTGGGCCCTCAGCACCCGCGCGAGCACGCCCGGCTCCCGCCCGGCCTCGGCCGCCAGCGAGCCCCGCGCCAGCGACTCGCGCGCGTCCTCGAACGCGCCGGAGTCCTCCTGCAGGAACGCGCAGAGCTGGTGCGCCTCCGCCTCCAGGGGGCGATGCCGGGTGGCGAGCGCGCGCTCGCGGGCGGGGAGCGCGATCCGCAGGGCCTCCGGCGTATGGCCCGCGAGCATCTGCGCGTGCGCCCGGGCCAGGTCCGCGCGCACGGCGTCCACCTCCGCGCGGACCTCCGGGTCGTCCGGGGGCGACACCGCCTCCTGCAGCGTCCGCACGTCCGCGCACCGCCCCACGCCGCCCAGTGAACCGCCCAGCCCGAAGCCCCGCTCCACCGTCCGCGCGTCCGCGCCCTGGAGCGCCACGGTCAGCCGGGACAGCGCTCCCAGCCGCTGGTCCAGGCACGTCATCCGGAGCCCGAGCACCGCCTCCGACTGCTCACCAAAGACGTGCGCCGCCTCACAGGCGGACCGGTGCGCGGACGCCCAGTCCCGGGCCCACCGGTCCAGCGTGGAGGCCACGGCCTGGAAGGAGGCCTCCGCGTCCGGAGCCCGGGTGGCCAGGAAGGCCCGGCGCGTGGACTCGCGCACGGTGGCATCCCAGATGCCCGCGAGGTGCCGCTCACTGCCCTGACACGTCTCGGCCGGCACCGCCGCCGCCGGCCCCAGCAGGAGGAACCCCAGGCCCACCAGCCCTCCCGCGACCCCCGCCGCGACGGCGCTGCGCGTCCAGGCCCCCGCGTCCCGCGTGAGGCGGGCCCGCAGGGCGTCCATCGACTCGAAGCGGCGGGTGGGGTCCGCGCTCAGCCCGCGGCGCACCAGCGCCTTGAGCCAGCCCGGCACGCCCGGCTGCTCGGGGCGCACCGCCTGCCGCTCCATCGACGCCAGCAGCTCCTCGCGCGTCGCGCCCTCGAAGGGGCGCTGCCCGTGGAGGGCCTCGTAGAGGGCCACGCAGAAGGCGAACTGGTCGGAGCGCGCATCCCCCCGCTCGCCGCGCAGCTGCTCGGGTGCGGCGTAGGCCGGTGTCCCCAGCACCGTCCCCGTCCGCGTGAGGTCCCCACTGCCTGGGAGCAGGGGCCCGGACCTCGAGCCCTGCGCCACCGTCGCGTTGGCGAGGCCGAAGTCGGTGATGCGCACCTGCCCGTCGCGCGTCAGCAGGACGTTGTCCGGCTTGAAGTCCCGGTGGACGATGCCCAGCGCGTGCATCGCCGCCAGGCCCTCCGCCGCCTGCACGAAGCGCGCGACCTTCTCCCTTCGGGTGCGCGGCTTCTCCAGCAGCCACCGCCGCAGCGTGCCGCCCTCCACCAGCTCCATCACCAGGAAGAGCTGCCCCTGGTGCTCCCCCACGTCATGGAGCTGCGCCACACGCGGATGCGACAGCCGCGCCATCGTCCGCGCCTCGCGCTCCAGCCGCTGCCGCGCCTCCGTCAGCGAGTCCTCACTCAGCCGCCCCGGGTTCAGCAGCTTCAGCGCCACCTTCCGGTCCAGCTCCGGGTCATACGCCGCATGGACCCGGCCCATGCCGCCCTCGCCCAGCAACCCCAGCACCACATAGCGCCCCACCCGCATGCCCGTGACGATTTGTCCCGCGTCGGGCGCCGGGGTCTCCATCGCGCTCAGCGCCGCGAGCACGCCACGGCACTCAGGGCAGCCCGCCACATGCGCGCGCACCTCGCGCATCCCCTCCGCCCCCATCAGCCGCGCGCCCAGCACGTCCGAGGCGAAGGCCTCGACGTAGAGGGGTCTCAGCATCCCCGTCACCACCGCGCCGGCTGGGTTGTAGTTGGGGTTGCCCCGGTTGTTGTAGCGGCGCACCAGGTGCCCGGACAGCAGCGTGTAGGACTCCAGGGCGCCCATCCACACGAAGTTCGGCGCGTCGCCTCCCACCATCAGGTTCTGCACCACCTGGCCCCAGTCGGAGAGCTCGTCCCAGTCCTCCTTGCGCACCAGACTGGCGCCCGCCTCTGCGCCCCACATGCGCAGGCGCACCGGAGCGCCAACTACATCGCGCTCACCGGACAGAGGCTGTCACCCAGCGCCTTCTTCGAGCGATTCAACCACGCCTTCGGGCAGTTGATGCGAGAGGTGGCCAGTCGGGCCGTGCAGGCCGTGCGAGAGGCA
>NZ_JABFNS010000266.1 GCF_013116825.1 Myxococcus xanthus
CCCCCTCCGGGTCCAGCGCCCACGCCCCCGGTGGAGGCCGCCCCGGCGCCCGCGACGGACGACTCCGCCCTCCTGCGGGGCCTTCTGGGGGCGGTGCGGCCCGCGCCGGAGGAGATTCGGGCCATCGCCATCGAAGACCTGGCGCTGCTGGGAGATGCCCGCGCCCTGGACGCGCTGGCCACGCTCCTGTGGGACCCCAACCCCCGCATCCAGCAGGCGGCGTTGAGGGCCGTCACGCTGTTCCAGCACGCCCGCGCGGAGGAGATTCTCGCCAATGTGGTGCGCCACCCCCGGCTGCCGGACGCGCTGAAAATCCAGGCGCTCAACGGGCTCGTCTTCCAGCGCACGCCCACCGCGCGCCGGGCCGTCCAGGACGCCGCTGTCGACTCGCGGCTCACCGCGGGGGTGCAGAACGCCGCGCGCGCCGTCGTGTCTCAGTGGGACGCGACGCGCCGCTGACGCCCGCCCGCCGGGCAACCATGCGGGCACCACCCGCCAGCGCCGGCGCCCAGGTCAAGGGCCGATTCCTGGAGATGTGACGCCCCTGCGCTACACTGCGGCGTCATGAAAATCACTCCGCTCGACATCCGGCAGAAGCGGTTCGAAACGGCCCTGCGCGGCTTCTCTCGCCGTGAAGTGGAGGCCTACCTCGAGCTCATCGCCGGTGAATTCGAGGAGGTGGTGAAGGAGAACATCGCGCTCAAGGAGGAAGTGAAGCGCACCCAGTTCAAGGTGGAGCAACACCAGGAACGGGAGCGCACCCTCCAGGAGACCATGGTCACCGCTCAGCGCATCAGCGAGGACCTGAAGGACGCCGCGAAGAAGGAAGCGGAGATCATCATCGCGGACGCAGAGCATCAGGCGGAGAAGATCGTCCACGGCGCCCACCAGCGGCTGGTGCAGGTGGTGGAGGACATCAACGAGCTGAAGCGCCAGCGCACCCAATTCGAGTCGCAGGTCCGCTCCGTGTTGGATGCCCACCAGAAGCTGCTGGAGACCTTCAAGAGCCCCACGTTCGCGGACCGCGACTACGCGCGCGTCGAGGACAACGTGGCGTATCTGTCCCAGAAGAAGGCCAACGGCGACTCCTGACGCACCGCGCCGCGCGGTGAGGTTGCTGCAACCTGGGGCGAGGCTGTTATGTCAGTGGGAACGTGAGGCCGCCGCACATGCGCCACCTGCTTGTCCTGCTCCTGCTGCTCGCCGCCCCCGGGGCCTGGGCCCAGGAACCGGGCGGCCCTCATGGCACCCACGCCCATGACGTCGTGACGGACGCCGCGCTGGTGCCCCTGACGCGTCCGCCCCAGGTCAGCGGGGACGTGACGACGAAGCGCTTCCGCATCCTCCACACCGCCGCCGCCACCGCGGCCGCGCACGAGCTGTCCCGGCAGATTGAAGGAGTCCGAGACCGGTTCGGCACCATCCTGGGCAAGGACTGGCCGGGCGTCACCGAGATTCGCCTGGGCGTGGGCCGCAAGGAGTTCGAGGCCCTGGCCCTGCCCGGCGGAAAGCCCCCAGGGTGGGCCGTGGCGCTGGCGTACCCCGCCCATCAAATCATCCTGCTGGACGCGCTCAGCCTCCATGAGCCGGAGGGCCAGCAGACGCTCCGGCATGAGCTGGCGCACGTGGCCCTGGGGCAGTTGGCGCCGTCCTGGCCCCGCTGGTTCCAGGAAGGCGTCGCGCAGTACGTCACCGGGGAGCGCTACTCCCTGACGCACTACTCCGCCCTCTTCCGGGCCGTCACGCAGGAGCGCGTGTTCCACTTCGAGCACCTCGACCGGGCCTGGCCGGACGTGCCGTCGGACGTGGAAATCGCCTACGCGCAGAGCGCCGCCTTCGTCGCGCACCTGTCGGCGAAGTTCGGCCCCCAGGCCATGGCCGCGCTCGTGGACGGCGTGGCGCGCGGCGAGCCCTTCGAGACGGCCTTCGGCAAGGCCTTCCGCACCTCGCTGTTGGTGGAGGAGACCGACTGGCGAGAGGGCCTGGCCGCGCGCTACGGCTGGCTCCCACTCACCACCAGCTCCGCGCTCGTCTGGCTGAGCGCGTCGTTCCTCTGCGTGGCCGCCTATGCCCGCCGCCGCCAGCAGCGCGCCGCGAAGCTGGCGGAGATGGCGGCCCAGGATGCCGCGGAGGACGCCGCGCTGCGGCTGCTGGCCGCCCAGGCCGCGCAGGCCCAGGCGCAGGGCACCGCCGTCAGTGCCGGGGACTCCACCTGGCCGGACTGGCCCGCGGGCTCGCAGGGGACGGAAGCCCACCTGGAGGCCCAGGACGGCGAGGCGCCCGCGGACAGCGCCGTCAGCGACCTTCCGGGGGAGCTGGACGACGAGGGCGCCCCCGGCGGCCGGCCGCCGAAGCCCACCCTCCACTGAGCGCCGCCCTTCCCGTCCTGCCATGACTACAGGGCGGGGCCTGTAGTTTCTACGGGCGTGCTGCTCCTCTGCCTGCCCATCCCTTCAAGGCAAATGGCTGATTTCACTGGGGAGACTTACCCCAGGGGTGTTGGCCGATGGATTGCTTTGGCTTCCGTACGCGATGCGGAAGGCACTGGACATGAGCGAGCGTGGACGTAAGGCAGCCGTGCTGGCGCGGTTCTTCCGTCAGCAGCCGGATCGAATCTCCGCGCTGTGGCGACGGATGGTGCTGGCGGCGCCCGATTCGGACGCGTCGCGGGGCGCCCCCACCCAGTTGGACAACCTGGTGGAGCCCTTCATCCGCGAGCTGGGCCGGACGCTCGCGGGCGAGGAGTCCAGCCCCTGGAGCCGCACGCGCGCGGTGCTGCGCTTGTCGGCGCACCGGGGCGCCCGCTCGCTCTATGACGAATTCGCGGCGCTGCGGCGCTGCCTGGTGGATGCCTCCGAGGTGCTCGGTGGCGGGGATTGGGAGCGCGAGCGCATCAACCGCGCCGTGGACGAAGCCGTGGACTCCGCGGTGGCGCTCCTCCAACGGATGAAGGACCCGCGAGCGGATGGCCCGCGGGTGCCCTTCGGTGGGCTGGTCGTCGAGTACTTCGAGCGTCCTTCCCGGACGCGGCACGTGTCCCCGGACACGGGAGATGGACGTACGGCAATGCACTGAGGGCGTGTAGGGGTTGGCCGGCCCGTTCGACTTGACGTGCCCGGAAGCGGGCGTGTCCGAGACCGGCGGGAGGGAGTGTGCCTGGGTGGGGGCCCATGGCGCGCTTTGTGGGAAGGCGTGCTCCCGCTGGGGAGTGGTGAGCGCGCACCGCGAGCCGCTGGCAAGACGCGTGGATGGGGGTCCACGCGACTCGCCGGTCGGACGGGTCGGCGCATTTGTCGCAGTGTGCAGCAGCGGCTGTGGGGGCCGCGGGTGGAGCACGCGGG
>NZ_JABFNS010000267.1 GCF_013116825.1 Myxococcus xanthus
TTCTCAAAAAGAATCCGGCAGCGACCTACTCTCCCGCGCGGTTTCCCGCGAAGTACCATCGGCTCTGGAGGGCTTAACTTCCGTGTTCGGGATGGGAACGGGTGGGACCCCTCCGACATAGCCACCGGAAAACAAGCGACAGTGCATACAAAGGGTAAGTTTCAATTCATTGCTGAGCGAAGTCTCGCTGTGCGCAGTGTGAGTCTTCCAGGCGAGCGCATCAAGCACTCGAGCCTCGGCCTTGGCCCCGAGTCCCTTACTCCCCTTGAGGGGGCATGCAAGAGAATGGGGAAAGTAAGCCTCACGACCAATTAGTACCGGTTAGCTGAACGTGTTACCACGCTTACACACCCGGCCTATCAACGTCGTAGTCTTCGACGGGTCTTCAGGGGCTTGCGCCCGGGATACCTGGTCTTGAGGTCGGTTTCCCGCTTAGATGCTTTCAGCGGTTATCCAATCGGCACATGGCTACCCAGCGATGCCTCTGGCGAGACAACTGGTACACCAGCGGTGCCTCCAACCCGGTCCTCTCGTACTAAGGTCAGAGCCTCTCAAGTATCCTACGCCCACAGCAGATAGGGACCAAACTGTCTCACGACGTTTTGAACCCAGCTCGCGTACCGCTTTAATTGGCGAACAGCCAAACCCTTGGGACCTGCTCCAGCCCCAGGATGCGATGAGCCGACATCGAGGTGCCAAACCTCCCCGTCGATGTGAACTCTTGGGGGAGATAAGCCTGTTATCCCCGGAGTACCTTTTATCCGTTGAGCGATGGCCCTTCCATTCAGGACCACCGGATCACTATGACCTGCTTTCGCACCTGCTCGACGTGTCCGTCTCGCAGTCAAGCTCCCTTATGCCATTGCACTCGACGCCCGGTTTCCAATCGGGCTGAGGGAACCATCGCGCGCCTCCGTTACTTTTTGGGAGGCGACCGCCCCAGTCAAACTACCCACCAGACAGTGTCCCAATCCCGGCTGACGGGACATGGTTAGACACCAGAAATCAACAGGGTGGTATTTCACCGTTGCCTCCACCGAACCTAGCGGCCCGGCTTCAAAGGCTCCCACCTATCCTACACAGTCAATCCCTAGTGTCACTGTCAAGTTATAGTAAAGGTTCACGGGGTCTTTCCGTCTTGCTGCGGGTAAACTGCATCGGCACAGCTATTTCAATTTCGCTGAGTCCCTCTCCGAGACAGCGCGGAAGTCGTTACTCCATTCGTGCAGGTCGGAACTTACCCGACAAGGAATTTCGCTACCTTAGGACCGTTATAGTTACGGCCGCCGTTTACTGGGGCTTCGGATCATCGCTTCACCTTGCGGCTGACGAATCCCCTTAACCTTCCAGCACCGGGCAGGAGTCAGACCCTATACGTCGGCTTGTCGCCTTCGCAGAGTCCTGTGTTTTTGGTAAACAGTCGCTACCGCCATTTCTCTGCAACCTCTCTCAGCTCCGGCTGTACGCCTTCACCTACCAGAGGCCCACCTTCTTCCGAAGTTACGGTGGAAATTTGCCTAGTTCCTTGGAGGAGAGTTCTCTCAAGCGCCTTAGGATTTTCTCCTCGCCCACCTGTGTCGGTTTACGGTACGGACACCCTGTAAGCTCCCTACGGGACTTTTCTTGGAAGCAGAGCATCAGCGACTTACCCCTTACGGGGCGCCATCGAGTCTCGGGGATAGCTGCCGCGCCTTTATTCGTACGCGACACCCCTACGCCTTTAGACTGACACAACCACCGGTCAGCTCGCCTAGCTTTCTCCGTCCTCCCTTAGTTCAACGCTCACAAGATGGTGCAGGAATATTAACCCGCTTTCCATCACCTACGCCTTTCGGCCTCGGCTTAGGTTCCGACTAACCCTGGGAAGATTAACTTGACCCAGGAAACCTTGGGCTTACGGCGAGGGGGTTTCTCACCCCCTTTAACGCTACTCATTTCGGCATCAGCACTCCCAGCCGCTCCAGCCGCCTTTTCAGTCGACCTTCGCTGCAACTGGGACGCTCCCCTACCGCCACACGCTTTACGTGTGACCCGAAGCTTCGGCACTAGTCTTGAGCCCCGTTACATTTTCGGCGCGGCCTGTCTTGACCAGTGAGCTATTACGCTTTCTTTAAAGGATGGCTGCTTCTAAGCCAACCTCCTGGTTGTCAATGACCTGCCACATCCTTTCTAGTGTTCACTTAGACTAGATTTGGGGGCCTTAGCTGTCGGTCTGGGTTATTCCCCTCTTGCCAATGGACGTTATCACCCACTGACTGCGTCCCGGGATAACAATTGCCGGCATTCGGAGTTTGGTACGGTTTGGTAATCTGGTGAGACCCCTAGCCGTTCCAGTGCTCTACCTCCGGCATTGAATTGCCCGAGCCGATACCTAAATATCTTTCGGGGAGAACCAGCTATCACGGAGTTTGATTGGCCTTTCACCCCTACACACAGCTCATCTCAGAAATTTTCAACTTTCACGAGTTCGGTCCTCCATGCGGTGTTACCCGCACTTCAACCTGGCCATGTGTAGATCACCCCGCTTCGGGTTATAATACACGCAACTATACGCCCTATTCGGACTCGCTTTCGCTCCGGCTCCACCTAACGGCTTAGCCTCGCTACGTATATTAAGTCGCCGAATCATGATGCAAAAGGTACGCTCTCGCACTGGGTTGCCCCGTAGTGCTCGAACTGCTTGTAGACATGCGGTTTCAGGTTCTTTTGACTCCCCTTACCGGGGTTCTTTTCACCTTTCCCTCGCGGTACTTGTTCACTATCGGTCGCCAAGGAGTATTTAGCCTTACCGGATGGTCCCGGCTGATTCAGGCAGGATTGCACGTGTCCCGCCCTACTTGGGTAACCCACTCAGCTCCAACTCGCTTTCGCGTACGCGACTATCACGCTCTTTGGTGCCTCTTTCCAGAGGCTTCCGCTAGCAAGTCAAAGTCCTACCGTGGACCCGCTACCCCGACGCCACTTTCGTGGTTTCGGTTTGGGCTTCTCCCATTTCGCTCGCCACTACTTTGGGAATCACTCATTGTTTTCTCTTCCTCAGGGTACTGAGATGTTTCACTTCCCCTGGTTAGCTCCATTCCACCTATGTATTCAGTGAAAGGTAACGCCGCTATTCGCAGCGCTGGGTTTCCCCATTCGGACATCCCCGGATCAACGCTCGGTTGACAGCTCCCCGGGGCTTTTCGCAGCCACCCGCGTCCTTCATCGCCTCTTGGCACCTAGGCATCCACCGCACGCCCTTAGTAGCTTACTTGCCCTAATCTCTTGTTTCACGCCCGCCTCCCGGCGGATTGTCGAAACTCGAAACCAAGGCCCAGACTCCTGCTCTTCGCA
>NZ_JABFNS010000268.1 GCF_013116825.1 Myxococcus xanthus
CACCAGGACGATGTCGGGAGTGGGGGGGCGGCTGGGGTCTCCTCCGGGGAGGTTGTTGGGCTCCTCCACCTCCACGAAGAGATTTTCATCGGTGCGGAAGGCGAGCTGGCCGATGCACTCCTCGGCCTCCGAGCGGAGCTGGCCCACCTTCTGCCGGGCGATCATCACCTTGGTGAATTCGTGCTCGCTGGTCGAGGACTCCTGGCGGGACACCGCCTCCTGGAGGGACACGTCCGCCTGCTCGGAGATGCGCAGCAGGCCCTTGATTTGAGTGAGCTTCTCGTTGGCGCAGTTGAGCTTCACCACGTCCTTGGTCCGCCGCGCCTCCTCCACCTTCCCCAACACCGAGCGCAGCACCTCGCGCATGCCGCTCAAGGCCTGCGTGCTGCGCACCAGCTTCGCCGAGTCCGGCACCTCGCTGGCCTTCTCCAGCGCCGCGGTGGCGGCGGGAGGGGCTGGCGGCGCGGCGGGGGACGGGCTTTGTGCCGTCGCCATGCTGGCGGCCAGGACGGCGAGCATTCCGACGTTGCGCATGCGGCTCACGATGCCGCAGAGCGTAGAGGCAGGGGTGGGGGGTGTCAAACCAACACGAGGGCGATGAAAGTGGTCAGGACTGACTAGTCAGTCCTTCGTTGCAAGACGAACATTGGCTTCGCGCAGGCGGGCAGACAGGCTCCTGGCGATATTCACCACGATGAAGGTGAACCCATCGCCATGTGTCCTCCGGAACTCGCGGAGGTCCTGCGCGCTGAGCTGGAGCAGGTCCACGTCCGTCTTCGCGCACACGGTGGCGGAGCGGAAGTCCTTGTCGATGAGGCCCATCTCCCCGAAGAACTCGGGTGGGGACAGCACCGCCAGCGGATGCAGGCCGCCCTGGGGTTGACGGCGTGAGACTTCCACCTGTCCGCGGACGACGACGAAGAGGCTGTCGCCCAAATCCCCTTCTTCGAAGATGACGTCTCCCGCCGCGAAGTGCCGCGCCCGCGCCAGCTCGGCGAGGTGGCCGAGCTCCGCGGAGGAGAGCATCTCGAAGAGCGGCGATGCGGCGATGACGGACAGCTTCTCCATGGTCCCCCCGGGGCCCGGGCTGGGTGCTCCCGGCCGGGAGCCTAGCCCGCCGGCGCGAAGACGAAGGGGTAGGAAACGGCTGTCTCGTCGTCGGGTTTGAAGGGGAACACCCAACTGCGGATGGTGGTGCGGATGCAGCTGCCCACCGCCTCGCTGCCCAGGGTGTTCTCCTCGATTTCGATGTCCCCGGCGCGGCCGGACGTCTTGATGGTGAAGCGCACCACCACCTTGCCCTTGAGTCTGGGGTTCCGCTTGAGCTCCTTCTCGTAGCAGCTCTGGATGGCGGCCTTGCGAGCGCGCACGTAGCGGGCCAGCGCGTCGCGGTCCACGTCGGCGCTTTCGATTTCGGGCGTGGCGTCCTGCACGCGGCCCTTCACCACCGTCTCCTTCTTGTCGCCCAGGTCCACCTTGCCGCCGCCCTGGGTGCCAATGGCGCCGATGTCCGTCACCGTGCCCGTGCCGCCGCCGCGAGGACCGCCGGTGGCGCCCACGGAGGCCTCGCGGGCCACACCCACGCCGCCCGCGCCCGCCAGGGCCTCGGCGATGTCACCGCCGCCACTGGCGCCGCCGAGCACGTCCGCGAAGGCACCCTGGCCACCGCCGCTATTGGAGCCCAGAATCTTCAGCAAGCCCTTGCCGGAGACCTTCTTCACCACCTCCGCGCGGCGCTGCTGGGCGGCGTCACCCGCGGGCTTGTTCTCCGCGGGCGTGTCCTCCTTGGGCGCGGCATCGGGCTTGTCGCTCCTGGGCGCTTCGGCGGCGCCGGTGTCCGCCGGCTTGGGGGCCTCCACCGGGCGCTGGGGGATGATGGCGCGCACGAAGCGGTCATCCAGTTCGTCCAGCTCCAGCTCGGCCACCTGCGGCGTCTCCGAGGTGATGATGAGGGCGGCGCCGGAGAAGTGGACCAGGAGCGAGGCGGCGAGGATGCCGAAGAAGACGCGGTCCATCGTCTTCCACCGGCTGACCATGACGTCCGTGGGCAGCACCGGCTTCGCCTCGTCGGGCGGCGGCGTGACGAACTGGAAGAAGAGGGTGGCGTCACCCAGCTCCACCTTGCCGCGAGCGCTCTCCGGCAGGGGCAGGATGTGCAGGTCGCCGCGGCGGGTGGTGAGGCCCTGCGCGCGCAGGGACTCGAAGTCCACGTCGGACGAGCCCAGGTTGACGCGGCCCTTCATGTCCGGCGCGATGACGAGCTGGAACTGCTGGTTCTGGTTCTCCAGCAGGGCGAAGCGGGCGGGCCGGCCCTCGGCGGCGGGCAGGACGATGGTGTTCTTCGCGTCGTGGCCGATGGTGACCGTTTCGCGGCGGGCGTGGTGCTCTTCGACGATGCGGCCGTTCTGGATGACGCCGACGCGGAGCAGCTTGTTCTGCGAGGTGGCGGCCATGGGACTAGAAGGGTTCCTGTTCCACGCTCTTTTCGACCTTGGGCACGAAGCTCTCGGTGCGGCTGAGGTCGTCGAAGCTCAGGTTGGAGCGCTGGAGGATGTACATGGCCTGGGGCTTCTGGATGCGTCCTTCGACGGTGATGGCTTCCAGGCGGATGACTTTGCGCGGGGCCTTCTTCGGCGACGCGGCGCCGCTGCTGGACGAGGAGGCCTGACTGGCGTCCTGGGCCAGCGCGGGCGCGGCGGCGAGCATCACGATGAGGGCGAAGGCGAAGCGCATGGCGGATTTACTGGGAGTCGGTGGTGAGTCTACCCGAGCCGGCGGGCACCGGGGCAGTGGACGCGCCGTCCGGTGACGGCGCCGGGCTGCTCGGGGCGGAGGTGGTGGAAGGTGAGGCGCCAGGCGCCGCGACGCGCGTGCCCGGCTCCGGGTTGGACACCGGGGATGGAGCCGCTGAAGCGCTACAAGACGGCCCTCGCCCACTTCGACAACTACCAGGCGCGCGGCGGACGCGACGAGCGCATCCCCCAGTACGTGAAGGACGCGCGCAAGCTCATCGACCGCG
>NZ_JABFNS010000269.1 GCF_013116825.1 Myxococcus xanthus
TGGGCTCGAAGAGGGCTCTAGGAGACAGGCGTTGGGACCGGCCTCCTCCCCGCGCCCTACCCGTGTCTAGCCAAGCCAAACCTGTCCTGGCCGACCGCTACCAGCGGCACGGGCTTGCCGGCCCCGTCGTCATCAAGCGCGTGCGCAGCCCCGCGAGCTCCGCTCGCCGGCACCGGCTGGTGGAGGAAGTGCAGCTGGCCTACCGCCTCCACCACCCCACCATCGCCCAGGCGCACTACTTCAAGATTCACCGGGGCAAGCCGTACATCATCATGGAGTACGTGGACGGGCCGTCGCTGGAGACCGTACTGGACCTCATGGCCATCCGGGGGAAGCCCGTGTCCCTGGCCTTCGCGCTCCACGTCGCAGCGGAGCTGGCGGACGCCCTGCACCATGCCCACTCGCTCAAGGACGAGCAGGGCCGGTCCCTGGGATTGATTCATCGCGACGTCAGCCCCGCAACGTGCGCGTGGCTCGCACGGGCGAGGTGAAGCTGACGCACTTTGGCGTGGCCTATTCGCACATGGTCGGCCGGGAGGAGACGGCGGAGGCGCGCCTCAAGGGCGACGTGGCCTATGCGTCGCCGGAGTACCTCGCGGGCAATACGCTGACCGCCGCCTCGGACCTCTTCTCGCTGGGGCTGGTGCTGTTGGAGCTGGCCACGGGGCGGCACCTGTTCGCGGCCGCGGCGGATGCGCTGGAGCCACCGCGTGCGAAGTCGCATGAGCTGCGCCTGGAGGAGCCCTCTTCCCTGCCGCTCACACAGATGCTGATGCTGCTGGAAGACCATGGTCCCCAGGACGTGGAGCGAGCCGCCGCGCGGGGACGACGCGCTGGTGAAGGCATGGCTCAAGCGCGACTGGCCCCGCATCAAAAGGGGGCTCGCGCAGGCGGACGGGCCATTGCCTGCGTGGACGAGACGGGTCACTCGTTTCGGGCCCGAGTAGCGCCCACCTGGGCTCCCGTCGGCCATCCGCCCTTGCTGCGTCGCCGGGACAAGCGGCGCGAGGTCTCCAGCATCGTCGCATTGGTGGCCCCCCACGGACGCGTGCCAGCACACCTCTACGCACGCCACCAGGAGGGGAGCTTCGACACCCAGGACGTCATCCACGCCTTGCGCTACTTCCGCCGGAAGGTGGGCCGTCCCCTAACCGTCGTGGGGGACGGCCTGAACCAGCACCGCAGTGCCCAGATGCGCGACTTCATTGCCTCCCACCCCGAGGACTTCCACCTCGAGCAACTGCCGGGCTACGCACCAGGCCTCAACCCTGAAGAGGGCTGCAACAGCGTGGTGTAGGCAGAGCTACGCAACGCCACACCCCACTCCGTTTCCGAACTGCGCGCCCAGGCGCGTACGAGCTTCATGCGCATAGGCCACCGCCACCGTACTCTTGCCGCCTTCTTCCGCGGCGCGGGCCTGAGCCTTACCAGAAGGCTGGCGACTTCGACAGCGCCCGCCAGGAAATGCGGGATGTTGCTCTCCGTCGAAGTGGTGCCGCACTACCGAGAGGTAGCGGAAGGCCAGCTCGAAGACCTCGAAGATGAGCCCTGAAAGACAACGGGGCGCCGGCGCCATGGACGGAAAGCGCCCCATCATCCTCGGTAACATCGAGTTCCCGTGAGCGGACGGGGCGGCCAGACGCCTCACTCCGGATACGAGTTCTTCGATGCTTCCCTGCGAGCAGGCTCCGCGGCCTGGCGCCTCTGCCTCTCGCGATCAGCCGCGACCTTCGCCTCGATGGCTTGAGCAAGCCTTGAGGGAATCTCCTCGACGAGGTAGGGCGTGAGCTGCTTGAGTGTCCGCTTGAGCTCTGGAAATGGCACCTGATTCTTGTCGACCAGGATCTTCCAGGGCTCGGAGACGGAGCTCCGCTCCAGATCGAAGGCGACTCCCTCTACCTGTCGCGAGGTGGGAACCTCGATGTGGACTCCCGCGAAACGGTCATTCTCACACGCGCTGACCCATACGGACGTGTGCGAGCCCGACTTCATCCGCCGTCCCCGCTCCCCGTACTCGATGCCACATGCCCGCAAGGGACGCAGTTGCGCCTGAATGACAGCCAACTCCTGAAGGCCACCGACATCGGTCTCCCCGAGGCTCCCAACATCGCTCGGCTGCCGACCCAGCAGAAGGGTCGCTGCGCCAATGCCGCCGACCACCACCGCGACCGCGGCGATGATGAAGATCGTGTTCTTGCCGGACTTCCGCGCCGGCTGCGTGGGCACTGTGCTCATGGCAGTTGGCTCACTCGGGATACGAGGTCTTCGCCGCTTCCTTGCGAGCACGCTCGGCAGCCTTGCTCTCCTGCCACGCGCGCTCGCTGTCCACACGGCGCTGGCTCTCCGTGGCAAGCGCCTCGGGATACTTCTCCACGATGAGGGGCGCGAGCCGTTCGAGCGACTGCTTGAGGTCGGGGAACGCGGTCTGATCCTTGTCGACCAGGATCTTCCAGGGCGCGGAGACGGAGCTGCGCGTCATGTCAAAGGCGACTTGAGACGACTGAAGCTCCTCCGGAACGCTGATGGAGACATAGGAAACCGACGCCCCACTGCACGGCGTGACGGAGACGGACTTCCGGGAGCCCGTCGAGCGGTGTGGTAGCGCGCCCGACCGCACTCCGTACTCGATGTGGCATGCATCCAGGGGCAGCAACTGCGCCTGGACCGCGGCGAGCTCCTGAAGGCCGCTGACGTCGGTCTTCAAGCCACCCCGACCCAACCC
>NZ_JABFNS010000026.1 GCF_013116825.1 Myxococcus xanthus
CCTTCATGGCGGCCCGCTGTTTCTCGCCCGGTGCGTCATCGCCACCTTGGCGGCATGGGGGACCTCTTCCAGCTCTTCGCCGTCTCCGCCGTGGTGATGGGCGTGTCGCAGACGCTGTCCCGAGAGCGCATCTTCGCGCCGCTGCGCGCACGGCTGGGGGGCAAGGAATCGTGGCTGGGCTACCTGGTGTCGTGCCCCTATTGCGTGTCGCACTACGTGGCCTTCGTCCTGGTGCCGCTCACGGGGACGAACGTCATTCGGGTGACCGTGGGAGGCTGGCTCGGTTACGCGCTCAGCTGGGTGCTGTCCACGCTGCTCATCACGGTCATCGCGGCATTCTTCCGGGTGGTGTTCTGGTTCGTGGATGAGACGCAGGGCCTGGTGAAGCGCCGCCAGCGGACGGAAGAGGAGGAGACGGCCACGATGCGCCTCCATCGCGAGCAGGCGGAGCAGACGTTGAACCACCACGACCCCGAAACGCGTGAGCCCTCACCGCCCGTGCCGCATTGACGTGGCATGTCGCGTGTCGACGACGAGCTGCCGGTACTGTCGCGGGCTCAGCCCCGTCACCTGTTTGAACTGGCGAGACAGCGCGCTCTGGTCACAGAAGCCCACCGCCAGGGCGATGGCGGATATGGGCTGCGCATCCTCCACCAGCCGCTCCGCCGCCGCGTCGATGCGAGTCTTCATGATGAACTGCCCGGCGGATAGTTGGAAGATGCGCTGCATCCGCCGCTCGAACTGCGCCGCGGACATCCCCGCCCGCCGCGCCAGCGAGTCGATGCGCAGCCGCTCTCCATAGTTCGCCTGGATGTAATCAATGGTCCCCGCGAAGCGCTCGTCCACCAGGCCCGCGCGCCCCGGCTCGTGCACGTCCTTGGACAGACACGCCAGCCCCATCACCTCGCCCGTGGCATCGAACAGCGGCACCTTGCTCGTCAGACACCAGCCCGGCTTGCGGTTGTTGAACAACGTCAGGTCCAGGTTGTCCACGAGCGCGCGCCCCGTCCGGAACACCTGCTCGTCCTGTCGCACGTACCGGTCCGCCATGTGTTGGGGGAACAGCTCGTGCGCCGTGTGCCCCACCGCCGCCGCCTTGTTCTTCAGGCCACAGCGCTCCGCGCACGCCTCGCTGATGCACACGTAGCGCCCCCGGATGTCCTTCACCGAAAAGACGATGTCCGGCGCCCGGTCGAACAGCTCCTCCGCGAACAGCGGATTCGCCACCCGCCCCATGAAGCCCATCCGCCAGTGCTCCAAGGTTTCACGCGTTTTGGTGGTTTCCATTCGTCCCCACATGGGAAAGACACAAGAATGTCACACGTTCTCACGAATACCTTGAACACCGCGTGAAACCCACGTCGGTGTCACTCGGAACGGACGACACCGTGCGGCAAGCCCCCCCCCATCCGAGGAGCACGAAGCCATGCGCAGTCCAATCCCAGATTGGTGTCGCTGTCACATCGTCCTCGTCATCTGTTGTCTCGCCCTGTTCGCACCCGGAGCGGACGCGCGCCCCGGAGGTCCTCTCCCGGCCGAGCCTGCTCAGCGCGTCCATGGACTGGAGCACGCGCACCAACGCATCCAACCCGACGAGCGGCAGCCGGATGTCCCCCCAGAGCAGCTGCGTCAGGCCCTCACCCCACCGGCACCGAAGCGCCTTCTGCTGGCGTGTGACACGGCGGCCTTCGGGGCCGCCACCGGCGCGGCGCTCGTCACGCTGGTGAAGGGCTCCTCGACGGAGTGCATCAACACGCTGTTCAGCGTCACGGGCACGCTCGCCCGTCAGGTGTTCATCGAGAGCAAGATGGTCACCATCGCCAACGCGCTCACCTCCAGCGCGCAAGGCTACGGGGGAAACAACAACGGCCAGACGCTCCAGCTCATCATGTTCCTGCGTGCGGGGTACTACGTGCAGTACTACGCCCCGGACGTCGTGGGCAGCTACGGCGCGGCGCTGGTCAACGCCATCCGTCCGGCACTGGCCGCCTTCGTGGCCAACAGCCACTTCCGGGACGTCAACGACGACCACGGCGCGGTGCTGCGGGAGTTCGTCACGCTCATCGACAGCGCGGGGGAGAACGCGCGGCACCTGGGCACCTTCAAGGGCTTGCTGGACCGCTTCGACAATACCGCCCTGGCCTCCTGGTACATGCGCAGCGCCACCAACAACGTCTTCGTCGGACTGTTCCGCGGTCACTACAACAGCGACTTCGTGGCGGCCGTGCAGCAGGACGCGTCCATCATCGACTCGCTGGACTCCTTCGGCCTGCGCACCGAGCACCTGCTGGGCACCGACAACCAGTACCTCTCCGTCAACGCGGCCCGCGAGCTGTCCCGTTTCCTCCAGTACCCGGGGACGTTGCAGACGAAGACACGCCCCAAGGCGAAGGCGCTCATCACCAGCCACTCGATGACGGGCCCCACCGCGGGCGTCTGGGTGGGTGCCGCGGAGATGGCCGACTACTACGACGGCGCCAACTGCGCGTACTACGGCATCTGCGACTTCCGGCGGGCGCTGGAGCAGGCGGTGCTCCGCGTGACGCACAACTGCGGCGCCACGCTGCGCATGCGCGCCCAGGAGATGACGGCCACGCAGCTTGCGCAGAGCTGCGACCAGCTCGCCACGCAGGAGTCCTACTTCCACGACAAGCTGAAGACGGGTCGCCTGCCCGTCGCCAGTGACAACAACACGTCGCTGGAGATGGTCATCTTCGACAGCAGCCTGGACTACCAGACGTATGCCGGCGCGCTGTTCGGCATCGACACGAACAACGGCGGCATGTACCTGGAGGGAGACCCGGCGGCGTCCGGCAATCAGGCCCGCTTCATCGCCTACGAGGCGGAGTGGGTTCGGCCCGCGTTCGAAATCTGGAACCTGCGCCACGAGTACGTCCACTACCTGGATGGCCGCTTCAACATGAAGGGCGACTTCGGCGACAGCATCAGCCAGCCCACCATCTGGTGGATTGAAGGGCTGGGGGAGTACGTCTCCAAGAAGGAGGACAACGCGTCCGCGGTGGAGCTGGGCACCAGCAAGCGCTTCCAGCTCAGCCAGATTCTGCGCAACGACTACAACAGTGGCACCGAGCGCGTGTACTCCTGGGGCTACCTCGCGGTGCGCTTCATGTTCGAGCGCCACCCGGCGCAGGTGGACACCTTCGTCGGCCAGTTCCGCGCGGGGAACTACAGCGGGTATCGCACGTCGCTGGACAGCCTGGACTCGGCGAACGACGCGGAGTTTCACCAGTGGATTGACTGCGTCTCCACCGCGACCGACCCGAGCACCTGCGCGAATCCGGGCCCGGGGCCTGGCACCGGCACGCCATGCACGGGCGCGGACACCCGGATGCTGGACAACGGCTGCTACCGGGGCCCGCTGGCCGGCAACGACATCCAGTACTTCTACCTCTGGGTGCCCGCTGGCGCGCGCAACCTGCGCTTCCAGATGAGCGGCGGCACGGGCAACGCGGACCTCTACATCCGCGCCAATCAGTGGCCGTCAACGACGGCGTATGACTCCCGGCCGTATCTGGCCGGCAACGACGAGGTGGTGGACATCCCCTCGCCGCTGACCGGCGTCTACTACTACGCCATGGTGAGGGCCCGCGCGGCGTTCGCGGGCGTGAAGCTGGAGGCCCGCTTCGACGCGACGCCGTGAAGCCCGGGAGTGACTCCCGGGTGAAGACAGGGCACCTGGGAGTCACTCCTGCTTCAGTACCCCCTCCACCGTGCGCCACAGGTTCAGGGGATTTTCATCGCGCAGCTCCGGTGGGAGCAGCGCGTCCGGCACATCCTGGAAGCACACCGGCCGCACGAAGCGGCGGATGGCGCCTGTGCCCACGGCGGTGAAGCGGCCATCCGAGCTGGCCGGAAAGGGACCGCCATGCACCATGGCCGGGCAGACCTCCACGCCCGTGGGGACACCATTCATCAGCACGCGCCCCACGCGGTCCGACAGCGTGGGGAGCAGCTCGGCGGCCAGCGCCGTGTCTCCCGCATCCATCATCACTGTCGCGGTGAGCTGGCCCTCCAGGCTGGAGGCCACGCGCACCAGCTCCGCCGCGTCACGCGCCACCGTCAGCACCGCGCAGCTTCCGAACACCTCTTCCGTGAGCGCGCGCTCGGCGAGCACCACGCGGGCCTCCGCCTCGAACAGCGCGGCAGCGCCCAGCGCGGCCTTCGACTCACCCCGTGCACAGGTCCGCGTGTCCGTGCGAGCGGCGAGACGGCTCACGCCCTCGCGAAAGCGCTCGGCGATGGCGGGCGTCAACATGGGCGCGGCCGAGGCGGCCCCCAGCTTCTCCGCGAGCCGCGCGCGGAAGGCGTCGTACCCCGGACCCTCCACCGCCACGAGCAGGCCAGGCGAGGTGCAGAACTGGCCCGCGCCCTGGAGGATGGACGTGGCCAGCGCGTCCGCCATCGCCTGGGGACGGGCGGCCAGCGCCTCCGGCAGGAGGAAGATGGGGTTGATGGAGCCCATCTCCGCGAAGACGGGAATGGGGACAGGCCGCGCGGCGGCCAGCGCCATCAGCGCGCGTCCTCCGCCGCGCGAGCCCGTGAAGCCGACGGCGCGGATGGCGGGGTGACTCACGAGCGAGGCGCCCACCTCCGTGCCCGCGTCGAACAGGAGCGAGAACACGCCTTCGTGCAGTCCACACGCCGCCACGGCCGCGCGGATGGCCAGGCCCGCGCGCTCTGACGTCGCGGGGTGCGCGGGATGGGCCTTGGCGACGACGGGACAGCCCGCGGCCAGCGCGGACGCGGTGTCACCTCCGGCGACGGAGAACGCGAGCGGGAAGTTGCTCGCGCCGAACACGGCCACCGGCCCCACCGGGCGCAGCACGGAGCGCAGGTCCGGACGCGGCAAGGGACGGCGCTCGGGCAGGGCCCGGTCGATGCGCGCATCCACCCAGCTGCCTTCCTCCAGCAGCCGAGCGAACTGACGGAACTGTCCGGCCGCGCGGCCCAGCTCTCCCTGGATGCGCGCGGGGGGAAGTCCGGTCTCCTTGGGCGTCACGGCGAGGAAGTCCGCCTCCGCCGCGAGGAGCGCCTCGGCGATGTGCTCCAGGAACACGGCGCGCTGACGCGAGGGCAGCGCCGCGAGCGTGGGGGCGGCCTGCTCCGCGAGCACGCAGGCCCGCTCCACCTCCTGGGGCCGCGCGCCGTGGAAGCAAGGCTCGAGCGCCACGCCCTCCGCGGGGTTCCAGCCGGTGAACGTCGGCCCACCGGGCTCGCCGCGTCCGGCGCCAATCAAGGACAGTCCCATCCAGCTCATGTGGCGACCTCACTCCGGGAGGGGCCCATCGCCCCTCCCGCTTCGATACAGGGCACTTCGCGACGGGGCACTACAACGCGGGCCGGTTCGCCAGGGCCTCGCGCAGCACGCGCAGGCACTCCTCGCGCTCGGCACCCGCCAGCTCCAGCCGAGGCCCGCGCACCCGCTCGTGGCCCCAGCCGACTTCCTGCTGGACCAGCTTGATGAGCTGGATGAACTTGGTGACGGTGTCCAGTCGCAAGAGCGGCAGGAACCAGCGGTACAGCTCGAAAGCGGCCTGCTTCTTTCCGGCGAGGGCCAGCTCGAGCAGTCGCACGGACTCGGCGGGGAACGCATTGACCAGCCCCGCCACCCAGAAGCGCGCGCCCGCGTCCACGCCCTCGACGAGGCAGTCGTCCACGCCCACGCCCACGGCCAGCCGGTCTCCCAGGAGGGCGCGAATGGCGGTGACGCGACGGACGTCGGTGGAGGACTCCTTCACGGCGACCGCGTTGTCATGCTCGGCGGCCAGCTCCGCGAGGTGGGCGGGGGTGAAGTCCGTCTTGTAGGCGACGGGGTTGTTGTAGAGCAGGCACGGCAGCTTCGTGGCGCGCAGGACGGCGGAGATGTGGGCCTTCATCTCGCGCCAGTCGCTGGAATAGACATAGGGGGGCAACACCATCATTCCGGCGCAGCCCGCCTCCTCCGCGGCGCGAGCCAACCGCACGGCCTCCGCCGTGGACAGGGCGGCGATGCCCGGGATGACGGGCACCTTCACCGCGTCCACGCACGTGCGCATCACCGCGACCTTCTCCTCCTGGCTCAGCGTCGCGCCCTCGCCCAGTGAGCCGCAGGGGATGATGCCGGTGCAGCCCTGCGACACCAGCCAGCGCACGTGTGAACGCACCATGCCGTGGTCGACGGACAGGTCCGTATTGAAGGGGGTGGTGATGGCGGGGAGGACACCAGTCCAGAGGTTCATGACTCTCTCGTGTGGGTAGAGGAAACGTCCGAGGGAATGCGCAAGCTGCCGATGCGCGCGGGAAGACACGGTGGGCGCACGTCTTCGCCCGGCCAGCCGAAGAGGGTTTGCGCCGCCGTGCCGCAGGTGCGGCCCTGACAGGCGCCCATGCCCAGCCGCGCGTACAGCCGGGCCTCGCGCAGGTTCTGACAGCCCTCCAGCGCGGACATGGGCACGTCCTCGCAGCGGCACAGCAGCGTGTCGGGTGTGGCCAGCCGTCGCAGCTCCGCGCGTGGCGCGTCATGCCGCGCGAGCTGGGCGGCGAACGCGCGGACGCGATGCCAGGCGCGCTCCAACTCGACGGGGATGGGGTGCTCCGCGGCGACGAGTCCAGCCAGCTCTCCGGTGACGAGCGCCTGGTCCACGCCGCCGATGCCGAGCAACTCGCCCACGGCGTGGACCTTGGGGACTCGCGTCTCCAGGCGCTCGTTCACGACCACCGCGCCGGCCGACGTCTCACAGCCCAGCAGCCGGGCCACTTCCAGATTGGGCACGAGCCCGTAGGCCGCGCCCAGGTAGTCGCACCGCAGCTGTTCCTCGCGACCGCGCACGGACAGGCGGACCGACTCCACCCGGCCCTCGCCTTCGGCGGCGATGACCCAGGCGTCCGTGGACGTAGGCACGCGGATGAGCGCCGCGGACATCCAGGCGCCTTGGAGCAGCCTGGCCGGGTGTCGCCAGAGCTGGAGGGCGAAGCCCCAGTGGCTCGCGGCGGAGGCCTGCTCGGCCATGTAGAGGACCTCGCCACCGTGGGCGTGAATCGTCGCGGCGGCGGCGAGCAGCAGCGGGCCCGTGCCGGCGAGCACCACGCGCTTGCCGCGAATGGGGAGGCCATCCTTGACGAGCACCTGGAGGCCGCTGACGCCCAGCACGCCTGGCAGTGTCCAACCGGGGAACGGGAGGAAGCGCTCCCGTGCGCCGGTGGCGAGCACCGCGCGGCTGTAGCGCACCGCGAACGAGGAGGCGCCCTCTTCGACCAGGAGCACTCCCGGCTCGGGCGCGGCGACGACGCGGGCGCCTGGACGAAAGCGAGCGCCCGACGCGGCGAAGCGGGTGAACCACCGGCGCGCGAGGCGATTCGCGCCCTTTCGGGCCTCGCCTCTCCAGACCTGTCCACCGGGCTCGGGCTGGGCGTCGAGGACGAGCACATCCAGCCCCACCTCGGCCGCACGGCAAGCGGCGGCGAGTCCTCCAGGTCCAGCGCCGACGACCACGAGGTCACAGGCCTCACGCATCGGTCACCACCTCCTGGTCCTCACGGCACGGCGTCAGACACATGAGGACCTCGGGAACGCCATCGATGGTGGCTCGGCACTCGAAGCAGACACCCATTCCGCAGAGGGGCCCGCGGGGGCGCCCGCTCAAGTCGGCGCGACTGACGAAGCGGTCCGTCATCGCCAGCGCTGCCGCGACGGACGTTCCCACCGGCACCGTGACCGCATGTCTGTTGATGCGCAGGGTGACGCGCGGGGTGGCCTTCGACGCGGGCTCATGCATGAGCGACCTCCCGTGCGGACACCGTCAGGAAGCGCGCGGGTGAATACGGACGCGCATCGATGGCGCTGGTGCGCCCGAGCAGCTGGTCCGCTACCAGACGCGCGCTGCCCGTGGCGGTGGTGATGCCGAGCCCCTCATGGCCACAAGCCAGCCAGAGCCACGGCTTCTCCGGATGAGGCCCCAGCAAGGGCAGGCCATCGGGTGTCGCCGGACGCAGCCCTGTCCAGACGCGCAGTGCCTGCAAGCCATCGAGCCCCGGAAGGAACCTGGCTGCGCGCTTCAGCATGCGCTCCAGGAGCGCCGCGTCCACCTCGCGCGTCGCATCGCCCGGCTGTCGCGACGAGCCCAGGAGGAGCTGCCCCGTGACACGCGGCTGGGCATTGAACGCCACGGAGGCGCCGTCCGTGCCGTGCGCGCTCTTGAGGTAGCCCAGCTCCACCAGTTGGTGATGCACCACGGGCGCCCCTCGCCGGGTGATGAGCAGGTGTCCCTTGCGCGGAGAGATGGGCAGCCCAGGGCAGAGCGCGGGACTGGCCACGCCCGCCGCGAGCACGATGTGCCGTGCGGTCAGCACCTCCCCATGGGAGAGCACGACGCTCCCCGGGCGCAGCTCCCGAACCGGACACCCCGTCATCAGCCGCGCACCTCGCGCCTGGGCACGCAGCGCGAAGGTCCGCGCGGCGAGCGGCGGATACAGCACGGCATCATCCACGACACGCAGCGCCCCCACGAGTCCCGGAGCAAGCGCGGGCTCGGCCTCATGGAGCGCCGCGCTGTCGAGCACCTCGGCACGGACACCCGCGGCGCGGTAGTTGGCCACCTTCGAGGAGACCGCGGCCATCTCCTCGTCATCGGCGGCGAGCCAGAGGGTGCCACACGCGTCGTACTCCACCGCGCGAGGCAGTCCATCCGCGAGCTCACGCCACAGCGACACGGACCACGACGTCAGCGCGAGCTCCGCCGCGTTGTCATCCATGGCCACCAGGTGGCCCATGCCGCACGCCGTCGTCCCCGCTCCGATGGACCGCGCTTCGACGAGCGCCACCGACACGCCGTCGGCGCTGAGCACATCCGCGAGCGCCGCGCCGACGATGCCACCGCCGACGATGACGCAGTCGAAGGCGCTCATCCGATGCCCCAGGCAAAGGGGTCCGTCGGGTCCACCAGCAACGTGGCCTCCGCGTTGACGGACGCGGTGCCGGTGATGGTGGGCAGGATGCGCGCACCGTCACGGACGTAGCGCGCCTCGAAGTGACTGCCGAGGATGCTCTCCTGCACCCACGTCGCGCCTTCCTCGAGAACACCGTCGGCGGCCAGGCACGCGACCTTCGCGCTCGTCCCGGTGCCACACGGCGAGCGGTCATAGGCCAGCCCTGGGCAGAGCACGAAGTTGCGAGCATCCACCCCTGGCGTCGGAGAGGGGGCGTACAGCTCGACGTGGTCGATCTCCGCGCCGTCCTCTCCGGTGATGCCCTGCTCCGAGAGCGACTGCTTGATGGCGGAGGTGTACGCCAGGAGCGCGGAGGTCCGCGACAGCTCCAGCGGCAGGTGCGTGACGCGGGAGAGGAAGAACCAGTTGCCGCCCCAGGCGATGTCGCCGCGCACCTCGCCATGTCCCGGCACGGACACCGCCACGTCATGCGCCCACCGGTAGCTCGGAACATTGGCGATGCTGACGCGCCCATCCGGATGCAGCGTGGCCTTCACCACGCCCACGGGAGTCTCCAGCGAGTGGACGCCAGGACCGATGCGCCCCAGGTACTCCAGCGTCTTCACCACGCCGATGGTCCCGTGGCCGCACATCCCGAGGTAGCCGACGTTGTTGAAGAAGATGATGCCGGCGACGCTCGACGCCCTGACAGGCGGACACAGCAGCGCGCCCACCATGACGTCGGACCCACGGGGCTCGCAGACGATGGCCTTGCGAAAGGCGTCGAACTCCTCACGGAAGCGCTCACGCAGGCTCGCCAGGTCGCCCGCTCCCAGCTCCGGGCCTCCGTCCGTCACCACGCGCGTGGGCTCGCCCCCGGTATGACTGTCGATGACACGAATGCGCCGCATGCGAACCGCTCCCGCCATCCGGGCCTCCCATGCGCCACCCTAGGAGGCCCGAGGCGCGGTTTCTTGGGAGATTCGTCCGCGCTCGCGAGGCAATCACGCAAATGCGCCAGCGAGCAGCCTCCACCTCAGGGGGACCCACGCGCCCGAGGGGAGGTGCCGATGGTCGGGGCTCACCACAGGCCCTGCTGGCGCAGCAGCTCCGCCAGCGGGTGCGCGCCCAGCCCGTGCGCGTCGAAGAGCCGGCCCGCGACCTCGTGTGTGGGATTCTTCCACGCGATGCGCTCCGGCCCGTCCTCTCGCGTGTTGCCACACAGCAGGAGCGACGCCCTCAGCGCCTCGGCGGACGGAAACAGCGTGTGCTCGAAGAGGAGCGGATTCTGGCTGGTGAGGAACACCTGCCGCGCGCCCATCTCCCGCATGCTCGCCTCCACCCAACGCGGATGCAGCCCATTGCCCAGCTCGTCCGCGATCGCGAAGTCCTCGTTCACGTCCAGGTAATAGAGCAGTGACAGCAGCCGCTTCTGCCCGAAGCCCAACGCCTCGTGGTTCAGCACCCGGCCATCGCGCCGCGTGAACTCGAAGCCAAAGCCCCCAAAGCCCACGCGCCCGCCGTTCTCGAACGACCGCTTCTCCAGCACCTCCACGCGGAAGCGGCCCGCCTCAAAGCCCGCCAGCGCCACGAACTTCGCCAGGAAGCTGCCTTCGCGCGCGTCGTGCGTCAGCTCCAGCACGTCCGTAACGGACGGCTGCTCCATCTGCTCACGCAGCCACCCCGGCATCCACGTGGGCAATGCCATCAACCCCAGCGGGAACACTTCGCCGTCCCGCACCTCCATGGCGTAGCGGATGGCGCCGATGCGTTCGAACATCCCCAGCGCTTCATCGAAGCGCTGGGGCGCCAGCAGGAACGTGCGGCGCAGCAGCTCCTTGAGCCGCTCCTTCATCTCCGCGTCGATGTACTGCGCCGTCATGAAAAGCAGCGTCCACACCGACCGGTCCAGCAGCGACCAGTGCATGCTCCGCGACCACACGGCCTCGCCGTCCACCTTGCAGTCCATGCCCGCCGCGTCCGCACGCATCACCAACCTGGCCGACGGCGAATGGAACTGCACGTCCACTTCGATGCGCGGGTGCAGCGAGGAATCCAGCGCGGGCGTGCGCAGCGGCATCAGCGCGGAGCCCTTTCTCGGCGGTGCCTCCGTGTCCGGCGCCGGCGCGTTCTCCTCGTTCCGGACGAAGACGTGCAGCTTCATGCCCGGAAACGCCAGGTCGTACTCCAGCGCGAACGGCTCATGGATGAGGCCGGAGAAGTCCGAGCCGAGCACCGTGGAGATGAGCTCCAGCAGCGTCGTCCTGCCGGTGCCGTTCTCCCCCAGCACCAGATTGTACGACGGGCTGAACACCAGCGAGGTGCCAGGGATGACGTTCCGGTAGTGATGGACCTCGAGCCGCGTGAGCTTCATGGGTCTCCTCGGCGCGCAGCATGGCCAGTGTGGGCGCGCGGGGGAACCGCGCAATGTCACGGAATGTCCACCTCCTTTCGTGTGTAGAGGGCGCCCGAGCCCCTCCCTGGACGCTCGCCGCATGACGCGGTGCAGGCCAAGGTGGAACGTGAGGTGGAGCGAGACCTCGTCTATACACTCCGCCGGCTCTGCGACCCCTCCGGGTCGGAAAGGACGAAGTGAGGACGATGAAGAATCAGCTTCTCAGCTGTATGGCCTCCGCGCTCATGACCCTGTCGGCGATGCCCGCGCTGGCTCAACTCAAGCTGCCGGCCGCCAGCCCCGCGGCGAAGGTGACGCAGGAGGTGGGCGTCTCCGAGATTTCCGTCGAATATTCCAGCCCGGCGGTGAAGGGCCGGAAGGTCTGGGGCGAGCTGGTCCCCAATGACAAGGCGTGGCGCAGCGGCGCCAACTCGGCGACGAAGATTACCTTCAGCCACCCTGTCACCTTCGGCGGCAAGGCCGTTCCGGCGGGCTCCTACGCCATCGTCAGCCTGCCCTCGCAGAAGGGTTGGAAGGTGATGCTGAACACGGACCTGGGCCTGTGGCGGGGCGGCGCGCCCTACGACACCTCCAAGGACGTGGCCTCGGTGAGCGCCACCACCACGGAGATTCCGTCGCGTGAGCGCCTGACGTACCTCTTCACCGACACCACGGACAACAGCACGCGGCTGGACCTGGAGTGGGAGAAGCTGCGCGTCTCCGTGCCCATCACGGTGGACACGGCGGCCATCGCGAAGGCCAACATCGAGCAGGCGCAGAAGAGCACGGCCATGATGCACGCGAGCGCCGCCTCCTACGTGGCGGAGGCCACCAAGGACTACGCCGCCGCGCTGAAGCACGCCGACGCGGCCGTGGCCGCCAACGCCACCTGGTACAACCACTGGGTTCGCGCGGGCGTCCTGTCGCAGATGGGCAAGTACAGCGAGGCCCGCAAGGCCGCGCAGGCCGCGTGGGACCTGGGGCAGAAGGACAAGAACTTCTTCTACCGTGACCAGGTCTCCAAGGCGCTGGCGGAGTGGAAGAACAAGAAGTAGCCAGCCACTCCCGGGGCTCCTCAGCGACGGAGGGGCCCCGTCAGGAGCCGGCGGTAGAGCGCCTCGTAGCGGTCGATGGCGGGTTCCTTCTGGAAGCGTTCCAGGACCTGCGCCCGCGCGCGGTGTGAGAAGCCCTGCCAACGCTCCGCGTCCTCGACCAATGTGAGCACGTGCCGGGCCATGGCCGGGACGTCACCCAGCGGCGCCAGGAAGCCCGTCTCCCCGTGCGTGACGAGCTCCGGGATTCCGCCCAGGTCGCTGGCCACCACGGGAACGCCGCAGCTGAGCGCTTCCAGCGCGGCGAGCCCGAAGCTCTCCTGCTCGCTGGGGAGCAGGAAGACGTCGGAGGCGGCGACCAGCTCCTCGAAGCGGTCCTGCTTGCCGAGGAACGCGACGCGGCCCTCCAGGCCCATCTCCCGCAGCATCCGCTCCGCGGGCGAGCGCTCTGGACCGTCTCCCACCATCACCAGGCGGCAGGGACGGTGGCGGTGGACCTCGGTGAAGATGGCGACCACGTCGGTGATGCGCTTCACCGGCCGGAAGTTGGAGACGTGGATGAGCACTGGCTCGTGCTCACGCAGGGCCGGGAAGAGCGCGCGCAGGCAGGCGCGGTCTCGCACCGGGGCATAGCGGGCGGTGTCCACGAAGTTGGTGATGACGTCGATGGGGACGCTCTCGGGAATGTCGAAGCCCCGCCACGTCGCGCGGCGCAGGTAGGCCGACGGCACCGTCACCGCGTCGCTTCGCGTGATGGAGAAGCGCGTAATCGGCAGGTAGCTGGGGTCGATTCCCACCAGCGTGGTGTCCGTCCCGTGCAGCGTGGTGACGACTCGCGGCGCCTTGTGGCCCAGCACCTCGCGCGCCATCCACGCGGCGGTGGCGTGGGGCACCGCGTAGTGGACGTGCAGGATGTCCAGGCGCTCGTAGTTGGCGACCTCGATCATCTTGGAGGCCAGCGCGATGGGATAGGTGCCGGACTGCTGGAGCGCCGGATAATCGCTCTCCGTCACCTCGTGGAAGACGACCTTCCGGTTCGCGCCATGGAGGCGGACCGGCAGGTCCCGAGCAATGAAGTGGACGCGGTGGCCCCGTTCCGCCATCGCGAGGCCAATCTCCGTGGCGACCATGCCGCTGCCACCGAAGGTTGGAAAGCAGGTGATGGCCACGTTGAGCGGGGCGTTCATGTGCGTGACGGGAAGAACAGGGGCTTGGCGAAGCTATTCCTGCGAAAGTGGTCGAGCGGGTCGGCCAGTCCCAACGCCTCGCGGAGGATGTAGGGCTCGCCGTGGGTGACGCCAATCTGCGCGCCATGGAAGCGATCCCTGGCTTCCAGCGAGGACACCGACAGCGGTGAGCCCACCAGCGTGGGCGGGGCGTCCGGACGGGGCATCACCTGACTGGCATAGCAGTGCACTGCGGCCAGCTTGCGCTCGTAGACGGCGGAGACGTCGACGATGACGCTGGGTTCGGCCAGGTGCCGCATCGGGTAGTAGAGGACCTGCCGCGGCGTGAAGGGCTCCGCGGCGGGCTCCGCGTCGAACTTGCGCACGCCCGCGAAGAAGAGGGCGCGCGTCACCAGCGCACTGGCGGCCTCGTGGTCCGGGTGTCGCTCCTGCTCCCAGGGCACGACGACCAACTCCGGACGCAGGCGGCGCAGCGCCTCCACCACGCGGGCCACGGCGGCGGTGCGGGCGCGCTCGGGCTCGGGCGTGTCGAAGCCCGCCCACGGATTGAGCCAGCCGTCGGGCAGCTCCAGGTTCTCCCGGTGGGCCAGCCCCAGCGCGCGGGTGGCGGCTTCCGTCTCCTCCGCGCGGGACTGGAGCGTGCCGCGCGAGCTCTTCTCGCCGCGCGTCAGGTCGACGATGCCGGTGCGGTAGCCACGGGTGGCCATGCTCGCCAGCAGCCCGCCGCAGAACAGCTCCACGTCATCCGGGTGTGGGCCAAAGGCGAGGACATCGATGCCGTAGGCGGTGCCGTTCGCGCTCATGGCGTCAGGTCCTTCGAATCACCGGAGAAGGGGACGCACGCGTCCAGCACCGTCTTCGTGAAGGCGCGCGCCCCGATGCGGCAGGCGAAGTAGGGCAGCCCGAGGATCCTCTCCTGGGGCGCGTCCTCCGGGAAGAGGAAGGTGCGCAGGCGGTCCACCTGTTCGGCCGCGGTGGCATCACGCCGGGCGAGCGCGCGGCGGTAGCGGCCCGTCAGCCGGGACACGGCGACACGCACCGTGCCCTGGGTGCGGCGCAGCGCGTCCTGGAGGTTCGCGTCCACCGCCGACACCTGCCCGGCGACGCGCTCCAGCTCGGAGGAGAATGCGCCGAAGAGGCGGGCCTCCAGGGCCTCGGGTGTCTCCAGCGACTCTGGGGCATCCCGCGCGGCCAGCCGCGTGAGCAGCGCGTCGCGCGGCACGTTCACCTCATCCGGCTGGAGCCCCACCTTGCCCAGCCACCGCCGCGTGCGGTCATCGAGCACGCGGAAGCGGGCCCGGGGAATGGCGAGCGGCATCGGACGTCCCGCGTGGGCGTAGAGCGGTGCCAGTTGCGCGAAGTAGGCCAGCTCGCCCGGGCCGCCGACATACGCCGCCGTGGGGAGCCACGTGTCCTGGAGGAGGGGGCGCAGCAGCGCGGACGTGGTGAAGCGCAGCGGCTCTCGCTCCAGGGCGGCATGCAGCGCGTCCTGGGGGATGGCGCTGCTGTCCGGGTGCCCCACCAGACTCCAGGCGCCCGCTTCCGCCGGGTCCAGCCGGTAGCGCGGGCCATCGAGCGCATCGGGCGAGAAGAAGCTGAGCGGCGAGCCCGGACGGACATGGACCTGCACCATGTAGCCCGCGCGGGTGAGCGCCTCCGCTCGGGCCGCGAGCGCCGAGGAGAGGGCCCCCGCTTCCTGGAGGGCGAAGCGGTGCACGGGCGCGGCGAGTGGCGCCAGTCGTGCGTCTCTCGGGTCGAGGAAGACGAGCCCCTCGTCGGCGAAGAGGGAGGACAGGACGTCGGTGAAGGCTCCCGCGAGCGTGGCTTCAGGGCGGTAGGCCCGCTCCAGCAAGGAGAGGAATTCCTCCGCATGGGGTTCTGCTTCCAGCTCGGCGCGGAGGGTGGCCAGGGCGGGGAGGACGCTCGGTCCAAGGTGGCGGTGGGCGATGGGCGCTCGAGACGTTGCTGCATCGGGAAGCTCGAGCGCCAGGCGACAGGGCCCTCCGCCCGGACGTGGGATGACACAGTGGTCAATCTCAGGGAGGTCGTGGTCCTCCGTCTGGAGCCAGAAGACGGGGACACAGGGCCGGCCGGTTTCTTCCCGAAGCGCGCGCGCCGTGATGATGGCGGACGCGGCTTTGTAGAGCGTGTACAGCGGCCCCAGGAAGAGGCCCATCTGCTGCCCCGTCACCACCGCCACGGTGCCAGGCTTCGCGAGCAGCGCGAGGTTGCGCTCCCGCGCGGGACTGGGCGCGAGGCGCGCGTTCTGCGCGCCGAGGACGTCCAGCAACGCGGGCGACACCGCGCGCGACGCGGCGGCGGCCACGGCCCGGGCGCGCGCTTCACGGTGTCGATAGTCGTCGGGAAGGAAGGAGAGCGCGGACGCATCTCCGCGAAGCCACGCGGTCGAGAACGGGGACGTCACGGCATGCCGTGATAACAGGTCGCGGCGGGCGCGCCACCGGAAGTGCGCGCTTGCACGTCATGTGCGGCCGTGACGGCGTGTGTCATCCTGGGGCGAACGCGAGCCGCGCGCAGGGGAGAGGCTTGTTATAGGGTCCGCCCGAATGCGGAACCTGCTCCTCGGAATGACGCTGGCCATGAGCCTTGGAATCGGGTCGAAGGCGGTGGCGCAGCCTCCTCGGCAGCTCCATGCGGGTGAAATCGCGGCGGGCCTGAAGCGGCTCGGGGTGACGGGCAGTGTCCTCTATGTCGCGGCCCACCCGGACGACGAGAACACGCGCTTGCTCGCGTGGCTGGTGGGAGAGCGCGGCCTGCGCGCGGGTTACCTGTCCGTGACGCGCGGCGATGGTGGGCAGAACCTCATCGGCACCGAGCAGGACGCCTTGTTGGGGCTCATCCGCACGCACGAACTGCTCGCCGCGCGGAGCGTGGACGGCGCGGAGCAGTTCTTCACGCGGGCGCGGGACTTCGGCTACTCGAAGAGCGCGGAAGAGGCGCTGCGCATCTGGGGACATGAAGAGGTGCTTGCGGACGTGGTGCTCGCCATCCGCCGCTTCCAGCCAGACGTCATCATCACCCGCTTCACCACGGAGCCGCCGAACCACGGCCACCACACGGCCTCCGCGCTGCTCGCGGCGGAGGCCTTCATCGCCGCCGCCGACCCGAAGCGCTTCCCCGAGCAGCTCTCCGAGGTGAAGCCGTGGAAGGCGGACCGCCTGCTGCAGAACGCCTCCCAATGGTGGTTCAAACCCGATGAGGACCTGTCCCGCTACGTGAAGCTGGAGGTGGGCGGCTACGACGCGCTGCTCGGGCGTTCGTGGGGCGAGGTGGCCGCGGAGAGCCGCAGCCAGCACAAGAGCCAGGGCTTCGGCCAGGCCGTGGACCGAGGCCCCAGTACGGAGTACTTCACTCCGCTGGCGGGGACGCTGCCGAAGCGCGACGTGTTCGAGGGGCTCGACTTCTCCTGGAGGCGTTGGAAGGGCTCCGAGGCCGTGTCCCGCGCGGTGGCCGCCGCGGCGAAGGCGTTCGATGCGCGCGCCCCCCACCGCTCGCTTCCCTCGCTCGTCCGCGTCCACGAGGCGCTGACCGCGCTGCCGGACACCCATCCGTGGAAGGCGCCCAAGCTGCGGGAGACGGAGGCGCTCATCGCCGCCTGCGCGGGTCTGTTCCTGGAGGTGCGTGCCGCCGCGCCCACGGGCATCCCGGGGCTGCCGGTGGCGTTGGACGTGGTGGCGCTGAATCGCTCGCCCGCCGCCGTCGAGTGGGTGGGGCTGACGCTGCCGGGCGAGAAACCCGAGGCCGTGGGGAAGGCGCTGGGGGCGAACGTGCCCTTGAAGCTGTCGCGCATGGTGACGCTGCCGACGACGGCGCCCATCTCCACGCCCTATTGGCTCCGCGAGCCCGTCACGGGAGGGCTCTACACGCTCGAGGGCGAGGACCGCGCGCTCACCGGCCAGCCGGAGGGCGTTCCCGCGCTGTCGGTGGCGTTCGAATACAAAGTCGCGGGCCGGCGCTTCCGCGCGGTGCGTCCGGTGGTCTACGTCTGGACGGACCCGGTGCGCGGCGAGCTCTACCGTGACTTCGAGGTCGTCCCGCCCGTCACCGCCACGCTGGCGCAGGACGTGCTCATGTTCCCCAACGGCGAGTCCCGTGCCGTGCCGGTGGTGCTGGCCGCGGGGATGGACCAGGTGCCGGGCACGGTGCGGATGGTGGCGCCGCCCGGCTGGCGCGTGGAGCCCGCATCGGTGGAGTTCAAGCTCGCGGCGCGCGGAGACGAGCGCACCATCACCTTCCAGGTGACGCCGCCCCGGGGCTCGGCGCGGAAGGGTGACCTCTCCGTGGATGTCGACGTGGGGGACCGCGCCTGGTCCTGGCGTGCCCGTTCCGTGTCCTATCCCCACATCCCGCCGCTGACGGTGCGCCAGCCCTCCACGGCCACGGTGGTGCCGTTCTCCCTGGCGACGAAGGGCAAGCGCATCGGCTACATCCCCGGGCCGGGCGACCGCGTCGCGGAGAGCCTGAGCGCGGTGGGCTACGAGGTGACGCTGCTCCCCGAGGAGCGGCTGGCCCAGGAGAAGCTGGAGCGCTTCGACGCCATCCTCGTGGGCGTGCGCGCCTTCAACGCCAACACGCACCTCACCGTCCACCGGGAGCGGCTGCTCCAGTACGTGGAGGGCGGCGGCCGCTTGGTGGTGCAGTACAACACCAACAGCCGCGTGGGGCCGCTCACGTCCTTCGTAGGCCCCTATCCGCTGGAGATTGGCCGCGACCGGGTGACGGATGAGACGGCGGTGATGACGCCGCTCCGCGCTGATGAGCCGCTGCTGCGCGCGCCCAATGCGCTGACCGCCGCGGACTTCGAGGGCTGGGTGCAGGAGCGCGGCCTCTACTTCGCGTCGTCATGGGACGCTCGCTACCAGCCCGTGTTCGCCATGCACGATGCTGGCGAGGCGCCGCTCCAGGGCGCGCTGCTGGTCGCTCGCCATGGCAAGGGCACGTTCGTCTACACGGGCCTCGCTTTCTTCCGTCAGCTTCCCGCCGGGGTTCCCGGCGCCTACCGCCTGTTGGCCAACATCCTCTCTCAATGAGCACTGCCCCCCATCTGAATCCGAGTGAGCCCTCCGCCGAGGTCCCCGCGCCCCGGCCCGAGCTCGATGACGCGCCGCCGCTGCTGGGCTCGTGGCGCAACATCTACATCCTGGTGCTGGGCACCTTCGTCCTGTTCCTCGCCCTGGGCTGGGTGCTCACGGAGGTGTATTCGTGACGGGGCTCGACTGGTTGGTGCTCGGTGGCACCATCGCGTTCATCGTGGCGTGGGGCCTCTGGAAGTCCCGAGGGACGGCCACCAGCGACGACTACCTGCGCGGCGGCCGTGAGCTGAAGTGGCCCACCATCGGCCTGGCGGTGATGGCCACACAGGCCAGCGCCATCACGTTCCTCTCCGTCCCCGGGCAGGCCTACGAGGACGGGATGCGCTTCGTGCAGTTCTACTTCGGACTGCCGATCGCGATGATCATCATCAGCGCCGTCTTCGTGCCCATCTACTACCGGCTGAATGTCATCACGGCCTATGAGTACCTGGAGTCACGCTTCGACCTGAAGACGCGGCTGTTGGGCGCGTTCCTCTTCCTCATCCAGCGGGGACTCGCGGCCGGCATCACCATCTACGCGCCCGCCATCATCCTCTCCGCCATCCTCGGCTGGCCGCTGGAGCCCACCGTCATCATCATGGGCGCGGTGGTCATCCTCTATACGGTGACGGGTGGGGCGAAGGCGGTGAGTCAGACGCAGAAGCAGCAGATGGTGGTGATGATGGGCGGCATGCTGGTTGCGGCCCTCGTCATCATCTGGCGGCTGCCGGAGCACGTGTCGTTCGGCAAGGCGGTGGACGTCGCGGGCGCCTTCGGCCGGATGAACGTGGTCAGCTTCGACTTCGACATGCAGGACCGCTACAACTTCTGGTCCGGCATCACGGGGGGACTGTTCCTGTCCCTGTCGTACTTCGGCACGGACCAGTCGCAGGTGGGCCGCTATCTCTCCGGCCGCTCCATCTCCGAGAGCCGGCTGGGGCTGCTCTTCAACGGCGTGCTGAAAATCCCGATGCAGTTCCTCATCCTCTTCGTCGGGATTCTCGTCTTCGCCTTCTACCAGTTCAACACGCCGCCGCTGCTCTTCAACGAGGCGCTGCGCACCCGCGTGCAGGGCACGGCGCAGGCGGCCGAGTACGCCGCGCTGGAGTCGAAGTGGGAGCAGGTCCAGTCCGGCAAGCGCGCGGAAGTGGAGCGCTACCTGTCGGCCGTCGATTCAGGCGACGTCGCGGCCGGGGATGCGTCGCGGGCGCTGCTGCAGGGCCGTGCGCAGGAGGCGAGCGCCGTCCGCAAGGAGGCCAAGGACCTGGTGGCCCGCGCGCTGCCGGGCGCGGAGACGAAGGACTCCGACTACATCTTCATCTCCTTCGTGAAGCGTTGGCTGCCCAGCGGCCTGTTCGGCCTGCTCATCGCCGTCATCCTGTCCGCGGCCATGAGCTCCATCGCCAGCGAGCTGACGGCCCTGGGCACGACGACGACGGTGGACTTCTACCGGCGGGTCTTCCAGCGCAACGCTTCTGACCGGCACGTGCTGGTGGCGTCGAAGCTGTTCACCGTGTTCTGGGGCGTCGTCGCGGTGGGCTTCGCGGCCTTCGCGTCGCTCCTGGACAACCTCATCCAGGCGGTGAACATCCTGGGCTCCATCTTCTACGGCACGGTGCTGGGCATCTTCCTGGTGGCTTTCTTCGTGAAACACGTGCGCGGCCATGCCGTGTTCGCTGCGGCCGTCATCTCCCAGGCGACGGTGATTGCCCTCTTCTTCCTCTCCGACGTGGGCTACCTCTGGTTCAACGTCATCGGCTGCGCGCTGGTGGTGGCGCTGAGCCTGGTGATGCAGGCCGTCCTGCCTCGCGGCGAGACGCCGGCCCCGGCGACGGGGGCCTGAGTCCGCGGCATCCAGGGCGGTGAAGGCCGGGAGGTGTCCGTGAAGGGGCGCCGTCCCGGCCTTGAAGTATGCTCGTCCGGGAGAGGGACGGACATGTCTGACGGGAAGAGGCGGCCCGGTCGCCCGGGGCGTTCCGAGGAGCCACGCATCGCCCCGGAAGAGGACGAGGACGCGACGCGGGACATTCCGCTCTTCACGCGCCCCGAGGAGACGCGCATGGGGCCCGTGGAGCCTCGCTTCGAGGAAACGCGCATGGGCCCCGTGGAGTCCTTCACCCAGGAGGAGGACCTGCCCCCCTTGGAGCCTCCCGCGTTGGAGACGCGGATGGGGCCCGTCCCGGACGCGAGGCCCGTCCGGGCGGGGCGCTCACACAGCGCCACCAGCAGCGCGCGGACCGAGCCTCCAGCGCCTGTCATGCCTCCGAAACCTCCCAGGCCGCGCGGCGGCCCGGAGAAGCGCGCCAGCCCGCCCAAGGCCAGTGCGTCCCCCGCCAGCGTGGGCGTGGTGCGGCTGAGTCCGTTGGAGCCCCTGGGCGCGAAGGTGGTGTCCGCGGAGGAGGCTCCCGCGCTGCGGACGATGTTCGCGAACCACTCGGCGCTGCTGGCCGAGCAGCTCCGTGACGCGCTGTCGACGAAGATGTATGGCCGCGGCCCTCACCGGGTGCTGCGCATCGACGAGCCGGAGGGGCCCAGCACCGCGGGCGGGAAGCTGGCGCGGCAGGCCATCTCCCTGGTGCCTCGCAAGGGCGCGGGGGCCTCGCTGACGTGTGGCTGGGTGGACGTGTCCAAGCGCGAGGCCCAGCTCCGCAACTTCGAGGCGGTGGCCAAGCGGTACGCGCTTCACCACGGCGAGCCGCTGGAGATGCAGGCCGAGGAGTACGAGCGCTTCCTCACCGACGTGGAGGCCGTGCTCACCCAGGCCGTCATCAAGGTCCGCGTCATCGTCCCCGAGGAAGCGGGCGCGGTGCGTGTCGCGAGCCCTTCCGCCTCCGCGAAGGGCGTCCCGCCCGTCTGGGCGGGACTGCTGGCCGTGCTGGCCTTCGTGCTGGGCCTGCTCGCGGGGCGGATGGGCTCAGGAGGCTGAGCTACACGGGGGGCGGAGCCTCACGCTCCCAGTGGCGGCGGGTGATGGACTCGGCGAAGAGCTGGCCGAAGCCCTTCGTCTCCACCTTCGCGCTGCGGACGACGCCGCGCGTGGCGTCCAGGCCCTTGCTCGGCGGCGCCCCCAGGTCGCGCACGCCCGCGGCGTCCAGCAGGGTGTTGGCGTCCGCGGAGAGCGCCAGCGCCTTGCAGTGCACGTAGGCCTCGCGCACGAAGTCCACCGCCAGCGGCACGCGCCGCAGGGCCGAGACGCTCTTCTCTCCACCGGGCACGTAGACGGCGTCGTACATGACGGAGGACGCCGTGGAGAAGGTCCGCAGGGGCCGCTCCTCCCGGCCTTCCTGGCTCGTCACCGGGCTCAGCGTGGGGCCCACCAGCTCCAGCGTCGCGCCGCGCTCCTCCAGCACCTTGCGCACGCCGTCCAGCTCCTTGCCGGCGAACCCGTCCGATACCAGGGCCGCGATCTTCCGCGTCCGGATGGAGTCATGCGGCGAGTTCTCCATGCTCAGCGCGGGGGACACTTCCACCGAGGGCGCCATCTTCTTGGCCGCGGCCTTGGAAGGCTTGGGGGGCCTGGTCGCCTTCGGCGGCGTGACGCCCACGGCGCGCGCCACGCGCACGGCCAGCTCCGGGTCCACGTTCACCAGAATCTGGTTCACCACGCGCTCGCGAATCTCCACGCGCTCCACCTTGCCAACCTCGAACTCGAGCGCGGCCACGAGGTGCTCCTGCTCCGGCTTCGACAGGCTCTTGTAGAAGAGGGTGGCCTGGCTGAAGTGGTCGCTGAAGCTGCCGCTGCGCGCGCGAATCGTGTGGCCCTCCACGCGCTCCTGGGTGTGGCGGAAGGCGCTCGCGGGGTTCGCCAGCGCCGGGCAGCCGCCGCCCAGGGAGTTGGGGTGGTAGTTGGCGCGCGACGTGGGGATGGTCTGCCGCCCGAAGCCGTCCTGCTGGTGGTTGGTGACGGGGCACACCGGTTTGTTGATGGGCAGCTCCGCGAAGTTGGGCCCGCCCAGCCGCGTGAGCTGCGTGTCCAGGTACGAGAAGAGCCGCGCCTGCATCAGCGGGTCATTGGTGAAGTCGATGCCGGGGACGATGTTGGCCACGCAGAAGGCCACCTGCTCCGTCTCCGCGAAGAAGTTGTCCGGGTTGCGGTTGAGCGTCAACTTGCCCACGCGCTGCACTGGCACCAGCTCTTCGGGGAGCAGCTTGGTGGCGTCCAGCAGGTCGAAGCCGTACTTGAGCTCTTCGCCTTCGGGGATGATTTGCAGCCCCAGTTCGTACTCGGGGAAGTCACCGCGCTCGATGGACTCCCAGAGGTCGCGGCGGTGGAAGTCCGGGTCCTTGCCGGACAGCTTCTGGGCCTCGTCCCACACGAGCGCGTGATTACCCAGCAGCGGCTTCCAGTGGAACTTGACCAGGCTCGCCTTGCCAGCCGCGTTGACCAGCCGGAAGGTGTGGACGCCGAAGCCCTCCATCATCCGGAAGCTGCGCGGAATGGCGCGGTCCGACATCAGCCACATGATCATGTGCGTCGTCTCGGGGACGAGCGAGACGAAGTCCCAGAGCGAGTCATGCGCCGAGGACGCCTGGGGGATTTCGTTGTGCGGCTCGGGTTTGACCGCGTGGACGAAGTCCGGGAACTTGATGCCGTCCTGGATGAAGAAGACGGGCATGTTGTTGCCCACCAGGTCGAAGTTGCCTTCCTCCGTATAGAACTTGGTGGCGAAGCCACGCACGTCACGCACGGTGTCCGCCGAACCACGTGAGCCGCCCACGGTGGAGAAGCGCACGAACACCGGCGTGCGCAGGGACGGGTCGGTGAGGAAGCGGGCCTGGGTGTACTTCTCCAGCGGCTTGTAGACCTGGAAGTAACCGTGGGCGCCCGCGCCACGCGCGTGGACGGCGCGCTCCGGGATGCGCTCGTGGTCGAAGCGCATCATCTTCTCCCGGAAGTGGAAGTCCTCCAGGAGCGTGGGACCGCGGATGCCGGCCTTCAGCGAGTTGTCCGTGTCCGAGATGGGAATGCCCTGGTCCGTGGTGAGGACCTTTCCCACCGCATGCATCCGGTGGGGCTCGAGGCTTTCGCTCTTGAGCGTGGTGGGCCGGGTCTTCGCCGAGGGCTTGCGCAGTTTCATGGGAGCCTGTCGCCAACGAGAGTGGTGAAGGCGCCGTCTACGCTGGCCGCGTCCCCCCTGGGGCCACGAGGCTTGGGGGGACGTCGGCGAGTCGGCACTCGCGCGCGTGGCAGTGTCCACCACTGCGCGCTCGGACCTCGTGGCGTCAGGCGTGCATCACGGCACGGCGGGCGCGGCCACGGCGGGAGCGCCTTCCCCGGCCGGCGCAGCAGCAGCGGCGGCCTCGGTCTCCGCGCGAGCCTTCTCTTCCGCGACGCGCGCGGCCTCGGCCTCCGCGCGCTTCTTCGCGTCGGCCACGGCGACGTCCTTCATGGTCGCCAAGCCCTTCTCGAAGTCCTTCCCAATCAGGGCCTCCATGTCCATGAACAGGCTCATCGCCTTGCTCATGAAGTTGTTCTCGCCGGACATGGCCCAGACGACCTGGGTGCCGCCCTCCGCGGCGCTGAAGGCGAAGGTGGAGGTGTTGGTGGCGGCGAAGGGCTTGATGAACTCCAGCTTGATGGTGACCTGCTCGTTGGCCTTGCTGTCGGTGATGGTCATCCGGCCCTCACCGACCTGGTCATTGCCCACCCAGGCGTAGCCCGCGCCCGTGCCTGACTCCGGGCCGGAGTAGGTGCGCTGCTGCTGCGGGTCCAGACCGTCCCAGGGGGACCACTCCGCCCAGCGACGGAAGTCACTCACCAGCGCGAAGGCGATGTCCGCGGACACGGGGAGCACCGCGGTGCGCTGATAGGTGAATGTGTCGGGACGGGTGACGACGAAGCCGACGAACAGCAGGATGACGGCGGCGAGGCCGACGAGAATCTTCTTGAGCATGGGGAGTGGGTCCTCGGGAGGCGGCCTGGGATGGCCGCGCTCCTGGCGCGCGTCTTAAAGCGTGTCCGGCGCCCCACGCAACCCACGCACAGCACAACGACTACGACGGAGATTGGTTGTGGCTCAGCATTCCGGAAGGCCCACGCTCAGGTTGGCCACCTCCAGCACGTTGGCGGCCAGCCCCCCTCGCGCCGTCTCCTTGTACTTGTCCTTCATGTCGCGGCCGGTGTCGCGCATCGTCCGGATGACCTTGTCCAGGCTGACGAAGTGGCGCCCGTCGCCGTGGAGGGCCATGCGCGTGGCGTTGATGGCCTTCACGGAGGCCATGGCGTTGCGCTCGATGCATGGCACCTGCACCAGTCCGCCGATGGGGTCGCAGGTGAGGCCCAGGTTGTGCTCCATGGCGATCTCCGCCGCGTTCTCCACCTGGAGCGGCGTGCCCCCCATGACCTCCGTGAGCGCGCCCGCGGCCATGGAGCAGGCGCTGCCGACTTCACCCTGGCAGCCCACCTCCGCGCCGCTGATGGAGGCGTTCTCCTTGTAGAGCACGCCAATGGCGCCGGCGGTGAGCAGGAAGCGCACCACGCCGTCCTCGTTCGCGCCGGGCACGAAGCGCCAGTAGTAGTGCAGGACGGCGGGGATGATGCCCGCGGCGCCGTTGGTGGGCGCGGTGACGACGCGGCCTCCCGCCGCGTTCTCCTCGTTGACGGCCAGGGCGTAGAGGTTCACCCAGTCCAGCACGGTGAGCGGGTTGGTGAGGCCGGCCTCGGGACGGCTGATGAGCTTCTGGTACATGCCCGCGGCGCGGCGCTCCACCTTGAGGCCACCAGGGAGGATGCCACCGCTGGTGCAGCCACGGCGCACGCAGGCCTGCATCACGTCCCAGACGCGCAGCAGCCCGGCGCGAATCTCCGCCTCGTCGCGCCAGGTCTTCTCGTTGGCGAGCATGAGCGAGCTGAAGCTCATGCGCTCGCGCTCGCAGTGGGCCAGCAGCTCGGCGGCGGACTGGAAGGGGAAGGGAAGCGGCGTGGTGTCCTTGCTCAGCGGGTCCTTGCCCGCGGCGGCGGCGGACTCGTCGACGATGAATCCGCCACCCACGGAGTAGTAGGCGGCCGACGCCAGCTCCGCGCCGTCCGCGCCGGAGGCGGTGAAGCGCATGCCGTTGGGATGGAAGGGCAGCGAGCGGCGGCGGTGCATGACCAGGTGCTCGCCGTCTCGGAACGTCACCTCGCGCTGACCGAGCAGCGCCACGCGGCCTTCCGCGCGCCAGCGGGAAATGATGGCGGGCACGGCCTCCACGTCCACGGCCTCCGGTGTCTCGCCCATCAGGCCCAGCACCACGGCCTTGTCGCTGCCGTGGCCCTTGCCCGTCGCGCCCAGCGAGCCGAACAGCTCCACCTTGAGCCGGGTGAGCCGCTCCAGAACGCCCGTGTCCGCCAGCTTCCGAGCGAACATGCGCGCTGCTCGCATGGGCCCGACGGTGTGCGAGCTGGAGGGTCCGATTCCAATCTTGAAGAGGTCGAAGACGCTGACGGCCATGGCGAGCGCAACATGCCACGTTTCCAGTTCCGTCCCAGTGCCCCTCCGCCGAAGCGCATGTCACCGCGTGGACGGATGAACGTCATTGGACGTCCAACGAGCGCGGGCGGGTCGCACTCCAGGCGAGCGTCCTCAGTGCCGTGCGCGTGTGATGCGCAAGACGCGGTGCGTTGTCTGGCCCGCTGCGTCGAAGCGGCGGGCTCAAACGACGGCGCGCCGCGGGCGCTGAAAGCGTGCGTGAGTCGCTGACGCCAAAGACACGAAGGGCCGGGAAGACGTCCGTGGGACGCCGGCTCCCGGCCCTCGTGCTGACGGATGGCTACTGGTCGTCGCAGGGCGTGCCCAGGCGGGCGCCTTCGTACACGCCGAGCTCGTTGTAGATGAGCGGCAGGTTCTCATCCACGGGCACCTGGCGCAGCTCCAGGCGGCGCTTGGTGTTTTCAATCCACATGGCGGGCTTCGCCTTGTCGAGCAGCAGGCGGAGGTCACCGCGCTTGGTGGAGAAGATTTCGCCTTCGGAGTCGGAGATGACGTTGGTCATCTTCTGGGCCTTCAGGTTGCCGCGCGGCCCGATGAAGACGCGGTAGTTCTTCTTCTCCGCTTCGTGGAAGCCACGGTCCACGAAGTAGTAGGCGCCCTTGGTGTCACGCAGCAGCGCGTAGGGCACGAACTTCTGCGGGTTGGGGTGGAAGGTGGCCTTGCGCAGCAGCTCCGCGGCCGGCTCGCCATCCAGCATGGTGAGGGGAATCTTCTTCTCACCGCAGGTCAGGGAGCAGGTGCGCTCCTTGCGGTCAATCTCCACGCTCGACATCACCCGCCAGTCGATGCCGCGGAAGTTGGGGTTCGCGCCCTTGTTGAAGAAGCGCGGGTCCAGGAAGGACGTGGCCGACGTGTAGGGGCCGGGGCGGGGCACCTGGACGAACTGCTTCTCATCGCCGTAGTAGAGGACGGCGTTGGTGTCCTCGTCGTCGGGCGTGAGTGCCACGAAGTGGCCCTTGCCGTCGGTGCACACCGACGTGGCCTCCAACATCATCTTCTCGCCGAGGTTGGACTCCTTGCCCCAGGGGGGCTGGATGGGCTCGGCCGCCATGGCGGCGGTACACGCGAAAGACATCGCCGCGAGGGCGAAACGCTGGAATCGCATCGTGAAGGCTCCGACTACAGGTTCTGCTTGAAGTACTTGGTGGCGAACTTGTCCTGATTGGAGGCGTCGCGGGAGGTCGTCCAGATGACGCGGTCCGCCTCAATCTTGGGCTCCAGCGCGGAGCCGAAGCGGCAGCTGACCTGCTTCACCTTCTCCTGGATGGTCTGCTTCGCGATGGCGGACGCCGTACACAGCTCCTTGAGGCTGGTCAGCGGGGTGCCACAGAAGCTGGAGATGCTCAGCTCCTTGAGGTGGTCCTCGTTGATGCTGCTCCAGTCGATGCGGGCGGCCACGGACGTGCCACACGCGTTGTTCATCTCCTGGAGGGTGGCGGCAAGTTCCTTGTTGTGGCCGGACTCCTCTCCCTTGCGGTCGAAGGCCATCAGCTTCGCCAGGGTGCCGTCCTTCATCTGCTTCTGGTGCTGCGCGTAGACCTCCTCCGGCTTCAGCGCGGCGGTCTTCTTCTCGTCATAGGCCAGGCGGATGGGGCGCTGGCGGCCGGGCACGTAGAGCTCGTACTTCGTGTCGCGTACGTGCAGGGCCGTGTACTTCCGCCCGTGCCACTGGGTGCTGTAGTTGAACTGCTCGGTGCTGCGGGTGCTCCAGTCGTTCTGCTCGTAGGGGAACACCAGGCCGTCGAACTCCGAGCCCGTGCCCTTCACGCGCAGGATGAACTTCTTGTCGGAACGGGGCGTGAGCGGCACCACGGCCACCTCTTCGCCCTCCGTACCGGAGTACACCTTGCCAGCTTCCACCGGCGCGGCGGCCAGGGCGTGCGACGCCCCCAGCGCGACTGCCGTGACAATCACTGCGACCATGTTTCTCAAGCGAATCACCTCGTGTTGCATGAGGGCCCCCCAACCCGGATGGCCCGCTGTTTCAGAGCTCGATGTCGTGCTTCTGGCAGAACTTCTTGACCTTGGCACGCTCCGCTGACGCGACCTTGGGCCACTCGCTGACCGCACCGCCCAGGTCCTTCTGCTGGCAGTAGGCGCGGGTGAGCAGTGAATACGCCGCCATGGAGCGCTTCGTGCGCTGGCTGCTGCGCGCCAGCGCGATGGCGCGGCTGGCGTCACCCGAGGCCAACGCGCTTTCTCCTTCCGTCAACAGCTTGCGGACCTGCTCGGGCAGTTCTTCCTTGGGCTCGGGGCGCGTCACCGGGCGCGAAGGCGGCTTGTCGGGCGGGGTGACAGTGGCCACCACCACCTGCTGCGCGTTCTCTGTGTCCGGCGGAGTCTGCGTGCCATTGGCCTGTTCAGTGCCGTTTGCCTGCTGCATGCCGTTTGCCTGCTGGCCGTTGGGCTGCTGCGCATCGTTGGCCTGCTGCGTGTCGTTGGCCTGCTGCGTGCCGTTGGTCTGCTGTTCGTCCTGGGGCATGCGGGTGTCCGCCACGGGCGTCGTGGGAGAGCCCGTGCCGGAGGTGCCACCCTTCATCCACCAGACGAGTCCCACGCTGGAGGCCAGCAGGACCGCCGCGGTGGCGCCGACGAATGCACCGCGCCCCTTTGCCGCGGGGGGCGGTGAGACGGGCGTGGACGGGGCGGACAACAGCGCCGCGGCGGCAGGGGCCTCGGTGGCGCCCGGGACGGGCACGGGAACACTCACGGCCGTGTGGTGCTGAGCGGGGCGTTCCGGCGCGGGAATGGCCGGAAGCTGCTTCGAGATGAGCGTGGGCTCCAGGCCAGGTGGGTCGATGAGCGATGCGGCGGACAACTGCGCCACGCCCATCTGCCCCGTGGCGGATGCGCTGAAGCCCTGCTGGCCGGTGCCGGGTGCCATCGTGGAATCGAAGCCCTCGCGGCCCGTGTCCGGAGCCACCTTCAGGCTTCCAGGCGGCACGGTGGCGGACAGCGAGGCCGGGCCCGTGGAGGGCAGCGCGATTCCGGACGCCGGGGCCTGGGGACGCGGGGCGGGCTGGTTGCCCGCGGTGGTGGACAGCGAGTGCAGCGGCGTGCCCGTCAGGTCCTCGATGAACGAGGAGACGTCTGGGTAGCGCTCGTCCACGCTCTTGGCGAGCGCGCGCATCACCGCGGAGATGGCCTCCGGCGTGGCCTCGGGACAGAGCGGGGCCAGGGGCTCGGGCGGCTCATAGACGACGCGGAAGATCATCTGCGCGAGGCTGCCTGAGCCGAACACGGGCTTGCCGGCCATCATCTCGTAGACGATGCACCCCAGCGCGAAGACGTCCGTGCGCGCGTCGATGTCCCGGTTCTTCCCCTGGGCCTGCTCCGGTGACATGTACTGAGGCGTCCCGATGATGGTCGCCTCCTGCGTCTGCACCGTCGTGGAGCTGAGGACCTTGGAGATGCCGAAGTCGAGCAGCTTCACGCGCTCGCCCACCACGCCACCGGAGTCGGTGGGCACCAGGAACACGTTGGCTGGCTTCAGGTCGCGGTGGATGACACCCGCGCCGTGCGCCGCCTGGAGCGCCGAGCCCATCTGCCGGGTGAAGGAGACCACGTCCTCCATGGGCAGGCGTCCCCGCGCCAGGCGCTCCTGGAGGCTCTCGCCGCGCAGGTACTCCAGCACCAGGAACGGGTTGCCGTTCTCCAGGGTGTCGTAGTCGAGCACCTCGACGATGTTGGGGTGGCCCAGCCGCGAGGCAATCTCCGCCTCTCGGCGGAAGCGCGCGAAGATTTCGGGCGTCAGGTGGTCGCCGCCACGCAGCACCTTGACCGCCACCTGCTTGCCGGGAAGCCGCAGGTGTTGGGCCAGGTACACCGAGCCCATTCCTCCCCGTCCCAGCAGGGAGACAATCCTGTACGTATTCCGCAGGACCTCATCAATTCGGAGGTCACCGTCAGCGGGTAGGGTCATGGGGCTGGGACTCTCAGGCAGGGCATTCCGGGGAAACTTCGCCCATTCCATCCTCCCACCCCCCCATGAGGCAACCCTCCTGATGTCGCAGTACACCCAGCCGGGTCGTGGCACGCGACGAGACTGTGCGTCCCACCGGCCGCCTGCTAAGGAGGCGGGCGTATGCCGAAGGCCAAGACTCCCAAACCCCCGGACTCACTCGAAGTCCGTGTGCGCCGCATCCACAGGCGGGACCTGAACCGGACCTGGGAGTTCCTCAAGCTCGTCTTCCGGGACGTGAACCGGGAGACGGTGGAGTACCAGCGCCCTCGCTCCAAGCGGCGATTCCTGGAGGTCTACACCTCCGAGTGGATCGAACAGCTCCTCTATGAGGTGGACGGTAGCATCGTCGGCTACTCGGAGTGCGCCTTCGAGGCCACCGGGGACGATAACTGGGTGAACCCCCGCTGGTTCGAGAAGCGGGGCATGCGGCCGCTCTTCGTGGAGGAGCTGGCGGTGCACCCGGACTACCAGGGGCGGGGCGTGGGCAGCTTCATGTTGGATCAGCTCCAGCACCTGGCCCGGACGCGGGGCTGCACGCACCTGGTCCTGGAGGTGGCGGAGAACAACGAGTCCGCGCTGACGTGGTACCGGACGCGGAGCTTCTACAAGCTGGATGCCGCCATCTTCATGGCGCAGAAGGTGCCCGGCGAACCGGACCTGCTGCCGCCGCGCCGGTTGAAGCGCCGGCAGAAGCCCACCGCGGAGGCGGGGGCGCCCTCGACGGGCCCCATGCCGGAGACCGCGCCCACCCGGGCCGCGGCACGCAAGGGGCGCGCGCCCGCGGCGAGGAAGAAGAGCAGCTGAGGCTGCTCAAGCTTCGAACGAGGCCGCCGCCCGGGACTCCGAGCGGCGGCACGCCACGACACAGGACTTCGGTGTCGTTCAGGCGGGCTGAGGCAGGCGGGCTGCGTCCGGTGCCAGCTCGGTGGCGACCGCCGTCGTCGCGGTGAGCGCGGGCTGTGGCGCGGGCGCGCTGATGGACTCGCCCACCGTCTCGCCGTGCTGGCTCAGGTCCAGGCCTTCTTCCTCGTGCTCGCGGGTGACGCGCAGCGGGACGATGCGGTCCACCACCTTGTAGAGCAGGAACGAGCCGCCGAAGGAGAACACCGACACCAGCACCAGCGCCAGCATGTGCATCATGAAGGTGCGCGTCTCGCCGTGGATGAGGCCCACGTCCTTGGCCAGCACGCCCGTCAGCACCATGCCCACCACGCCGCCCAGGCCGTGGCAGGGAAAGACGTCCAGCGTGTCGTCAACGGAGGTGCGGTTCTTGAAGTGCACCGCCGCGTTGCTCACGAAGCTGGCGACCAGCCCCACGACGATGCTCTGCCCCACGGTGATGAAGCCGGCCGCGGGCGTCACCGCCACGAGGCCCACCACCGCGCCGATGCACGCACCCATGGCGCTGGGCTTGCGGCCGCGCAGCCAGTCGAAGGCAATCCATCCCAGCATCGCCGCCGCGGACGCCGTGTTGGTGGTGGCGAAGGCCAGCGTGGCCAGCGACGACGCCGACATCGCCGAGCCCGCGTTGAAGCCGAACCAGCCGAACCACAGCATGCCCGTGCCCAGCATCACGAAGGGGATGTTGGCGGGCGCGTGCGTCGTGTTCTCCACGTGCACCTTGCGGCGGCCCAGCACCAGCGCGCCAGCCAGCGCCGCGAAGCCCGCGGACATGTGCACCACCGTGCCGCCCGCGAAGTCGAGCACGCCCCACTGACGGAGGAAGCCCTCCGGGTGCCACGTCCAGTGCGCCAGCGGCGCGTAGATGACGAGCGTGAAGAGCACCATGAAGAGCACGTATGCCTTGAAGCGCACGCGCTCCGCGAACGCGCCGGTGATGAGCGCCGGGGTGATGATGGCGAACTTGAGCTGGAACAGCGCGAACAGCATCAAGGGGATGGTGGGCGCCAGGTCCGGGTGCGTCTCACCGCCCACGCCGCTGAACATGAAGAAGGTTCGCGGGTCGCCGATGAGCCCATGGACGCTGTCGCCGAAGCACAGGCTGAAGCCCACCACCACCCAGATCAGGCTGATGACCGCCATGGCGATGAAGCTCTGCAGCAGCGTGGACACCACGTTCTTCAGCCGCACCATGCCGCCGTAGAAGAAGGACAGGCCCGGCGTCATCAACAGCACCAACGCGGTGGCGGTGAGGAGCCACGCGGTGTCCGCGGTGTCGACGGGCCCTCCTTGCTTCAACTGCGCCGCCGGTTCGACCAGCAACCCCGCCACACCCACACCCACCAGAAGGGCCATCGCCAACCACTTCTTCATTGCGCCTCCAGTTGGAAGACTGACGCAATGCAGGATGTGCCGGGTTCGCGCTAGATTCAATCCGGCTGACCTTATTTTCCGTTCGGCTAAGTTAAAGTGGTCCAGACTTGAGCTAAATTGGCGCTACCTGGCGGGCGGGGGCTCACTTCACCTGAATGCGCCCGTCCTTGATTTCCAGGTCTTCACCGCCCTTGAGGACCACGGTTCCCGCGTCCGTCTTCACGGCGCAGGGCCCGGAACCCTGGATGGTGACGGAGGCCGTCTGGCTCTTGCCGAACGTCACCGACGTCTTCACGCCGCTGCACACGACGGACCACGAGTGGTCGCGCGAATCGCGGTTGTAGTAGCGCACCGTCACCGCTGCCCACGCGGCGGAGGACGCGAACAGGGATGCAACCAGTGTCACCGCGGCGAGCTTCGTCTTCATGCCTTCTTCCCTGAGTCAGGAGCGTTGGTGCCGCGCACACTGGAGCACGGAGTTGGTGCTTGTCCATGCCTCGCGCGTGACGGCAGGCCAGGTCATACGACGCATCCCTGACAGTCGCGCGGACAGATAGATGCTTTGCCTACGTACAAAGTCGCGCTCGCGTAGCACTGACCCGGGGCGAATGATGACCGTGCGCGCCTCGCCCACTCGCGATGACGCCCTGCCCAGGGGGAGGGCTTGGACGCACGCATCAGGTAGCGACCGAACGAGGGGTTGGCGCGGGGCGCGCATCACGCCGAACAGGGGGCACACACGGAGCAGGCTCGCGAAGGGGGGCTCGTCTGTGGGCCCGGTGAATCGCGGCAGCGGGGCCCAGGCGTAGCGCTCGGAGGGATGGGCTCCACGTTGGTCTTCCCGTGCACAGTGGCGAGGCTGGCGAGGCGCTCGGCGACCACCCTGACGCCGCGGGGCTCGAAGAAGTCGTCGCCGCTCCAGCACTTCGGCTCCACGGTGAAGCCGTTGATGCCGTCGGTCCCCACTGCGCTTGAGACGAAGCAGAACAGCAATTCTCAACGGAGTCGGTGAGGCTGTATCAGCGCCGACTCCGTCGAGTGCTGGCGTCAGTGAATGGCGTCGGGGATGGTCAACGCACCGCTGACCGTGGTCGCGCTGCCTCTCGGGACATGGTCATACGCGGTCATTGGCTGTCCGGAGCGCGCATAGCCTTCCGAGCGAATCGCGTCGATGTGGAGAAAGGAGGTGCCGGGTGGAAGCATGTCCGGAGGAATGACGACGGAGGTCGCGTCCCCGGCGAGATAGATGTGGGCGCCACCCGCGCGAGTGGGGGCTCCGAGTGACACGACATAGCCATCGGGCGCGCCGTCCGCAGGCGCCTGCCAGGAGACGACCCGAGGTCCGCCGGTGAGCGTTCTCGGGAGGTAGCCGTCGGCTCCATCCACCATCAAGGCGCGGGGCGGTTGCACGAGGGGGCGAATGGGCTGGCCCGAGAGGTTCGCAACGCGGTCCACCCATGCAATCGAGCCGGTGGTGAAGAACTGATTCGCGCCGGGGGCGCGAGGAATGCGAAGGCTCACGAAAGCGCGAACCAGGACATCCCGGTTGGAGGGGTAGGGGTTGCCATAGACGAGGGTCGTCTGGACATCCTCGGCCATGGATGGTGGGCGCAACATCGCCGCGAGGATGGGCCCATTCGTGGGAACCCTCACATCCGCTTCCCCGGGGATGGTGGTGACGATGGAGAGCACGAGCGGACGCGCCTGGGCGCCTGGATGTGTTTGCTCGGCGAGCGCCTTGAAGTCGGAGACCTTCCAGTCCACGGAGAGTGATTGCGTGCTGGGCACAGCTTGGAGGCTTCCTTGGATGGGCATCAGATGGGTGCCGTCGAAGTCGAGCGGGGGAAGCTGCGCGGAACGCACCATGGAACTGTATCCGAGTGGAGTGCCACCAGGCAGCGCCTCGGCCTGTCGCGGGGCGTACTGGTGCACCCAAATCCTATCCCCGCGTTCACGTTCGAAGACTGGAACAGTGTCCGCGTTGGCAACGTTCCTCCCCGATTCGTTCCACGAGGTCTGGCCTTCGGCGAGTCCGTCAGACACCGCCAGAATCGCGGAGAAGGGAACTTCTTCGGACATGATTTCTAGCGAGGCGCCTGGCGCCTCGGGCGGCGTTGGGAAGGGGCTGTACTGCCAGGGCTCCAAGTGGGTCAGCGAGATGTCCGCATAGGCGGACGACCTGTCTTGCAGCCGAACATCAGGGCGTCCCATGAGGTTGATGCTCAGGTCCACGTCACGAGCGCGGGTGACGACGTAGTCCGTGCCCACCTTGACGTAATACGTTCCATCCGGAACGTTCGAGAAGATGAACTCTCCAGGGCCGCCGATTCTCCCCGGGATTTCGTTCAGCGAGGTTCCGTCCGCGACGAAGAGGGAGATGGGCGTCCTCTCGAAGTCCTCGGGGCGTATCTCGACTCCGCCGGGCGAGTGGTAGCGTCGCATGCGTTGGATGCGCACCTGGAGAGCCGGGTCCTCGTGCGGCCCCGCATCCGGAGAGGGGCCTGCATCCGGAGAAGGGCCCGCGTCGGGTAATGGGCCCGCGTCGGGAGGCGGAGAAGACGGCTCCGGGGCCGAGCATCCCAACGCGGTCAGGCAAAGCAATAGAGGTAATGCGAGTGAACGGCTCATTGACATGGTTCGTCCAATGAGTGCCCAGAGGCCCGGCCGCCAGCGGGAGGTGTGCGCTGTCTTGCGGCTCCTCGCTTGGAGCGAGCAGCCTGTCGACAGGCGCGGTTGTACATGGCGGTCCTGGTAATATTCCAATCAAAGAGACGAATGATGGGTGTGCAGCTTTATGCACACCCTCTCATCCGCTTCCGGCGCCCGGCCAGTTGATGATTCATCCCGACCTGGGCGGAGCTCAGCCGCCGGCGACGGCCATTCCGTCCTTCATCTCCTCCGACGCCTTCAACACGAGCACGTCTCCTGTCTCAATCGCGCCGAACACCTCGACCTTCTCGCCGGCACGCATGCCGCGCGAGACAGGCACGCGCTTCGCCGCGCCATCCTGCACCCGCAGGACGTAGGTGCCCATTCCGCTCTCCACCAGCGCCGTCCGGGGAATCATGACGGTGGGGCCCTGCGAGGAGAGCGCGATGCTCGCGTCAGCGACCATCAAGGGCAGGAGCGCCCCGTCCGGGTTGTCGACGTCCGCCTCGATTCGCTCCGCGCGGAGTGCCGCGTCGAGCGCCCCCGCCCTCCGGGTGATGCGCGCGGAGAACTCGCGCCCCGGCAGCGAGCGTATGGTGAACTTCACTGTCTCACCCACCTGGACATAGGGGCTGTACGCCTCTGGAATCGACACGTGGAGCCGAAGCTTCTGGACGGTCCGCACCACCAGCATCGGCTTGTGCGAGCCCCGGCCCGAGGGGCCCACATAGGTCCCGAGCTCCACGTTCCGTTCCGTCACGACGCCGTCGAACGGTGCCCGCATCACCAGGTAGCTCCGCATGGCCAGCAGTTCGTCGTAGTGCGCCTTGGCGGCGACCACCTGCGCGGCATCCGCCTGCTCCTTCGCCCGCGCCTGGTCAACCGCGTCGCGGGCCACGGCGCCCTCGGTCGCGCTGGTCCGCACGGTGCGCTCGTAGGTTGCCTTCGACGCGACATGGAGCGCCTCCATCGCGGCCCACCGCGCCCTGGCGGATGCGAGCTGCGCTTCAATCTCCGGCGCTTCGAGCGTCACCAGCAGGTCGCCCTTCTTGACGACGTCGCCGATATCCACTCGGAGGTGCTTCACGTAGCTGTTGACCTTCGCGTACACGTCCACCGTCTGGTTCGCGACCAGCTCGGCCGGAAGTCGCAGGGTCGACGCCAGCCGGGAGGCCTCGACCCGGAAGGTCTCAGTGGCCGCGCGCGCGGTGGATGCGGTGGCCTCCCTGGAGGGTTCCGCGGTCCGGCAGCCGCTCCCGCTCGCCAGTCCACCGAGGGTCAGCAGGATGCACCAGCGGTTCGCTCGTGTACGCATTTCAGGCAGCTTCCATGGCATGGTGTTCACTCTCCACATCGGTAGGGTCAAGAGACCGGGACGTCGTAGGGGCCGCGTCCTGCGCCCAGGCGAACGCGAGCGGCAGGCCGAACAGCACCATCAGCGTCGACGCGCTCAGGCCACCGATGACTGCTCGCGCCAGGGGGGCCATCTGGTCGCCGCCCTCCCCATGCCCGATGGCCATGGGCAGCATTCCCGCGAGCATTGCCAGCGTCGTCATCAAGATGGGGCGCACGCGCAGCGATACGCCTTCGAGCGCGGCGAGGTGCGCGTTCGCGCCCGCCTTCCGGCGCTGCTCGGCGCTGGCCACCAGCAACACGCCGTTGGCGATGGAGACACCGACGGCCATGATGATGCCCATGTAGGACTGGAGGTTGAGCGTGGAGCCGGTGAGTCGCAGCGAGATGACCGCGCCCAGCACGACGGCCGGCACCGCTGTCAGGACCACGGTGGCCAACCGGAACGACTGGAAGCTGGCCGCGAGCAGCAGGAAGACGACCAGGACCGCGACCACCAGCCCGTTGGCGAGGCTGCGCATGGTGTCGTCGAGGACGACGGAGAGTCCCGCCAATTGCACGTTGACGCCCTTGGGCAGCTCGCCCATGGACGCAATCGCCGCCTGCACGTCGCGCCGGGCCTGCGCCAGGTCCTTGCCGTGGACATTCGCGGTCACCGAGGCGAACGCCATGGTCCCCAGGTTGTGCGTCTCCCCGTACGCGATGCCAGGGGTGATGGTCGCCACGTCTCCGAGGACGGGGCGGCTCGCGTTCTTCAACAGCGGCACCTGCGCCAGGTCCTGCTCGCTGTTCAGCTCGCTCGCGGGCGTCTGGACCTGCACGTCGTAGGCGATGCCCATCATGCCCTCGACCCACATGTTCTTGGACGTGTAGCGCGAGGACGACGTGGACGCGGTCAGGGAGCGCGTGACGTCCTGCATGTCGATGCCCAGCTGGGCCGCGCGAATCCGGTCCACCTCCACGTTCAAGGCCGGGTAGCGCAGCGACTGCTGCACCTGCTGGTCTCGCAGATAGGCGATGCCCCGGAGCTTCTCGAGCAGCATCCCCGCGTATTTCTCGTTGACCTTCTTCTTCATCCCGGAGAACCGGACCTCGATGGGATACAGCGCGCCCTGACCGAGAATCTTCTCCGTGATTTCCACGGGCTCGAACGCGACCTGGACATCTGGCATCGCCTCGCGCACTCGCTGCCGGATGCGCTCCTTCAGCGCGTCGATGTCGCCGACGCCGCCCTCGAAGGCGACCTGCAGGAGCGCCTCGTGGGGGCCCGCGTTGTAGAGATAGATGGGGCTGATGGCGAACGATGAGGGGTGTTGGCCCACGTAGGCCGAGGAGATTCGGACCTTCCCGGCGCCCACGACTTCTTCGATGAGGCCCATGGCCTGGTGGACGACCTGCTCCGTCTTCTCGATTCGGGTTCCCTCCGCCGCGCGGAGCCGCAGCTGGAGTTGGCTGGAGTTGACTCGCGGCAGCACGTCCTTGCCAATGCGCTGGAGCGAGACCACCGCCAGGATGATGAGGCCTCCCACGCCGGCCGAGACGAGCAGCTTCCTGTGCGGCAGCATGCGCTCAATCACGCGGCGCACGCGCCCAGGGGGGAGGCTGGCGCCCTCACCGCCCGGGGGCGGGCCGTGCTGCTTCAGCATCCAGTTCGCCAGCACCGGCACCAGTGACTGCGAGAGCAGGAAGGAGACGACCATCGAGCACCCGATGGCCAGCGCGAGCGGCCGGAAGAGCGCCCCGGGGATTCCGCCCATCGTGAGGGCGGGCGCGAAGACAGAGAGGATGCACAGCAGGATGAGCAGCTTCGAGAAGGCGATCTCCAGGCACGCGTCCCACACCGCCACCGCCACCGCCTTGCCGCGCTGGAGGTGCTGATGGATGTTCTCGATGGTCACCGTGCTCTCGTCCACCAGGATGCCTACCGCGAGCGCCAGGCCGGCCAGGGTCATGATGTTGATGGTCTGGCCAAACAGCTTGAGGAACAGCACGCCGGAGATGATGGCGATGGGAATCGTGACGATGACGATGAGCGCGGAGCGCATGTCACGCAGGAACAGCAGGACCATCAGCCCCGTCAGCACCGCGCCGAGCACGCCCTCCGCAATCAGCCCCTTCAGGGCCCCCACGACGTAGACGGACTGGTCGAACTCGTAGGAGATGTGCACGTCGTCGGGCAGGTTGCTCTGGATTCGGGGGATGGACTCCTTGAGCTGCTGCACCACGTTCACCGTCGAGGCATTCCCCGCCTTGGCGACGTTGAGATAGACGGAGCGCTTGCCGTTCACCAGGGCGTAGCCGGTGGCGATGTCGGCTCCGTCCTTCACGGTCGCGACATCCCGGACGTAGACGTTCGCCACCGAGCCCTTGAGGAGCGGGATGTTCCCGAAGTCCTCCACGGCGCGAAGGGTGCTGTTGGTCGGCGTGATGTAGCTCATGTCACCGACGTGGACGTTCCCGGAGGGAGCTGTCACGTTCTGGCGAGCGATGGCCTCCACGACCTGTTCGGGCGTGAGGTTGTGCACGCGCAGCTTCTCCGGCTCGATGTTGATTTCAATCGTGCGCGGGCTGCCGCCGAACGGGGGCGCCGTCGTGAGGCCGGGGATGGAGATGAGGAACGGCCGTGCGGTGAAGTTGGCGATGTCCTGGAGCTGGTTGTTGGTCTTGCTCTCGCTGCGGAACACCAGCTGCCCCACCGGCTGCGACGAGGCATCGAAGCGGATGATGAAGGGGGGCGGCGCGCCGGGGGGCAGGAAAACCTGGGAGCGATTCGAGAGCGCGTTGATCTCCGCGACCGCTTGCCCCATGTCGGTGCCTTCGTAGAACGAGAGCTTCATCAGGGTCAGGCCCTGGGAGTTCTTCGTCTCGATGTTCTTGATGCCGTTCGTGAACAGCATCATGTTCACGTACATCTTCGTGAAATACCCCTCCATCTGTGCCGGCGTATACCCGTTGAAGGTATGCGCGATGTAGACGACCGGGAGGTTCATCTCCGGCAGGACGTCGACCTTGATGTCTCCGGCCGCACGCACACCGAAGAAGACCATGGCGACGACCAGCACGAGGACGGTGACGGGCCTTCGTAGGGAGACCTTCAGGATGCTCATTGCTTCTTCACTCCACGGACCTGCTGCAGGAATTCGTTGAGGTCACCGGTCGCGGCAGACTTGAGGAGGAGGGCTTGCCAGATGCCGTTCTGGGCGACCTCGAGGTCGACCTCTCCCCGGGTCGCGGAGAAGGTCGCCTGGGTGAGCTCGACAATCGTCCCGAGCCCGCTGTCGTAGCGGGCCTTGCTCTGCCGGAACCCCTCCTCGGCGGCGTCCCGCTGCAACACGGCGTGGTGGCTCACCTCTCGCGCCAGGGTGAACTTGTGCTCGGCGAAGCGCGCCTGGGCAACCAGCTCCTGGGTGGCCAGCTCCTGCTCCTGGCGGAGCGCGCGGGTGCGCGCGTCCCGCGCTGCCTCGCTGGAGAAGCTGCGCAGCACGGAGGCCAGGTTCCAGCTCAACCCCAACCCGACAAGGGTGTTGCCCCGGTCGATGCCGACCCCGTTGAGGTACCCGCTCGAGAACGCGCCCGGGTCCTGCGCGTAGTTGGAGCGAAAGCCCGAGCCGCGCCCCTGCAACATGCCGAAGGCGAAGAGCGTGGGCAGGCGCTCGGCCGCGGCCACCTTCTTCTCCTGCTCACCGCGGAGGACCTGCCCTTCGTGCACCGCGAGGACGGGATGCCCGGGCGCGACGTGCGCTGGCGCGCCGGGCTCGGGCGTCGACTGGTGGAACGTCGGCTCGAGCTGGAACTCGCGAAACGGAACGCCCATCAGGACCGCAAGCTCCTTCGACGCCAGGAGCTCGGCGTCATAGGCCTTGAGCTGGAGGGACCTGGCGCTGGCGAGTTCGGCGCGCGCGAAGGAGACATCCACCCCGGGGACCAATCCGTTCTCGGCGTGGCTCTGGACGGACTCGAGCACGACCCCGAAGCGAGCCACGCTCTGCTTCTGGATGTGGGTGATGCGCTGAGCAGTCGATAGGTTGAGGTACGCGTGGGCGACGCGAACCCCATGCTGGAACCGCGCGAGCTCGAGCTCGCGCTGTTTCAGTTCGTGCGTCCTCTCCGACAGCTCAATCTGCCGGTCGAGACGGCCGAAGGTGGAGACGTTCCAGTGGACGAGCACCGAGTACAAGGCGCCGAATGCCGCGTTCCAGTTCTGCTCCGGCAACGCGAGACTGGTTGATGCATTGGAGGGGCCGCCAGGATGATAGAGCGTCCCATGCAGAGCATTCACGGTGCCGAACGTCTGCTGCGCCGATAGCACGACGTCGGGGAGATAGCTCTTCCGGGTGTATGACACATCATGCTCGGCCGCGTCGCGACGAGACTGCTTCGCGCGGAGGTCGCCGTAGTTGTGCAGCGCGGTGTCCAATGACTCGCGCAGGGTCAGCGTTTGAGCCGAGGCTTCGGCCGGAGATAAGGCAAAGGCGAGCACGGCGCCGAAGCCTGAAATGGCGGCGGCGCCACGCGAGAGCAATGCAAACCCGTACACGACATCTCCTTGGTGATTCACGCACAGCGACGAGGTGCGCCGAGCCTGCCGTCCGCGGATGCGTGCGAGCGAACTGGCTGACTCGACGCGTTCCTAGGCGCGTCAGGTGTGGAGCGTGACACCTTGAGAGTCGTTGGGGGCCGACGGGGGCTGGCCTTACCGGGACGTCCCCGCGGCCTGACGCGCGTAGGCGGCGAAGGTCTGGTCGTTCTCGAAGTAGAGCGCGGTGTTGTCCTGGGTGATGCCGATGACGGCCGTCGCCTTGTCCACGGGCCGCTGACTCACCGGGTCCGTCGCGGTCCGGAACGTCGCGTCATTCGCGAGCCGGTCCTTGCACATCTCGCAACAGCCGTAATACGTGCGCCCGCTGACCTCGACCGGTATCTGTGGCTGCCCCATGTGCTGGTCGTTCACCATGCAGACAAGGCTGCGGTCCGTGACGAGGGTGAGGTGACCTTGCTGCCCCGCACCCTGTTCAAGGACTGGAGATGCTGGCGTCACCTTCATGGTGGGCGCTGCCTGCTGCTTACAGGCCCCGGCGAGCATCATCAGTCCCACTGCAGTCCAGATACTGGCTCTCATCGTCATGTCTCCCTGTGGAGGGTCTCCGCCAAGCCGGAGTTCACGATTCTCGAGCGGCCGAACGCCTCATGACCCGGCGGCGCCCCGCGCTCCGAGGAAATTCTGGGCGACGGTGCGAGTCCGCGCATCGGCGAGCGTTCGAGAATCAGATGCGTTTGTTCAGGAGTCTCTCTGGCCGAACGCGCGACGCAAGAGGCCAGGAACAATCCCTGCTCCGAAGCCCATGCCAAGCCCGACGATACCCGATGCGCCCATGCACGCGCAGCCCATGGCGCCGGTCAGTAGCGCGAGCCCGGAGGCGGAGACCCAGAACCAGGGGCCTGCGCGACGCTGGAGGCTGACCCCCGACACGGCCATGCCCGCGACCACACCGCCGAGCACACACGCGGGGATGCACAGGTAGGAGCAGTTGGCTGTGCCACAGGTGTGGATGGCGCCGGTGCCGAGCGCGAGGGCGAGCGGGACGAGTCCCGCGATGACGCCAGGCAGGAACGCCTTCTGCGCATCGCGGCCATGCCAGAGCATCAGCGCACCCGTCAGCACGGTCGCCAGGCCGAACGTGAGCGGTGGCGCGGGCCGGCTCGCGAGAAGGGCGGCAATCGCGCTGATGACGACAATCGGGAGCACGCCCACGAGCGCGCGTCGCAGCCTCGCGAGCTCGTAGGTCCGGCGCACCCGTCGTTGAAGCCGTTGGAGGTCAGTCGAGCCCATAGAGCCTCCTGAAAGTCGTTCGGAGCCGGTCCAGTGCGCGCTCACGGCGCTTTCGCAGCGTGGCGCCAGAGACCGACGCGGCCTCGTCCCAGAACGTGGCGATGAGCACCTCGCGGTCCAACTCCGAGAGCTCTCCCAGGGCGGCTATCGCGGCGGCGGTCAGGTCCCGCTGGAGGAACTCCTCCTCCGCGTGAGGTCCGGCGCACGAGGGCATGGCGTCCTCGTGGGATTCGCGCCGGCGAGCTCGGCGGCGCGCCAGGGTCCGGCACTCCCAGCCCGCGATGGCGAGGGCCCAGGGCATCGCCGGACGGGTCTTGTCGAAGTCGGAGGCGCGTTCGAGAATCTTGTGCATCGCTTCCTGGCCGGCGTCAGCGGCGTCTGCTTCGTTCCTGAGCAGGCTCAGGCATAGCTTCTGGATGGGGTCCCAGAGCAACTCGAAGACACGCGTGAACGCGCCCCGGTCGCCCTCGGCGAGCCGTGCCATCAGCGCATCGAGTTCGGAGACCGTGCGCACGCTCATGCTGAAGGCTTCCGGTTCAGGCCCGTACCTCGAGGGAAATCACGCTGCTCCCCAGTGAAGCGTTCAACCCAGCGGCATCGGGGCACGAGCAGGAGCCCTCCGGCCCGTGCAAACGACCTGTTCCTGCTCCGGCGCGAAGTCAACAGCGGTATGCATCAAGAAGGTTCCCTGGGACGGACCTCATGCCGTCCTCGCCCCTTCTAGGCGGCACGGGCGATGCGCGTGACAGGCCTTCGTTCGAATTTCCCGGAGATGGCGCAAGGCGTCCCGTCACCCAGGCGCCCTCCTGGCAGAGGGCCGGACCTTCCCTCCCTGGGCAGCCCGGTCGATTTCCTGCAACGGTGTCGCCCGGCCGGTCTCTCCCTGTCAGGAGGGGGTGTTCATTGCCCCACCGTGACTGCTCGGGAGGACGACATGAAGGCGATGACGCGGTACCTGGTGCTTTTCTCCATGCTGGTGGTGGGGTGTGGTGACTCGAACGAAGGTGATGGGGACTCCGCGCTCAAGTGCGACGCGATAGGGTGGTGTACCTCGTGGGAGTCGGACCAGGCGGCGGTGACGGACGCCCCCGCGCTGAAGGGCGGCTCGGTGTCTGATGGGCTGTACCGCCTGGAGCGCGGCTCGGAGGACGCGCGTGCCCTTCTCTTCAAGGGCAAGTCCGTCCTCAAGGTGGGCGGTAGCTGGGGGAACATCCTGGGGACCTGGAAGGTGGATGGGAGCCACCTGGTCATCACCACGACGAGTTCCTGCTACGGGACCAGGGAGGATTCCTTCAACGAGACCTTCCGTTATGCGTTCGCCGTCAAGGGGGACACGCTGTACCTGCACGAGGACGAGTTCGAGGACATGCCCATCATGGCCTGGCGCAAGGTGGACTCGCTCTGTCAGGAGAACGCCTCGTTCAACTGCAAGGTGAGCAACTGCACCTGCAAGTACGTGGCGAACTCGTCCTTCGATACTTCGGAAAGGTGCTTCTGAGCCAGGACGTCACGGGCCTCGGGCAAGGCCGGGGCCCGCGGGTCAGACGGGTGCCCCTGGCCGCTCGCCCGATTCTTCCGGACGCCGCGCCGGGGGCGCCATGAACTCGGGGCCTACGGGTTCGGGCACGGATTCGTTCACCACCGAGTCCGTGTACGTCAGGGCCTCGTCGTCGAGTCTCCAGCCCATCACGTCTCGCAGCGGCTCCAGCTCGCCGGGGTGGCGGGCTCCCCACAGCGCCACTGTGACGCCGGGCTGGTCCAGCACCCAGCGGACCGCGAATGGGAGCACGCCCTTGTCGTAGCGCTCGCGCGCGAACTGCGCGAGCCGCTGGACGGCCTGCAGGTACTGCGCGTAGCGCGGAGGCAGGAACTTGGGGTCGGTCTGTCGCAGGTCGTCTCCTTCGAACCTTGTGTTCTCGTTCATCGTCCCGGTCAGGAGTCCTCGGCAGAGTGCGCCGTAGGTGAGGGTGGCCACGCCATTCGTGCGGCACCAGGGGATGATGTCCTCCAGGGCTTCCCGCTCGAAGAGGTTGAGCGGGGGCTGCGCCGAGGCGAGCGGCGCCACACGCCGGAATCGCTCCATCGCCTCGATGGAGTAGTTGGAGACGCCGACCGCGCGGACCTTTCCGGCGCGCTGGAGGTCGAGCAGCGCCTGGGCAGTCTCCTCATAGGGCGTGGAGAAGTCCGGCCAATGGACCTGGTAGAGGTCGACGTAGTCGGTGCGCAGGCGCCGCAGCGAGACCTCGAGCTCCTGGATGACCTGTTGTCGCGATGAGTTGCGGATGACTCCGTCCCCGCGCCGCTCCAGGCCCACCTTGGTTGCCACGACGACCTGCTCACGCCCGCCTCGTTCAGCGAGCGCCCTGCCCACGACTTCCTCGGAGTGCCCAAAGCCGTATGCCGGCGCGGTGTCGATGAGCGTGATGCCCAGGTCGAGCGCCGCGTGGATGGTCCGCACCGACTCGTCGTCGTCGGTGCCGCCCCACTGCGACCCGCCCATGGCCCAGGTACCCAGGCCCACGCGGCTGGGAGGGGGTGAAATGCCGAGAATCGATGCGTACTCCATGGCGCTCCTCCGTGTGCGTATTGCTGCCCTCGTGCGGGGGCTCATCCGGGGGCGGCGCGGCTTCGGGGCTGGCGTTCAGGATGGATGGTGCTTCGGCGGTGTCGCTCCGCCGTCCCCGGATGAGCGCCCGGCCGGCAGGCGGGGGGCCTCTTCGGGTTTGCATCGTCGTCCCACCAGGCCTGGCTGCGAAACGCCCCCCTCGTGTCATTCGTCGTCCTGGCACATCGGTGTGCACCGCTCTCCTGCGAATCAAGCTGTCGCCTGGCGAGGGCAGGGAGCCGACTCGCACTGCCCGGCTGACGTGGGCGTGGAACTGCCGCACGGTGCGGCTGTCCGGCCCCTGCTTTCCATCGCGAGGGCGTGCCTATTTGAAAGACAGACCCGTCAATGAGCGAGGTGCGGCATGCATGCGGTGGCAGTGTTTCCAGGGGCGCGTGAAGTTCGCCTCGTCGCCTCGCCGGAGCCTCGGCCCGTGACGGGCTCTCAGGTGCTCCTGAAGGTCCTCGAAGTGGGCATCTGCGGCACGGACCGGGAGATCGGTGCCTTTGAATACGGGACGCCTCCTCCGGACTCCGACCACCTCATTCTTGGGCACGAGGCGCTCGCGGAGGTGGTGGAGACGGGCCCGGACGTCACCCTGGTCCGGGAGGGGGACCTCGTGATCCCCACCGTTCGCCGGCCCTGTCCCCATGCGCGCTGTCGTCCCTGTCGCGCGGAGCGTCAGGACTTCTGTGTCACGGGGGATTTCCGGGAGCGGGGCATCAAGGCGGCGCACGGCTTCCTCCAGGAGTGGGTGGTGGAAGAAGAGGGGCACCTGGTCGTGGTGCCCCGCAAGCTCTCCGATGTGGCGGTGCTGGTCGAGCCGCTCTCCGTGGCCGCCAAGGCCGCGGAGCAAGCACAGGCCATCCAGCGGAGGCTGCCCTGGGAGCGCGCACGCGTGCGAGCGCTGGCGCTCGGCGCCGGGCCGGTGGGGCTCCTGGGCGCCATGAGCATGGTGGTGAACCACTTTGACACCTTCGTCTACTCCCTGGAGCCCGCGGCCAGCGAGCGCGCGAGCCTCATCCGCTCCTTCGGTGCCACCTACGTCTCCGGTCAGGACGTGCTCCTGGGGGAGCTCGGAAGGAAGGTCGGGACGTTCGACATCATCTACGAGGCTGTGGGCGCGTCGAAGGTCGCGTTCGCGGCCATTGATGCGCTGGGGCCCAATGGGCTCTTCATCTTCACGGGCATTCCCGCGCACGGCGGCCCGCACCCCGTGGATACGGACACCCTGATGCGCAACATCGTGCTGAGGAACCAACTGCTCCTCGGGACGGTGAACGCGAGCCGGAGCGCTTACGAGCTGGCGCTCCGCGAGCTGGAGCAAGCGATGTTCTTGTTCCCGCGGAGCGTGCGCGCCCTCATTACCCATCGGGTTCCCATCCAGGAGGCGCCCGCGCTCCTCTCGGAACCAGGTGGCATCAAGCAGGTGGTTCAGCTGGCTTCATGAGTGAGAAGTCCTGGAACTCCGGCCCGGAGTCTTGTGATGGCGGGCCGACGCGGCTGAGGCTCACTCCGCTGCCCGGGCGTGCTGGGGCGGAGCGTTGCGCGAGCCCGCTTCACATCCCAATGTCCAGACATGTCATCCCCCCTCGAGCACTACGGCCTTATCGGCGACCTGACGACCATTGCACTGGTATCACGGAGCGGCTCCATCGACTGGATGTGCCTGCCGCGCATCGACTCCGATGCCTGCTTCGCCAAGCTGCTCGGCACCAACGAGCATGGCTACTGGAGCCTCCGGCCCGCGGCGGAGGTCCGGGCCGTCCAGCAGCGCTACCGGCCGGAGACGTTGGTGTTGGAGACGGAGGTTATCTGTGACGGCGGCAGGGCGCGCATCATCGACTTCATGCCTCCGGGGGAGACTGAGCACGACATCATCCGCATCGTCGAGGGGCTCGAAGGTGAGGTCCCGATGCACTCCGACCTCCGGGTGCGCTTTGCCTATGGCAAGTTGACCCCCTGGATTCAGTGCGACCGCCACCGCGCCACCCTGACCTCGGGGCCGGACGCGCTCGCATTCAGCAGCCCGGTTCCGCTCGTCCCAGACTGGGATGAGGCCCGCCTGGAGGCGGACTTTGTCGTCCGCGCAGGTGAGCGGCTCCCCTGCTCGCTGACGTTCTATGCGTCGCACATGGCTGCGCCGGTGCACCCTGTCGATGCGGAGCGGGACCTGGTGCGGACTGAGCAGTACTGGCATGAATGGGCGAGCCGGTGCCGATACGAGGGCTCCTTTCGCGACGCCGTGGTGCGCTCGCTCATCACCTTGAAGGCGCTCACCTATGAGCCGACCGGAGGCATCGTCGCGGCACCGACCACGTCGCTCCCCGAAGAGCTCGGCGGAGTTCGGAACTGGGACTACCGCTACTGCTGGCTTCGAGACGCATCCCTCACGCTCGAGGCGCTGATGCGAGGAGGCTACCTCGATGAGGCGCGGGCCTGGCGCGACTGGCTGCTGCGTGCCGTCGCTGGCGCTCCGGCCGAGGCCCAGATCATGTACGGCGTCGCCGGTGAGCACCGGCTCCCCGAGGTCGAGCTGCCATGGCTTCCCGGCTACGAGGAGTCCCGGCCGGTGCGCATCGGAAATGGCGCGTACGGCCAGTTCCAGCTCGACGTCTACGGTGAAACGCTGAACGCGATGTACGAGGCGCGTGTGTACGGGGTTCCGGAGGCTGGGTCGCTCCCCTGGGACACGCTGAAGGTGCTCGTCGACTTCGTGGAGAAGAGCTGGCAGCGCCCGGACGAGGGCATCTGGGAGATCCGCAGCGAGCGCCAGCTCCACTTCACGCACTCGAAGCTCATGGCGTGGGTCGCGGTGGATCGAGGCGTCCGCTTCGTCGAGCAGTTCGGTGCCAACGCGCCGGAGAAGCTCAAGAAGCGCCTGCCTCGCTGGCGTGCGCTGCGCGAGGAGATTCGCGCCGACATCCTGGCGCGTGCCTACAACCCGCGCGTGGGGGCCTTCACGCAGTCCTATGGCTCGGACGCCCTCGACGCGAGCGTGCTCCTGATTCCGCACATGGGCTTCCTGCCTGCGGATGACCCGCGCATGTTGGGCACTGTCGCCGCCATCGAGAAGGGCCTCACCAAGGCAGGGTTCGTGGAGCGCTACTTGACCGAGACGGGCGTGGACGGACTGGTGGGCCATGAGGCCACGTTCCTCATCTGCAGCTTCTGGCTCGTCGACAACTACACCATGGTTGGCCGCCTCGACGAGGCGGGGGCGCTGTTCCAGCGCCTCGTCTCCATCCGGAGCGACCTCGGGCTGCTCGCAGAGGAGTATCACCCCGGGCTGCACCGCCAGCTTGGCAACTTCCCACAGGCGTTCTCCCATGTCGGGCTCATCAACAGCGCCGTGTTGCTGGAGGCCAGGCGGGCAGGGCGGGACGTGTCGTTCGCGGCCATGGCCTCCGCGAGCATGCATTAGGAGCGTGTCGCCGAAATCCTCACCCATGCTCCGGCCAGAAAGGCGGCCACGTCAAAAGGCGCATGGCCGGCCTTGCCGGCGCACTGGCGCATGCCGTGCGAGGCACTCGCTCCCCCCACCGCGCGGCGCTGGCACACTGCCTCCTGGAGACGCGTCACTGAGCGCCGGCCGCCGTCCTGAACTCCACGTGACATGCAGCGCTTGTCGATGCCGCGATCTCCAGTGTGGTCCCGCTCATGTGTTGACGGTCGTGCGCAGCGCCGCGAGGAATTGCTGCACGACTGGCGAGTCCGCTTTGCCGTCGTACACGAATTCGACGTCGAAGCGGCCGTCGAGCTCGTCAATCGCGACCAGCCGTACCGTGCGCGGGCATGTAGGTGAAATGCTCTCCGGCACGAACGCGTAGCCCATTCCGGCTGCAACGAGTCCGATGAGCGTCGGGATGTCGCTGCCGACCTGCGCGATGCGCGGCGTGAAGCCGGCTCGCCGGCACTGCTCGAGCAAGAACCGGTGATGCGCTGCGGACCGCAGCGGGTCGAACCAGACGAACGGCGCGCCTGCGAGCTCGGCCAGTTGACGAGGCGCGCGGAAGCGCTGGCCCGGTGTGGATAGCATCGCGAGCACGAATCGGTCGCGTAGCAACCGCATGCCTGACAGATGCGGTGCCTCGCTCTGCCGCCACGCCATGATGCCGCCATCGAGATCGCCGCGTGATATCGCAGCCGCTTGCTCGGCTGACAGCATGGGCGTAATCGACAGCATGACGTCCGGGCAGGCGCTCCGGAAGGCCTTGAGGACGTTCGACACCATCGGCAACGGAAAGTAATTCGGCAGCACGCCGAGACGCAGCTCGCCGAGCTGGCCGGCGGCGCTGCGCTGCGCGCGCTCGCGGCTGGCCTGCAGTTCGGCGAGGAGGCGCGCAGCATCCCGCAGGAAGCTCGCGCCGGCTGCTGTGAGTGCGACGCCCGTGGAGCGGCGGATGAGTAGTGGGGTGCCGACCGCTTCCTCAAGCTCGCGAATCTGCCGGGAAAGCGCGGGTTGCACAATCCCGACTGCGCGGGCGCCAGCCATCATGCTGCCGGCCTCCGCGACCGCCACAAAGTAGCGCAGATGGCGCAATTCGACCTGTCGCATGCGATGCCTGTCCGTTCTGCCGATATACTCACTAGGCATGACGAGCTGCACTGGAGAGTATTGGAAAGTATGAGTGGCGCGGCTTAGGTTGTCCAGGGTCGCGATAACTGTCCGCATGTCGCGGACGTTTCTCGCACTTCGTCATATGCCACTCCATATCCAGACGCCCTACGTCCGTTCGCATGTTGCATCCCGCCGGCTCGGCAAAGACGTCCTGCTCAAGCTCGAGGCGATGCAGCCGTCCGGCTCGTTCAAGCTGCGTGGCGTCGGTGCGGTATGTGACGCGCGGCGCGCGGCAGGCTCCCGTCGCTTCGTATCGTCGTCGGGGGGCAATGCGGGCATTGCGGTCGCCTACGCTGGTCGCGAACTCGGCGTGCCGGTGCTCGTCGTTGTTCCGGAGAGCACGTCCGCGCGCGCACGCGACCTGATTCGCCTCGAAGGCGCGGAGTTGCTCGTCCACGGCGCGTCTTGGGCAGAGGCGAACATGTTTGCGCAATCCGTGCTCAGTCCTCATGACGCATTCGTGCATCCATTCGACGAGCCAGAGCTGTGGCAGGGCCATTCAACGATGATCGACGAGATGGCGGCAGCCGGACCGAAGCCCGACGCCGTCGTGCTGGCAGTTGGCGGCGGCGGGTTGCTGTGCGGCGTGCTCGAAGGGCTGGCTCGCAACGGCTGGTGCGATGTGCCGGTTGTCGCGGCCGAGACCCAAGGCGCAGACTGCTATGCGCGTTCGATTGCGCAGGGGCGGCCCGTCGAATTGCCTGCGATTACGAGTGTCGCCACGTCGCTCGGCGCGAAGCGGCCTTGCGACGCGGCGGTTGAGTGGGCGACACGCCATGCGGTGGAGAACATCGTCGTGTCCGATGCGGCAGCCGTGGCCGCCTCACTGCGGTTTCTCGACGAACACCGGATTCTGGTGGAGCCCGCGTGCGGGGCCGCACTGGCCGCGCTCGACGCCGCATCGTCGGTGCTTGCCGCCGCGTCACGCATCGCGGTGATCGTCTGCGGTGGCGTCACGGCGACGGTTGAGCATCTGCAGGCGTTGAGCAGCCGGGAGCGATGACCGCAGATAGAGCGCAACGCCACGGAGCTGCGCGCCTCGCTCACTCGCCTTGACGCACGGTTTGGCGCTCCGTGACGAAGCAAACGGATTCAGGGGCGGAATCGCCACTCCGGCCATTCCTTCACGCAACGCGCCTCACAAGGCCTTGCCGAAACAGGAACCACGTCCCTCCCTGTTGGATGGGGACTCGTACTGATTGAAGAGATCCGCGTAGGCGCGGTCCGCACCGTTGTTCTTGGCCGACATGGAGAGCGATGCCAGTCCCGGAGGGAGTCGGGGCACAGTCATCAGCTCCGCCCGGTAGCTCGAACGGCGTGAACGATGTCTCGATGGGCATCGCCGGAGCCGTGGGCTCGCAGCCCTCTGGGGACAGCGGCGCCGGCGAGACTCCCAGGAGACTTCGTAGCCACCTCCGCTCGCGAGTCCCGTCCTGAGGGTGTGACTCAACTGTGACGGCGCGGGAGCCGTGCGCCCATCGTCATGCCGAGATGGAGGTCGCGGCGCGATGGCCGCTCGCTCTAGAACATACTTCCGAAGGCGAGGTTGACGCGTGCATGAGTACGATTTGATCGCGGACTGGTATGCCTCCCAACGCGGAGGCCGCATGGGCGTCCCTGAAGTGACAGCGCTCGCGGCAACACTTCCGGCCGGTGCCTTGGTGCTGGACGTCGGCTGCGGCACTGGACTGCCGCTGACGCGGGTGCTGCTGGAGCACGGCTGCCATGTGATGGGCGTGGATAGCTCCCGCGAGCTGCTGGCGCGATTTCAAGTGAACTTCCCCCACGTGCCGGTGCTCTGTGCGCCCATCCAGTCGTGTGCTCTTCAGGAGCGGACGTTCGACGCCGCGATCGCGTGGGGTGTCCTGTTCCACCTGCGCCACGAAGAGCAGGAACAGGCGATTGCCAACATCGCGAGGGCATTGAAACCTGGCGCCGCGTTCCTCTTCACCTCGGGCGACGCCCACGGCTCCATCGACGGCGAGCCGATGAATGGCGTGCCGTTCCGCTATCACTCGTACAGCGTCGACGGGTATCGCGACCTGCTGCGCGCGCACAGGCTCACGCTGGAGGCGACGCACACGGACCCAGGCGAGAACGTCTACTTCCTGTCGCGCAAGACTGGATGAGGTGGCTTCTCGCCCTCCGCGACACACTGGCCCAAGGCGTTTCTGAGTGCACGGTCCTGGGCTTGTGCCTTGAGGTGCGGCCCCCGTCTCGGTAGCGCGGGTCCTCGTAGCGCCAGTCGTATAGCGTCTTCTCCCGGTGCTCCTTCGGCGCCTCGACGCGCACCACTCACGGCCACCACCGAGTTCCCCTGGCGCGCCATCTGCTCGCTGTTGATTACGGCGGGCGAGGGGAGCCAATGGATTGGCACCGGCTGGTTCGCGGGGCCCCGGCTGGTGGTGACGGCGGGCCACTGCGTCTTCATGCGCAACCAGGGCGGCTGGGTCCGCAGCATCGAGGTGATTCCGAGCCGCAACGCCACGCAGCGCCCCTACGGTTCGCGCGTGGCGACTTCCTTCCGCAGTGTCCAGGGGGGACCCAGAACCAGGACCGGAACCACGACTACGGGGCCATCCTGTTGACCGGAGGCGCGGCGCCCGGCAGCCAGGTGGGCTGGTTTGGCTTCGCCACGCGCTCCGACAGCGACCTGCGTTCCTACACCTTGAATCTCTCGGGGGACCCGGGGGACAAGATACCGGTGGGCGCGCAATGGTGGCATTCGCGGCAGACTCAGTTCGTGACGGCCAGGACCCTTCTCTACCAGACCGATACCGCCGGCGGGCAGAGCGGCGCGCCCGTGTGGCTGTACCGCGATGGCGCGCGCCAGGTGCTGGGCATCCACACCAACGGGGCGAGTTCGGGCAACTCGGCGACGCGCATCATCCAGCCCGTGTTCAACAACCTGCAGAGCTGGAACAACGAGGCGGGCCCGCTCCCGGGCGCTCAGCGCCGGGAAAACGCAGGTCTTCCGTTCCATCAGGAGCGCTGTTGATGGAACGGGAGCCCTTCGGCGCGCCGCTCGTGTATATGCCTCCGCTCCTCCTTCCTCTGGAGCCGATATGAGCGCCCTGCCCTCGTGCCCGAAGTGCAACTCCGCCTACACGTACGAAGACGGCAGCCTCTACGTCTGTCCGGAGTGCGCGCATGAGTGGTCGACAGTTGCGGCCGCGGCGCCGGGGGAAGAGAAGCGCGAGGTGCGCGACGCCTACGGCAACCTGCTTCAGGACGGCGATAGCGTCACCGTCATCAAGGATTTGAAGGTCAAAGGCTCGTCGACGGTGGTCAAGGTCGGCACCAAGGTCCGGAGCATCCGCCTCGTCGACGGCGACCACGACATCGACTGCAAGATCGACGGCATCGGTGCGATGGGGCTCAAGTCGGAGTTCGTGAAGAAGGCGTAAGTGGGCTTGAGCCGCTTCGCGAACCGCCCCGGGCTGCACTAGAAGAGGCTGCCAGGTGCACCGCACCCCGTCCCTGGAGCCGCCCCACGTGGAACCCTCAGCCCCCCGACGTCATCGCGAGCCGCCCCGCTCCTGGTGGACGCGCTTCCTGGACTTCATGGAGCTGTCCTCTCCCGAAGGGCGCTGGGGGCTGGGGCTCGTGCTCGGCCTGCTCGTCATCGGCTTCTGGCCGCTGTTGCTGCTGGCTGTCCTCGACGTGAGCGGGACGCCGCGCAAGGTGCTGGTCGCGCTGGGGCCCGCGTCGATCTGCCTGGGGTTCGCCCTGCTCATCCTGGTGTGCGGCTACCGGTATGGTGAGTCGCTCCGGTGGTCGCGCGCCCAGACGTGGGGGCTCGCCGCGCTGTTCCTGGGCATGGGCCTCGCGGGTGGCGCGGGGCTGTGGTTCAGCGAGGGCTGAGCTCGCGCTCCTTGCGAGGGCGCCTTCAGCCCTCCTGCTCGGCGCCCTCGAAGGTGACCTTCGCCTTGTTCATGACGTGCTCCACCGCGAGCAGGTACCAGCCCATCTCGGCGAGTTGTTTCGTCGTCTCGGGCGACTCGCGCAGGGCGGCGTGCGCATCCGCGGCGGTGAGCCCGAAGGGCTCCAACTGGTCGCGCACCAACTGCTCGAGCTTCTCCGGGGTGAGCTGAAGCTTCTGCTCCTCGGTGATGGCCTTCAGCACGATGCCGATGTGCAGCCGGCGCTCGACGTCCGCGCGCGTGGTGGGGTCCGTGAGCCAGCCCTCGAGCGCTTCCCGTTGCTCGTCGACGTCGAACTGGTGCTCGAGCATGCCCTGGCCCTCGGCCTGGACCCAGTGGCGGCGCAGCTCCTCGTCCACCAGCGCGCGAGGCAGCTCCACCGGAGCACGCCGGATCAGCTCGTCGAGCACCATGTCCCGCGCCTGGACCCAGAGCTGTGCCGCCGCCGCGTCCTCCAACTCGTCGCGCAGGTGGGTCATCACCTCGCCGAGCGTGCCGCCCATCCCGAGCTTCTCGAGGAACTCGGGGGCGCTCTCCGGGGGCAGCGTCACCTCGTGGGCGGCGAGGACGTCCACCAGGAAGCGCGCGGGCTTCCCCTGGAGCGCCTCCACGGGGTACGTCTCCGGCAGCTCCAGGGCAATCTGCAGGGACTCGCCCACCTTGGCGCCCTCGGCCACGGCCTCGCTGAAGCCGGGCAGGGCCTCGATGGGGGCCAGCTCCGTCTTCATGCCGAAGCGCGCGGAGAAGGGGATGAGCTTCCCGTCGCAGTAGCCCACGATGTTGAGCCGCACCTCGTCACCCAGCTCCAGCGACTCGCCGGGTTGACGCTCGCGTGAGGTCGCCAGGGCGCGGCGCTTCTCGTGGAAGGCGCGCAGCAGGTCCTCCTCGGTCAGGTCGTCCGGGGTGGGGACCCGCACCGAGACTCCCTCCAGGGAGGGCGCCTGCACGGTGGGAAGCTCGAGGGCCTTGGCGGAGCCGAGGCTCACCACCGGGCTCATCTTCAGGAGGCGCTCGACTCCATGACCTGGTCCTTGCGTCCCTTGCTTGCGGCTCACGAATGCTCCCGGGAGATAGGCTTGCCAGCGCCCGCGCCAATGGGGAGAAAAGCGACGGCTCGGCATGGACCAGGGCATAGTCCAGCCGAGCCGCTCTGACAAACCCCGAAGGGTGGGGCGCTGCTTTAGAAGAAGGCGCCCACGATGCTGGACACCGTGGAGACCGCGGCGCCCACCTGGCTGACAATCGGGATGTTGGTGGCCGCGGCGACCGAGCCCACCGCGGTGATGACGGACGTCACCTTCTTGCCCGTGCTCGCGTTCTTGTCCATCAGCGTCGCGCCAGCGTTGGCCACGTCGACCGCGGCGATGGCCACGTTGACGCCCGGGGCGAACCGGCCCAGCGCCTTGGCGGCGGTGCCAGCGGCGGCCTTCGCGCCCTGCTTGAGGGCCGCCTCACCGGCCTCCTTGCCCGCCGTCTTCAGCGCGGCCTTGGCGGCCTGGCGCGTGCCGCTGCCCGTCAGGCCCTGGGCCAGGGAGCTGGTCGCCTTCGCCGTCTCGGCCGCGGCGGACTTGACGGCCCGGCCCACGCCCTTCGCGGTGCCACCCTCGAAGATGCCCTTGGTGGCGGCGTCCTTGACGGCCTTGAGCACGTCGTCGCTGGCGTTGGGGAGCGACTTCTTGAAGGCGTCGACGGCCTTCTTGCCGGCCTCCAGCTTGTCCTTGAAGACGGTGCCGCCGAGCACGCCGCCCATCACCTTGCCGCCGACGATGCCGCCCGTCGCGGCGGACAGGCCCGCCTTGGTCGCGTCGAGCGTCGAGCGCGTGGCGGTGACGATGTCGTCCTTGCTACCGGTGCGGATGGCCTGGCGGATGTCCTTGACGGCCGTGGCGCCCGACATCACCGCGCCAGGGATGCCCGCGTAGCGCGCGGCGGCCTTCAAGCCGGCGCCCAACTTGGTCAGGCCCTTGAACTCGCCCGCGGCGTAGGTGGGGTTGCTGACGAACGCCCGGTTTGCGCCGGTCAGCAGTCCCTCGGCGCCGTTCTTGATGTTCTTGATCTGCTGGAAGGCGTCCTTGCCGTACCCGAAGGCCTTCGCGCTCTGGGTGGCAACCGCCGTGGCGCCCTTGATGAGCCCCTTGTTGTCCTCGACGGTCTTCTGGACGTCCTTGGCTACCTTCTGGACGTTGGCGCGGGCAGAGTTGAAGGTCTTGCGGATATCGAAACCCATGGTGGGCCTCTCGAAATTGAAATGGACGAAATCGTAGGGATTATCGCGATCACCCCGCCGGAGTTGCGTGGGGATCGACAATCCCACGATGCCTCAGGGCCAGGGCCCATGGCGGCGTTCAGAATCCCCGATACCTCCCAGTAAAAAAGGGGGTAGGTGTACTCCCGGTCGTCGAGGTTTGATGCGGTGCGTTGCGATTGGGGGAGGCGGTCTCCTGCCTGTCAGCAGAAGCCGCCGGTCTGTGGCTGCCGAAATGTAGGGTTCGGCACCACATGTGCGTTGGCGAACGCGTCATCAGGGGGCCGCAGCGGCGTTCGGCTCAGGCTTGCCCATGCGCCCGATTGGCTCCTGAGCGATATCCCTTCCGCGGTTCCGCCACTGAAGCGCCCCATCATCGGTGTGTCGATGAGGCTGGGGCAGAGGACGTGTTGAGGATTGTGCCGCCGCCCTGCCGGAGCATCAGGCTTCATGCACAGGAAGACACTGCGAAGGTTGACGTGAAGGATTCGGTCCCTCTCGTCTTCGGTGAGGTCGGCTGCCTTGGCGAGTGCCTGCTCCGCGCCGGCATTGTTGAACGCGGCGTCGTGGTGGAACGCTCAAGAGCACCCCATGACGATGCGCCCCGCCGTGAGGCGCGAAGCTGGGCGATAGCGCGAACTATCCGTGCCGTTGAGCCAATCACCTGGATTGTTCGGCCATCTCTGTCAGTAAAGTGAAGAGGGTTGTTTGCTGCGCCGGTGTACGCGGGCATGAAATGTCAAAGTCATGCCATTGCCCTTATGTGTTTCGGGGCTGGAGGAGTGGGGCTGATCAGAAGATACCTTGTCCCGGCGTGAGGATGTGGTCCGGGTCGTAGCGCCGCTTCGCGTGCTCGAAGCGCTCCCAGGCGGGGTGGAAGTGGCGGCGCCAGTCGGCGGGGCTCAAGGGCACGGCATCCACGGGATAGATCTTCCCGCCGATGGCCGTGAGCCGGTCGAAGATGGCGCGGTTCTTCCGCAGGAGGGATGCGACGTTCTCCGGCGTCGGTGGAATGGCGGTGCGCAGCAGTGAGAAGAGGAAGACGTGTCTGTCGTTGGGGGTGCGCAGGAAGGGCGTGGTCAGCTCCGAGGAGCGGATGGGGTAGAGGAGGATGGGCCCCTGCCCCATGTCGGCCTCGGTGGTCTGCGAGAGGACCTCCTGGACGAAGGACTCGGCGGACCGGGCGGGGACGAACATGTCCAGCCACGGATGGGGGAAGCCCCAGACGCCGAGTTGCTTGAGCAGTTCGACCAGCGGCGCGAGCCGGTTGGCGAAGTCGAAGTAGCTGCCGTCGCTCACCTGGAGCGTTCCTGGCTGGAAGCCCAGGCCCGCGAGCAGTCTCGCATCGTTCGGCTCCGAGCCCGGCGTGAAGTACTTCACCACCTCGAGCTGATATGCCCAGCCCCCGTTGGAGGCGACGGCGGAGCCTTCGACGTAGTCGAAGCGACCGTCCTCGATGAGCCGCCGCTGGTCCTCCATCATGCGGTGGAGGTCGTTGTACCGCGCGATGTACGTCCGAGCGCGGGGCGGCACTTCGACGAGCCGCACCCTCGCTCGCACGATGATGCCGAACTGGCCCAGGCCCGAGCGCACGGCGTCGAACAGGGGTCGCTCACGCCAGCGCGAGCACCGCACGAGCTCACCCCGACCCGTGACGACGTCCATTTCCAGGACGTTGTCCACCTGGAGGCCCCAGCGAAACGCCTGCCCGCCGATGCCCCCCGCGGACAGGGTCCCACCGACGCTCAGCTCGATGTAGTCGGTCAGCACTGGCGGGCTCTTGCCGTGGGGAAGCGAGGCCTGGAGCAGCTCGTGCCACCGGACGCCCGCATCCACCCAGGCGCTGTCCTCGCCAAGCTCGTGGATGGTCGACAGCGTGGACATGTCGATGACGATGCCCGCCGCCACCTGGGACTGGCCGAAGGTGCTGTGGCTCTCACCGAGGCCCCGAGCGGCGGCGATCTCCAGGCCCTGGCGCCGCGCGAAACGGACCATGGCCACGATGTCCTTCACCGAGCCGGGAACGAGCACCGCCCACGGCGTGCGGTGGAGGATGTGACCGAAGTCCTCCGCGGCCGCGGTCCGCGACGCTGTGTCCATCCGCAACTCGCCATCGAGTGGTGGCAGGGGGACCGCGCCAGCCTCCAGCGTGGAGGCCCAGCTCCGGCTCATGGGATTGAATGCGACTGCCACCAACGCACCTTGGAGCAACGTCCTCCGGGAGACGGTTCGACTCGACATTCACTCCTCCTTCTGCGTCGGAGATTTCTATCCCGAGGCCGCCTCTCCCAACAATTGCCCTCTCCCCTCGGGCTCCATCGCATGGTGTGCAACGCGTCAGTCCCGAGCATGGGACGAACGGGTGCCGCCCTGCGCCGCGCTTCCGGGGCGGTTCCCCGGCGGCGCGCTAATGGCGGTGGGCGGCAGCCTCTGACACTGGGGGGAGCTGTTCACCGGCTCATGCAGTGTTCTCGAGCTGAATCGCTTCGGGAGTCGGCAGCGGCGAGGGCGTAGGAAGACGCCGCCGATGCGCATGCAGGATGTCCGTCAGGCAATTCAGGGCACCGCGCCGTTGCAGCTTGAGGGGGGGCGGCCGTGAGGATTCGCTCCACGAAGCGGCTGCCCTGGGGGCCTTGCGTGCCAAAGGACGTCTTCCGGTGCATGACGGCGCGGTGCAGACACCTCTCGCCGAAGTTGTTCGTTGGCCCCAGGCCCGGCACACCCGCCCAGGCGACAACTTCCCTGACACAGGGCGTGGCTCTCCCGAGTGCGTCCATTGTCCACGTCGAGCCCGTGGACTGGAACGCCGCTTTTCAGACCAGGGAACGACGCGCCGTTTCTAGCGCTGTTGCTGTCGAGGCGAGGCCGGTTGGCCCTGCTGCGGGGCGCCGCTTCCGCTCATGCAGCGCTGCATCCCTTCCGCCATGCGCTGGACGTCCTCGACCTGATTGGGGTTCTTTGCGGTGAGCCGCAGAATGGCTCCTGTCTGCGTCTGCTCTATCTGCACATCCGCCATTCCGTGCATCGGGCAACCCATTCCCGCGCCGCCCATTCCCTGGCCCATCTTGCCGCTGCCCATCATCCCACATGGGCAGCCCGGCTGTTGCCGTGTCTGGCTATCCGCCTGGCGTCCCGCGGACGGTGGCTGGGAAGCCCCCTGGGCTCCAGCAAGTGGGCCGACAAGAAGCCCCGCGGTGACGAGCAGTCCATATCCAAGCTTCCTCATGTTGATTCCTCCCGGAGATTGGCATTGTCCATCGACAAGAAGACTCATGCCGGGGGAGGGAAACGGCCTGCCGCCCCTCCCGCCATGAAGTGAAGGCTGCCGGGGCATGGCTGCTCGCTTTCTCTCCGCGACACGCTCGCGGAGTTGTGCGCGGCCCGCGCGCGATTGAAGACGTGAGCGAAGGCGCTTCTGGGGCCGCTTGTCGTCGCCCATCGAGACGCTACACCCTTGCCGGACGCGGCTTGAGTACAACTGGGGTGCAGCTTGCACGGCCCGCAGGCTTCCGGGCCTACGTGCAAGACGGCTCCGGCACGCCGCGTCAGTGAGCGACAAGCCTCCCGCCGACTGCTGGCCTGCCCCTTCTTCAACTCGCCGCGCCCCCTGAACGACGACCTCGCGAGAGACGGTGCCTCACGCTGAGAGAGCAGTCGCCGGAGCGGATGGGCCTCGTCTTCCGCGCACACGGAGCCGAACGGGAGGTGCCCCTGCGCTCTCTTCTTGCTCACCCTGCCTGCGCCTGTCTGCTCTCCAGCCTTTTCGAGAATCACGAACCTCGCTTTAGGGTTGAGGCGCCGGTGAGCGAGCCTCGGGAGCCTGGAGAACCAGGTCTCCTGGTCGGAGCCCCTTGTTGGCGCGCCAGCCGGGGGCCAGCTCCAACACCCAGCCCTCGCCTTCCCAGCGTGCATCTCGGGGGCCCGACGGCGGGGCGTTCACCGTGGCCGTCTTCCAGTCCGAGGAGAGGAGCACGTCGGAGGTCGCGGTGAGCGAGCCCCACGCATCGACGATGCGGGCGCCGGGATACACCGTGCCGTGCTCGGCGAGCGGGATGAGCTCACCGGGGTTGAATTGGATACGCATGCGCACCAGGGGGAGGTGCAGCACGGGGCCCTCCACCAACTTCTTGCGCAGCGCCTCGGCCCGGGCCTGGGCGAGGCGGGCCCGCTCGCGTTCGGTCTCTCGCAGAGCGGCGCCTCCGTAGCGCGCTTCGCGCTCGGGTGAGGGCTCGGGCGTGCCCAGCCGCAGTGCGTCCTGGAGCAGCGTTCCCAGGTCCGCCCCGGCGAGCGCTCGCGCTCGCCACCCCTGGGCGCGGGGGCCCGCCTCGTCCAGCAGGAGGCCATAGGCGGGGCCTGATGCATATGCGAAGGAGCGCACGAAGGAGCTTCGCTTGACAGCATCGTCGAGGTTCTCCAGCGCCAGGGCCCGCCTGCCACGTGCGTCGGCCACCGCCAGCGCCACACCCGTGTATTCGGCGAGGCCTTCGTGCTCCTCGAGGAGCCCTTCCGCGACCGCCGCTTCAGGGAAGCGCGTTCGGCGTTCGCGACGGAACACGAGTGCGTCCTCTACGGCGCGGGTGCGGACCGAGGGGGTCGTCGTGCGCAGGGCGGCCGCGAGGGCACGCCACTCGAGTTGCAGCAGCGTGCGGCCCTCGATGCCATCAAGGTGGGCATTGTCCTTCTCCCGCCCTGGGTGGCCCAGGGTGGTGCGGAGCCGATGAAAGGCCTCGTGGGCAAGCAGGGAACGGCGACGCGCGGGGGCATCGGGCAACGGACCTTGAAGCTGGACCCAGGTGGTTCCCGCCCAAGTCAGCGCCGTGTTGGCGATGGTGAGTTCCGAGGGGAACACTCCCACCCAGGGCCCTGTTCCCGATCCGCTCGGCCAGGTGCTCGCGACGAAGACGCGCGTGGTGGGATGGACGACGAGGAGAGGGGCACACAGCGACTGTCCCCACAGTCGCCGTCCCGCGGCATCACACGTTCGTTGGAATTCCGCGAACGTCGAGGTGAGTGCCCCTACCTCCAGAACGTCGGGCACTGACTTCACCTCGGGTTCGGCCACGGCCGAACCGAAGCTTGAGATGCCAATCGCCGCCACAGCCACCTGCGCGAGTCTCACCCGTCGAAGGATTCTCATCGAGCCATTGTACCGCGCCGGATTGTTGAGACATGAGGTTGGTGGTAGTCAGGCCGCCTGCTTCGACTGCATCAGCTCCCGCCGGGCCTGAGACCGAATATCGGGTAGGCACAGGTCGGTTCACGCAACGTCCAGCCAGAGCGCGGCACCTGCACGGTCTGACGAGACGCTTACCGCGCCCGGGCCAACCTCCAGGCCTTCCCCGATTGCGAGTTCGAGGGTGGGCTCACTTCCAACCGCCGCGATCCGCAGTCGTGACGTCATCGCGAGCAGATAGCCTTGGCGCGCCCGGTCGACGATAAGAGTCTCCTCGCTCCCCGGAACGAGATCCACCCACCACAATCGCGCGTCGGCTCGGAGTGGCATCTCGGGATCGCCCGCCAGCAACTGGCGACCTTGGCCCGTGAGCTCGCGAGTGAAGTACGCGGGCGCCCCGCCGAACGTGTTCGGCTGAAACCAGATCTGCAGCATTCGCGTCGGCTGGTCGGTGTCGTTGCCTTCGGCGTGGACGATTCCGCTGCGTGCAGAGATCAACTGCGCGGACCTTGGTCCGAGGGTCACGCCGTGCGCCTGGTCACCATGATGCGACAATGAGCCGTCGACTACGACGCTGAGAATATCCATCTCGCGATGTGGGTGGATTGGGAATCGCGAGTGCGGCGCGAACGTCGCATCAGCGAGCACGAGAACGGGGCCCATGCGTCGCCCTTCTCCTGCCCTTGGGCCCACCGTCGCGACGAAGTGATCTCGAAGCGAGAGCCACTGCAGCGTGGTGGTGGGAAGAGATTCGATGGTGCGATGAACGAGGTGGGGCATCGATTGTCTCCTAGGCCGAAAGCAACCGGACAGCGCGAGGGCGCCGCCCCCGAGCAGGACGGCGCGCTTGGACAACGTCACGTTTTGATGCCGAAGGGGGTGTCGCTCACGTAGCACCATCCCTCGTCTGCCCCGCGCCGCATGACGTCCGACTTCATCGTAGTTCTCCCGGGTCCGTCGTCGAATGACGGTACCCACGATGAATAGTTGTTGTCGGCGCGATTGATGACTCCGCATCTTTGCACATATCGTGTGCGTTCATGCACATGTCGTGGGACGAGATCCAGACCATCGAGGCGCTGGTACGAACGGGCAGCGTCGAGGCAGCCGGGCGCGAGCTCTTGCTGCGACACTCGTCGGTGTCCCGCCGCATCGCGGGACTCGAAGCGCGGTACGGGGTGGTGCTGTTCGTGCGCGGCTCGCGGCTTGTTCCGACCCCGCTGGCGGCGGAAATCGCGCTCCGCGCCGGAACGATGCGAACCCAAGCAACCGAGGTGGCGGGTCTGATGACCGCGGAGCAGCGGGGACGGCAGCAGCGAGTGGTGATTACGACGAGCGACGTCCTGGCTCCGCTCTTGTTTCTGGCGCTGTCCACCATCTCACCGACGCAATCCGTGGAAGTCCTGGTGAGCGACGAGGAGATGGCTCTGGTGCCGGGACGCGTCGACCTCGCGCTTCGTCCGAAGCACGAACCGGGTGGCGCGCTACGTGGACGTCGGCTTGGGCGGCTGCGGATCGGGGTCTATCGAAGGTCCAGCGGGAAGGCGAACTGGATACTTCCGAGCTCGGCCCTCCGCGCCAAGACCTCGATGCAGTGGTGGCGCTTTGTTCCGAAGGATGCACCCGAAGCCGTTCTGTGTGACTCGCTGCTCGGGATTCGAGATGCCTGCTGTGCCGGACTCGGACTCGCGGCATTTCCGAGCTTTCTCGCTCATGGGGACCCTCGGCTCCGATTGGAGAGAGAGCTCGAAGGGGGACCTCCGCTCTGGCTCCTCGCGCCGGCTGCTCGCGAGGGGGCAAGGGGCCTCAAGGAGACGCAGGACGCCCTCTTCCGGGCCTTGCGCGCGACAGAAGGGGCCTTCGCGAAGTAGGGTCAGCGGGCCACCGCACGTCGGTCCCCACGCTCGGCGAAGATGAAATCCCGCATTCGTCATGCCCCCCTGTGTCAGGGGAGATGTCGCCTCTGCCGCGCGCGCCTCGCTCCTCCCCCTCCTGTTCTTTCAGCAGCGAGGAGGCTGCGGCTTCTTCCGAACTGCAATTGTAGGACTAAGCTGGTCCTATGCGTTAGGGACCTGTCCGTTCGAAATGGGGGCTACACGACCCAGTCCAGCAGGGCCCGCCGCAGTTCCTCCACGGTGGAGAAGGTGTGCATCCAGAGCAGTTGCTCCTTGTGGGGACGAATGAAGCGCTCGACACAGGGATGAGCGCTGAGCAGCCCGGCCGGCCGCATCAAGACTGCGGCGCCGTCCAGACAAGGTTCCACAGGTGGCCGTCCAAGTCCTCGAAGCCCTGGTCATACATGAATCCATGGTCCTCGGGCGGATGCGGAATGCGGCCGCCGGCAGCGACGGCCTTGGCGATCAGACTGTCCACTTCCTCCCGGCTCTCGCAGCTCAGGCAGATGACGACCTCGTTGGCGTCTTTCGCCTGCACGACGGGCTTGTCGATGAGGGTCTTGAAGAGCGCTTCGGTCGTCAGCATGGCATGAATGCTGCCATCCACGATGACCATGAGCGCCGCGCTCTCGTTACTGAATTGTGGATTGAAGCTGAAGCCGAGAGCGGAAAAGAAGGCTTGGGATTTATCCAGGTTTTTGACCGGAAGATTGAAGATAATCTCCTTGTTCATGCTGTCCTCATGTCGAAAGGTGAGTCGAATGCTGGGGGCGGGTTTCGCAGGTGAGAGGCCCCGTGTCGAACCATGACATGTCTTCGACGCGTGCTGCCGGTGGGGCCATGACAGATGACGAAGAGTGCCTGGCCGCGATGTTACGGACTTTGTACGTGATGTCTGGGCATGACGCGCGTTTTGACGCAGCCTTGACGCACCCATGACGCAGCGACCGGATTTTGGGTAGGCACACCGGTCCCGTACAGCGAACACGGGACCGGGCCCTTGACCTGCTGCTTCTCGTAGATGACCCGCGATCGTGATTCCTTCCGCCCGGACCTGAGGCGGCCCGAGTCGGTGCCTTTGGTCCGCGACGGTAAGGAGTGCCATCTGCAGCCAGGAGTAACATCGATATGAACATCCGTTGGATGAAGGCCACGTTGCTTTCCGCCGTGCTCATGGGTCTGGCCGGTGCGTGCGGAGGCGCGCCCGGCGCCGATGATGCCTCAAGCGTTGGAGGTCTCGGCGCCGATGATGCCTTGAGCGATGGAGGTCTCGGCGCCGATGATGCCTTGAGCGATGGAGGTTCAGGCGCCGATGATGTCTCGAGCGATGGAGGTCTCGGCGCCGATGATGCCTCGAGCGATGGAGGTCTCGGCGCCGATGATGCCTCGGGCGATGGAGGAGCGACGGACCGTTTCGGAATCCAGATGCTCTACCCGACGCTGGCGAGCGGAAAGGCGTGGTACGCGCAGTGGGATTCCAACCCCCGCTCCTTCAACGGAGTGGATCCGCAGGACTCCTGGTTCGACGCCGACCATGGGAATGCCTCGTACAAGATTCCCGGTGACGGAACGCTGCGGATCTCCGGCAGCGTCCCCCGTATGTACGTCCACGATCCGGCGAAGCAGGACCCCTGGCGGAACGTGGAGATCACCATGTACTTCAAGCGCGTGAGCGACTCGGGGATCAACTGGGGTGGGATGGTCTCCTTCGCGCGCACCAACCACGGCACGACCGGCTCCGAGAACCGCGACAAGTGCGATACCCGCGGCATCGGCGCGCGCATGCGCTACGACGGGAAGATCGACTTCGAGAAGGAGATGAACCATCCCGATTCGAAGTACGTCGTGCAGAAGAGTTACTGGTCGTCCTCGCTCCCGAAGAACACGTGGATCGGCCACAAGCACGTGGTCTACGACCTGCCGGGCGGCAAGGTGAAGCAGGAGCTGTGGATCGACCTCTCCGACGGCGTGAACGGCGGCCAGTGGACCAAGATCAACGAGTTCATCGACGACGGGACCCAGTTCGGTAAGGGCGGCTCGCCTTGCGCCTCGGGGATCGATCCCGCCCTGCCGTTGACCGCCGGGTCGAGCCGGGTGGGCTCGGAGAGCGGCAAGCCGAACATCACCGTCTACTTCCGCAGCGACGGCGTGGGCACTGACGGCCTCTGGTATCGCTGGGGAAGTGTGCGCGAAATCCAGGCGCCGAGCACGTAGCCGGCTCGCCGGTGGGCGGAGCACCGCTCACCGGCACCGCTCGGGGGACAGCTCGGAGGGCAGCGCCACGTCGGCCGGACGCACCTCGTGCGTCGAATCCCTCTCTCCTCCGTTCGGTTGTTCCATGCTCGCTCCCTGGAATGCCTGCGCGCCAGTGTGCTCGTCCAAGCCTGTGGCGCGCGCTGTCCGCATACATCCGATTCTGTGGGGTAGGGGGCCCGAGGGCGAGCCGCCCTCGCCCGCGCCACGGACAAGGGGAGATGGTCTGGCCATCTTCCCTGGCCCGGCGCTCAGTTGGTAGTGGCTTCGTGGACGTGGTTGTTCGACGTGACGATGCGTCCGAGTTCTATGGAATAAGATGTGGGCCAGCGCCTCGGTCCTGCATCCGCGAGGCGCTGGGGCAGCTTCTGGAATACGCGTGCTGGCTCAGCATCCCCATTGTGCGAAAGCTCGTAGTGGTGGGCGAGCCGCCGCTCACTCCTGAAACTGCTGTGTACCGTGCGCGCCTCAACGAACGGCTCTCCATCGAACTCGGATACAGGCAGGTACGGTGCGGGTAGGCGCCTTCACGGGCTTCCTTGCCCGGCGCAAGCTGAGCGGATGGATATGCAATCCCGCAGCGAGCAGCCCCGCGATATTCATCGCGAGGCCCGTGCAAAACAAAAGGGCCCTACCGGTTGGCAGGCCCCTTCGTTCAGCGCCTCGAATGAATCCCTGCGCGAACTCGTTCTCTGCGCGCTCTTGAGAGACTGCGAAGGAAAAGAACGAGAAACATCATGGGGCTAGGTGAAGTCGGGAGAGTTCGGGGTCCGATTGAGTGTCCGCGAACTTCGCCTTCGTCCGTCCCAGCTAGCGCGCCATGGTGTTGGTGTCCACCAGGGCGGCGGGTTGGGGCGAAGGCTCGTGGATGAGCCGCGTCTCCAGCCGCGAGCGCCACTTCAACGAGGGCCGTTCCACGCCGTGGTGCAGAGCGAGCGACGCGAGCAGCACCGCCACTGCGCCCCCCAACAGCGTGACAGGGTGGAATGCGTCCATGCCATAGGGCTCCAGCGAGACGCGGACTCCGTGCTGCACGGCTTTGTGGGTGAGGTAGACGGTGAAGCTCAGCACCGCGAAGGTTCTTGCGCCGGGGATGCGGGCGCACACGCGCGAGGCGGTGGGGCCCGCCATGGCCATGAGCAGCGCCGCGTATCCTAACGACGTCATGGGGAACGCGAGCATCGTGTGGGCCAGGTTCCGAAAGTGTTCTTCGTTCATCCAAAACACTCCGCCCAGGCACACGAGTCCCACCAACGCCAGGCCTCCGGCGCGGGCCCCTCGTGTCCAGCGCTCCCATGCCGCGGGGCGGAAGACGCGCAGCGCCGCGAGCAATACGCCGCACGTCAGCCCGTCGAGCCGCGCGTACGTCGGGTAGTACAGGAGCGTGTCGTAACCGCGCCACCCTGCGTCACTCGGCTCGAGCAGCGAGAAGTGGCGCTGCCACAGGCCGCCCCGCAGGAGCATGCCGGCCACCATCAACCCCACCGCGCCCGCGAGGAGGTGCGGTGCCCGGACGCGCCCGCGCAGCGCGAGCACGGTGAGGGGCAGCACCAGGTAGAAGTGTTCCTCCACGCACAACGACCACGCATGGGAGAAGCCGTTCAGGCGCAGTCCGAAGTTCTGCGTGAAGGTGAGGAAGCGCCACGCGGGCGTCTCCACGGGGCGTTCGCTCCACGCGGGAATGAAGAGGTACAGGGCCACCACGATGAGATAGGGGGGCAGGATGCGCAACGAGCGCCGCAGGTAGAAGCGCTTGAGAGACGGTGCCTCGCCCCGGGACGCCGGCTCCAGGAGCTGCGAGCCGATGAGGAAGCCGCTCAGCACGAAGAACAGCTCCACGCCCGTCCATCCGAAGTTGGCGAGCATCCGATAGGCCTCGTGGCCGTCGGGGCGCGGGTAGTGGAAGAGGACGACGATGAGGATGGCCAGGCACCGGAGCAGGTCCAGGCCGGCGAGGTGGCGCGGTTCGGTGGCGTTCAGCGGAGTCGGCTTTCAGCGGTGGGGATGCGCTGGATGCTAGGCGACATCTCCAGAAGTGCGGCACCAAATCCCACGCCCCGATGTTCTTCGCCATGCCGCGCTTTCGGGAAAGCGGGGTGGGCCGGAACGCCGTGCTCTTCGCGAACGCCAAGGCAGGATTCTCCCGCCGCTGCTTCCACTTCAATCCCTGCCTGCCTTTGCTTTCGGGCAGGGCCTTCTTGCTTTCAGGTCCTCTGCGTACACAGCGCCGTACGGGCACAAGGCACAACTGTCCACGTTACCGGCCAGGCCCAGGCCCGGAATCCCATGTGGTAGCATTCGGCCATGTTGGGCCTCATCATCGTGGGCGTAATCGCCGCTATTCTCGTCGTCGTCGGACTCGTGGCCCTGCTTCGGTGGACAGTGGGGGCTGACGTACGGCGCTCAAAGGTGCTCACGCAGGGGGAGGCAGGGACGGCGCGCATCCTCGGCTGGGAGCAGACCGGGGGCAGCCACGGGCGCAACAACATCCTCCGTTTCTCGCTGACCATTCGTCTCTCTTCGGAGGACTCCGAGTTCCAGGCCACGGCAGACCGCATCGTGCGGCCCATGGAGGCGCCGCTCTTCCAAGCGGGGATGCAGCGACCGGTGCGCGTTCTTCGGGACGGCGAGCGCCTGCTGGTGGAACTCGAGTAGCGCGGGGTTCTTGTTGAGGGGGCCCAGAGCAAGTTGCTCGGGCGCGGCAGGGGCCGCGCGGGGCGCTTGTTGCTTCGCTCGGTTAGGTGGAGCGGATGCGTCATCGCGGATAGGAGCCCTTCGCGCGCGCCTTGCGCTCCTGCTCCAGCCGCTGTTGCTCGTCCAGGTGGCGCTCCATCTCGCTCGCGCTCGCGCGTCGTTCGCGCAGTTTCTCGGGATATTGCGCGGCGATGAGGGGAGCGAAGTGCTCAAGCGCCTTCTCAAGGTCAGGGAAGGGCACTTCCGCCTTCTCGACCTGGATCTCCCAGGGCTCCGATATCGAGCCGCGGCTCATCTCGAAGCCGACGCCCTTGTCTGCCCAGGTGCCTGGGACATCGATGAGGACGATGATGTACTCGCCCACCGAGCACGTCTCGATGAAGACCGAGTTCGGATGCTGGCGCTGGCCGCGTTTGTCGCGCCGCCGGTAGGTGATCGAACAGGCCTCAAGGGGTCTCAGCTGCTCCTGGACCTGGGCCAGCTCGGGGAGTCCTCCCACGTCCGAGGTCGTCAAGAAGCCGCCCTTCCGGAGGCCCTGGCTCACCACGCCCGTGCCGCTGCTGAGAGCGATTGTGGCGCAGATGACGGCGAACACCTTCATGCTGGAGTGCTTGTTGACGGGCCCTGTTGTCCCCGGCGCATTGGTGGACGCCGTCGAGGCATCCTGTGCCGGGCCGCTCCACATCATGGACGCGATGCTGTAGCCCAGCACGAACGCCGCGAACATGGCGACGCCCTGCAGCATCCCTGGCGTGGGCGCGAAGGGGAGCGCGCCGAGCGACCTGAACCACGCGAGGGTCCTGGGCGCCATGACGCCGTTGCAGGCCAGCAGCAAGACCAGCGCCCCCGGGAGGTTCACGATGGCCCAGAGCCTGGCGGCGGGCGCATTGTCCCCGGCGCGTTTGCGACGCCACCTCCCGACCCCCGCGCCCAGGAGCAAGGGAACCCACAGCAACAGCGACCCGAAGAACATCGCGGCCTCCTGCCGAATCATGGAGCGACCATGATTCAAGCCTCGTCGAGTCCCAAGGGGAGAACGGTGCATTCTGTATCTCCCTCAAGGGGAGACAGGGCTGAAGCCGGAAGAGGCGAGCCCTCCGCCCGCAGTCCCGAGGGCAACGGCTGCGCCGAGCGTTTCATCCGCACCCTCAAGGAGCAACTGCTCTGGGTGCGCACCTTCGCCACCGTGGAGGAGCTCCGGCTTGCCCTGCTGGAATGGGCCTACCGGTACAACGAGCACTGGCTCCTTGAGCGCCACAACTTCCTTTCGCCGAGTCAGGCCCGGCGGGAGCTGAGGCTGAAGCAAGCGGCCTGATGACGACCAACCTGGTGTCTCAACAACCCGGTGCGGCAACAGGGACCTGCTTCCCATCGTCAAGGGACTGGTGCCCTTCCTGCGCAAGGTCATGGCCACTCTCGCGGCCGGGTTCAGCCCAGCCCCGCCGTCACGCGCGCCACCAGCCAGAAGGTCCCCCTCACGATGTTGCCGGGCCGCAGCCGGGGCGTCGCCTCGTCGGCCGCCGCGAGGACGTCATAAGTGCCTCCATAGGTCCGCACGAGGGCGTGCTGGAACGGGTGGCCGGTGACGCCGTTGGTGCGCACGTCCGCGGCCTCGACGTGCCCGGTGAAGTGGGCTCGGGGCTTGACGGGCGGAGGAGGGCTGTCCTTCGACATGAGCGAGGCAGGGTTGGGGATGAAGAACTGCGAGCCCAGCAGCGCCTTCCCCGGCTTGCGCGAGGCCTCGTAGGCCGCCTTGTCCGGCCAAGCCTGCAGCGACTCGGCGAAGGCGCACGGCGCCAGCTCCAGCACGATGCCGGTCTGGATGCACTCGCGCACCAGCACGAGGTCATCGAGCTGCGTGGCGAATGGGTAGAGGACATGGCCTTCGGAGTCCTCCAGCTCGGCCTCCAGTGGGTCGCAGAAGCGGCAGCTCTTGTGGGCGGCAAAGCCGGTGGCGCGGACCCGCAGGCGCGACTCCGCCCGGAAGCCCGGGGTGGCGCACTGCACCTTGCCCGCGTGGTTGAAGACGAAGCTGTAGCTCGCACCCGAAGCGTCGGACCACACCTTCAACTCGTGGTCGCGCGTCGTGCCCGCGGTCGTGGTGTGCTCCAGCAGGGAATCCATGACGTGCCCGAATGCCGCCTTGTCGTTCGCGTGGATTCCGATGCAGGCGAGGTGGTTTGTCATCCATCGATGGTAGCAGGCGCCTATTGCTTCGCCGCGCCGCGCACCTCGTCCAGGACGCTCAGGGCGACCAGGCCCTGGATGCCGGCGTCGGGGATGAAGCCCGGCTCCTTCGCGTGGGCCGCGGCGGTGGCGAGCACGGAGGGCACCGCGGCCAGCCTGGGCTCCATGCGGGAGAAGGCATCCTGGAGGACATTGGCGGGTATGGGCTTGCGGGTGAGCCGGGCGAAGGCGGCGTTTACCGTGTTCCCCGCCCCAAGGTTGAAACCGATGGGCTTGGCCCCCCGGTGGAGAGGGCAGAAGGTTGGATGTGAAACATGAGGCGTCCAGTCAGGGCAGACGACCTTGCGCGCGCCTCGCTCACTCGCATTGACGCACTGCCGCAAGTGGCCTTGATGCCCTCATGACGCAGCGACTGAATTTGGGATAGAGACACCGGACGGTTCCATTGATGGAGAGCTGCGGGGCTCGGCACGGGTGGCCGCTCGCCTCGCGCAGCATGGCGACCCTCTGCTCTTCGCTGAACCGACTCTTCTTCACAGCCTGCTTCCGTGGTGACGCGGGCCCGGCCGGGTGCCAGCAGCCCGGTCTCAAGCTTCGCCGGCCAAGGCAGAACGATGCACGTGCGCGCCGCGCTCACTCGCCTCGACGAACTCATGAATCAGCGCTCAAATCCTGGGAGACACAGCTACAGCTACGGCAGTCAGCGCGCGTGGTGTCGTGAGCACCGCGTGCAGGTTGGCATCCGTACCCGCTCCAACCCGTCCCGCCTGCGCTCCTTCCGCCACTCGGACTACCGTAAACGCTGCCGCGTGGAGTGTCTCTTCAATCCCCTGAAGCAGAGCCGACGCGTGGCGCCGCGCTACGAGAAGCGCGCCGCCAATTACCTGGCGATGGTACTCACCGGCTCCATTCGTCTCTGGCTCGAGTTTGCGGACACGGTCTAGACTGAAGCGATGTGGCGCCGTTATCCCCAGTGGCTGGATGCGGGCGAACTCAACGGAGATCCGCTCGGGGCGCCGATGCTGTGGCCCGACGGGCGTCACATCGCCGCGAACGGGCGCGGGCGCATCTTCCTCTGGAGTCTGGCGACCGGTGAGTGCACGCGGGTCCTGAAGACGGGCGCCATCTGTCGGAATGGAGAGCCCTGGTTCCGGCTGGCGGGTGAAGCCGAGCTGGGCCGCGTGCTCGAGGCGCACAAGATCCGTGGCCTCGCCGTCTGGGACGCCAAGGACTGGCGACGCGTGCAGACCTTCGAGGGCCACGGAGAGGAGGTCCAGGCCGCCGCGGTCGTCAGCGAGGACCGCGTCGTCTCCATCAGCGCCGACAGCAGCGCGCGGCTGTGGGACGCATGGACGGGCGAGAACCTGCGCACGCTGGAGACCGGACCGCTCTACGCGCTCGCGCATGCGCCCGCCCGGGGCCTCGTCGCCGTGGGCGGAAGCAACGGCGCCGTGCACCTGCTCGAAGGCATCACGCTCAACGTCCGCGCCCTCTTCCACCTGCGCATGGCCACCGCGCGCCATGAGCCCCTTGGCGCCGAGCGCAAGAATCAGCTCGGCATCGTATGGAATCGTCCGTCGAACACCCTCCGGGCGCTGGCCTGGCACCCCGACGGAGAGCACCTCCTCTGCGGGTCCTGGGACTTCGTGGCCCGCATGTTCCACAGCCGCACCGGCCGTGTCGTGCGGCAATGGCAGGGCCATGCGCACTGGGTGGACTTCGTCGCGGTGGAGCCCTCGCGCGGGCTGCTGTGCACCGGGAGCTCCGATGGCACCGTGCGTGTCTGGTCGCTCGACTCCACCGAGTGCCTCGCCGTGTACGACGTCGGCCACGCCGACCTGGGCGGCCTGCTGGTGCACGACCGGACGCTCTACGTGACGTGTCAGCGGGAGCTGTTGTCGGTGCCTCTGGGCTAGCACCATCCGCTTCCGGTTTAGCGGCCGCTCCCGAGGGAAGCTTCGCGCCTGCGTCGTTCACGCTCGCGACGTTGCTGGCGTGAACGGGCGGTCACCTCCGCGATGAGGAGGATACGCTCCTCCAATTGCTCCAGCGTCACGCCCCGGCTCATCATCGCATGGGACAGCAGCAGTGGGGCGCAGCGGGTCAATGCCAGCACCCTCGCGAGCCGCCCCGTCACCTGCTGTTGGCCCGACTCGCCGACCTTGTGCTGCATCGAGAATTCCCGGAGGCGCGAGAGGGCCAGGGCCATCACCTTGGCGTACACCAACGAGAGCACCGCACCAAGCCGCGTGGCGCGCAGCGCCGTCAGTCCCACACCGGATTTGAGGGCTTTGAAGAGAAGCTCCACCCTCCAGCGCAGGCGGTAGGCCTCGGCCACCTCCAGGGCTGTCAACACGTCGCGGCCTACCGTCGTCAAATACCAGCGCCGCTCGCCCTCGGGCCCTTGCACCGCCACCACCCGCGCCGAGGCCGTGCGCCCCTGCTTCTCTAGTTGCACGTCCACGTCGATGACTCCGCCATCCTCTCGCAGCACGCCCTGCAGCAGCGCATCCGTCAGGCGCATGCCACGCGCCCGTACGCGCTCGCCCTTGCCCACGTGCACCCGCAGCACCTTCGGGTCATGCTGGGCCTTCAGCCGCACCAGGAAATGGGCTCCGGCCTCAATCGCATCGAGGAAGCGGCCGGTGTCCGTGTATCCCAGGTCCATGAAGGTGAGCGTGCCGGGCCCAAGTCCACCTTGCGCCGGCGCTGCAACGCGCCCAACCGCCGCGCCGCCTCCAGGATGTCCTCGGCCGACACCAGCGCTCGCAGTCCCTCCGCCACCTGCGTCCTCGGCGTGTTCTTCTTCATGCCGGAAGAATGTTCCTGGCCACCCTGTTTGGGCGGACCTGCCTGCTCGGCTGCACTCAGGCCCTTGGTTTTGCTCCGCTTTTCTCCATGACGTTAAGCGGACGCGGATGAGGGAGGCACAGGCGTAGTTGGCTATCATCTGCCGAATTGTGCCCGTGAGAGATTATGTTCTCCTCTCCCACTGCTTTCGCTTCTCCACAAGGAAATCAATCAGCGCCTGTGTCTTCTTCGGCATCTGCTTGCGTGAAGGAATGTAGAGGTAGAACCCCGGAAACGGTGGGCACCAGGGTTGCAGAACGCGCACTAGACTGCCGTCGTCGAGGTGCTTCCGCACGACGATGTCGATGTGCTGAATCAGGCCGACCCCCTGCAGCGCGGCGCGCAGCATGCTGTCGTCGTCGTTGGTAATGAGGTTGCCCTTCGTTTCCATCGAGAAGTCGTGGCCGCCGCCGCCGGGTGACGTGAATTCCCATTTGTAGAGCGCGCCGCTGCCTGTGTGGCGGTAGTTGAGGCAGTTGTGATGGACGAGGTCGGCTGGCGTCTTCGGCGGACGCCGACGCGCGAAGTACGCCGGTGCGCCGACGACGGCCATCGCTAGCATCGGCGTTATCTGCACCGCGACCATGTGCTCGGCGAGGTGCTGCCCGAGGCGGATGCCGACGTCGCAGCCGTTGGCGGTGATATTGGACAGGCCGTCGTCCATCACCAGCTCGAGCGAAAGCTTCGGGTAGCGCGCGAGGAATTCACCGAAGTAGGGTTCGACCAACGCCTTGGCTGCCAATCGCGCGGTGTTGACCTTCAGCAGGCCGGATGCTTCCCCAACTGCCTCCCCGAGACTGCGAACGGCGCTTTCAATAGAGCCAAGCGACGGCTGCAGCGCGTCGAACAGGTGCTGCCCTTCCTCGGTCAGCGACATGTCGCGCGTTGTGCGGTTGAGCAGGCGAACGCCGAGCTGCTTCTCCAGTGCCTTGAGGTTCTGGGATAGCGCCGCACGGGACACCCCCATCTTGGCGGCGGCCTTGGTGAAGCTACGGTGGGAGGCGACGTGGGCGAACCACGCGAGGGACGGCAGCAGAGATGGTTCCATCAGAGGATTGTAAATCTGGACTTACATCTGTGCTCAGAATTGTGCTCTTGAAGGTACCCAGTCGTGGGCGCATCTTCCTTTCAACGACTGACGGTGATGGCGGCGGGCATGCAGAGACGCCGCACGCCCGGCTGCCAGGGAGACTCGCCATGGATACCGTGAAGATTCGCAACAAGGACATGTACTGGGACATCGCCGCCGACCTGCATTTCCCTCCTGGATTCGATTCCAAGAAGAAGTACCCGGCCGTCATCAGCGCCCACCCGATTGGCAGCTGCAAGGACCAGACCTCGGGCAACGTCTATGGCGTGGCTCTGGCCAAGGAAGGCTTCGTCGTCATCGCTTTCGACGCGAGCTTCCAGGGCGCTAGTGGCGGCGAGCCGCGCTTCATCGAAGACCCGACGCTGCGCGTCGAGGACTTCCGCCATGTCGCCGACTATCTGGTGACGCTCCCCTACGTCGATGAGGAGCGCATCGGCGTCCTCGGCATCTGCGGCGGTGGCGGATATTCGATCAACGCGGCAATGACCGAACGCCGCATCAAGGCGGTGGGTACTGTTACCGGCGCAAACTACGGTCGCCTGATGCGCGGCAACTTCACCGGCCTCAACCCGATTGCCGCGCTCGAAGCCATGGCCAAGCAGCGGACCGCCGAGGCACGTGGCGCACCGCTCCACGTCGACAATCTGCTGGCTAATTCTGTCGAGGAAGCACGTGCGGCCGGTGTTACGGATCGCGACCCGTTGGAGGCGACGGACTATTATCGCACGTCCCGTGGCCAGAAGCCGAACGGTCTGAATCGCTCGCTTCTGTCACATCAGGCCGCTGCGGTCGGCTGGGACGCCTTCCATCTGGCGGAAGTGCTGCTGACCCAGCCTCTATGCGTGGTCGTCGGCGATCAGGTCGGAGCCTTCGGCGCCTATCGTGACGGCTGCGAGCCCCCTGTGTCAGGGAAGTTGTCGCCTCGGCTGACCGGCCGAGCTGACCACCCCGGGGGCGAGTACAGGCAGGTAGCTGTGTCGTACACGGATGCATTCAAGGCGGAGATGGTGAAGCGGATGGTGG